>NZ_VTQV01000001.1:177092-238711 GCF_008764245.1 Bacillus subtilis
TTCCTGCATGTCGGAACGCATCTCTTCCCTAAATTCTTGCATGTCCGATCGCATAGCTTTCATTAAAATGTCATTATTTTCCTCCAAAGCAAGTTTCATTGCATCAATAAACGGTTGATAGTCTATCTTCCTCACCTCCTTGACATCAATTCTATTATAACTCATTTTAGACATTTTAGGTCAAATTTTTACAAATTCATCTTTGGCTCTGGACGAAGCGACGAATCACTCGTTTTATCCATTTTGCCATAACGTATTTAATACCTTCCATATAATGGGCTTGCCATCTGCTCACGTATTCAGAAACATCCAATAAAATAATGTTGAGATCATGCGTAAGGGAGGTTTATGAATGAACATGCCCGAGGGGCCTAATCATACATCGCGCCAAGAAGTCATTGATCATTTGTTAGAGTCGATCATCCATGAAGAAATGGCATTAGCTAATCTTTTGAATGCTGGCGCTTCTAAAATCCATGCCTTTATAGGGAATGAATACAATTTTCCAACTCATCCCTCCAATCAAGAAATTATTACGATGAATAAATCTGCCCTCCATTTATTAAGAACGGCTGTGATGAAGGATTGGTATTTATTAAACAAGCTAGAAGAAATTTTTGCATTTGATGAAAGACAAATGTCCTCCCACTCTCACAATCTGTTCAATAATGAATTGGATGAAAATTCAAACGGGGATATAAATGAACTTCAGGAGACACAATCCAATGAGGAAGGCAGTACATTGCAGGGTGACAAAGAACTTTCTGATGAATCGACTCCTGAGAACTTAGGTGGTCAAGATGAACCCCAAGAACTGTCGGATGATCGATCCGAATGATTCATTATTTGGTTTATGGATTTCCATTATCACTCTCCATAAAAGTTTACTCATTCTCTGGAAAACGATGCATTCAACCGGAATCGATGAGAAAATCATCATCCAGTCCATCGTACATTCGTACGAAAATATACAATTATTTATGAAACTTTTAATCAACCGATATGAGTTAACGGAGCATGCACAAATTCCTCTGAAGAGTGAAGACTTGATTAGAGAAACAGGAGAAACGATGAAAGACACCTATTATTTTTCCCATGGATGTTTGGCTTCTTTATATAATATAAGGAGAATTTCCAGTTTACACACTAGTATTTTAGAGGATTTATTGTGGCTAGAATATATTAGTCAGCAGAAAAACATGGATAACAATCCAGAAACAAAATGGCTAACATCCCATGTATTCAATCCGATTTCCTCCTGACCTATAGGGAGATGTTGAATACGCAACAAACAGAGCAGGTGGAGAAAATGAATGGTTTCTCTCCACCTGCTCTAAACGTTTTGATAAAAACAAATTCATACCCAATTTGCATCATTGTTCCCCTTGTATTCTGTTTTTTAATTTAGTAATATAATATAAAGTTAAAGGTAAGATACATAATAATGGGAAAATTTTTTCTCTAATGTCCAAGGGGAGGAACTAGTACTTATGCCTAAGAATTAAAGTCTTCGGGGAATCTTTTAATGTATCAAAAAGGGAAAGCGGTTTCGCATCCTGGAAAGTTTATATCTGTGTCAATGGAAAGGGGGAAAGATATGATTTCCTTTAAAAATGTGAATAAATACTTTGGGGATTTTCATGTTTTAAAAAACATTAACCTAACAATTAACAGAGGAGAAGTAGTGGTCATTATTGGTCCATCGGGGTCTGGAAAAAGTACTTTACTGAGATGCATCAATAAACTTGAAACAATCTCCGACGGTTCTCTAACGGTTGGAGATAAAGAAATCCATGATAAAAAGACGGACATTAATAAAGTAAGGCAGCATATAGGTATGGTATTTCAACATTTTAATTTATACCCACATAAAACAGTCCTTGAAAATATTACCCTTGCTCCTATCAATGTCTTACGGAAATCAAAAGAAGAAGCCAAAAAGACAGCTGAGTTCTATCTAGAAAAAGTTGGGATTCCAAATAAAGCTTCCTCCTACCCTTCTCAGCTCTCAGGCGGACAGCAACAACGTGTCGCGATTGCAAGAGCACTTGCTATGAAACCTGAAATTTTACTCTTTGATGAGCCCACTTCTGCACTCGATCCGGAAATGGTTGGTGAAGTCTTAGATGTTATGAAGGCGCTTGCCAAAGAAGGCATGACAATGGTCGTAGTGACCCATGAAATGGGATTTGCCAAGGAAGTGGGAGACCGAATTATCTTTATTGATGAAGGGCGAATTCTTGAAGAGGCCGATCCTGTGGAATTTTTCCAAAATCCCCAAGACGAACGGGCTAAATTATTTCTTAGTCGTATACTAAATCATTAAAAAAAGGAGAGAGAATATGCAGAAACTAAAAAGATTATCAGTTTTGGTGCTAGTGGCTTTACTGTCTATTATTCTTTTAGGTGCATGCGGTACCAAAAGTGGCACAAAAAGCGGGAGTGGTGATAAGAACCAAAACGTGCTTGAAGCCATTAAGGAACGTGACAAAATTATCTTTGGTGTGAAAAACGACACAAAACTCTTTGGTTTAAAGAATCCTGCTTCAGGAGAGGTGGAAGGATTCGATATTGATATTGCCAAGCAAATAGCAAATGAAATACTTGGTGATGAAAACAAAGTGGAATTTGTTGAAGTGACATCAAAGACAAGAATTCCGCTATTGAACAAAGGGGATATTGATGCGATCATCGCAACGATGACAATCTCGGACGAACGTAAAAAAGAAGTTGATTTTTCTGATGTCTATTTTGAAGCAGGCCAGTCCCTATTAGTCAAAAAAGGCAGCCCGATCAAAAGTGTTGATGACCTATCAAAGGATACTACTGTCCTTGCAGTAAAAGGCTCCACCTCGGCGGTTAACATTCGTGAAGTAGCCCCAGATGCTAAAGTACTGGAATACGAAAATTATCAAGAAGCATTTACTGCACTGAAATCAGGCCAAGGTGATACATTAACGACGGATGATTCCATTCTTTTAGGTATGGCTTCGGAAGATGATTCTTACGAATTGGTAGGAGGTAAATTCACTGAAGAGCCTTATGGAATCGGAGTGAAAAAAGGGGAAAAAGAGCTAGTAGAAGCAATCAATGATGCCCTGAAAGCAATAAAAGATAATGGAAAATATGATGAGATTTATAGCAAATGGATTGATTTGGACTGATCGTTTAAATAGATTCATTGATAGGATGAGCAGTTGATGCTCATCCTAATTAAATGAAATGGGGGGAGATATGTTGGACTTCTCAATCTTGGTAGATTACTCTGATATGTTTTGGGATGGCTTTAAAGTTACAATAGTCGCAAGTTTAACAGCATTAGTAGCTAGTTTCATAGTTGGAACCATTATCGCCGTAATGCGAATTACACCGATTGCTCCATTACGTTGGGTTGGGACCGCCTATGTAGAATTTTTTAGAAATATCCCTTTGGTCGTCATCGCCTTTTTCTTTTTTATCGGAACACCTGTGATTGGAATAAGGTTTAGTGGTATTACTGCAGGGACCATTGCCCTTTCTATTTATACTTCAGCGTTTATTGCGGAAGCCATTCGATCTGGCATACTATCTATTCCAAAAGGGCAAACAGAAGCTGCAAGATCATCGGGGCTAACGTATACGCAAACAATGAGAATGATTATTCTACCCCAAGCAATTAAAATTGTTATACCACCAATCGGCAATCAATTTATAAATTTAGTGAAAAACTCATCGATTTTGGCGCTGATTTCCGGTGCAGATTTGATGTACCAAGCAGATCTTATTTCAGCTAAAACCTTTATTGTTTTTGATGTATACATATTAGTCGCCTTACTTTATTTAATAATCACCATTCCATTAAGTGTAGGCGTCAGATATATAGAAAAACGACTCGCAAATACCTATTAAGGAGGGGGCAAAATGGATTTTTCAGGTGCATTTTCGCCAGAAAATTTAGCTTTCCTAATGCAAGGATTTTATGTGACATTACAAGTAGCGGTTATTGCCATACTATTTAGTTTTATTATTGGCGGCATACTTGGAACGATTCGCTTCACCAGAATACCTGTCATTTCACAAATTGTTGTCGTAATTGTTGAAACAATCCGAAACTTGCCACTTCTATTAATTATATTGTTTACATATTTAGCATTGCCTGAAATCGGTATTAACTTAAGTATTACCTTCTCAGCTATTGTAGCCTTAGTTGTTTTTGAATCATCGATGATTGCGGAAATTGTCAGAGGTGGATTGAATTCAATTGAAAAGGGACAAATGGAGGCGGCACGCTCCTCTGGTCTCACCTATTTGCAAGCTTTGCGGAAGGTCATTCTCCCCCAAGCATTGAAGAGAATGGTACCGAATCTTGTCAGCCAATTTATCTCGCTTTTAAAGGATACGTCCCTTGCGGTAATCATCTCACTACCAGAATTGCTTCATAATGCAAAAATTATTCAAGCACAAAGCCAACAGTATGTCATCCCAATTTTCATGCTTATTGCGGTCGTATACTTCCTCGTGAACTATGCATTATCTTTGGTCGCAAGAAGACTTGAGCTAAGGCAAGCATGATTTACCTTATATCTTACTATTCGGCACCTGAAAAAAAGAAGGGTAGACTTTCCCTTCGTTTTTTAGGTACCTTTTTGCAATTATCGCTTTCTTCTTAATCCCCTTCTATTTCTTTTTATGTTAAAATAACGAGAAAGTCTTAGAAGGAAAAAATGAAAGCAAGGTGTTTACTATGTCATTTCCGAGGGGAAAAATTTATGATGCAAATATTGAAAGCAGACAACTTCAAGAAAATATCCCTTTACTTGTTTATTTACCAGCTGCTTTTTCCCCAAGTGAAAAGCATTCTCTCATCGTCGTACAGGATGGAAAAGACTACTTCCAATTGGGCAAACTGACCCGTTACGCAGACGAGTTAATTGAACAAGGCTTATTAGAAAAAACGATTATTGTTGCGACACATTATAAAGACATTCCTGATCGTCGAAAAAAGTATCATCCATCGGGAGAGGAAAATTCTTCTTTCATGACATTTCTTGGAAAGGAATTAATCCCCTGGATTGACCAAAAATATCCAACTTATACACAAAGAGAGAAGCGGACATTAATGGGCGATAGTCTTGCTGGAACCGTCTCTTTACGTACAGCCATGCATTATCCAGAACTATTCAAAAACATTATCCTTCATTCGCCTTATGTGAATCAAGAGATACTCAATGAAGTTCAAACTGCACCTCCCTCTGTCCAATTTAAAATTTACCAAGTGGTCGGGACAGAGGAAACGGTCGTAAAAATATCGAATAATCGAGATTTCCTCACACCTAATCGTGAATTGCATCAATTATTTATCGAAAAAGGTTATGAGACTTTTTATGATGAATTTAATGGTGGACATTCTTGGAAATATTGGCAACCAGATGTTAAAAGGGCATTACAAACGATGTTTTCCTGAGCAACCTGTATAAGAATCTGTTATAGTAATGTAATAAGGTATTCATATAAGAAAAGGAGGCAAAAACATGAAATATGGTATTGTCATTTTCCCATCAAAAAAGTTACAGGATTTAGCCAATTCTTACCGGAAGCGTTATGATCCTCACTATGCCTTGATTCCTCCACATTTGACGTTGATGGAAGGTTTTGAAACGGAGGAAAGCCCTGAAAAATTAACCGAAATACTAAATTCAATTGCTCAAAAATATCAGCCTATCCATTTAAAATTCCTTAAAGTTAGTTCATTTCAGCCAATAACCAACACCATTTATCTAAAAGTCGAAAAAACAGACGAACTGGAACGCCTCCATGAAGAACTATACAATGAAATGCCAAGTGACCCACCTGAACATCCTTTCGTTCCTCATGTAACGATTGGACAAAAACTATCAAATGACGAGCATTCCGACGTTTTCGGTGCACTTGGAATGCTAGGTGTTGAACACGAAGAAACAGTTGATCGTATCCATCTAGTTTATCAATTAGAGAATGGTTCGTGGTCAACTTATGAAACCATTCGATTAGGAAAGGATTAATAATAATTATGCAAGCTGTACAAACAACGACAGAACAACAACTAGAAGATGCGTTTTATATTAGAAAAAAGGTATTTGTTGAAGAACAAAAGGTACCATTAGAACTAGAAATAGATGAATTTGAAAATGAATCTGCCCATTTTGTTTTATATGATCAAGATGAGCCTATCGGGGCTGGAAGATTCCGAACAATAGATAAAATAGGAAAGGTTGAGCGGATTTGCATTATGCCCTCTTATCGTGGTATGGGAGCAGGGAAAATCATTATGCAAACGATCGAACAGTTTGCAAAAGATAATAAAATTCAACAACTGAAGCTTCATGCTCAAACTTACGCGATTCCGTTTTATGAAAAACTTGGCTACAAGGTATGTTCAGAGGAATTTATGGATGCTGGAATTCCCCATAAGACGATGATAAAGCAAGTAAATGAAGAAAAAACACTGCTGGATTAAGCTGTAACTGATAATAACTATTTCTTATACAAAAACAAGAAGGCATTTCAATGTTATACATATTCATTGAAATGCCTTCCTTTCGTTTTAAAATCAAACTCGTTAAGGTGAATAGGTTTTCTAGATAAATTCTTATCCCTCGTCGCCTTTTTCCTTATTGTCTGTTGATTGTTAGATTGTTTACGATTTAAAATTCTTTGAAATGGAGTAAGTAATGGCACTTTCTCAGTAGTGGAAATCGGCATCGGGTCATGTTGTTTTCGCCGTGTCAAAATTCTTTTATCGTATTCCTGATACTGATAAGGTCGCACAGGCCCAATATATCCCATAAAGCCCCCTCCCATCCATATCTTTTCTCTATTCAATACCCCGAAATGATATGTATGAAACATTTATCTAACTCATTTTAAGAAAAGCCGCCCTTCAGGACGGCAATGCTGATCTTTACCGCTTATTATTTAACATTTTCGAAATAGAATCCATATCTAATTGGTTCCCATCTTGAACAATGGATTTGACCAATTTATCTTCCATTTCTTTAGAAACGGGCTTATTGGCAATACGGGAAACCTTTTTAATGATTCCCCTCACCGTTCTCTCGTCTTTAAAGTTTGCATTTTGCAGTGAATTTGCTAACTCTAAAACTTCATTCATGTTGACGCCTGTTTTCTTTTCTACATTTTTAAAAAAATGATTTTCCATTTCTTCCGCTCCCTTCCGTTCATACTTTATATAATATGAAGGAAAGTCAAATAAGTGTGGTTAAAAATGAAAAAATGAACAGGAAAAAGATAGGTTGCTTTAAACGCAACCTATCTTTTTGTATTCTCAACATTTTTAACAGAAGGCTGCACCAACAATTATCAGCAGGATAAACAAAACAACAATCAAGGCAAAGCCTCCGCCGAAAAAGCCACCACCTGCATAACCACCATAACCACCACATCCACAAGCTCCTGCACCGTATCCATATCCGAACATCTACGCTCACCTCTCTTTTGTTGGTTCACTATAGCTTATGTGTCTAGTGTCATTTGCGTATGGGCGAACCTAAAAAAAAAGAGGCAAAAAAACCAAAAGCACAAGTATTCCGTTTAAAGGATGAACGGTTAAGGACGCGCCATATCCGCATGTCTTCGCCGTTTTGACCAACGTCCTGTTGGCCTCTATCCTTTCGGTTTAAAAATAAGAGCGCCAATAAATCCAAACACAATTGCGGCGGAAATACCGGATGATGTGACCTCAAACATTCCTGTCAACACGCCAACCAACCCATGTTTATCCGCTTCAGCCATTGCCCCTTTTACAAGGGAATTGCCAAAGCTTGTAATAGGGATGGTTGCTCCCGCCCCCGCAAAGTCAATTAGCGGTTCATAAAGCCCAAGCCCAGCCAAAACGGCTCCTATCACAACAAATAAACTCAACATATGCCCTGGTGTTAATTTAAGCGTATCCATGATCAACTGGCCAATCATACAAATAAGACCGCCAATCATAAACGACCAAAAAAACATGGCTAACATTTGCTTTACCTCCTCTTACTCGTACTCCAATGAAACCGCATGGGCAATACACGGAATCGATTCTTTTTGTAAAACCGTTAATGGTGAAAGCAGTGCTCCTGTAGCGACAACTAAAATCCTTTTATACCTGCCCCTTTTCATTTCATTTACTAAATGTCCATACATTACAGCAGCAGAACACCCTGGACCACTAGCTCCCGCAAACACTTCTTGTTCATCTGTGTATAGAATTAACCCACAATCATGAAATCTGTTTTCATCAAGAGATATACCTTTTTGCTGAAAAAGCTCTAAAGCCGTATTTCTCCCAACTTCGGCCAAATCCCCTGTAATGACTAAGTCATAATAAGAGGGATCCCTTTTTAAATCAAAAAAATGCCTTTGAATCGTATCTACTGCTGCTGGTGCCATTGCCCCACCCATATTAAAGGGATCGGTTAATCCCATATCAATCACCTTCCCGATTGTCGCAGAGGTGATACGAGGTGCAGGCCCATTTAGTTTTTCGGCTGTTCCAATAAGCCCAACCCCCGAAGCTGTTGCTGTCCATTGAGCTGTCGGCGGTTTTTGTCCACCATATTCTGTCGGATAACGAAATTGTTTTTCGGCTGAGGCATTATGACTTGCTGTTCCCGTCAAAATATGATTTGCTCCCCCACTATTGATTATGAGGGCGGCAAGTGCCAAACCTTCAGTAGAAAGCGCACAGGCACTGAAAAGTCCTAAATAGGGCATTTGGTTTGTTCTTGCTGCAAATGTGGTTGGGGTAATTTGATTGATTAGATCACCTGAGAGGAAAAATTGTACGGCATCTTCTGTTAAACCCTTTTTTCGAAGAGCGATTTCAACTGCATCTTCCAGTAAAACATTTTGAGCTTTCTCATAAGTATCTTTGCCCATACGCAGGTCATCATGGAATTTATCGAAATCATTTGCCAAGCGACAATCCTTTTCAAAAGGACCCCCAACAACCCCGGTTGATAATATCGTTGGTTTTTGTGAAAAAACCCATGATTGAGCCCCTTGTAGCATTAAAATCCCCCCCATAGTATCCAGATAGTTTTTATTAAAGCGATAACAAAAGCAGAGAATACGCCGAATAAAATAACTGAACCAGCTAATTTAAACATATTACCGCCCACTCCAACTACAAAGCCTTCTGATCGATGCTCAATAGCCGCTGAAATGACGGCATTTCCAAAGCCTGTTACTGGTACACCACTTCCTGCTCCACTAAATTGACCCAGTCTGTCATAAGCCCCAAAACCGGTCAAAAGCATCGCAATAAATACCATTGTCGCTGTAGTCGGGTTACCTGCTGTTTGTTCCGTAAAATTAAAGAAATAAATATAAAAATAAGTAATTGCCTGTCCGACTAAACAAAAGAGTCCACCGACCCAAAAAGCGCGAAGACAGTTTCTTAAAAGAGGGCGCTTAAGTTCATGTTTTTTTTGTAACTGGTCATATTGTATTTGTTCTGGTGTTTTTGTTTTATTTTTGCTAGCCATTTATGTCATTTCCTTTTCTAAATTAATAATTTTTTTGAAACGCTTCTTTGCTTCATCCGTTGATATATTTTCTTTTTCCATAGCCTCCTTAAGACGAATGGCTTCCAAGAATATTTTATAATCACTGGAAACAATAAATTTTTTCTGTGGATATTTTCGTTTTAATTGTGCTTGTAACTTTTTTTCAATTTTTTTCATATTGAAGCGTTGGAGATGTTTTACTTTATAAGCAACAATAATTTCCTTCTTTCCTTCAATAACAGCGGCATCATAAATTTCGTCCACTTTATTTACATCTTCTCTTACTTGATAGGCTACAGACTTATCCTTTTCTTGAAAATTCAATTCGATAGGGGCAGGTTGGGTTGTATTCATTAAAGATAGGCGTGCTTCTTCACCGTCTTTATTACCTGAACACCCACTTACTATCAAGAAAAAAAGAGCCGTCATGAAAAGCCATACTATATTTTTTATCATCGGCGCCTCCTGTATTTTCTCTGTCCCTTTTAAAGGAGACATGATTTGTTCTATAAGATATTTTTCTCCAGATTTCTGAAATTATGATGATGAATTAAATCTCCTAAAAAAAATAAAACCTAGTCCCCTCCTTAAAAGAAAAGTGACTAGGTTTTATATGTCTTTTAGTGAATTTTTTTTATAGGTTTTTTTGGCCCACATCCGCAACCTGTTCTTTTTTTACGCCCCTGCCAAGCAGCATTCTTTTTTCTAGGTCTATTATTCATTACAATCACATCCCGGGTAATATTATCTCACTTTATTTTATGTACCCAGTAAAAATGTGTTTGCCAAATTGCCCTTATTCTTCAGAAATCTTGGGTTGGATGATCGTCTCTATAATGGAAGCAAAACCAGCAATCGATAAAATATATACCAAAGGTTCCGCTACTATTGGATAAAACCAGTAGATCAAAAAGATAAAGATTGATACCCAGATCCCTGTACACCAGTAACAATTAATGAGTTGGCCGATCCATCCTCTAAAACCTTTTTCTCTTGGAATAAGATAAATCTCTAATTCGCCATTTTCATCAGGTGCTTCATACTCTTGCATAAAAGGACGTCTAATAAACTCTGTTATTTGATCATAAACCAATAATCTTGTTAATCGAAAAACCGCTAAGCCTAATAAAATGAATGTAAACCAATTGATTGACATCAAATTTCACCCGCCTATTTTTGTCCGATCAAGGCATTTGTCCGTTACCCATTTGGCTAATGTCTAATATGTTATTAATGAATATGGATCAATAGATGACAAGGAGGAATTTATCCATGAGTTACGAAGAAATGGAATCAGTGGAATCAGTTGGATCAGTTGGTACAAATCACTGTGGTGGTGGATGTACTTCAGGATGTGTTTGTCAAGTTGTTCGAGCGATAAAAGATATTCAGGAAATGGCTATTGAAGAAGAAGAATGCCCAAGTTGCCCAACGAATTGCTTTATTGAGCCATTAGGCGGCTCGCCTTCCCGCAACAATGTAGATACAAGAGTATTCACCCTTACAAATAAAAATGGGGAATTATTCAAAGCACTATTTAAAGGCCGTGGAGGCAACTGTATATCGGTTTATTTCAGAGTTGAAGATATCTTTGACAACTGCTGTGCCACATTGCGTGTATTAGTTCCTTTAAATAAAGATGGGGAACCAGTAAAAATAACTCACCACGGGGACATTAATTATGAAGCCCTTTGTGCAGTACGCAGATGGGGGAAAAGCAGCAGTTGCATAACCGTTGATCTACACTGCTTCTGTGCAGTTCAATGTATTGCAGATGTTGATTTACAACTTTGTGATTAATTTTGAAAGCGGAGGGTTCACACCCTCCCCTTAACTAAAAAATAATCCGTATCGCTTGCAGTTCTTCAATAGCGATTGTCCTAACTTCCCCATTAAATGTTTTCACACGAATGGTATCCCCTTCTTTACTTTCCAATATGCCGCGAATTCTTTCATCTTCCTTTATAAATTCACATGGAAATGGAGGCTGAGCCCGAGGAACTTGTGATAAGTATTGCAGCTTTTCAGATATTGACATTTCTTTAAAAGCTTTAACAGGTGTAAGGTTCCAGGATTTTTTTCCGGAGTTAGCCTGTTTTCGAAAATAATCTGCTGCTGACATCGGCTTTTCAGGTTGATGCTCAATTTTTTCTGTAAAGGATTCGTGTTCCTCGGAATTTGTTTGCACTTGAAAAGGAACGCTATTCTTTGGCTTTTTTGGTGTTGGGGGTTTATTTTCAGTTTTATTGATTGTATTTGAATGAGAAGAATAAGAATGTTGCATTGAAAAATCTGGTTTTACAAAATTTGGCTGGTCAATATATAGCAAAGGGCTCTTCCCTTTCTGTTTCTCTTCCATTAAGGTACACCTCCGTATTTCATACTTCGTTTTATATGTATGCAAATAAATGTTCAAGGTGAACTAAACTATAAAAAAAACTGCCACGCTAAAGGTGACAGTTTAAAAAGAACTTGATCCCGCATTAAAGTTTCACTTTACAATGCGACAATATGAAAGCCCGAATCAACATGAATATTTTCCCCAGTAATACCGCGGGAAAGATCACTAAATAGGAATAAAGCTGTATCTCCCACCTCTTCAGGAGTAGTCGTTCTTTTCAGTGGTGCTTTTTCCTCAATATCTTTTAACACACTGTTAAAATCACTAATTCCCTTTGCAGAAAGTGTTCGGATTGGCCCAGCTGAAATGGAATTGACACGAATTCCATATTGACCAAGATCTTTCGCTAAATAGCGGACGCTTGCATCTAGTGAAGCTTTTGCTACTCCCATCACGTTATAATTAGGTACAACCCGTTCCCCACCTAAATATGTCATCGTGACCATGCTTCCGCCTTCTGGCATCATATCTAGTTCTTGAATCACTTTCGCCACTGCGGTTAAGGAATAAGAACTAATATTATGAGCTAAAAGAAATCCATCTCTCGTTACATTTAAATAGTCACCATCAAGTTCTTCTTTATTAGCAAAAGCAATGGCATGGGCAATTCCATGAATAGGTCCCACCACTTCTTTGATTTTACTGAAGCATTGGTGAATTTCCTCATCATTTGTAATATCACAAGGAAGAACAAGCGATTCATTTCCCTCCAAAGAGTCCGCTAAATCACGAACATTTTTCTCCAATCTCTCCCCTGCGTATGTGAACACTAATTTCGCTCCAGCATCGTGAAGTGAACGGGCGATGCCCCATGCGATACTACGTTTATTTGCCACACCCATTATGACAAAAGTTTTTCCTTGAACAGATAGATTCAAATTTAATCCCTCCAATAATCACTTTTCGGACCTATATTTACTAATAGAACGAATCAAAAATAATACGTGATATTAGTACCTAGTAATAACTATATCATACACGACTACTTTTAAGAAGCACAAAGAAAAAATATTATCCACATCGCTGAACAGGCGCTTCCGCTTTTCTTTTTAAAACTGTAATTCACGCATTAGGTCATCTACGAATTCTTTCGTTCCGGTGACAACAAGTCGGTCCTCTGTTTTTAATCTTGTGTCACCATGTGGGACTAGTGATTCATTATCCCGGAAAATCCTAACGACAATGATATCACCAACAAACGGAAATTCACGCAGTTTCATATTATGATAGTTTGGATTGCGCATTTCGATCTCATAAAGAGCCGTTTCTTGATTTGTAAAGATATCCGCAATAGTAGGTGATTCAATGACTGCCGTAACGAAAGCCTTTGATGATAGCAAGGTGGAAAATACCTCAACATCATGTTCTTTTAAAAGTCGAGCTAGATCTGGACTTTCAGTTCGAGCAATGACTCTTTCAATACCAAGTTCTTTTGCATGAACAGCTAGTGTCGAATTTAATTCTTCATCACCTGTAGATATAAACAAAATATCGGCATCAAAAACACCTGCATTCTCCAATTCTGATTCACTATAGTCTGGAAGCTCTGTAATATTAAAGACAGTATCGGAAATATGGGAATCAGGTTTCTCCATCTTTTTGTGGAATACCGTAGTCTCAAATAATTCTTTATCCAACTCTTTAGAGACAGGTAGAGTAATTTGATTGGCTCCAATAAACGTAACTTTTTGTTTTGGTTCAAGACCATTTTCCTTTGGAAACCACTTTTTAAAGAAAATAGGTGTCACAATACAGCTAATGACAGCAACTAGAATAAACGTGCCACTCATTTCAGCGGTAATGACCTCCATGCGCTCAGCAATTTTAGCTGCGGCAATCACCAAAGATAACGTTGAAGTAAGCAAAAAGGAAGCAGCCAATACAGTTTTTGTATCATACCATTTTCTTAAAATAAACACCGGGAAAATCTTTGAAACAAGTAGTCCAATTAATAGTAATGGAATCAACAATAATAATTCCTTATTACTAAGTAATGACCATAAATCAAGATCAACCCCTACCATGACAAAGAAAATAGGAATTAAAAATCCATAACCAAAGGAATCAAGTTGTCGAACCATTTCTGGTTTAGGGTTTAACAATGAGACGAGCGTACCGGCTAAAAAGGCACCTAATATATTTTCCGCACCTAATGATTCGGATAAAGCAACTAATACAATAATTAATGTAAAAATCGCACGAGTTCCAATTTGTACAGTCCCAGTTGACAACCTTTCGATAAAGGAACGGTTTTTAAAACGTCTGCCAACAAAATAAAGAATAACTCCTGCCACAAATAAGATCAGTAACAACCACATGTTTCCTTGATTATCACCAGATAAGGAAACAAATACGGCTAATAAAATCATCGTCACAAGATCAGCAATAACCGCAATTAAAAGAATAATTTGGCCAATGCCTGTTTTCATGATATTTGCTTCCTTTAGAGTCGGAACCACCACCCCTAAAGAAATGGTAGAAATAATTAAGGTCATTAAGAACACATTATCAATGAGTCCCATCCAGACGAATAAATAAGATAAACCAATCGATAGAACGAAAATCCCCAAAAATATAACAATGGAAACGGTGAGGCGATTCGGTTCTGTTTTTCCATTAGACATTTTAATTTTCTTATTAGACATTTTAAATGCAGAAAAATCTATTTCCAATCCGCTTAAAAACATGAGAAAAATAAATCCAAGTGTGGAAAGAATATCTAACCATGAGCCGCCACGAATTAAGTCAAAGCCGCTTTTTCCAATGATTAAGCCCATAATAATTTCTGCAATGACAACAGGCATAAATGAAATTCGAAAGCGATCAAGGACAAGCGGCGTCAAAAAAGCAAAAATTAATACAATAACGAGTGAAAGTAATGATTCGTCCATAATAAAATTCTCCCATCTTAAATCACAAATTAAGAGGTAATCATCTTTTCTAATGTATAAGATAGCTCATAAACATTGTAGCTAATCCAAAATAAATCAATATGGATGTAATATCATTCATAGTTGTAATAAATGGACCTGAGGCAACCGCAGGGTCAATTTTTAATTTATGCATGATCAGCGGAACAAGCGAGCCACCGATCGTCGCAACCAAAAGGGAAGCGAGAATGGCAAAACCAACTAATAAACCTAATATAAGATCATGCTTCCATACAAAAATTACGAGAGAAACCACTACTCCGCAAATAGCCCCAGTTAAAATCCCTGTTCCAGCCTCTTTCAAGATAATTTTAAATTTTCCCGAATCCTCCATCTCTCCTGTGGCGATCCCACGAACGGCTACTGCCAAGGATTGTGTCCCGGCATTTCCCGCCATCCCAGCAATAAGTGGGATAAATACAGCGACAATAGGGACTTTACTTAAGGTATCTTCAAAGCGACCAATTAAGCTTGCAGTAAACATCCCTAAAAAGAGAAGGATAATGAGCCAGGGCAATCGTTTTTTTGCGGCTGTAAATGGACTTTTATCCATTTTGTCGATATCAGAAATACCAGCAAGCTTAGAATAATCATCAGATGCCTCTTCATCAATAACATCAATGATATCGTCGACCGTGATGATCCCTAAAAGATGGTTTTGAAAATCAACAACTGGCAAAGCTAATAAATCATAATCCCGCATTTGTCTGGCAGCCTCTTCTTGGTCATCCCCTACTGAGATAGAAACTACCCGATCAGACATCATTTCTGAAATCATCGTGTCATCATCCGTAATAATTAAATCACGTAAGGACAAAACACCCACTAAACGTAAATCCTCATCAATGACATAAACATAATAAATGGTTTCTGCTGTAGGAGCCTGCTTCTTTAAAATATACATCGCTGATCGTACCGTTTGATTCTGTGAAATAGCCACATACTCGGTAGTCATAATACTTCCGGCCGTATATTCCTTATAATGAAGCAAACCTTTAATTTCTTGGGCAGCATCCTTATCCATAATGGTAAGGTAACTAGCCGTCTGATCTTTCCCTAATTTATTTAATACATCAACAGCATTATCAGCATACATATTAGCAAGCATTTCTGCCGCATATTTCGGCTCCATCTCTGCCAAAATTTCTTTATAATCATTGTCATCTATTTCAAGCATCTCAAAAAAATCCGCTACTTCTTTCGGAGATAAGTAGTAATACATCTTTAATCTAGTCTCTTTATCAATTTTGAAAAAGAATTGGGCCTGATCATATGAGTGAAGATTTAGAAATTCTTGCCGAAAGGATTCAAGATTGCCTTCATTTGCCGTTTGGATCAGTAATTCTTCATTTATGTTTTCTTGTGTATCGTTTATTTCCATGACGACCCTCTCCTTCCAAATTGGTCCCCATTATCCTAACAAATCTTGATCAATTTGTCGTCAATAATTGTCTTTTTTTCTATATTTATTTTTCAGATGATCAATACCGTTAACTTAAACCTTGGTATGATGCAAAATAGAATAGAGATTGGGTATGTTAAAATAATGAATAGAAAATAAATTAGCGATTGACGAAAAAATAGTTACACTAAATATTCAGTTGCTTTGTAGAGTCAAATTCGTGGTCGTTAAAAACTGTCTATCCAAGCAATACGGAGGCACCTTAGATGAAATGAGAGTGAATAAAATGAAAATAGATATCATTGGCGATATTCATGGTTGTTTTCAAGAGTTTAAAGAGCTTACCCTCAAACTGGGTTATTCCTGGGAAACCAACTTGCCTATACATCCTCAAAATCGGATATTAGGCTTCATTGGGGATATTACAGATCGAGGTCCTAATTCAATCGAAATGATTGAACAAACATGGGAACTTTGGAAATACCATGGTGCTTATTATGTACCTGGCAACCATTGCAATAAGTTATATCGTTATTTTCTTGGTAGAAATGTACAGATTAAACATGGTTTAGAAACAACAGTTGCTGAACTTGATCAGCTTTCAGCGAAGAAATTTAACCATATAAAATCAATGTTCATGGAACTTTATGAACACTCTCCCCTTTATCATGTACTAGATCATGGGCAATTAATTATGGCCCATGCTGGAATAAGAGCAGATTATATCGGGAAACAAAATAAAAGCGTGAAGTCATTCGTTCTATATGGGGATGTAACCGGAGAGACACTACCAGATGGCAGGCCCGTAAGACGAGATTGGGCCAAACAATATAATGGTAGGGCGCTTATTGTTTACGGACATACGCCCGTGAAACAACCACGTCAAATCGGAAAAACTTTGAATATTGATACTGGAGCAGTTTTTGGGGGGAGTTTAACGGCTTTGCGATATCCCGAAATGGAAATTGTATCAGTCCCTTCTACTTTGCCATATGTTAAAGAAAAATTTACAACTTTCCATTAAATTAGTCTTTGACAAAAAGGCCTTTCCTATGAGGAACGTGGCCTTTTTATGGTATCTCACTATTTAAGATGATTTGCATGTCCACTGGTAAATCAACTTGAAAAGACAGACATTCTTGGCTAATGGGATGAGTGAATTGAATTTGTCGACAATGGAGTGCTTGTCGCTCGATTAAATTCCGTTTCCCACCATATAAGTCATCTCCAAGCAAAGGATGGCCTATATAAGACAAATGCACCCTAATTTGATGAGTCCTCCCTGTTTCAAGCTTTAACTGCACATGCGTAAAGGTTGAGGTTGATTGAATGACCTTATATCGCGTCACAGCCGGCTGCCCATCCCTTCTTACTTCTCGCTCAATAATACTGTCTGATTTACGACCAATTGGCTCATTAATCATCCCAACGGGTTGTTGAAATACACCATCCACAAAAGCTTCGTAAAATCGCTGGATTTCTCCTTGTTTTTGCATCTGACTTAATAAATGATGAGCATGGCGATGTTTTGCAATCAGTACTAAGCCTGATGTATCGCGATCCAATCGCGTAACGATATGTACTGCGGAAGCTAGCCTAATTTGTTTATAATAATAGGCTAATGCATTGGCCAAACTTCCTGTCGGCTGCTGCCTTGATGGGATGGTATTCATTCCAGCAGGTTTATTAACAACTAGAAGATCCTCATCCTCATACATAATCCATAAAGGGATAGGTTCTTTGACTAATCGCTCATTTTCTTGTTCTGGAGGAAATAGGAGCTCTAAAAAATCACATTCCTGTAAACGATAACGGACATTTTGCTCCACTCCATTTACACGTATATGGCCACCTGTAAATTTAATAGCCGATAAAGCTCTTCTAGAAATCCCTTGCTCTTGTAAAAATACTTTTATCTCTTTATTCTTATGTTCCCGTGTGATTTCCCAGTTTAATTCATGTTGCTTCATATTTTTTATCGACCGTCCGAAATAAATGAATCGTGGACTCTTTTCCAGAAAGGAAATGGGCGAAATCTTGCAAAACGAACCTTTTCTTTTGCTACCTTAAATTGGATTGATTTCACATCTCGATGCATCACGGTTAAATGATCTAGAGTAACATGGAAATCAAAAGAATTAACAGGTTTTAATACGAGAGTATGATGTTCGGGTAAAATGAGCGGGGATCCGACCGTTCTAAATACTCTATTATTAATTGAGGCCATCTCAGCCAATTGAATAGAAGGTAAAGATGGATGAATAATTGCCCCTCCCAAAGCCTTATTATAGGCTGTGCTTCCTGATGGCGTAGACACACATAGACCATCCCCACGAAAACGCTCAAAATGATCCCCTCGAATTTCCACATCCATTACTAAAGTTCCAACTAGTCCTTTCACTGTGGATTCATTTAAGGCAAGATAACGCATTTCTTTCCCGCCATTACGGTAACGGATTGTGACCTCTAACAATGGGTATTCCACTACTTGATAAGGGGTTTTTGCGATCGCAATAACTAATTTCTCAATTTCGCTCGGAACCCAATCCGCATAGAAACCTAAATGTCCAGTATGTACACCAACAAAGGCTGTTTTATCTAATCTAGAACTGTAGCGATGAAATGCATATAATAAAGTACCATCCCCACCAATGGAAATAACAATATCTGGATTGCTTTCGTCATATACCATTTCAAAATCCTGCAAATACGTCCTCACCTTCTGTGTTAAAGCATTAGAAGCAGGATTCCCTTTTGATGTAATGGCAAATTTCAATCCTCTCACCCTCCTAGTTTAATCATTATTTTTCTTCATCTTCTTTGCAGCTTCCTTATTTTTTGTAAAATAAACCTGTGCTTCCTGAATTTCTTCCTTAATTTGCGACATTTCCTCATCAAGACGAAAAGCTGCCTCAGCTGCACGTTGCAACCTCATATTGATTTCTTCCGGAAATTCACCTTTATATTTATAATTTAGAGAATGTTCAATCGTCGCCCAAAAATTCATGGCTAATGTTCGAATTTGGATTTCAGCTAAAATCTTTCGCTCCCCTTGGATCGTTTGCACAGGATATTCAATCACAACATGGTAGGACCGATAACCGCTTGGCTTTTTATGAGAGATATAGTTTCTTTCCTCTATAACCTTGAAATCATTTCGTTTCCTTAACAATTCCACGACTTGCTGTATATCATCAACAAATTGGCACATCATTCTTAAGCCGGCGATATCTTGCATTTCCTCCGCTAATTTATCCAACGGGATATTTTTCTGCTGTGCCTTGTCCAGGATACTCGCAATCGGCTTCACCCTACCTGTTACAAATTCAATAGGAGAATGATCCTGTTGTCGTTCAAATTGGGCACGCATCCCTTTTAATTTAATTTTCAACTCATCTACTGCTTGTTTATAAGGAGCTAGAAAAAGTTCCCACTGATTAATCATGTTACCACCTCTTAAAATGCGTGTTCACATCCTCTTAAATGAAAACAAATACACCTTCCTGTCACAACCTCCATCATCCTATGTTAGAAAGACGGAATTAAGAAGCCATCTTTATTTTAGCATAAACAAGTTTTACATAATAATTTTTATCCTGGGCATAGAGTCTAGGGCAGAAAAAATATAAAGTTTATTATATTGAAACCTCTTCATAAATAAATAATAATAGGAAGTAGGGTAGGTTTGGCAGACTCACGAAAGGAAGTTATCCATGTCAGAAGAAATTGAAAAGGAATTTAAAAATCTTGTCACAAAGGAAGAATTTAATCTTCTTTTACATACTTTTCACATTAACGATCGCGATTTTTTCACTCAGAAAAATCATTATTTTGATACCCATTCCTTTTTATTAAAAGAAAAAGCTGCTGCTTTGCGTATTAGAGAACTCTCAGACTATTATGAGCTAACATTAAAAAAGAAAACGAGAGATGGTGTCATCGAAACCAATCAAATCATTGATCAAAAAGAGGCCGATTTATTATTCCATGATGCCATATTGCCTGCTGGAGAGATAAAGGAAGCATTGATCAAATTAGGAATCCCCGTTCAAAATTTGGCGTATTTCGGGAGCTTAACGACCCATCGTGCAGAACACGAGTATAAAGGCGGGCTGCTGGTTTTCGATCATAGTCATTATTTAGATAAGGAAGATTATGAGCTTGAATATGAGGTCACAGATTGGGAATTAGGAAAAACGATTTTTACAAATTTGCTCACCCGGCTTAACATTAAGCCTCAATCAACCGATACTAAAGTTGGGAGATTATATCGCGCAAAATTAGAGATTATGAAACAATCCGATAAGGAATGATTAACATGAATACATTAGGAGAAATGAAATCCTTAATTGAACTTCAATTATTACAAGGGATGACGCGTTCAAATACTGAGTCATCTATCCCAAAATCAGGTTCAAATTTTTCGAAGATCCTTGAGCAAACTCTTTTAAATACAGCAAAGGGAAATCTAGAAACTACTGAATCTTTAAATACACTAGGGGCTATGAGCCAACTTGGAGTAAATTTTCTTCCCAGTACAATGACAAAATCAGTTGTACCTAAAGTCAGTCACACGAAAAACAATTCAAAAATAGAAACTAATATAGATGGGATTATCCAACAAGCAGCTGATACATTCAAGTTACCTATTAAATTAATCCATTCTGTCATTAAACATGAGTCCAATTACAATACTGGTGCGGTAAGTTCCGCTGGCGCAACTGGACTTATGCAGCTTATGCCTGCGACCGCAAGAGGGTTAGGTGTACAAAATATAAAAGATCCTCTGGAAAATGTGATGGCTGGAAGCAAATATTTACGACAAATGCTAGATAAATATAACGGAGATCTCTCCCTAGCACTTGCCGCTTACAATGCTGGTCCCGGTAATGTAGATAAATATGGGGGAATTCCTCCATTTACAGAAACACAGAACTACGTTAGAAAAATAACGAATACGTATTATAGTTAAATCAATCTCATTTCCAATTTACTTACTAATAAGCAAGTTGGAAATGAGACTTTTTGTTGTGAAGAGAATTAAACAGGCGCTTGTGCTTTTCTGTTGTCCAGCTCCAGCGCTTTTCTTACCATAGTTCAATTTATTTGAGTTCTGATAAGGTCATTGCTAAAATAAATGTACCATTTTAAACAAAGGAGCGAATCATATGGTTGAGATGAAGATGACACCGTATGATGCTATTGGGGAAAAAAAGCTTCATAAGCTTGTAGAACAATTTTATCTACGTGTCGGCACACATCCCGAACTTACCCCTATTTTTCCTGATGACTTAACAGAAGTTGCCAGAAAACAAAAGCAATTTTTAACACAATTTTTGGGTGGCCCCAAGCTATACACTGAAGAACATGGTCATCCGATGTTACGTGCACGCCATTTACCCCATGAAATTACACCTAGTCGTGCAAAGGCGTGGTTAGCATGCATGAGTGAAGCAATGGATGAAGTGGATATTGAACCAGGCCTCCGAGCGCTTTTCTATACCCGTCTAGCCATGACAGCAAAAAACATGGTGAATACTCATTCATCTGATGTTATGCAAGGTGAATTACTTTGAAAACACGACATATTAAGCATCTTTTAAATAAAAGACCGATGGAAATATATTTTTTTGTTGATCCTTTTTGCTCGGAATGCTGGTCACTTTCTCCAATCTTAAAGAAATTACAAATAGAATACGGTGAGTATTTCTCTCTTAAATATGTTTTGTCAGGCAAACTTTCTTCCTTAAATCAAATTAAAGATCGAGTTTTCCCTTGTCAGAACAAATGGAAGCGAGAGCAGGGGAAATTCAAAAGATTGAAAAACAGATCTTTACAACAAACACCACATCTTGCCGCTATAAGTATTAAAGCGGCGGAATTACAAGGAAAAAAGGCAGGAGTCCGTTTTATCCAAAAGCTTCAAGAACTATTATTTATCGAGGATAAAGATATTTCGGATATCAATGTGATTCAACAGTGCGCGCAATCTGTTGGCCTTGATCTTAACGAATTCCTACAGGATGTTTATTCAGAAACAGCTGCCAAAGCTTTTCAATGTGATTTGAAGATTTCATCTGAAATGGAAGTAGATGAAATGCCATCTATGGTTTTCTTCAATGAAAAAATCGAAGATGAGGGCATTAAAATTACTGGCTTATACTCTTATGACATTTATGTACAAATATTAACGGAGATGCTTCAGGGATATCCAAAACCTGCAGAGAAACCTCCATTGGAAGTTTTTCTCTCACTAAACCCAGTAAATGCAACACAAGATTTAGCCTTAATTTTTGATGTGTCCCCTCAAAAGGTAGAAAGACAGATGAAAAAATTACAGATCCAACAAAAAGTACAAAAAATCGCCTCACTCCATGGGTCCTATTGGCGATACAAATATAATAATTTATAGTAAGAAAAGCGCAAGAGCCTGTTTAGCGGCGTACAAATTTGAAAGATAAACAGCTAAAAGCGCGCCGTCCTGGCGCAACGCTGTTTTGACCAACGTCCTGTTGGCCTAAACACGGTGAGGACAAAGGACGAACCGATGTTGACTTATCGTAGGAAGAAGACGTAAATTTGCTAGCCGCTAGGCGCTGGAGCTAGACCTAGAAACAAAAACACAAGCGCTGGATAAAACTGTTAAAAAAGCATCCCCAACATTTTTTAGGTGGATGCTTTTTTATCATGAAAAAAAGGTTGTATACATATATATAGGAAGGTAGTAGAGGTACAACTATGAAAGGAGTCCAAATGATGCGAAAGGTAAGTCTCCTTCTTATTAGTGTTTTTATAATTGCATGTTTCTTTCTTCATATTTTGGCTTTAATGCGCTTAATTTCGATTTATATCACGTCTCCACTCCTTTTTATTGGGTTATTCCTATTGGTCTCGCTTATGAACGGAAAAAATAGATTTCGAGGATTTCACTAAATTGGATAAACCAACATTTTAAAAGAGCGAACTTCCCATCACGATGATGGGAAAATTCGCTCTTTTCTCATATTGTTATTCAGAAAGCAGGGCTTCCATTTCGTTTAATTTTTCCTCAAAAATTTGACAAGCAGCTTCAATTGGTTGTGCAGAAGTCATATCTACGCCTGCTTTTTTCAATACTTCAATAGGATAGTCGGAGCTTCCTGCCTTCAAAAACGCTAGATAACGTTCAACAGCTGGATCTCCTTCTTCTAAAATTTGTTTCGACAATGCTGCGGCCGCGCTAAATCCTGTTGCATATTGATACACGTAATAATTATAATAAAAATGAGGGATTCTTGACCACTCTAGGCCAATTTCATCATCAATATGAATATCCTCTTCTCCAAAATATTTCTTATTTAGTTCGTAATATTCCTTCGTTAATAAATCCGCTGTTAACGCTTCTCCATTCTGATCCTTTTGATGGATAAGATGCTCAAATTCTGCGAACATCGTTTGCCTGAAAACAGTCCCACGGAAACCTTCAAGATAATGATTTAATAGATATAATTGTTCATGTTTATTCTTTGCATTCTTAATCATATACTCATTAAGAATGGACTCGTTTGTCGTGGAAGCAACTTCCGCCACAAAAATAGAATAATTTCCATATGGATATGGTTGGTTTTTACGTGTGTAATAACTATGGACACTGTGACCAAATTCATGAGCAAGTGTGAAAAGATTATTCACATTGTCCTGCCAATTCATGAGAATATATGGATTTGTTCCATAGGCCCCTGATGAATAGGCTCCACTCCGTTTTCCTTTATTCTCCATCACATCTACCCATCTATTTTCAAAACCTTCTTTTAATATGTTTGTATACTCGCTACCTAATGGCGCAAGTGCTTCTACAACGATATCCTTTGCTTCTTCATATTTCACTTCCATCTTGACTTCTTTGACAAGTGGAGTATACAAATCATACATATGAAGCTGGTCGACCTTCATAATTTTCTTACGTAACTTTACATAACGATGGAGTAAATGCAAGTTTTTATTAATGGTATTCACTAGATTATCATAAACACTCTCAGGAATATTATTTGCCGCAAGTGCTGCTTCGCGGGCAGAACGGTAATCACGGACCTTAGCAAAGAAATTGTCTTTTTTGACTGTTCCGTTTAATGTACTTGCAAATGTATTTTTAAACTGACCATACGTTTCATATACCTTTTTAAAAGCTGTTTCTCTTACTTTCCGATCCTGACTTTCAAGAAAACGAATATAGTTTCCATGGGAAATCTGGACATCTTCCCCATTTTCATCTTTAATAACAGGAAATTCTAAATCTGCATTATTCAGCATTCCGAATGTTGTACTTGCAGAGCCTAAAGCTTCAGAAGCTTGGGCAAGCATCGCTTCTTGTTCCGCCGATAAGACGTGGCCACGTTGCAAATTAATTTCCTCTAAAGCATGACGGTACACTTGTAACTCACTATTTTCTTCAACAAATTGGGCTATTTTGCTTTCGTCCATCGCTAAAATTTCTGGAACAACATAGGAAAATTCACTTGCAAAAATTGAATATAAACTTTCAGCTCGTGAATTTAATCCTTGGTAATGAGAATTTCCTGTATCTTGATCGTAGCGCATATGGGCATATGTATATAATTTCCCTAATCGTTCAGATAACTGAGATTGAAATTGCAGAACCTGATTTAGTTTGTCTGCACTTTCTGCGATGGTCCCCTTATATTGTCTTGCCTGTTTCACAAGCTCCTTGACCTCTTCGTATTCTTTTTCCCAGGCTTCATCAGTTGGGAAAATATCCTCTAAGCGCCAAGTCATCTCCTCTGCTACTTCTGACCGTTGTGGCAATGATTTAATCGTTGTTTCTTTTGTCATAACCATCCTCCTCTAAATTCACAAAATCCTCGATATGCGAAAAATCCTACAATACTATCTATTCTACCTATACAATATAAATCCCTGCAACTTTAATGATTGGTTGAATAGAGGTTATGCAATATATCTTTTTGAAATACGGCATTTTCCTTCATAATTGCTTCTTCTGCATTTTTGGGGATCTCCACTTTTTTTTCAATCACAAATAAGTCTTCTCCTATTTTCGATAAATATTCTATGGTAGTAAGCATAGAAAAATATTCTGAGATGGTCATTTTCCAACTATATAAGTTATGAAGGTCTAACGGAAATTCGCGAATCGTAATGGAACCATTCTTTATACGTGTAAATATTTTTTGATTTACCCATTTCAATGAGAGCTTTTGTCCAACTGGTAATCCGTGTAAACAATCAAGATATAAATAAAATTGCCAAACAATCGGCGGTTCATAGATGAAGTGCGCATGAGGTACAGGGATCCCACAAATTTCCGGCAAAAGGAATGGATTATGCCCACTTGTGTAAACCTCTTTTAAAAATGGATCCTCTTGAAGATTCCCATAATAGACTTTATGTTGTAACCACGTTCTTTTTTCATTCAACCAAATTTGCCTGTCATAGGCGTTATCATTCATATTAAGGGATGGCTTTTTATTGTTAAGAAGGGATACCTCTTGTAACACTCCTAGTAACTTCGTGGATGTTAAGGAGATCATTTTTGAAAGCTGTAAAAATGCCTTTTTCTCAGGTAAATAACTCAAAAGGGTTAATCCAGAATGGGGGTTATGTTTGCTTAGGGAAAATTGGAAATCTGTTAATTCAAAGATTTTATTTTTTCTTTTTTTGTAAGGAGTCGTTCCGAGGATCCATATAGGCAGTATATCGAGTTTCTGATAACCTGCGTTTCTTTCTTCTAAACGTTGCCTAGGTAAGGGAGAACATTGAAATTCAATAGCATAAGTGAGGTCACCTTTCTTTACAAACAGATCAGGTCTTTGTTGGATTTCAGGGAGGTAATATTCTAAATAAACGTCAAATCCCTTTCTTTTATAATGTTGATATAAATGTTTTTTGCCTAGTAAATGTCGGGGACTTTCAGGTTCAGTCGTGAGGAAGGCGCATTTTGCAAAGCGCTTATGGGCGAAATGAGGGATGCGGATTTTCCCAGCCTTTAGGATTAAGGGTCCTTCACAAACAGGACAATAATAGTGTGAGGAAAGATTTTGTTTCACAAAGTCCTTTGGAACATTGATCAATGATACAATTTTTCCTTTGTCATTTAATGCCGTTAACAATTTTTTCACTCCTTTATCTTACACTATTCGCCACAAACTGATAAAATCCTTTTAAAACAACAGAAAAAAACCGATTCTTTTTAGGAACCGGCTGATTTATTCAAAATATTGGTTTAGAGTAGACCATACATTTTTCTCAATAATGTTTTTACCATATTCCACCAAACGATGAATCGTTATGTTACTTTCCCGCCCATATTCAAGAAGAATACTTAGTGAATTGTTTATATCATCTTCATCAAATAGTTCTTCGGGAAATTGAACATGTAAATAATAAACGTTATTCCACGAAAACAATTGTGTTTTAATTTGTTCATCTAAGTTCTTATTTTTTGAAAGGGATAGGAGATCTTCAAAATCTCTGAATTCAAAGACGTATTCAAATTTGTGTTTTGATTTTCCATAATGATTCACTTGAAAATTCTGATCCAGCAAATCTTCAATCGCATGATCAATCGGTATCTCACCATGTTTCTCATCAGGAATCGGAAGTTCTAATTTCTGTCCATCTTTAGACAGTTGCGCCTTTGTGACGATCACTTCGAGTCCCTTATCAAGAGCTTGTATCTGGATCCAAAGTGGTCCTTCATTAAGGAATTCATCTTCTTCGTGGATTTCTTCCATCATTTCCCAAAATAATTCTTCACTTCGTTCACGATCATACCAGATTTCTTCACGGTCAAAACCACGTTCCTCTATATCTATATAAGAAATATATAGCTTGACTGTGTTTTCATTAATGCGTTCAATCTCCAAAATCAACACTCCCTTCTATAATAGTTGGTGAAGGGATCACGATCCCGTATCGGAGATTCTTATCCTCAGAAAGAATGAGTGTATATTGTTCTCCTTGTACTTCTATTTTATGATAAGTAGCGGATAAATGGAAACAAAAGCTACCTTAAAGTTTAAAATCCTCAAATGCCTATAGTTTACCCCATGTTTTGCTTATTTTATCTAACATAGAAGAGAAAATCAAGGTCATTTTCAAAATTTTCTTTTGCCTATGGCCAAGTTTCTTGAGTTCTCACTAGATGAATTTGTTTGTTTATAAGGATGAAAAAAGGCCAGCCCATTAGTCGATGCACGACATAATAGGTTTAGCCTTTTCAAATAAGATTAATTAACCATTTTTTGCGCTTCACGAAGCTGATAAGTCCGAACCTTTCTAGGAAGGAAGCGTCTAATTTCATCTTCGTTGTATCCAACCTGAAGCCGTTTCTCATCTAAGATAATGGGACGTCTTAAAAGACCCGGATTTTTTTGAATTAATTCAAATAATTGTTGTAGGGGCAATGATTCTAAATCAACATTTAATTTTTGGAAAATCTTAGATCTTGTCGAAATAATCTCATCGGTCCCATCCTCTGTCATACGCAAGATTTCCTTAATTTCGTCTAACGTAAGAGGATCTGAAAAAATGTTTCTCTCTTTATAAGAAATATTTTGTTGCTCAAGCCAATTTCTTGCTTTTCTGCATGATGTGCAGCTAGGTGAAGTGTACAACGTTACCATAATAGAACCACACTCCCGATTAGAATTTGAATTCTTGCTTCATCTATTGAATGAATGACTATATAATGTAAAACAGTCATATGTAAGTAACAGACTTACATTGTTTTATTGATAAATAAAAGAACCTTACATATGTATTATACACCAAACTTAGCATAATGAATAGGTTCTTTTGAGTATTTTCCTATCTGTTACACAAAAAACACATTGCTGTTACAATTTGTCCCTATATTCATTCATTACCCATTATAGATTTATTTTAAACAAGAATTTCCTTTTTTTTACTATCCCCGAAATCAACTGCTTCATACTTGGATAATAAAAATTTTTCCACTTATGATTAAAAACGAATTGAGGCCGGGACAAAAGTGTTTTCACCAAAG
This sequence comes from Bacillus subtilis, assembly GCF_008764245.1. Taxonomy (GTDB): domain Bacteria; phylum Bacillota; class Bacilli; order Bacillales; family Bacillaceae_C; genus Lederbergia; species Lederbergia ruris. Next base: position 205,375 of record NZ_VTQV01000001.1, read on the forward strand.
AAAAAACCGAACTACTATAATGCATATACCCCGCTCCGGAAATATACTTCGCTTTCCGCGGTCGGCTAGTGAGCTTCCTCAGGCCTCCAGGATGTAGGTCACGAAGGCGTTGCGCCAGGACGGCGCATACTTAGCCTTTGATCCTGAGGTTAGCACTCCGTGATCTCGCCGATGCCTCCTCCCGCTGGAGTCTACGTATATTTCCTCCGCTAAGGCAATGCATTGTTCATCTTTGAAACTTAGCATTTTAGTTATGTCCCAGCCTCTGTAAGATAGGCCCTACTTCTTTCCAACCTTATAATCAACATTTTCTGTATAAGTATTCCCGGCATTCCATAATAAGAATTCATTGATTCCTTCATCATAAAGGGCTCTGATTTGGTCTTCCACTTGCTTTTTACCATATACTTGATAATTTCCAGAACCTAAATAAGAAGCTGTAAAATCTTGGAGCCAGGGACGTGATATGGGGGCATTTTCCAATTCTCCAAGTTTGGCGTTTTCTACTTTTGCATATTCTTTAACAAGCTTATATGGTTCTAAATCAGGTTTTGCAATCCCAAAATAAGAAGTCCAATGGCTTGGATAAATCATGGACGAAATCACATCAACATTTTCAGATATCTTATGAAAGTTTTGCCCAATTCCTGGTGCTTCAGGCAGTGTAGCCGTGTAACCAAATATATCCACAGATACTTTTACATTATATGGTGCTAGTTTCTCTTTCGCATAGGCAACAAAATCTGTTACCGCCTTGACCCTTTTCTGAATATTATCTTCATCCGCATCAGCGTAATCGCCCATACTATAGGTTAACGATCCATCTCTATTTTCAAAGCCTTCGGGGAAACGAACATAATCAAATTGAATTTCTTGAAACCCTAATTTTGCTGCTTCAATCGCAATATTAACATTGTAATCCCATACCTCTTTCATAAATGGATTAACAAAGGATTCCCCTCTCCCATTCGTCCATACCTTGCTCCCTTCTTTAAAAGAAAGCTCTGGTTTTTCTTTCGACAATTTGGAATCCTTAAAAACAACAATTCTAGCAATTGGATAAATCTGCTTTTTCTCCAAGGTATCCATCATTTTTTGAGGATCTGTTATGTAATCTTGTGAGATATCCGCGTATGGGGAATCCTTTGGCAATTTATATGTAATATCTCCCCAATCGTCTTTTATATCAATCACCATGGCATTCAGATCTGTCGAATCAATCATATCAACTAATTGATCAAAACGGGCTCCTCCAGCTGAATGACCAGTAAGATAAACACCTCTCACAGCATCTGGATATTCAAACTTTCTCCCAGAATCATATACAAATCTCGGCATCACATCTGGGAGTACTTTACGATCAACGGCTAATTCCCTTACCTTCAAAGGCTGCGTTGAAATTTCTGTTTCTGCGGAAACTCTTATGAAAGCCACACAAAATAATGCAGCTGCAATTGCCGCAACCATCGAGCCCTTCTTCCAATTCACTACTAACCTCTCCCTTTTAAAAAAAATGTCTATTTTTATTATTTCTTGTTAATTTATGTCTTTTTCATTCTAACAATATTTTTAGCTTAATTAAACATCTTTTCCATTTTCATCCTTCTTGGTAAACAGTTTGGTTCTTTATACCTTGCTTGATTGTGCCACTACGAGCAGGTATAATGAGGTAATAATGATCATATATGGTTCCTTTATACCTCAATTGGTTTAAGGTAAAACATTGCTTGTAAAATGGAAAACCCATTCTCTTCATATAATGGGGCTAGTTGCTTAAGGAGGATTTCTAGATGAAAACAATTTTCTCGGGTATTCAACCGAGTGGCGTCATTACCCTTGGTAATTATATTGGCGCAATTAGACAGTTTATTGAGCTTCAAAATGATTATGATTGCTATTTTTGTGTAGTAGACCAACATGCTATTACAGTTCCCCAAGATCGTTTAAAATTAAGAAAAAACATTCGATCTTTGGCTGCCTTATATATCGCTGCTGGTTTAGATCCTCAAAAAGCCACTTTATTTGTTCAATCAGAGGTACCTGCTCACTCCCAAGCAGCATGGATGTTACAATGTATAGCTTATATTGGTGAATTAGAACGAATGACTCAATTTAAAGATAAATCGGCAGGTAAAGATGCTGTCTCTGCTGGACTATTAACGTATCCACCTTTAATGGCAGCTGATATTTTATTATATGGCACCGATTTAGTCCCTGTTGGCGAGGATCAAAAGCAACATTTAGAGTTAACGAGAGATTTAGCCGAGAGATTTAATAACCGTTATAATGACATATTCACCATTCCGGAAGTACGGATTCCTAAAGTAGGTGCAAGGGTGATGTCTTTACAGGACCCTACTAAAAAGATGAGTAAATCAGATACCAATCAACGTGCTTTCATTACAATGCTAGATGAACCTAAGCAAATCGAAAAGAAAATAAAAAGTGCTGTCACAGATTCGGATGGAATCGTTCAATTTGATCAGAAAAATAAACCTGGAGTATCGAATTTACTCTCCATTTATTCTATCCTGGGAAATAAAAGTATAAAAGAACTTGAAGAAATGTATGTTGGAAAAGGATATGGAGACTTTAAAACTGATTTAGCTGAGGTTGTATTAAATTATATTACTCCTATTCAAGAGCGTTTTTATCAATTAGTGGAGTCAAAAGAATTGGATGATATTTTAGATGAAGGTGCAGCAAAAGCTGCGGCAAAAGCAAATAAAATGGTTAAAAAGATGGAAAATGCTATGGGCTTGGGAAGAAAAAGAAAATAACTTGTTTTTCACAAACAATAAGGCGCTGTTCTATGAAATAAACTTAGTCAAATGTGCTAAGCTAGTTTAGACAGTCGCCTTATTTTCTTTTTAATTGACTTTAGAGTCACATTCCATTTCCCAAAGCTTTTCAAAAAAAGGCTGTCCCTTAATCATATTTTCGCAAAGCATAAGATGTTTGTTGGACCAACCAATCTTTGTTTCTTCATAGAGACATTCCCAAACTTCCTCAAACGGCATGGTTTGAATGTCATGATACCGATGCGGGGCCCACTCAGTGTACCAATATCTTATTTCTGAGGTGTTTTTGGAGGCATAGAGCTGATCAAGGGCCATAAACAGCAGATGCTTTAATTGGCGTTCTTTTCTAGTCAATCCATACATTAATTTAGGATCTGGTGCTAAAATATGATGTTCCTTCTTCCTCTCACTTTGCTTCCATTTATACTGTGCTTTTTTGGTTTGTGCTGTCATTTCATAAACGAGTTGTTCTTGACGAGGAATAAGCCTGCTTTTTCTTAAAGGGATATTATAACCAAGTGTATCAACCGCCATGATCCCCTTCCCGTCAGTTACGACAAAACAATTCTCTAATTGTACTCGTTCATGATTTTTTCTTAAATAGGCTTTTTTGTAAACGTCATTCATTAATTGTTGTGGAAGTTCCGCCATATTATTTTCAATGTAATGAAAGAGAGCGGTATCTATTAGTAATAAAGGTACCTGATCTAAAAGCTCGATCACGTCTTCCCCTCTCCTCCATTCATGAAATTGGCAAACATTATAACCGTTCTCTTCCCCCTCGAACCAATTCACCCATACATCATGAAGATATAGCATTTTAATCCCTCACTTCATTACTATTTGTCAATCAGTATAGGCAGGCGAGAGTAAATTTATTCCTTTGGAATAGAATCATCCATTTTTCTATCTATATCGAATAGAGCATAGGTTATCAAGGAAATCCCTAAAGGAAGTAAATAACTTTCTGGCCGTCTTACCACAAAACTTATATACTCAATCCAAGTATTTCCCATCACGATCAAATTTAAATAGCCAATTAAACTAACTCCACCGGAAACAGCTAAACAAAACCCCGTTAAAAAAAGGATAACTCGAAATATCATTGATTGGCACTTCCCGTATTTTTATGGTAATCAGGATATTGTGTGCTAATGCCATTTGCCAACTTGTCCCAACTTATATATATGCAATTGAAAAGGGGGGTATTCCTTTCTACGAAGTTATAAAGGAATTGTTTTTTAGCATTTCATTAGAGGAAATGGAAAATGTGTCCTTCATAGTGATCTTATTGTTACGAATATACCCTCTTGCAATTTCGTAACCGATCGCATATCCCATCATATTGGGGATTCCCTTTCTACCACCGAATAATAAGTGATCGTGCTTAGAATCATTTCTTTTAATCTGAAAGGATGGTATATAGTATTTCTCCATCATTTCTTTTAATTTGTCTTTTGAAAATGCCTCTGTCCAAAAAGCAGTATGTTTTTTCCCGCAGCTATTTAATACCGCCGTTTCTGCTAGCCCCTCAAATAAAATGGAATCTAATAAAGTATACTCATTTGTTTCCTTTTTATATGTCGACATTCTAGCTGTGTGATGATATTCATGAACAAACAATGCCTCCAATTGTTCATCACTTAAACCTGCAGATATAAAAAGAAAAATAGCGTCAGAAAAGGATAAACCCGCACGTCCCCGAAGTTGCCTCATAAAAAAGTGATGATTTTGATTAATTGGAAACAAATATATGTTTACAGAAGGACCTCCCCATTTTTTCTTATATTTTTGATAAATAACCTCTACTCGTTCCCAAACCTTTTCTTGTTTGAGCTGGTTAAATAAGCGTAAACTTCTTTTTGATGGCTCATACATACCAAATCTTAATAAATATTGATAGAAATCGTGTTCATCTGTAATTTCAGGCCTTGCTAACTTGCCCATCCTCCATGGTTGTTCAAAATATTTGTCGCCCCATTGATCTGTTTCGATTACCCCAATGTCTATTCCCCCCTTAAAATACATCGTAATGCAGAATAAAACTTACTACATTTTATTAAACAAAAAAATAAGGGTGAATAAAAAAACACGACCACAAGGCCGTGTTTTTTTATTCATATTTTTTAAAAGCTAAGGTTGCATTATGTCCACCAAAACCAAGGGAGTTACTAATAGCAGCCGTGATGTTGGCTGAACGTGATTCGTTCGGTACATAGTCTAAATCACATTCTGGATCAGGTGTTTCATAATTGATTGTTGGGGGAAGGATACCTTCTTTAATCGCCATGACAGTGAAAATCGCTTCTACCCCACCTGCAGCTCCTAGGAGATGACCTGTCATCGATTTGGTAGAGCTAATGGCTAACTGATGAGCATGATCACCAAAAACGGTCTTTACGGCCATGGTTTCAAATTTATCATTATAGTCTGTGCTTGTCCCATGCGCATTGATGTATTGTATATCCTCTGGCTTTAATTCACCATCTTGGATGGCCATTTCCATAGATCTTGCTCCACCTTCACCACCCGGTGCAGGAGCAGTGATATGATAAGCATCACCAGTCGATCCATAACCTACAATTTCAGCATAGATTTTCGCACCACGGTTTAAAGCTTGTTCCAACTCTTCCAAAATCACAATTCCCGCACCTTCTCCAATGACAAAACCATCGCGATTTAAATCAAATGGTCTACTTGCTGTGTTTGGATCAGGATTGGTCGTCAATGCTGTGTTTGCACAGAATCCAGCATAAGACATCCGAGTAATCGGAGCTTCTGCACCGCCAGCGATCATGGCATCTGCATCACCTCTTTGAATGGCTTTAAAAGCATCGCCTATCGAGTTTGTGCCTGTTGCACAAGCTGTTACAGTACATGAGTTAACCCCTTTTGCACCAAGATAAATAGACACTTGGCCAGTCGCCATATCCGGAATCATCATCGGTACAAAAAATGGACTTACACGGCGATAACCTCTTTTTTGGAATGTTTCAAATTGAGTTTCCAATGTTTCTAATCCGCCAATTCCAGAACCTATCCAAACGCCTACTCGATCTGCATTCGTTTCATCAATCTTTAATTGCGCATCTTCCACCGCCATCATCGCGGATGCTAATGCATAATGAGTAAATCGGTCCATTTTACGGGCTTCTTTTCTCTCGATATATTTTTCAATATTGAAGTCTTTTACCTCTGCCGCTACCTTCGCAGAAAACTGTTCTGGGTCCAATCTCGTTAAGGGACCCACACCCGACTTTCCAGAAACAATATTTTCCCATGCTGTCTTTGCATCATTTCCTACAGGAGAAACAGCGCCTACTCCCGTTACTACAACTCTTCTTTTCAATTTTTCCAGCTCCTTTATTAAAAAAAGAAGTATAATTTCTTGTTAACTAAAATTCATGATTTAGGCCCGCAGGAAGCGGGCGCTTGCACTTTTCTTTGTCCAGCTGCAGGCGGTAGGGGCTCGAGGTCAAATAACCTTGAACCAAGAAGGGAAAGTTCACCCTTCTTTGGTTCAAGAACATTTGCTTGTCGCCCCTAGGCAACCGCCTTCCGCTTTTCTTGTTATTTTCCCCATTTCATGGCGATGGCACCCCAAGTGAGGCCTCCGCCAAAGCCTACCATGACGACGATGTCACCATCTTTAATCTTTCCAGATTCTAAATCATCATACAAAGATAGTGGAATCGAGGCAGATGAGGTATTCCCATATTTATGAATGCTTTTTGACATTTTTTCTTCTGGCAATTCCAGACGTTCTCTAGATGATTCCATAATACGAATATTGGCCTGATGAGGAATTAAGAAATCTACATCATCCTTCGTAAGCCCTGCTTTCTCGATCACGTTGACGGAAGCATCTCCCATTTTGCGCACAGCAAACTTGAAAACTTCCCGACCATTCATCGTGATATATTGATCTTGATACAAATATTTGCCCCCAGATCCATCAGAACCTAATTCAAAGGATAGAATTCCTTTGTCTTCGGCGACAGGGCCAATAACCACTGCACCAGCTCCATCACCAAATAACACCGCCGTATTGCGATCATTCCAATCTGTAATTTTCGATAACTTCTCCGCGCCTACTACTAATATATTTTTATATGAACCTGTTTCGATAAACTGCTTTGCAGTAATCATACCATACATGAACCCCGCACACGCAGCACTTAGATCCATAGCTGCAGCGTTTTTACATCCGAGTCTGTCTTGTAGTATACAGGAGACTGTCGGAAAGGGTTGATCTGGTGTGACGGTTGCAACCATAACCATATCGATCTCCTCTGGTAACACTCCTGCATCATCTAAAGCTTGCTTTGCAGCTTCATAGGCCATATCCGAAGTGTTTATATCATCTGAGGCGATCCTTCTCTCTTCAATTCCTGTACGAGTACGAATCCATTCATCAGATGTATCCATCATTTGCTCTAAATCCTTATTTGTTAATACTTTCTCCGGAACATACTTACCAATCCCAATTACTCCAGCGCCCATGCTGCGACCCCACTTTCTAAAATAAACGTTATTATCATATATTAGGACTTGGTACTAAGTATACCATTATACATTTTTGTTGTAAATTGCCTTAATGTTTTCGTGAGATCACTCCAATTCTTTTCAGTTTACCTCCCTTTAATCTATAGAATTTGGACTTAACTTAGATATTTTCGTTGCTCGTTTGAATTTCCCTCTTTTTCCTTTAAAATTTTAACATCAAAGCCTAACAACCATCTGCTTTAACCTTCTCTGATAAATGATGAATCACACTTCCTATTTCTCCCCCCTCAGTATTTTTGATCCATTCACTATAATTGTTAAGTCTGAAATAAATATCTTCATTTCCCATCGTAATATGGTATTCCAGCACTTCCCCACCCATTTTTATTCTCTCTTCCTTTATTTTCTCTATTGCTTGAGAAAAAGTCGAGTAAGATCGCTGCATGCAAGAAGGTTGAATAAGTACAATCGGCGTTTGAATCTGCATCGAATTCTGTTCTTTTAAAATAGAAAGCAACAAATCATGTACTTCTGTTTTCTGTTGTGAATAAAAGTCGACTAAAGGGACAATGATCATTAAAACCTTTTCGTCGAAAATATTTTTCTCCTCATGTAAATGGGCATATTGTAAATGGGCATTTCTGCCGATAAATAGCCATCTTTCTTCCTGCTCACTTGTTTGCCATTGAATAAAATCCTTTGCGTACACTTGGTAATCTTGTTCCAATAATTGTTCACAAATCATAAAACCATATCGTTGCCGGGCTCCTAAAACAATGGCAGATTTCATCGTATTCATCCCCCTATTTTTACTGTTATTATTAGACTATGCATGATGTTTCCTTTTTTAATCCCTGCAATCACAATCCAGCAAATGAAAATGTAAAGAAAGTAAGAGCGATCGTTATGAAAAGTATCACTTTATAAATTTTTATCCATATGGTATGATTGCAGTATTCGGTTATCATCTAACTTCTTAATAAAATAGAATATTTTCGGGGGATTTAATATGAAATTCGTAATGACCTTTGTATGGGCCTTCATTCTTGGACATGTTGTAAGCTATGTTATTTCATCTATGAACAGTATTCCATATAGCTTTGGAACTGCGTCCATTTTTGGCGTGGTGATCTTTGTTTTGGTTTCCTTGATTGGAACTGTATCGATTTCACCACAGCCCACTAACGAACGTTAAAAAAACTCGCCGCTTTGGCGAGTTTTTTGTTGAGCTTTAATGCAGGATGGTTATTTGGTCGTCTTGTACTTCAATCTTCAACGTGGTAAAAGGGTGGACATGTCCGGCAATAATTTCTTTTGCCAGTTTCGTTTCAATATGACTTTGCATATATCTCTTTAGCGGACGGGCACCATATATTGGATCGTATGCCGCTTGAGCAATAAAACGTTTTGCGTCTTCTGATATTTCTAGTTGGATATTTTGTTCGCTTAAACGTTGCCGTAATTCATTCAATAGTTTTCCGACAATCCCTACAATATTATTTAATGTGAGTGGTTTGAACAAAATGATATCGTCTATTCTATTGAGAAATTCTGGGCGGAACGCCGTACGCAGTTGTCCCAATACAAGCTCTTTTGTTTTTTCGTCAATCTCTTCTTGGTCCCCTTCTCGTTCCAATAGGTGCGCGGAACCAATATTTGAGGTCATAATGATGACCGTATTTTTGAAATCCACTCGTCTTCCTTGGGAATCGGTAATCCGTCCATCATCCAATACTTGTAATAAAATATTAAAAACTTCAGGATGGGCCTTTTCAATTTCATCTAATAAAATAACAGAATAGGGTTTTCTGCGGACTGCCTCCGTCAGTTGTCCCCCTTCTTCATAACCAACATAACCAGGTGGTGCCCCGATTAAGCGTGAGACTGCGTGTTTTTCCATATACTCTGACATATCGATGCGGATCATATGCTCTTCACTATCAAATAAAGTTTCCGCAAGAGCCTTTGCCAATTCAGTTTTTCCCACCCCTGTTGGTCCTAGGAAGATAAATGAACCTATTGGTCGATTCGGATCTTTGATCCCTGCTCTTGCTCGTAGTACGGCGTTACTCACGAGTTCCACTGCATCGTCCTGTCCGATTACACGCTTATGCAAAATAGAGTCTAACTTTAATAATTTTTCCCTTTCCCCTTCAACCAATTTCATAACAGGAATTCCTGTCCAACGTGAAACAATTTCGGCAATTTCGTCCTCCGTAACCTCTTCTTTCACAAGGCGATTTTCATCTTCCTGATGAGCAATGACTCTCTCTTCCATTGCTTGCAATTCTTTTTCAATGGCTGGAATTTTTCCATGGCGGAGTTCTGCCGCACGATTGAGATCATATTGATTTTCGGCGTCTTCTAACTCTCGGCGAAATTTCTCCAATTCCTCTCTTTTTCCCTGAAGTTGTAAGATTTCATCTTTTTCAGATTGCCATTTTGCTTTCATTTCATCTGCTTTTTCTTTTAGATCTGCTAGTTCTTTCTGAAGGATCTCTAGACGTTCTTTACTTGCCTCATCCTCTTCTTTCTGAAGGGCCGCCTCTTCAATTTCCAATTGCATCACTCTTCTCGTTACCTCGTCAAGCTCGGTGGGCATTGAATCAATTTCCACCCGAATATTGGCACATGCTTCATCAACAAGATCAATCGCTTTATCTGGCAGAAACCGGTCCGTTATATAACGATCAGATAAAGTCGTTGCCGCTACTAAAGCTCGATCATGAATATTGACCCCATGGTGAATTTCAAACCGCTCTTTAAGTCCTCTTAATATGGAAATGGTGTCTTCCACGGTTGGCTCAGAGACTAACACCTTTTGAAAACGCCGCTCTAAAGCCGCATCTTTTTCAATGTGGAGACGATATTCATCTAAAGTAGTCGCACCAATACAATGTAGTTCTCCTCGTGCTAGCATCGGTTTCAGCATATTGCCAGCATCCATCGCACCTTCCGTTTTTCCTGCCCCGACAATGGTATGAATCTCATCTATAAATAGCAGGATTTTCCCTTCACTTTTCTTCACTTCTTGGAGCACAGCCTTTAAGCGTTCTTCAAACTCACCACGAAATTTTGCACCTGCAATTAAGGAACCTATGTCCAATGAAAAAATCGTTTTATCCTTTAATCCTTCTGGCACATCTTTTCTAACAATCCGTTGTGCCAATCCTTCAACAATAGCCGTTTTCCCAACGCCCGGTTCCCCAATTAAAACAGGGTTATTTTTTGTTTTTCTTGATAAGATGCGTACAACATTGCGAATTTCCTGGTCACGGCCAATAACAGGGTCATGCTTCCCTTCCTTCACTTCGGAAACAAGATCTCTACCGTACTTCTTCAATACTTCATAAGTTGCTTCAGGGTTTTGTGACGTCACATGCTGTCCTCCTCTAATCCGGTCAATTTCATTTTTCAGATTTTTTTCTGTAATGCCTTTTTGAGATAAAAATCTAGATAATTGATTGTTAGATAATTTCATTAAAGCTAAGGCAATATGCTCGACAGATATATACTCATCTTCCAATTTTTCCTTTGCTTTTTCTGCTTCTCGTAACAGACTCTGTAAATCAGAACTAAGGTATTGTCCTCCTTTAATACCTTCCCCTGTTACCTGGGGTTTTGTAGCCATGTACCGATCAAGTTGTTGTTGAATTTCACTTTTTGCTACTCCTAAGCCTTCATATAAACGAGCCAGCAAACTATCACTTTTTTCTAACAAGACATACCATAGATGAATCACATCCAATTCAGGATGACTTTCCTTCACGGCTTTTTGCTGTGCCTCAACAAAGCCTTCTTGCATCGTCATCGTCATGTTGCTTAGATCCATTTGCTCACATCCTATCACTCGTTTACTCTAAGTTTCTTGTGCTTTTCTTCACTTACGAAAAACAGCGGAAGGCTTCCAAAAGGAGCTTTCCGCCATTCGATCATTGACTAGGGTATTACTAGTCTTCTGTTAACAAATTCCCTATTCTAACCTTTTTAAACGTGACAATTCAGGATATGCCCAAAGCGATTTTTGCATAACGTGACATTTTATCCTTAGACCAAGGTGGACTCCAAACGATATCAACATCGACTTCTTTTACCTCAGGTATATCTACAAGAGCCGCATTTACCTGATCGACAATCACAGGTGCCAGCGGGCATCCCATTGAGGTTAATGTCATCGTCACTTTTGTCAATCCATTTTCATCCATATCAACGTCATAAACCAAGCCTAGATTCACAATATCGATTCCAAGTTCTGGGTCAATGACTTGTTCCAACGCACCCATGATATTTTCTTTCAAAGCTTCATCCATGCTTTTTTCCTCCTTTTAGAACTGTCTCCTTTATTCTATCATACCAAAACCGTGGGAAAATCAAACTAAAATGATCCCGTTATTTAAGACAATTGTCTATATTTTTACAGCCGAATTATGTTGAGGAAATAAATGATTTTCAAACCAATCAACTGTTTTTAAAAGGGCCTCTCGACTGACCTTATGACCTGCTTTCGCATCTACAATAAATTGTAAATTGGCAGGTACTTTTGTATATGCCTCTTTACTTTTCTCATAAAAATCAAAAGTTGGCTGAAATGGCACAATCGGATCCTGCTTTCCGTGCCAGATTAACAAGGGCCGTTGTGCTAATTTTTCAGGATTCATGCTTAAATCAAAAGGCTTTAAAGATGCATATTCATGCTCTAACTCCTGATCTGAAAAAGGAAGTTTTACTCCTGCTTCTTTTAGTTGTCTAATTTGGCCTCTTGCTAATTTCTCGTAACTCGGGCTACCCATTAAGGAGACAGCTGCTTTAATCCATTTATATTGTGTAAGGGCCCCAAAAGTAATAATACCGCCCATAGAGGTACCAACAAGTCCGATTTTCTCAGGTTTAGCTAGCTCTCTGTTAACGAATTCGTTTTTCAAAACTTCCAATTCAGAGATCGTCTGAACAACCATCCTCCAAAATTGGAACATCAATTCTTTGTTGCTTTGCCCATTACTTCTTTCACCGTGAAGATGAACATCCGGTAATACTACTCGAAATCCCTTTTCTGCCAATAAATAAGCAAAGTGAAGATTATGTTCCTTCGCAGACGTAAACCCATGAATAAAAAACACCATTGGCTGTGCAAGATCACGATATTCATCTTTTATAACATGAAGAAATGGGATATCTTTTAATTTTTCATTATGAATCTCAATCATGCTGGCTCCCCTTTACAAAATTGACTTTCAAATATCTTCATCTTATCACTAGAAAGAAAAAGTGCCAAATGTGGCAGTTTTTTATATGCTTTTTCCAGTTAGTGATTGTACTTTTCACATAAAATCGGTAAACTTAAGGCAATGAACGACGGCTTTATTATATTTTATCCATAGGAGTGATTCGGGATGACGGTTAAATTATTTGCAGACAGTGCGTCTGATTTGCCATTATCATATTTTCAAGAGCATGACATTCAATTAATCCCTCTCCAAGTTCATTTAGATAACAAAAATTATTTAGATTTGGAAACCATAACACCTAAAGAGATATACAAAGAAATTCGAGCAGGGAAAATGCCAAAAACATCTCAAGCCTCCCCTCAATTATTTCAGGAATTATTCACTAATTTAGCGGAACAAGGTCAGAAAGGTTTGTATATTGCGTTTTCCTCTGAGTTATCGGGCACGTATCAAACGGCTGTTATGATCCGGGACCAAGTGAAAGAAGAATACCCAGAATTAGAATTAACGATTATTGATAGCAAATGTGCATCCATCGGTTATGGATTATGCGTAAAAACAGCAGTTGAAAAATTAAAAGCTGGTGCAACAATAGAAGAAATCATTGCTGACGTTGAATTTCATTGTCAACATATGGAACATTTATTTACTGTTGAGGATTTAGATTTTTTGGCAAGAGGCGGCCGACTGTCTAAGGCTTCAGCTTTTTTAGGTGGATTATTAAATATTAAACCCCTTCTTCATGTGGAGGATGGGAAACTCGTGCCGATCGAAAAAATTCGTGGAAAGAAAAAATTACTGAAGCGAATGTTAGATGTGATGGAGGAACGCGGCGTCAATCTGCAAAATCAGACGATTGGTATAAGCCATGGAGATGATGAGGAACTCGCACTAGAAATGAAAAAAATGATTGAAGAACGATTTGGCACCAAAAAATTCTATATTAATATTATTGGTGCTGTGATTGCCTCTCATGCTGGCCCCAGTACACTGGCGATCTTTTTCCTAAACAGTGAACAAGCATAATATCTCCATTTAACAGGAAAACTAAACATCATTTCCACATGAAAGGAGATTGGTAAAATGCGTTACAACACTTCAGATAACGACAAAAAGGCTAGGGATAACCAAGCTACTCAAGAAGCTAAAAATGAATTACGTGAAAGAAATCGCAAAGCCGGAAAAAATCAATATTCAAAGAAAACAGATCATCTGTAAACATTGGGGAGCATACCGCTCCTCATTTTTTAATAATATGCAGGTTGTTCCCCCTTGCTTAATCAACTATAATAAGAGGAAGTATATTTTCGGGAGGGAAAAAGATGGCAAAAGAAAATTCATTTGATATTGTTTCAAAAGTTGATTTATCAGAAGTGACGAACGCGATTAATATTGCCATGAAGGAAATTCAAAATAGATATGATTTTAAGGGGAGTAAAAGTGAAATTAGCCTACAAAATGATGAACTTGTTCTCATTTCCGATGATGAATTTAAAATGAAACAACTAAAAGATGTATTACTCAGTAAACTAATCAAAAGAGAAGTGGCGATTAAAAATCTGGACTATGGCAAGTTAGAAAGTGCCTTTGGTGGAACGGTTCGCCAAAGAGCGAAAATCGTCCAAGGAATTGATAAAGAAAATGCAAAAAAAATCAATACACTCATTAAGCAAAGTGGTATAAAAGTTAAAAGCCAAACTCAAGATGAACAAATCCGCGTAACAGGTAAAAATCGTGATGATCTTCAACAAGTCATTCATCTTATCAAAGAGGCCGATCTACCGATTGATGTTCAATTTGTCAATTATCGATAATCTGCATTCATACATAGAGAGAATCATAAAAACACCGAACAGAGAAGCTCAGTTCGGTGTTTTAATACGTCCGTTTGCTTTTAATCAATCGGCTTGTTCTTTCCTCTCCGCCATGCAATATACATAAATAGGCCGAACAGGGCAAACACAATAAAAATGGAAAGGATAAACAGAATATTATATCCACTCTTTTCCATCAATTTATAGATCTCCGCTTGATCTCGATCAATCACAAGCTGATATTCCCCATCTGCACTTCTCACAAGATCATTGTTTAATAAACCTCTTAACTCTTTTTCGTCCTCTAATTGCTCCTTAGATAGGCGAACGGCTTGATCTTTCGTCGTATTATTTACGGCAATGACCAGCGTATCTGATTTGTATTGTCTCTGGTAGACGACCATCCCATCTTTCTCATACAGGAGTTTGATTGTACCCCTTGTTAAAGCTGGTTGTTCCTTACGAATCTGACCTAACTTTGAAATATAATCACTTAATTCCTTATCCGCCCGAAAATTCATTAAAGGAATATTTTCAGGCAATTCTTTACCATCTACCGCTGTTTCCGTCGCATAATAGACCATTGGCATTTCTGGTTGGGTATATAAAAATGCTAAAGCCTGTTTCCACCCAGTAATAGGATAGGTCCCTTTCTCAAGCATTTCCGTTGTAAATCTAGGTGTATATTGATTATCAAAAAAAGCAATTCTTCGAGAAAATTTCTTTTCATTTTTTTCCCATAGATCAAATAGAGGTTGAAAAGATTGATTCGGTTCGGAAAGTTCTTCTCTCAATAACCGATTTAGAGGAACATTTACCATACTATCAAATCCAAGTTGATCATAAGCCTCTAATTCGGTTTGATCTAAGTCCTTTTCAAATCCTGTAATAAATATATCTGGTTTTGCTTTCTTGACTTCTGAAATAAAGTGCTCCCAATAAGCCGGAGTTAATTCTTTAAGATGATTCATCTGAATCCCATCTACCCCGACATCAATCCAAGAAAGAGTCGCCGATAAAAGAACTTCCTCTAAATTCGGGTATTCCTCTGGAGACATCACAGGTATTTCAAGGATCATTTTCATTTTTCGTTTGTGTACTTCATCTACAAGTTGTTTAAACTCCTCTATCGTGCCAAAATGGGGCTCAGGTTGTGTATAATCCTTTACCCACTCCCCATGAAATCCCCCTTCTTCGTTAGCAAAAATAGAAGAAAGTTGCACAACAGTGAAATTCATCTCTTTTATGTAATCAAGCTGATCTATAATCCCCTGGAAATCACCACCCTGGTAGCGTAATGGATCTTGGACATTTACGTCAAAGTCATTATCCACATCCCCATCTGAGAAGCGATCAACCATAAGGGAATAAATCATTTCATCTTGCCAATCCTGTCCGTTGATTCCTTCTGCACCCACTGTGATAGGAACTAAAAGAAATAATGGACTCAATAATATTGTAATCATGAATTTTTTTAACAAAATCAATACCTCCAAGAAAAAAACCGCACACATGCGGTTTTACGATGCAAACCAATTCCAGCCTAGTGGAAGCCTTGCACCAAGATAAAAAGTGACAATAAATGCAATAATAAGAATGGTCCAGAACACCCCTGTTTTTTTACCTAACTTCGTTCGAATTAAAACCATTTCCATCATCGCGATCACAACGACACCAAAAAGAAATTTTACTCCGTAAAGAGCTGGGTCAGTACTACCCCATTTTGAAAAGAGCAGCACTCCTGTCGTGATAATCAATAAATAAAAAACACGTAAGATCATTTGCACGATCGTCATCGCTTTTTCTTTGCCACTTTTATGTAGAGCGACAGCAACAATAAATAAAATAATAGCAATCACCCACGTTGTAATATGGGCATCCGTACGATCAAACATTCATTTTCCTCCTTTCAAAGTACTAGCAGATTAACAATTTGGTTTCATATTATCATATATAGGCTAAAAACCACAGGATTAACCATTTATTTCACAATATTGTACATTTTACCTATTCATTACCTTTCACTTGCGGATAGTTTCTTCTTATTACGACCATAAGTAAGCATGCGCCAAAGTTTTTCTACAGGACCTTGCTTAAATTTAGATAACCATATTTCCGCAAAAATAACTTGTAAAACAAAAATACCAATCGCTAACCATGTGCCACCGGCTACAGATATCTTTCCGTATAAGCCTAAACCATATGAATAAAAAATCAATGTACCAATAATAGATTGGCTTAAATAAATTGTGATCGACATTCTTCCCGTGTTTGCCAGGGGTTTTAATAATTTTGCCATAAACGGACTAGACATCAACAGAACGATAAGAGCAATATAAGCGACACTTAATAATGGACCACCAATCATATCTTGTATATATTGATTGCTGATTGTTTGACCAAATGCAATTGGGAGGATCTTTCCAGCCAAACCAAGTAATAAAAACACAAAAAATAATACGGTCCATAATACCTTATGACGATTCGCTTTTTCTAGCCATTTTAATTTTGCTGCTCCTGCTCCAACCATCATAAAAGGGAGGATCATGAAAATAATCATAATAAAGCTAGCCGGTCCATTCGTCATATACCAATCTAGTACACGCCTTTGTGTGACTTCCCAAAACGTGCCATTTGCATAGACGTCGGCGGAAAGTTGAAGATTCATAATATCCGTAAAATCTCCAAGAGTAGATGTATCGATGAAAGAAACCATGATTAAGATAAAACTCATAAATAATTGTGGGAGTATGTATACAGCAACCCCTATAGACAGTAGGAGCGGACCAGATAACCTAAGCATAGGTAATAATAGTAATCCCATTAAAGCATATATGATGAGAATGTCCCCATGCCAAATAAGAAAGGCATGAATGATTCCAAACATCAGTAGGACAAGGAGCCTGCGAACACTGACCTTCCAAAATGAAGTTTCTTTTGAACGAAAGCGATCCCTCATTAGCACAATTCCATAGCCAAACATCATAGCAAATATTGGATAAAAGCTCGCTTGAACCAAAATATCAATCCACATGTAAGATGTTAAATCATCATACTGCCACCATTCATACGGATTATAATAACTGAATGGTGAATGAAAACTCAGCATATTGACAATAAAAATCCCTAGTAAGGAAAAACCTCTTAAACTATCAAGAGAGTGCAAACGATCTCTTGATAAAGTGGGACCTAATGAATATTCCATAACTTAATACTCTCCCCCATCTCCTTTTCTTGCATCCTATTTATTCTAACCTTTCCGCGCTTAAAAGCACAATTCCTTTTCCTTTTTCATAAGATAAATTGTTACAATATCGCGAATTAAAATTTTCCCCAATCATAACACATAACAAAGGAGTGAACGGTAATGCCTGGTTTTGTCGGAGCCGTTCAAATCATTACGCTTAGTAGCTCTGGGACTTTTAACGTTGGGGATGTTTTTCAACTACACCCTGTTTCCTCATCTAAAGTATTTGCAGGTGCTGGATCATTTAATACAGGCGATCAAATCGCTGTCACGAATCATTATTCCGCTACAAATACGTATGATAGCGACACACTAGATCAGGGTATTATGTTTACACTTTAAAGCTTTTCATTGGGAGAGAACTTTATGACGATTCACATTCAACAATCCATTCATGTTCAAACGATCAGAATTGGCGCCCTTACCAATTCCTCGGTTCTGCAAATTGGGACAGCCGGTGTGATTACTCCTTCCTCTCATTTGTACAATACAGGAGGTTTTAAAGGTCCTGCACCATCTATTGCAATAACTGGTGAAGCAGGTGAAGCTGGGTCAGAAGTAAGTCTTGTTCCCTTAGGTTAATGAATACTCTGTTTGAAGGTGGTGCAATATGGATCCTTATTACTTCCAACAACTTTATGAACAGGTCCAACACCAGCAAAAACAACTAGAATATCTAAAAACATCCCTTGATAAATTAAATACTGAGCTTAGCCAACTGAAAGAAAAACCATCCATTGTTGTGGAAAAATTAGACTATAAATTTGATCAATTAAAAGTCGAAACATTGGAAGGGACATTAAATATTGGATTAAATCCATCAGACCTTGAAGGTATCGAAGATATGTCTCTGCCCCCCAAGCGACATAGTGATCATATGCAATTAAAGGAACAGCTCCTTAAAAGGGTGAATCAATACCTAGATGAGAACGTGGACTCTGTTGTAGAAGAAACCGAAAAAAAGCTTAATAAAAAATTGGATATCCAGTATAGAAATCTGATTAAAGAGGATATCCAAAAACAATTACCCGCAAGAGTTGACCATTATATTCAGCAATCAATCCACCATTCAAACCGGGAGCAAACAGAGAAACAGCATTTAGACAATATCTATCAACAAATTATCGGAGACATTAATCAAGGCATTTATGCTTTCATTTCACAAGTACCCCAAGGGCAAGATAGGAAAGATCATTAAGAAAAGTGTCAGCGCCCGTTTTATAAATAACGACTAAGAAAAAAGGAGATTTGCAATGAATTTACATGTCATTAATCGGGAGCTTTGTGTGGGAGATATCAAAATAACAGGTGTTACAACTTCATCCTTATTATTAGTTGGCGATGCAGACACGATTCAATTAGCTTCCACTTTTGATACCCCACCAGAGTCCTTAATCATCGGTCCCTTTGTTCCACTTCCACCGGAGGATGAAAATGTGGAAACGTAATTCAATGGTTGAAACCATTCATATTACCAACATCCTTTTCAGTTCCATCCTCGAAATTGGGGATACTGCCCAAACTAGAGGATTCAGTCGAGCACTAGCTGACCAACGTAGAGAAGAAATCTTTTTTGGTAAGGAAGGAAATTTTGGTGCTTACTCTATTTTTTCTGAACCTACATTGATGCCCATATTACCTGAGCTCCCCAAAATCCAAAAATACCAAGCTTTACCTAATATTAGAGTTAGGAGCATCCGAATTAAAGGACTTTCCGCTTCCGCGATCACGCAAATTGGAAGCACCCACAACGTATACATGGATTCAAGAGTACATCATATAAGACATATTCCTGCTGAAATCATGAATAACGAGGAAGGAGAGTAAAGAATGCCTGCCCTAATTGGACCTGTACAAATTTTTAATGTAGAAGGCGGAACTGTGCATTTTGGGGATACGGCCGTGATCTCCCCTAAATCGGCTGCCAAAACAACCACTGGATCTGGTTCCAACAGTTCAGGAGCCTTTGTCGCTGTTTTAAATGGGATTAGTGCAAATGGAACGGTTGATACCAATTTAATTGATCAGCCGACCCTTGGAAATAATTAAAGACTAGGTGTTGATCACCTAGTCTTTCACTTGAGGCCAACAGATTAATTTCAAGCTACAACGCCCACTGATAACTGTATATCAGCATAAAAATGAATCCAAGTATTTTTTATAATGATAGAAAATGTCCCCCATCAAAGAAATATAAATATTTTTCTTTTACAGGGACTCCCCATATATTTTGCAGGGCTTGTTCATATAAATCCAGCTGTACTTGATAACGTTTAGTCAGGATTGGTTTGGCTTGAGAAAAACCATCTGGAAATTTACCTTGAATCGCATCTGTTTTATAGTCTAATAGGAAAATTCCATCCTCATTTTCCCATACACAATCAATAATTCCTTGCACCAAAATATTCTCCTCTTGGCTGTCCCAATCAGGATAGACGGTATGAGCAGGGATTCCCATCGTAAAAGGTACTTCTCGATATACTTTATCGGCTGTTAGCAATTGCTTTCCTAACTTATGCGCAAAGAAGTTGACAATTTGCTCACTTGGAATAGCATCCTTTTGCTCCAATGTAAGAATTTCCTTCCCTACGAGTTGATCCAGCAGTTCTTCAATGGACTGTATTGTTGGAAGGTGCGTTAGATGAATATGTTGCATCACTGTATGCATAGCTGTTCCAATTTCAGTTGATGATAGATGACCTTTTTTCTTCATAAACTTTGGCCGATCGTAGAGGAGTTTTTGCTCTCGATTGACCAATTGAGTGCCGCTTGCCTCATCCTTTATTTCAAAAAGTCTTTTTAGTTCCGTCACCGATTGCTTCGACATCTTATGTGTGGCAATGGAATATGGGTAATTCCACTGAAGTCTTTTATAGATCTCTTCTTTTTCAGGTGAGGTAAACGGAATAGCTTCTCCTGCCTGTACATTTGTTAACCATTCCTCATCGATCGACTCCTCTTCATCAACTTTAACCGCTAAAGATTTTTGCGAGACAATCTCTATTCTCCATTGGGAAGGGTGCTGAAGAGGATTGAATTCCATTCCGTTAGAAAATTCCTTCGTTTGTTCATGCCGCACAAGCGCTCGGCCGATCCAATCTAAATAAGACGTCGCAGCAGCTCGTTCATGGTCTCGGAGTAACCATCCAGATGTCTTTGCTACACTTGACCATTTTTTCACTTCTTTTTCGAAGTTCTTTACACTGCCAATTAAATACAATTTCTCCTTCGCTCTTGTCATAGCAACGTATAATATTCTCATTTCTTCGGCTAGTAATTCCATTTTTTTCTTTTTCCTTAAAGCAATTTGAGGAAGTGATGGATATGAGATCCGTTTTTCTGGATTTACGTATTTACTTGCAAACCCGAATTCCTTATCAAATAAAAAACTACTTTGAATATCCCTCATATTAAACTTTTTCCCAATCCCACCTATAAAGACAACAGGAAATTCCAACCCTTTACTGGAGTGAATGGTCATAATCCGAACGACATCTTCTTCCTCGCCAAGCGTACGCGCTACACCTAAATCATTTCCTCGCTCTTGCATTCTTTCAATAAATCTTAGAAAACGAAACAGACCACGAAACGAAGTTAATTCATATTGACAAGCCCGATCATAGAGGGCACGAAGGTTTGCTTGGCGTTGTTTTCCACCAGGTAATCCACCAACAAATTCATAAAAGTCAGTATCCCGGTATAATTGCCAGATTAATTGGGATAAGGATCCTTCTCTAGCCAAACTCCTCCATTCATCTAACTGAGCAAATAATTGCGATACACGTTGGTGTGCCTGCGTATATTTCGGGTCAGGTATAGAAGCAATAAATTGCTTCATCGCTTGGTAATAGCTTTTCTTTCTCGATTGGATCCGAATATGAGCAAGTTCCTCTTCATTTAGACCGATGATTGGGGACCGAAGAACAGCCGCAAGTGGAATATCCTGATCCGGATTATCGATTACTTTTAGCAAAGACAGCATAATAGACACTTCGATTGCTTCAAAATAACCCGTCGATAAATCCGCGTAAACGGGTATCCCTAAGTTTTTACACTCATCCATAATATCTGGAGCCCAACCGAGTGAACGTACAAGGATGACAATATCTTTATATTGAACTGGTTTTTCATCTTTAGATTTTAAATGGTAGATTGTTTTGCGCTCATCGATCATCGTTCTAATTTTCTGTGCGATGAGGCGAGCTTCTAATTGAGATTGCTCAAGCTCCATTAAGTCAAAATCTTCGCTTTCAGCTGATGGATCTTCTTCCTCGTCTGACCGATTTACGAGTGAGATTTCTACTGGATATGGATCAGATTCAGATTCTGCGTAAGCAGCTCCCTTTACTAATTCAGCATCTTCACTATATTCAATTTCTCCAACTGTAGACCCCATAATTTGTTTAAAAATAAAATTAACACCTTCTAAAACTTCTTGTCGACTGCGGAAATTCTTGGATAAGTCAATCCGCAGACCAGAATCTTCACCACCAGGGGTAAAACGTAAGTATTTATCTAGGAAAAGATTCGGCTCTGCTAAGCGAAAACGATAAATGGATTGCTTAACGTCTCCAACCATAAATAAATTTCCGTTTTTCTCATCCTCAGCCGCGACAAGCCGAAGAATGGTTTCTTGAACTAAATTGACATCTTGATATTCATCCACCATAACCTCTTTGTACTGATTGCGATAGGCGAGGGCGATTTCCGAAGGTGCAATCGCCGAGTCTTCTTTATTTAAGAGAATTTCTAAACAAAGATGTTCCAAATCAGCAAAATCAACAAGCCCTTTTTCGGCTTTTTTTAAGGAATATTGATTGGCGAATGTTTTCACTAAGTCAATCAAGCTTTTCAGAACCACTTTCATTTCTTCCATATCTTTTAAAAATGAAGCTGGTTTTCTTGAAAAGAGCTCTTTTTTCAATTTTTCTAATATGTTTTTAGCTTGTTTGCGATATTGATCCGCATCCTCGATTAATTCGGGATCATACTCCTCCCCTTTACAGGGTTTTGCCCTTGAGAATCTCCATTGATTCATAACCTCATAAAGATTCTCCCACCCTTGCCAATAGGCCTCTTCCATTCCTTTCACAATCAAAAGATCATCCAGATAGTTATCTTCTCTTGGAGAAGGACCACCAGGAAGTTGGGCGATCTCCACCGCTGCTTGAAGCATTTCTTTCGCGGCAGCTAACTGAAGCTGAACATCAAATTTTAATGCGCTAATAAACGGTAATTCATCAATCGATTGGTCATCCGCGAGATCATACATGTCCACAATTTGATTTAGCCACTGATCAGGATTGGGATGTGACCTAGAAAAATCATACAATTTAAATACCAATTCTTGTAAGGCATGATCACTGCGGTCATTTGTGAAAGTATCGACAAGTTGGAAAAAAGCTTCATTTTCTTTCAAACCATATTCATATTCAAATACCTCGTCTAACACTTCATCACGAAGAAGGTCAGCCTCTGTTTGGTCAGCAATTCGAAATCCTGGATCAATATCCACTAAATAATAATGACTTCTCACCACATTTAAGCAAAATGAATGCAAGGTAGAGAAAGAAGCACTATTTAAAAGACCTAATTGTCTGCGCAAATGAGTCGATGTTGGGTCTTCCTCGATTGCTTTTTCCAAAGCCTCTCCGATCCTATGTCGCATTTCTGCTGCGGCAGCGTTGGTGAATGTAACGACCAGAAGTTGATCGACATTAACTGGATCATCTATTGATATTATTTTTTTAATGATCCGTTCAACAAGTACGGCGGTTTTACCTGAACCCGCTGCAGCGGCAACTAAAATATCCTGCCCTTTGGCCATAATGGCTTTCCATTGATCATCTGTCCATGTGACAGATTTAGGCTTTATTGGAATGATCGTTTTCATAAACAGCCTCCTTTATCATTGCCAATGCATTGTTCACTGATCGTTTAGGGATGAGGCGATAATCATTCTCCTCTTGTGAAGGATCAAACTGACAGACAGGTTTAAAAGCACAAAATTGACATGGTGTTCGATCATTTAATTTATAAGGAGAAATGGACACCTGTCCATCCATAATCTGTTCTCCTGAATCTTTATAAAGTTTTCTTACATATTGTTGTAGGCTGTCAAAGTCTTCACGGCTAGCGGCGCTTGATCTAGAAGTTAAGTGACCATCCTTTTTCAAACCGGCCGGGATAAGATCTGATGTCCCAGAAGATAAGGAAGTATCCATTAATTGGACCACATCCGCCTGTCCAAGAAGCAGGCCTTTCATTTTAAATTGCTTTAAAATTTCCTTTTCAATTTGATCTTCTGGTAAATTTTGCTCGCTATCCACCATAGGGTTATGAACATGAAAATAAAGGACACCTGCTGGAATGGCTTCTGTTCCGATTAATTGTGGTGCATGCGTAATGACAATATCCAAATAGGTCAGCATTTGTAGAGACAATCCATATAAAACTTCATTTAAATCCAATGCTCTTGCACTAGACTTATAATCAATCACCCTTAAGTAGAGACCATTTTCATCTTCCGCTTTGTCCACCCGATCAATTCTCCCTTGAAGCTGCATCTTTGTGCCATTTTTGAGCGTAAAGGTTAAAGGGGGTAGATCTTTAAATGGCCCGAAAGCCAACTCTATTCCAATTGGATCAAAACCGCTCGATTGCGCATGTTGTCCAAGAATAAAAGTTGCTCTTGCAATAATTTGCTCCAGTTTTCTTTTTATATAAAAATAACGATTGGTGCTTAACAATATCTGGTTTAATAGCTTGGGTGCTAATTGATGTACCGCGTCTTTCGCTAGTTTTATACATTCTGAATGATTTAGATGTCTCCACTCTACATTCTGATGTTTGATTTCATTGGCAATCCACTTTAATGCCGCATGGAATAGATCTCCTATATGTGGAGCTTCCAAGCGAAAAATATCTCTTTCATGTAACCGAAGCCCATGTGCACTAAAATGCGAAAATGGACAAGCATGGAATAATTCCATTCTCGACACACTTGCTAGGATTTCCTTTCCATATAACGCTTGACTTGTTTCACCTGAAAGCTTTCTTGCCTTATTACTAGAAAATAAGCTGGATAAAATATGTCGAGCTTTTATTTTTCGCGTAGGATGCTCGACGAAAAAATTATACACATCCCACCAAAAATCGGCGATCGGATAATTCCTTTTCTTCATTTGCAATTGCCTTGATAAATAGGCAATGGCTGTCGTCGGATGATAGATATAGGATAATTGTTCTTCAAAATCCAGTTCGATCGGCTCACTCACTTCATAGCTCGTTTTCATTTCTGGAAATAGTCCTTGAATTCTCTTTAAATATGGAGAAGGCAACAGCGCTTTTCCCTCTTCGTTTGCAAGTGGATAAGATACATATAATTGCTTACTTGAAATGGTAAAGGCACGATAAGCAACAAAATCCTCATCTAAGGCAAGGTCCTTTCCACTTGGAGCTAGTTTGATACCTTTTTCTTCTAGACTTGTCCGATCCTCATCTGAAAAAACACCATCATTTTCAAAACTTGTTGGTAAGACACCATCATTCAAACCTGCTATAAAAGCAACCTTCACATTAGAAAGTCTGGATAACTCCATATTGGCAACGGAGACTTGGTCGATTGCAGGTGGAATCAAAGAAAACTTGGCAGCCTCCAAACCCGCTTCTAATATAGAGATAAATTTTGTCATAGATAATGGCTCTTCACCGAGAATCTCAACAAATTCATCCAGTAATCCGATGACCATATCCCAAGCTTGGTCATGCTCCCTAGCAGCATGTAACCTTCCTAACTTCTCAACTTCTAGACTCCGCACTTCAAGTTTTCTAGGAATTTCAAGTTCTTCCAACAAGAGATATACAGCTTCACATAATTCCCGGCCATTTTGTGCCTTTTTCAATCGTTTAGCCAATTTCTGTAATGGTGCAACAACGAGCTCACGAGAAGCATTTAATTCAGCCTCCAGCTCTCTTTCCTCCTCTGTTTGCGGTACATTTTCCATTTCCAAACCAACATAACGTTTATAAGTCCATTTCTGCGAGTTTGTCCATTGCTCTCCTTTTATTCCATTGGCTAAACAATAATTTTCAAGGCGATCCATTTTCTCTCTTAACTTTGATAGATTTTCATTTAATGGGAATAAAAGGTCCGTTTTCACCGCTCGAAAAACAGGCTCATATCGCCATTGACTACTTACTACTTCCAAAGCGCTGCGAATAAATTCAATCAAAGGATGATTGAGCATCGTTCGTTTTTGGTCAAGGAAAAAAGGAATGTCATAATCATAGAAAACAGTTTCTAGCATTTCGTGATATTCATGTTCATTTCTTAACAAAATAGCGATATCTTTATACCTAAACCCCTTCTCCATGACAAGTCGACGAATTTCTCTGGCCACTCCTTCTATTTCCGCGCGACGATTAGCAGCGATCTTTAATTCAATCGCTGGAGATTCGGTAAATGGTTGATGGGGACGTTTTTCAAACTGAGACTGAAGATGTTGTAAGCTTTCTTCTTCAAATCTTTTGCATTGATATAAAAAGACATCGTCCTCTATTTGAATATGGTTAGAGCGCATCAACTCAAATAATCGAGAATACGTTTCACCCGTCGTTCTAAATAAATATAGGTCGTCTGGCATCGTGCCATATTTAAACGGGCGATCAAGCACAAGAGCGATCGAAACCCGTTTGCAATGGTTCGTCAATTCCTCAATAACCCGGTATTCCTGTGGTGTAAAACTATGAAATCCATCAATATAGATTTCCGCGTCTTTTAGATAGCTTGAATCTTTAATGGATTCTGCCAGTAGATCTAGATAATCATTTGTGCCTACATGTTTTCCTTCCAAACCTTGAATAAATTTACTATACAAAAGTTCTAAATCATGTAATTTATCAGCAAGCACACGTGTCGAGGCTCCAAATGCTAAATCTGTTTTTTTCTCAGCCAGTTCCTCGGGTGTAATACAATAATGCTGAAATTCAGTCAACACTGTCTCAATTTGTTGAATAAATCCCGTTTTATCAGAAGCTTTTTTAAATAGCTTCAGTTCTTCTTTATGATCCTCAATAATTTTACGAATCAACATATTCATACCTGTGCTCGTAATCCGTTTCCGTCCCATTCCACCTGTTTCCTGTAGAACACGCCAGGCGAGCCTTGTTAGACTATACACTTGAGCACGGATCATCCCAGTAATACCCGACGTATTGATGAGCTGATATTCTGACAAAAAGGTCATTTGTTCCGGAACAATATACAAAATCGGATGACCATTTGGATCATTTTCCAATTTCTCTTTTATTTCATCTAAGAACAAGGTCGTTTTCCCTGTTCCTGAACGTCCAATCACGAATCGAAAAGACATCTATTCCAACTCCTTTTGTTATGGAGGGTATATTCATTTTCAATCATCTATTATATCATAAAGAACATATATTCCTACCAAAAAAGTTACCTATACAAAGGTAACTTTTTCGATTATGTCTGTTTTTTTCTTATACGTCTAGCTCCACCCAGCGACTAGCAAACTTTCGGTGCCTGCTTGCGTAAGTCAACAGGATGTTGGTCAGAACGGCGTTGCGACGTATAAGGATGTACTAGTGCAGACGAAGTGACAGGACGGCGCGATTTTAGCCGTTCAACCTTATTAACCAAGTTTGTACGTCGTTAAACGGGCGCTTACGCTTTTGTTCCGATATTTATGTAACTTTCTCCGTTTTTATCCTCGCTCATGTACCTTCTCTTCAATTTTACTTTCAATTTGTTTTCCGATAAACCAAAGTATCGTAATAATTACTAACACAATAGCCGTCCGAACAGGTTGTTTAATTAACGAGATTATATCATATCCGATGAAACTTAATGTGAAAATCATTACAGCTTTTCCAGCAAATACAGCTATCATATATTGATAAATACTGATCTTTGAGATTCCCGCTACAATGTTCACAACAGCAGAAGGAGTGAATGGAAAACATAATAAGAGAAACAAGGGACCGAACCCTTTTTTCTCCAACCAGTTTGTTAAACTTTGGAATTTTTTCCGCTTTAATAAAAAGTGAAATATGCGTGTATTTCCATATCTACGAACAAGCAGAAAAACGAGAAGTGCACCTACCGAGGCCCCAATCCAGGAGTATAGAAAACCCCACCCAAGTCCAAAAGCATTTGCATTGGCTAATACAAAGAGAAACAAAGGTAAAAAGGGCAGAAAAGCCTCAAGCAATGGCAATAAAATTCCTGGTAGTGGTCCAAATGAACGATAGTGGTCAATCAAATCCGTAATATTTTCCAATGTGAACCAGTCTTTAAACGAATGAAAGTCCATAATTTGCTATTCCTCGATCCATCATGCAAGATATTCTACTAAAAATTATATCATAAACAGATTTTCCTTTATCTATTTTTAGTATACCTTTCACAAATTCGGCTAAACTTTCTCTCTGCATTTTCATTAAAAAATCGTTCTCTTAAAAGTTATGAACCTTTGTTCCCGATCTTACAGGAAGTATGGTGGATGCAGAACCCACCATTTATCATTTCCATTTTCCTCTACCCTTGGATGGGAGATTTAGTTGGTGATAGATATTTTTCAAACCAATCCCGTATATATTCTAACCGTTTGATTCGGAAATCTGTTTTCCCACTCCGGGATAATTCATGATTGGATTCAGGAAAACGAATAAACCTTGTCTCTTTGCCATTCTTCTTCAACGCAATAAATAACTGTTCTCCTTGTTCAATCGGACAACGATAATCTTGTTCACTATGCAAAATTAATAGCGGAGTCTTAACATGCTTCACATATTTGAGAGGAGAATGTTTCCATAATTTTTCTATATCCTCTAAATCAGATAGTATTTGCCACTCAGTAAAATAATAACCTATATCACTAACACCGTAGAAACTAATCCAATTACAAATCGACCTCTGCGTAACAGCCGCTTTAAAACGATCTGTATGCCCTACAATCCAATTGGTCATAAATCCACCATAACTACCACCCGTCACACCAAGTCGTTCTTGATCAATATACTCAAAGGAACGAAGGGAAAAATCGATAGCAGCCATTAAATCCTCATAATCTCCCCCACCATAATCTCCCCGCACAGCATTCACAAATTCTTGTCCATATCCATGGCTTCCCCGGGGGTTGACATATATCACAACATACCCTTCCCCTGCCAAGGTTTGAAATTCATGAAAATAGGTATTTCCATACATAGCATGAGGGCCACCATGAATTTCTAAAATAGTTGGATATTTTTTTCCTTCCTGAAAATAGACTGGTTTCATGATCCAACCTTGGACCTTCCAACCATCTTTTCCTTTAAATTCCATCATCTCAGGACAAGATAATTCTCTTGTGGCTAAAAACTCTTTATTTACTGTTGTTAACCGCTCCTTCTTTCCAGTTTGCAAATGCACATAATACAGATCACCCGGATCAGCTGGCGAGCTAATACATGCAAGGGCGGTATCGTTCTTAGAATTAAGGGAAAAACCATATACGTGTTCATCATCATTGAGTGCTGGATACATTTCGCCAGAAACGTTTCCAAAATAGATCAATGTATTTCCATGATCTGTTATTTGAAAATAAAAGCTTTGACTATCATTCAACCACTGTACACGTGGAGATACGACGCCTTGCAGGAAATCGCCGACAATGAAATCGCCAACTGGTGCATCTAAAGCTTCAGTAAGGCAAACTTTTGTCTCTTTCTCTACATCATACAACCATAATTTTGCTTGAGTCGCATTTTCATATTCACGTTCGCTTCCTACATAAGCCAAATAACGGCTATTAGGTGACCATGAAGTCTGAGAAAAACTGCCTCTTCCAGCTGTTAAGTTTTGGCTTTGTTTCGTTTCCAATTCCAGCAGAAAGATATCATTCACAAATGAAAAATCAGTGTCTTCTGCTACATCAGCTATATAGGATATGTATTTTCCATCTGGTGACCATGTTTCTAAATGACAATGGTAAGTTTTGTTTGTTAATTGTTCAACCTCATTTTGCTCCAAATCCACGACAGCAATCTGGGTAATCAACTCTACATCAAGAAAGCCGCCCGAATCCGATTTATATTTCATTTTATCAACAATGAGTGGTTTCATGCTTTTTTCCTTTTTCTCTTTATCAGGGCGATCATGAATAGTCTCATCTTGTCCAATTTTCGTTGAAAAGGCTAATTTTTTCCCACATGGAGACCAAACTGGATTTGTTGCCCCATTTTTAGAAAAAGTAACTTGCCTCGCCTCTCCGCCATGTTTAGATATAATGTAAATTTGCGATTGACCATCACGTGAAGAAACAAAAGCAATCTGGTTTCCGTCAGGAGACCAAACAGGTGACGAAGTTTTCCCTTGACTAAAAGTCCATTGTAGCGGTTTCTTTTCGTCTAAATGCATGTAAAAAAGATTAGAGATATAATCATCTGTTTCCTTATCTATATGAGTCTCAATATAGACCAGTTCTTCTCCATTTGGTGATAATTGTGGGTCTGCCACTGTTTTCAATTCATATAAATCGTTTGGCTTGATTCCTTGCTTTCTTTCCATCCAACTCACTCTCCTTGGGTATTATTAGGGATCAAAGGCTAATTTCGCGCCGTCCTAGCGCAACGCTATTGTGATCAACGTCCTGTTGAGTCTCTCCCTCTTATCTTTTTCCATAATTTGTTACTTGTCAAATGATTTATGGCTGTGTAAAATAAATCAGAACAAACGTTCCTGAAAAGGAGGTTGGATATTATGTCAAGAATTCCAACAAACGATTTAGAGGTCATTGAGCAGGCCATTTATTTGCCTATTTTACTGAAGATTCTACAACGTGATTTACAATTAATTGAAAAAACACCTTTTAAACTAGGAAATCCATACATAAAACTTATCGAAGAAACGATCGCAACGATTCAAAAAGATTTATCCAAGGTAAAATATTATATGAGCCACCACGGAATCAAAGTTCAACGTTTAAAATCGGATGAAGCCTTTACAATGTATTGCTTTTTTTATAAGGGCTATGAAGAATTGCATAATTACTTCAATCCGAAGTTACGGCATAAGACTGAGGAATTGATGGAGTTTTATATAAGAAAGAAGAAAATATAGAGATGCATTTTCAGCTAATCGCGATGATTCAACCCAATTAACCCGCTAGGAGCGGATCAATTGGGTTAAGTTATTTTTTTGGAAACCTTGACTAAATCTCTTAATTATTTATATGGCCTATACGGCCCTCTTTCTTCAGATGCCTTCATAAAATATGATTGCTTAAACATATTATACATCTCAATCCGTTGAACACTTTTCTCATATTCAATTCTAAGCATGGCTGTTCGCGACATTTGGGTTCCAAAGGGAACAGACGAAATCGAAACGGTATATTCACGATTATTTAGAAACTTCACAACAGTCGTGGCCTTAACGTTTCCCTTTCGAAAGGACTTTACTTGATCATGGGCAATCCACGCACAAAATTCATGTTGAGGTGACTTAGTTGGAAAAAAATAAATGGGTGTATGCGATTCTAAGAGGATAGGTGCTTTGTGGGTAATATTAATTAATTGTCTTGTGCCATTACGACGCCCTTCGTAATCGCATCCATAATATCCACAATTTCTTTTAATAATGCTGAGTGGTGACTCTGCCGAATAATAAAGCTCATCCACTTCAATTATTTCAGTTATGCTTTTTCCTTCCCTTTCAATCGGTCTAATCATTAGGGTAAAAGGATTGATCAAATATTCTTCAATTAGTTCTTTATTCACATTTTTCTCCTCCTACATATAGTTCTATATTCACAGAACAGTATATCTTAAGATTCATATAATGTCAAAATAATCCAAATGTAAATTTTAAAAAATCACATTGGAAAATTCCAATTATTCAATTGATTTTTTCCCGTTTATTCGGTATAATTAAAAAAAGTGTCAGAGGTGATCAGCAATGGAAAAAAGAAAATCTTACCAAGAGCTGCTAAAAGAATATACAATGACACAAAACAAAAATAATACTCAAGAAATGCAATGGTATGTTGAATTTATTTTAAATGATCTCTTGCAGCAGAGAAAAGAACGGGAACTTCGGATAGCTATCGACCATGCACTTGATCAGAATGACCGTAATGCTTTTAAAAAATTATCAAAAGAGTTAAAAGATCTTATTGGATATTGAATCCCCTTACAAGGGGATTTTTTGTTGTATAAAGCAAGGAGAAGAAAAACATGTTTTCTTCTCCTCACCCTATTCTTACTTATTAAGTTCATATTCATCAATCTTTTTGATACGTTCCAGCATCGTAGGGTGCCCATAACGGAATATTTTCACCAAATACGGAGGATTGACTTGACTAAGTCCTGCTTTTGTCAAACTTTGGAATGATTCGATCCCAGCCTCCTTATCCTGGGTCATTTCAATCGCATAGGTATCTGCCCTCGACTCTTGGTAACGGGAAACCATATTCGTTAGCGGGCTAGCCGCAAACAATAGAACAGATGTGATCAATAGAAAAGCAGGTAAGGAACTCAAGCTGCTCATTTTTTCCACTTTCCACTCTTTTCCTCGTCTTGCTAGCCAACGCTCCATTAGTTTTGCTGTAAGCCAAAGTCCTACTAGCGATAAGAGAATATAGCCGGCCATGCCAATATAGATATGCTTCTCAACATAATGCCCCATCTCATGTGCCATGATAAACAGAATTTCTTCCTCACTTAATCGTTCAAGTGTCGTATCCCAGAGAACAATCCGTGAATTGGAGCCTATCCCATTCACATAGGCATTCAACGAGTTTGTTTTAGTAGACATATCTACCTCATAGACATGTTCAGCTGGAATATTCGCTTTATCCGCCATCTCGAGAATCTTTGCTTCAAGTTCTTTATCCTTCAAAGGATAAAAATCATTATATAACGGATCAATCACAACAGGCTGGATGAACATCATGAAAATGGAGAAGGGAATCATCAGTCCCCAAGCTGCAAGCCACCATCGTTTCGGGAATTTTTTTATTAAAAAATATAAAACGGTAATCACAACAAACATTGTTCCGTAACTCACCCAAAAATCAATCAACTTATCTTTCATCCACCCCGAGAAAGTCTGTGTTGAGATCTGGTACGATTTCGATATGGTAAAGGATAAATAACTTAAAGGGAACATAATAATAAAAGAAGTTAGAGACAACCAAAATAAATAAATGGCTGATCGAATGACATAGAACTTAGATGTATGGTTTGCCCATCTTTCAAATGTAGCTGATACACCAAAAATCAAAATCAAGAAATAAAATAACCATTCATAAGGCGTCGCTAAGAAAAAAAGCAAATTGCGGATTCTAGAATAATCTTCACTTAGCATTAGTTCTCGACCATTTAGAAAAGTTGCCGGATCAACCGCTGTTCCACGCAACGCTTCTGGGACCGCGGTATTCGCGAAGAAAAACAAATAAGCATACATCGCTATTCCAAATAAAAGATACAACACAATGGCACGAAAAGCCCATTTACGAATCATAATCTCCCCCCTTGTCCATCTCTCGTATTGTCAAAAAATCTATAGTAAAAAGTTAATCCATCCTTGACTTAAAAGGGTTTATAAATAAAAAACTTGCCACCCCCTAAATTCTGAGGATAATTGAGGTTACCAGACCACCAACATCCCAGAATAGGAAGTGACAAGTTGTACCCTCAATTATTAACTTATTTACTCGAATTTATCAAGTTTCAAGA
>NZ_VTQV01000020.1 GCF_008764245.1 Bacillus subtilis
AAGGGCTGGCAAAGTTCTAAACTTCTCGCTGCATTCTTCTAAACTTTTTGCTTGCAAAATACATAAGTAGAAAATGTTTTATATTCAACGATTGAATCAACCGGAAAAGTGTAAATTACATTCGATTTAGTTGATGCTTTCACACGAACATTTGTCGGTGATTTAAGAGCTAGACCATATTTGGTTTCTTGCTTTGAGACAGAATTTTCGACATGTTTTTTATGAACAAAACCTGTTCTTTTTACTCCTCCAATGACTACATCAACTTCATACCAATGATTATTAAAAGTCTTATAGCTTATCACGGATCCAATAGGATATGAGGTTAGCACTTTCGATTTTGTTGAGGGTGTAGTTCGAATATTTGTCGGAGATTTAAGCGTAATCCCACGAAAATTGTCTTGAGTGGATACACCATCACCCACATGTTTTTTGTGAATATAGCCAAGCCTATTCCCGTCTAAAGCAATCTCATACCAATGTGTAGAAAAAGTTTTGTATTGCAGTATGGAACCAATTGGAATACTTTTTATAACTTTTGATTTTGTTGATGCCCTCTCCCTAATATTTGCCGGAGACTTTAGTGCTACCCCACGTATAGTAATTTGATTGTCCACAGTGGTTTCAACATGTTTTTTGTGAATATAACCTACTTTGTTCCCGATCGAGACTTCGTACCAATTTTCATTTTTTGGATATAGTCTAATATCCAGAACGGTTCCAGCTGGTACAACTTTTAACGAATTTGCCTTTGTCGAGGGTTTTGTTCTAATATAAGTCTTCGATTTTTGCGCTACTCCACGTTGGTTAAAGGAGGAAGTGCTAAATTGTTGAAGTGAGAAAGTTTTGGGCGTATTTATCTCTTTGTTCTTATTATCCTCACTAATTTCCTTCTCAGAGTCAGAATCCAGTTTGTTTTCAGCGCTATCTTCTTCAGACGCCAGCTCTTCATCTAGCTTGTTTTGCTCCTCAGAAACGATGCCATCCTGATTACTCTCAACGTCATCTTCCAAATAACTGTCATCCATGGAGTCTAGGTTACTACTATTTTCCTCTTCAGACACCAGCTCTTCATCTAGCTCGTTTTGCTCCTCAGAAATAGTATCTTCTTGATTATTCTGAGTATCGTCTTCTAAGTAACGATCATCCTCAGAATCTAGATCATTATTATTTTGTTCATTTTGGTTGCTATCATTGTTGGTACTATCGTTATCCAGTTCAATCTCCAGATATTTGTTTGCTATGTAACCTTGCCAAACATTTGATTCTTCCAGCCCCGTTTTATTTAAATCAGAGACCACTTCAGTATTTTTTGTTTCCTGTACAAATTCGACAAAAGAATATGAATCAAATTCTTCTATTACGGATACAATATCATTATTCTTTAGGTAGAATATGATATTGCTAGATTTGGAATCCTCAGACGAAATATCCTCTTCCTCTGTCGCTTCAGTTTCAATTTGCTCAACTTTCTCGTACAAAGGAACCTCATCGTTAGTATTTGCAATAACTTTTCCGACCTTTATAGAACCTACATCAGAATTTAATTGACGGGTCTTATCATTATTTGCAAATGATTGTAATGGGAAAGATAATGTATGCCCCATTAAAATAAGTACAACAAACAATATTTTTAACTTACTCTTAAATATTCCAATCACTCCTCCTTAAAACTAGAAAGATACTTTAGTACTACCAATTTATAGCAAGTCCACAACTATTGTAACATAAATAGGATGTAAAAAATGGAAGAAATTAAGAAAATGTTGGAAGGTGGATATTTTGACTTATGAAAAAGGATTCATGAATAGGAAGGTGTTGGAGGAATGGTATTGAGGACCGAGCAGATACAAATTCGGGATCCGTTTGTTTTTGTAAATCAAACGGAGGGAGGATACTTTTCTTGGATAGTACGAAGTTATTTAAATAATAATCAGCCCCCATCTAAAAAGTGAGATGGGGGCTATTTGATGCTTTCATACTTGATACATATTATTAATGTTATAAAGTTTATTTGTGGCCGAGGATGATCAACTTAAGAGAGTACTTGGTGATCTAGATGTTGATGTAGGGATGTTTCCATTATACAATGCAAGTCACTAATCCAATGTACTTGTCGTCTGAATGCTTTCCTGCAAAGCATTCCAGTAATTAGAATTTGTTTCGTAGTTAACAACCTCATCAAACCGGCTGTCACCAAATAATCGTCTAGCTTCACGTTTAAATGACTGTTTATAGGCAAGCTCCATGCTTTTATTAATAAATTTTCCATTGGAATTAAAATATTCAATTGCTGTAGCTTCCTCCAATGTTGTTGGCATTACACCAGCGTGGGCAATAAGATTGATATTTGTCTTTAAATTCTTCAACATAGATAGCTTGTCTCTATCCTGTTCTAATCCTTTTTTCAACATTAAAGACACGGCGCTATCACTTTGCTTGAGTTCATTTAGCTTAGAGACCAGACTTTCGATACCAGATTCATCACTTAACGTCCCACCCAAATAGAGCCAAGATTTGGCAGGCTTTTCCTTATCGACAAAATTTATTCCCTGATGATCTCCATGGAAGAACCAGCGTACGGTTCTTTCAGTTGATCTTCCGTCATCATATGGACAAAATCTTTTTTTGGCGTCTAAGTAACGCAAACTAGGTTTATTATTATTGAGACAGTCAGCGACACTTTCAACCAATTGATTGCTAGCTTTTACCACAATTCCGGGCAACTCATCTTCTGTTAGGTTTAAGCCTCGCTCCCTAGTATACTTTTCTACATCATAGAGATAGTGAATGATCGGTCGTTCCGTAACGATGAAATCAAAGAATACACTTGAGTAATCAGTAATAAGTATATCAGCTATGCTTAAAAGTTCGTTTGTTTGAATATCTGGCGGCGGAACAACAATGTTGTCCGGAAATTTTACATCCTTTAACAAGCTGTCAGTTTCCGTATGGCTGCGAAATATGAGGTTCACATCAAGTTCTGCTAACATTTTTAAGTCTTCGATCAGTTTATTTGAATCGAACCAATTGCTTATTTTAGAGCTTCCACGCCAGGTCGGTGCATATAAAACTGTTTTTTTTGACGGGTCAAGCTCTAGCCTGGATCCTATTTGATCCTTGGTATCATCCGATGCATTAAGGGTAAGGTCTATGCGTGGATAACCAATTTTTGCAATTTGGCCAGAGTTTATACCTTTTATTGAATAACTTTTTGGTTGTTTTTCAGCCATATATTCATTGGGCACAATAATATGAGTGGCTTGAAGCAAATTACGTGTGCCTCCTGCAACCCCAAGCGGAGTTCCCGAGCTGTCACGGCCTACTGTTTTATAAAATATGCCATGACTCGTCTGCAGATAAAGCTGATCCGGTTTACGTACAACATAATCTGAAAATGTGTTGTCACATATCAGATACTTAGCACTAGATATGTACCTAAGGTAAGCATCCGAGCCTTTTTTGACGAAAATGATATTGTCCATAGCTCTAAATTCGTCAGGTATGACCTGAAAAGATCCTACTACCCAAACATGAGTATAATCTTTAAAATGGATGTGGTTGTAGATATATTTAAAAATAGCATAAGGATTTCCCGTCATTCGTGAGCCATCCAAACTTTCATAAAAAACCATCTTATTGTCCAAAGGATAATGCTCGTAACTTATGGCATAACGAACTCGGAGTTTAGTGATATTTTTTTTATAGAATCCTTGATCAATGATGTTGGGCCTGCTAAAAAGCTCGGCTTCTTTGTATGCTTCTAAGGACTCCTTAGTTCTCCCAAGTTGACTAAGAACAAAGCCCAATCGTCTATAGTTTTCGGGGCGATGTTTTTCTTGTCGGGCAATTGCGCTTTCGTACCATTTAGCCGCATTTTCAAAGTCTTTTAGTTGCTCGTAACAGTTAGCCAGTGCAAAGTTCCATGGTGATCGAACTTTGTCCAATTTTAGGGCTTTTTTGTAATACTTTAAAGCTTGTTCAGGTTGATTTATTCCATTCAACATTGAAGCTATCTTAAATTGCAGCTCAGCATCTCTGCCATTTTGTGATAACTGCTCCTCGTACGCTTCTAAGGCGTATTTCCATTGTTTAAAATGTTCGTGGAAAACACCTATTCCAAAACGCTGGCTTTTTAGTTTTTGATCCTCTTTGATGGCCTTAGTAAATGAGCTGGCAGCTAGTTCGGTCTTATTGTTCATAAGCTGCATTAAGCCTAACATGTAATATGCGAAAGCAAGAGATTGACCGACACATTTATGGTCGAGATTCTTGGTTGCCTGTTGAAAATGAGTCTCGGCATACCTAGGGGAGTTTAGTTTGAAGTAACATTCCCCCAATTGGTAGCTTGCGATTGAATCCTCTGGTTGCAATTTGAGATAGGCCCCAAAACTATTGGCAGACTCTTGCCAACGGTGGAGTTTATAATACTCTGTAGCTTGCTTAAACCAGGCTTGTGAGTCGGTTGGATTTGCTTGCAAATATGCATCCAAACATGATGTGGCTTGGGCTGATTCACCTATTTTGATCAAACAGTCAGCTTTACATTTGTAAAACTCTATAGCAGTGTTTTTATCTGCTAATTTGATAGCGACGTTGATATGATCTAGTGCTTGCTTCCACAATTTTTGACGAAAAGCCAGAATAGACAAACGTTTGTGATAAGTAGGAGATCCCTTATAGATTGGTGCCAACCTCTTAAGGTTACGGTACATGCCCGGTAAATTACTATTATTTGTATACACTTTGAAAGCCACATAATGGCCTGGTAGTTTGAACAAGCTGGTTAATTTGTTTGTTTTCTTCTTGGATATTTTTTCTGACAAAACCAATACACTTCCATCCTGTATTAATTATCACAAGTGTCACATCCGTTTCGCCTCATATATTAGAGGTACAACCAACTAACAATTGATGTCCATAATGTATAAAACTTATTGACACTGGATATAAATGATCCTTGTGCACTTTATTTATCTTACACTGCCCACTTTCAAGGCTACTAAAACATCCTAAATTAGGAAGCAAAGTAATCATCCATTAAGGTAAATTATACAATGGTCAGACGATAAATCACTCGGAAATAACGAAATACCTTCAAAAGTCGGCTTGCTTTATTTCTCTATATTGACGTGGCTTAAAAAACTTGCCCAAAACTTCGAGTCACCAGCAAAGTCTATGGTTTTGACGAACTTCGAGTCCCCTAATGCCCGTCTGACTTCACGAGTAAATGCCCTGTTGTAAGCTTTTTCCATCTCCTTACTAGCGAAATGATCGTGCTGATTATAATACTCTATCGCCTGTCGCTCTTGGAGCGTCATAATCATTCCTTCCATATAAGGAATGAACATGGTTTGCTCGGGCAGCAATTTAAACTGTTGAGTCTTTTCTGCAGATCCGGCTACGTTTGTCGGGATGATAATGTCGACGTTATATTTGTTAAGGTCTAACTCCCTAATTTTTTTAAAAAATTCATCGGTTTTGTTGCCTGGCGTGAAGTCGCCTCCATAAACAAGTATAGAAGGCTTATTGCCGGTATTTACTAGTTTGACATGCTCAGTCCTTCCACGAAAGAACCAATCGATAACTCGCTCTGATACGTGACCGTCTTCGTGTGGGCAAAATTGCTGTTTGGCAAGCTTATATTGCTTAGATGGTTTATAGCCGACATTTAGGTCCTTCTCTATGAATTTAACAACATCATCAATCGTATAAGCTACGTCGCCTGGTAATTCATCTACACCAAAATACAGACCGCGAGTTTTGGAGTACTCTTCTAGGTCGTATAAGTAATGGATAATAGGTTTATCGGTTACTAAATAATCATAAAAAATACTAGAGTAATCAGTAATTAACAGATCAACTATACCCAATAGCTTGTTACTGTCGATGTTTGGAGGCACTACCTTAATATTGTTGAGTTTGCCTTTTATGTGCTTCTCTGATAAATGATGACCGCGAAAGATTAATTGAATGTCCAGCTTAGCCAGTTTCATAAGATCATTTTGTAGTTTAGAAACGTCATAAACATTATTGGAATACGTGCCACGCCACGTTGGAGCATATAGCACAATTGGTTTTTCTAAGTTAACATCCAGATCGTCTGCCAATTTGCGTTTTTCCAAGGAATCAATATTTATTGTGGAATCAATTCTTGGGTAACCTGTTTCTGCCATTTGTCCCGAATAAACATGTTTAAACTGGTAACAGTCCGGTTGGGTTTTCGACATATGCGGGTTTGGCGTCAGAATATTGGTAGTCGTCAAGAATACCTTGTTAGCATTTTTGAAACCAAGTGGGGAAGCACTATCATGGCCACCTATAGTTTTATAAGCAGTACCATGCCATGTATCTAGTAGTTTCTGATCTGGTTTACGAGTTATATGTTTGGGTAGTTTCGAATTAGTAATTATAAATTTGGCACTGGAAGAATACCGCATGTACAGATCAGTGTCACGCTTTACAAATAAAACATTGCTAAGATTTCGGTATTCAGATGGTATATCATCAAGGTTCTTTATAGACCATACGTGTGTATAGTTTTTAAATTCTTTGTCTTTCATTAACTGCTGAAATAGCGCTAGCGGGTTACACATTAGCCGTGACCCAGCCATACTTTCATATAAAATCATTTTATCGTCTACTTGATAATATTCATAACTAATCGCATAGCGGGTAGCCAGGTTATTGATATATTTTTCGTAAAAATTTTTATTAATATTACTAGGACGACGAAACAAGTCGGCTTCTTGGAAAGCCATTAAAGCTTCATGTGATCTTCCTAACTTTTCCAACGAAAATCCGAGCCGGCGGTACCATTCAGCATTATGTTTTTGCCGACGAGCAATTGCGCTATTATAGTATTTTGCTGCATTTTGATAATCTTTTAATTTTTCATAGCAGTTAGCTAAGGAATAATGCCATTCCGCTCGAACCTTGTCTAATTCCAGAGCTTTTTCATAATACTTTAGAGCATCTTCGGGCGCATATAATTTTTTATCTAATAATGAAGCTAATTTAAACTGCAGTTCCGCATCCTTTTCGTTTTGCTGCAATTGACTTTTGTATGCTTCTATCGCATATTCCCATTGCTTAAAATGTTCATGAAAAACACCTATACCAAAACGCTGACTTTTTAATTTCTGATCCAGTTCAATGGCCTTATTAAATGAACGAAAAGCTTGATCAGGATTATGATTCCTAAGTTGCATTAAACCCAGCCAGTAATGGGAGTCAGCAAGTGATTGTCCAACATGTTTATGATCGAGATTACTTACAGCTTGTCGATAATTTGCCTCGGCATGCTGATAATCTTCCAGCTTACGATAACATTCTGCCAATTGAAAGCTAGCTTTTGAATCTTCTGGATGTAGCTTAAGATAGGATTCAAAGCTACTAGCTGCATCTTTCCATTGGCGGAGTTTGTTATGTTCATTTGCCAGTTTATGCCAAGCTTGAGCATCTGCTGGTTTAGTCGATAAATATTCAGTAAGGTATGATACTGCTTCAGCTGATTCACCTAATTGAATATAACAATCGGCCTTAAACAGGTGATACTTGTCGGGAGAATGGTTGCCCGCTAGTTGCATGGCGCTATTAATATGGTCTAATGCTTGCCTCCACTTCTTTTGACGATAGGCTAGCCTCGACAAACGATAATAATAGTCAGTTTTATTCTTATAAATAGGCTTCAACTTTAGAAGATTCCGATACATCCCTTGTACATTATTACGTTTTGTATAGATCTTTAGTGCTACATAGCGGGTCAACAAATTATCCAGTTTATTTTTCATAAGAAACATACCCCTTACAATTTTTGGCTTTAAACGAGCTTTCTAGTTTAATAATTTTATTTGTCAAATTAGGCAATACAACATACTTTCATCAAAATTCTTACCTACCAATATGTCCGCATATTGTTCTGAACCATGCCTAATTCCAGAAATATCGATGAAATGGGTGTCGTTTTGACGTTCCAGCACATCTCTTTCCTAAATTTGCTGAAATTTCGGGTCAAGTTCGTTTCTACCTTTTACATATCGATCACAAGGTCTTTGATAGTATGATTTTTTACACAACCGCTGATCACATCGGTACCATGTATGCCAACGGAAAAAGAATGTCTAATCTATATGGATATTATAACCACATCCCTATCAAAAGAAAAGCCTTCATTCATTTAACTTGTGCTCAAACGGGGGCGCGCTTCGGCGAAGCTCATAACATCTGTAGGGAACCCATTTCTCGAGCAAGGAAACCCATAATTCGTGCGGGAAACCCATTTAGTGTATAGAGAACCCCATAAGTTTGTAAAAAACCCCATTCAGTGCTCAAATAAGCCCATAAATCCATGAGGAGACCCACTCTGTGCGAAGAAACCCATAAGTTCGTTAAGAAACCCATTTAATGAGCGAGGAAACCCGTTCAGAGAATAAGAAACCCATATTTCTTCCAAGAACCCCATTCTAAGCATGAAGAACCCCATAAGTTTGTAAAGAACCCCATTCCGTACGCAAATTTCCCCATACTTTGTCTAGGAACGCCCCATTCAAAACATGAGGAACCCCATAAGTCGATTAGGAACCTCATTCAGAACTTGAAGCCCCCATAGACGCGTTAGATGATACGACGTGTTCGACAAAATCCCAAGCACACCAGGCATCATTATATTTTCTGTTGAATTTGGGAATAATGAGGTCGGGAATATTTTGCAAATATTGCCCGGGAAATGGGGAAATTTCCAAGATTCGACGATAGGTGGTGGCAAGAAATTTTGAATAAAAAAGCTTTGAAGCGAAAAATCAATTATTTGTTGAATCCGATGACGAATTATCTGCTTAGGGCGGGGCATCGGCGGGTGAATCAGTATGCGTATTTTTATGAGAAGATGCCGATTAAGGAAAATACGATTTTATATGAGAGTCGCGATGGAAATAGTATGACAGATAGTCCGTATGCGATGTTTTGTTTTATGCTTGAGCACCCTGATTTCCAGAATTATACTCATATCTGGTCAATTGAAAATGAGGAAGCTCTTGAGCCCGTGATGGCAAGATTTAAATCTTATCCGAATGTGAAATTTGTCAAGCGCCATTCGCGCGCCTATCTACAGGCATTGGCGACTTGCGCTTATTTGGTGAATAATTCTACCTTTCCTTCTTATTATCTTGCAAAAGAGGGGCAAATCTATGTGAACACATGGCACGGAACCCCCTTAAAAAAGATGGGCTATGATATCCCGGGGGATCCGTCCAATTCGCAAAATGTTGTGCGGAATTTTTTGAGCACCGATTACATATTAAGTCCCAATCCTCATACAACTAACATTTTCATGGATAGTTATAAGCTAGATGGTTTATATACGGGTGAGATTGTGGAAGAAGGGTACCCAAGAATTGATTTTACAGTAAATGGAAATCCGCAAGCTGCATGTGAACAACTATGCGAGATTGGCTTAACACTCGATACTGGGAAAAAGACCGTGTTATATGCACCGACATGGAAGGGGACGGATATCGGAAAAGTCAATGATGATGTGCTGCAGATTCATGCCGATATGCAAACGTTAGTGAAAAGAGTCGGGGATCAGTACAATTTTTTAATTAAAGTTCATCCTTTTTTATATAAAGAGGCGCTGAAATATCCAGAAATCCAGGCCCACTTAGTCCCCGATTATTTCGATACGAATGAGCTGCTTGTGGCTATCGATGTATTAATTACCGATTATTCGAGTATTTTTTTTGATTTTCTTGTGACGAATAAGCCGATTCTCTTTTACACCTGGGATCTGGATGTGTATAGCGAGGAGCGGGGCCAATATTTACGTCATGACGAACTGCCAGGACCAATGCTTTTTAATATAAGGGAGTTGGCTGAAGCAATCGAAAATATTGATGACATTCAAACTTCCTTTCAAGAAAAATATGAAAAAGCGAAACAGCGATTTACGAGTCATGATGATGGTAATGTCACAGAGCGGGTTGTTTCCTATATTTTTCAAAAAAAGGGGAAATTGAATACGATCACCGATCTCCAGACAAAAAAGGAGAAAATTTTAATTTATCCGGGTGGCATGCGCAATAACGGGATCACTTCATCTTTCCTGAATTTGATGAATAATATCGATTATGACCGCTATGATGTGACATGCTTTACAGCGGCACCGCAGTCAGCAGAGGCATCGAATAATCTACAAAAAGTTCATCCCAACGTG
Organism: Bacillus subtilis; assembly: GCF_008764245.1. GTDB lineage: Bacteria > Bacillota > Bacilli > Bacillales > Bacillaceae_C > Lederbergia > Lederbergia ruris. The sequence goes on from NZ_VTQV01000020.1 coordinate 10,214, forward strand.
CGCATGCTTTTTAAACCAGGCTTGCCTGTGTATACATTCTTCGAAGTGTATCAGGATAAGCTTGTCCATAATCGGGGGAAAAACGGGCTTTTGGCCAGTAGCTTATTCCCAGAGCAAGCCTTCGTGCGGGAACACCGTCGTTTGTTTGGCAAAGCGCAATTTGACTATGTCATTGATTTCAGCGGATATAGCTTGTATTGGGCAAAATATTTATTGGCCGCTGAAGCGAAACAGAAGATTTGCTTTATGCACAGTGATTTATGGGCGGATAGTGAAAAGGTTGTTAACGGGAAAAGACCGCATCGGATTAATTTACGCGGATTATTTTCGGTTTATGATCAATTTGATAAAATTGTCGGCGTTTCGAAGGTGAACATGGAGGTAAATCGGAAAAACTTGCTCAAATATGCGGATGATGAAAAATTTACTTATGTGATGAATTCCCTTAATCCAGAGAAAATTTTCGGTCATGGTACTGGAGAAGAAGTGGAAGAGGAAATCCTCGTAGAAAACTTTAAGGCACGAGCGGTTTTAAAAGGTAGAGAAGTTTGGAACACTTTACCTTTTCACAAAGGAGCAAAGTCGTTTTCCTTGGAAGAGGAGTGGGAAGGCAAAGAAATTGCCATCTCTAGAAAAGCGACAGATCGCACGCATGTATATTACAAATGCCATGCTGATCATCAAGTACTTGGGTGGTTGCCAGCCGATGCGGTGGAACTGATTTCGGATCAAATTTTACAGGAAAAAGAGGTCAATCAAATCGGCAAAATCATCCGGCCAAAGGGAAATCAAATTTGGACGAAACCGTATCAAGTACCTGGCTGTGAGAGGGTTTCGGGGAGCAGAGATTATCAGGGACTCCTCGTTGACATTGATCAAGAGGCGAAAACGCAGCATGGTACATATAAGCGGATCTCGGTGAATGGCACCAACATTGGCTGGATTGACCAAAGAGCCTTACATGTATTTGCATCTTGTAGTTTTACGGAAGGACAGACGGCCGTTGAAAAGGCGCGAATCAGCGCAAAGAGAAAATTATTACAAGCAAGAAATGAACAGAAAAATAAAGAAATTATCCGCAATCTGCAGAATCGGGCATTAAGAGAAGCCAAAATTGTGCAACCCGTTTATGCCTATATTTCAAAACCTGAAGATCATCTCATTTGGACCCATGCCTATCCGCATTGGCAGGCCAAACCATTGGGACCAGCGAGGTGGTTGAAGGGGGAAGTCGTCACCATTCGTGCCGTCATTCAAACCCGGGCAGGCCATTTTTATTTATTTTATAAGGATGAGCAAAAAGTCGGCTGGTTAGATGGGCGAGCCTTTGAAAAAATCACCCGTCCTACCTTGATCCGCGAGCGGAAAGTATCGCAACTAGCGAAGTTGACTTTGGATGGCAACCGCGCCATTTGGTCAAAACCATATGGACTCGAGGGAGCAACGAAGGTGGCCGATTCTCAAAAATACAATGGGAAAATCGTCAAAGTGGATCGGGAGGCAATCACGCAAAAAGGTCGATCGGCACACGTATGGGTGGATGACCACGAACTCGGCTGGGTGAATCGGAAGGCTTTGGACGTAAAAGAAGAACTTGGTTTTGAAGTGGATGGACGTTATATCCCTGAGCCGGATCCGGAAAATATGAATTTTGTCCACATGGGGCGACTATCACCAGAAAAAGGACAAGACCAATTGATCCAAGCCTTTGCCCGCTACCATGAGCAAGACCCAAAAAGTAATTTGTATATCATGGGAGAAGGCGCATTGAAAAAGGACTTGCAAAAGCTAATCGAAGAGTTACATGTGGAAGATGCCGTCTATCTATTAGGGCAAGTAGAGAGCCCCTTTGCGCTCATGAAAAAATGTGACGCCTTTATTCTCTCCTCCCATTATGAAGGCCAGCCAATGGTTCTTTTGGAAGCCATGACCCTTGGGATGAAAATCATTGCCACCGACATCGTCGCTAACCGCAACGTCCTCGAAAATGGAAAATACGGCCTCCTCGTCGAAAACAGTATCGAAGGATTACAAAAAGGCATGCACCAAGTGGCCAATCTTCAACCCGCCCCCTTCGATTACCAATACTATAACGAAATCGCCATGGAAACCTTTTATAAAGGATTAGAATAGCAACCGGCGCACCGGTTGCTTTTGTTATGAATGAGGATTGTAGCCTGGGAATGGGTTTCTCGTGGGAAAAATGGGTTTCTTGGTCCAAGAATGGGTTTCACCAATAGAGAATGGGCTCCTGTCCGAGGAATGGGTTTCTCACGGGCTAAATGGGTTTCTCAATCCGGAAATGGGCTTCTCGCGTGTTAAATGGGTTTCCTTTCTGGAGAATGGGCTTCCCAAAGGGTAAATGGGTTTCTTCGTCCAAGAATGGGCTTCTCACGGTTCAAATGGGTTTCTCCGTCATGGAAGTAGGTTTTTCGCGTGATAGAAGGGTTTCTTCACCATGGAAAGTAGGTATGGGAAAATAAGCATCCAATTAAAAAATGAAGCAGCCTTTTCTTTAAATTGAAAAAGCTGCTTCATTTTGAATTAAACTATTTATTTTTATGCTTCTCCAATGCTTTTTTCATTAAATCGCGGGTTTTCCGCCGTTCTTCCTCCGTATTAGAGGACCAAGCATAAATGCCATTGTGTTTTGTATCAATTTCGTGTTCCAATTGGCCAATCTTACTTAACGAGCGATGCTTAATCATAATATCACTCTCCTTATAATAAGTATAACTCACGAAGATGTTTCGATTCAACTTCAAATATAGCTAAACGATTGTTTCCAATATATTGAGCGCCAAGGGCCTCGTAATACTGAATCAACTTTGGATTCATCTTGCTAAGAATGCATATAACTCCATCATTACCGACCTCAAGACTTTTCAAACATGAAAAAGCTAGAAGGGGACGTGTAACACTTAGACCATATTTATGTCTATTATCCGGAGACGATTCAAGAAAATTAACCAGAACAAAGCCTTCATCATATTTAAAAGAGATCAGACCTTGTATGTCACCAAGTACTGTTAACTTATATACCTCACGACATGGATTATCAAACTCATTCTTCCAATCGAAGAACCAACCATCCTTATAAATAGCTGACAAGTCGACCTCTTTTAATGGATTAACACAACCAGTATATGTTTCACTCTCACTTAACTTCCTGTGCACCCTTACTTTCAATATACCACCAACTTACTAGTGTAATTAATTAAATTATAACAAAGTTCAGAATTAATTACTATTTGATTATCCTTTTTGTTTCGACAGGACATGAATTCTTGGTGATTCGTTATATGGGTTTCTTCATCCAGGAATGGGTTTCTTGCGGTTCAAATGGGTTTCCGGTGGAAGAAATGGGCATCTCAAAGTGGAAATGGGTTTCTCAATCCGGAAATGGGCTTCCCAAAGGGGGAAATGGGTTTCTTCGTCCAAGAATGGGTTTCCCATGGACCAAATGGGTTTCTCCGTTCGAAAATGGGTTTCATGTCCGAGAAATGGGTTTCTCCGGCCAAGATTGGGTTTCCCCATCCCAAATTCCCAAAATAGAAGGGAGCACATTCCAATATGCTCCCTAACCATTTATAAATTGGACAATGGCACGAGAAGAATTCCATAGCACCCGGCATTCAGTAAAAAGGTAATCCCGGCGGCGATGATGATTCCTTTGGCGAAGCCAGGTAGGTTTTTCTTTTTCCCGTAAATGATGAGCGGGATGACGTAAATGAGCTGGGCTACGCCGATAAACATTAAATAGAAAAAAAAGATTTCGGGCAAGAAATCCATGGAGTTTAATACTAGAATAAATAAAAGGAGATTGATCACTACAAGGATAAGAAAGCCTACTCCTCCATAGGTTTTCTCCTGTTCTTCATCAGGCATACGCTCGTCCTCCTCTATACTTCCGACATCGGACTTTCCGGCACGATTTCTGCACGTAATTCTTTTAAAATCACTTCTTGTTCATCTCTATAAAAGAGGTTAAAAGTATCAAATGGAATCAAGCGCCCATCTTGATGGACAATATGGACGCATGATTTTTTCACGGAGCGCACGTCGAAATTATAGGGATCTAGGAACTGCATAATGATCACGCGAAAAACGTTGTCGTACTGAATATTTTCCGGTACTTCGACTTGCGGTAAGCAACATAATAAGTTTTTCAAAGACATGCTTGATGACTCCGGTGAATGACTTGTCGAAAATAGGGAAAAGATGTGATCTCTTACCGTTTCATCTTGTTCATACACGATCGTATTGCGCGAACCTTGCAACAAGACATTGGGATCAATCAATCCCGTCAACGGAATCGCTTGGCCACCCATTTTTAAAGCATAGCCCATCGCCAGACAGTCTGGATGACAGGGAACCGGGATCATATCCTCCTCTTGAAAAAGATCGGATTGATCGATAATTTCTCTACGTACTTCAGACAAGGTCAGGCGATCGACGGCAGGATCAAAATCTTCGAGTCGTCCTGCTGCTTGAATCGGTTGGAAAGTAACGCCACGCACCGCTTTTTGCTGCAATCCATATTGGATGATCTTTCCGATTTCCTGGTCATTCAATCCTTTTTTCAACGTCACAACCAAGGTCGTAGAAATATTAAACTCGTTTAAATGCTCCAACGCTTTTTCGCGAATTTTCCGTAAATCAGCGCCACGCAACTCCATTAAAGTCTCTCTTTCAAAACTATCAAACTGCAAATACAGCTCAAATCCCGGCATATACGTCGCTAACTTTTTCACAAATTCACGATCGCGTGCGATCCGCAGTCCATTCGTATTGACCATCAAATGCTTAATTGGCCTCGCCTTCGCCGCATCGAGAATCGCGAAAAAATCAGGATGAATCGTCGGCTCGCCACCAGAAATTTGCACAATATCGGGTTCAATTTCATTGCGCACCACAGCATCCAACATATTTTCAATTTGCTCCAGACTGCGAAAAGCCTTGCGGTGGGGCGAGGAGGAGGCATAACAAATCGGACATTCCAAATTACAAGATTCCGTCACCTCGACAATCGCCAAACAACTATGCTGCTCATGATCAGGACAGATCCCACAATCATAAGGACACCCATATTTTATCGGGGTATTGAAATGCCGTGGTATCTCAGCAGGCTTCAAATAATTCCGACACATTTTATAATATTCTGCATCAGATGAAATCAGAACTTTTTCCGTCCCATGGTGGGCACAGCGCTTAATCATATACATTTTTCCATTTTGTTCAATGATTTTCCCTTCCACTTTCCGGTAGCAAGTGGAGCAAATACTATTCGTCAATTCATGAAAAATATAGGGCCGAACTGGCATATTCAAGCACTCTCCTTTTTAAAATCTTCTCTTTTTCGTAAAAATCCTAGCAATCGGGGAATATCTTTTGCGTAATATAAAATCCCTAATAAGCAGGCGACCTGAATGGCGCCTAATCCCAGATATTCGCGTGGATAGGGCTTAATAAAATCAACCACAAGTCGAAAGAGCAAATAACCGACCATAAATAATTTGAATAGATCCCCTTCCTTATGTGGATGCTTATTTTTTAAAAATAAGATGATGCCTAAACTTACTAGAAAGAATAATTCATAGAGTTGCGTAGGGTGACGCAAAATCCCATCCCCGAAATCCATTCCCCATGGTAGGGCCGTCGCAATGCCATATGTATTATCCTCAATCCCTGTTAAAAAGCAGCCAATTCGGCCAATCGCCATCCCAGTGATTAAGGGAAGGGTCAAATCGTCTCCAGTCGACTCCGTATGACCGACGATTTTCTTCGCGAGCTCCACGCCGATCAATCCACCTAATAACCCACCAACAATGCTCTTTCCCTCCATCCAAAAAGCAGGATCGGAGAGGGGATGCTGGAGATGACTCCATAAAATTGTCCAATCATAAAACCACGCCAAAAGCTTAGACCCAAGCGCTGCCCCGACAATCGCACCGGCCAGCACCGACAAGGAAACAGAAGGAGATAAGCGCTCCGACCGCCGGGCGAACAGGTAAAAACGAAAACCAAGAAAATAACCCAAAGCCTCAAAAACCACATGAGGATGCAGCCTGAACAAGCCAAAATCAATCCAGACAGGAAACTCCATCGCCTCTCCTCCTTTTAAAACTGAAAACACTTACCTACAGTGTAACGAAAAACCTCGTCCACTTCATTAAAATTTGACAAACTTAGGTCAAAAGAGAGGGATATACTCGGAGATGATGGGGCTATAGGGGGAGAAAAGGGTTTAGGAAAATGGGATGCTTCGTGAGGAAAGGGTTTCTTAAGGGGAAAATGGGTTTCTCGTCTGGGAATGGGGTTCTCAAAAGGGAAATGGGTTTCTCGAGGGAGAAATGGGGTTTTTCATTCGGGAATGGGTTTCTTCATCCGGGAATGGGTTTCTCAAGGGAGAAATGGGTTTCTCCGTTCGGGAATGGGGTTCTCACGGAAGAAATGGGGTTCCTCCGTCCGGAAATGGGTTTCTCAAGAGGGAAACGGGTTTCTTCATCCGGAAAGAGGCTTCTTGAGAAAAGAAAGAATCCCATAAGGAAAGCAATCGGCGCGCCGATTGCCACCTCTTAATCAAACGTTTGATTAATTTTTTTATCCTAGATCTTCACTTTTTAGTATAAGTAATGATTTTGCATACATTAAAATTAAAAGTGGCTCATTTCCATTTTAGCTTCATATTAGATCTAAGTAACGCTTTAATTGCGAATAGAAATTCTCTCTTGGTCCCATTAAAAGGATAAGAACAACCTGTCCGTCTTCTAATTCTTCTAAAGAATAGCAAAGTTCATAATTCGTTCCTACGTGATGAATATCGAGGCAAAAGCAACCTTTTAAATCTCCCTTTTTCGCTTCGCCTATAAAGGGATTTTTCCTGATATCTTCAATTGCTTTACTTATTTTTCTAAATAAAACTTGGTCTGACCTTTGAATTTTCTTTAGATCTTTACCAGCTCTTTTACTAATTTTGATAGGAAGCTGTTTACTCATCTTCCGGAGTGTCCTCCAAAGACTCTAAATATTCATCCAAGCTTTCAGAAACCATAGGTTGTTTCTGTGTTTCTTTTTTCATATAGTCTAGAGCCTTTGGAATATTTCGCTTCATTTTTGAGAATTTCTGAATAAGTTCATCCCCAGTATATCCCTGTCTTACCAGATCTCTTAAAATATCCTCTGAGAAATCCTCTTCCTCTGCGATTAACGGACGGATGATTAACTCTTTTCCGGTGAATTCTACCGTTGCCTCATCATCTATGTTCAAAGCGTCATAAAACTCTTTAGGAATACTGATTTGTCTTTGTTTAGATACCTTGACACGGCGGAGTCGTTTTCCTGAAATATCTGTCATCCTCTTTCTCTCCTTTGAATACATCATTACCATAGTGTATGCCCTTCTTTAAAATAAAGATACTTTAAAAATTTATTTCCTTAAAATAAATATAACACAGAATACATGTTTGCGGGGATTTTCTAAGAGGTTAATGATGAATCTCAAATGTTTACCCCCACTCAATGCGGGAATACAACTACTAGACAAACTTCTTGGAGGTGCTTCAAATGGCAGACAAATACAAAACTGGTGAAAAAGCTCCCGAAAGTGGTAAGTTTAAGGTGGACAGCCTAGTTAATGGGAACTCTCACAATGATGACGCAACGATCGACATTGAAAAAGGTGAACAATTTCCACCATCCCCAAGCAGCCATGATGCAGCATATTGGGTGAAAGCATAAAACAAACTAAGGTCTTCCCGATTAAATTCAGGAAGACCTTTTATATGAAAAAGAAGGACTTTTAGTATCGGTCTAGAATCCTATAAAAAGGGGAAAATCCCAAAATAGGAGAGGAGAAAGCAATTGGAATGATCATGAAACAAAGAACGAAGCCACTAGCATTAATAAAAATGGAAGCGATTAGGAGGAGAGTAACTGAAAATCATTGGAATCGGGAGGAAATTTTAAGAGAATATAAAACTCGCTTAGCGGGCTATAACGGGGAAAAGGCGGTGGATTATCACCTTTCGTTATTAAATCCAAACACCTACCTTATTGTAAACGACCTGCGCCTCGAAAATATGACGGGAACGCATTTTCAAATCGACACGATTTTAGTTGCTCAATATGGAATCATCCCTCTTTCCATTAAAAATTTCCGTGAAAAGGTAGTTTTTGAAGAGGCGACAAGACAGATGATTCACATTGTCGATGGAACGGAAAAAGGGTATGCATGCCCAACGGTTCAAGCAGCGCACCACGAATTGCAACTAAAGCAATGGCTTGGAAAAAATGGCTATCCTCAATTACCCATACACTCCTTCATCATCTTCAGCGACCCTCACACCATTCTCAAAATCAACGGCAATCCCGAACATTACCAACATATCTTCACGAGCAATCAACTTTATCTAAAAATGTCCCACTTAGAAAAACGTTTCCGTGAAAATCGCCTTAGCAAGAAAGATATGAACCTTCTAAGTCGCGAACTGGTCAAACAACACAAACCGCCCAACTATGATTTAATGAACAAATTAGCGATCAAACCTGCCGACATTCAAACCGGAGTTCACTGTCCACATTGTGGCCACCTGGCAATGGCGCGAAAATATGGAAAATGGCTCTGTCCAAAATGCCAAAAAACATCCATAACCGCACATATCCAAGCGCTCTTAGACTACTTCCTACTTATAAAACCATCCATCACAAATGCAGAATGTCGAAAATTCCTGCACCTACACTCGCGCTATCCGGCACAAAAAATATTAAACTCATTCCCTAATCTAAAAAAAGTAGGAAAAAACAGAGGCACAACCTACCATTATGTAGGATTTCAAAAATAATTCCCCTGAATCGAGGCAACCGGCTCGCCGGTTGCTTCATTTTTTTGGTTAAAAGAAGAAAGAAGATCCTAAGGGAAAATGGGGGAAACCCATAAATTGATTGAGAAACCCATTTATTTAATCAGGAACCCATTCCTTTCATGAGAACCCCATTCTGTTCATAAGAAACCCATACTTAGGGTAAGAACCCCATATTTGGGTTCAGAACCCCATAATTAAGGAAAGGACCCCATTTCTTCTTGGAGAACATCATAATAAAGATAAAAACCTCATTCTTTTGATGAGAAGCCCATACTTAGATTAAGAACCCCATTCCTTTCGTGAGAAGCCCATACTTAGATTAAGAAACCCATAATTACGGCAAGGAACCCATTTCTTATTGAAGATGCCCATAACTAAGGTAAGAAACCCATACAAAGGTTAAGAAACCCATAACTCGATTGAGAAACCCATATCCATGTAAAATGAGAACCTCCATACCCAGCACACCCCCAAAATAAATCCCTCTTCAAGGGATTATTTTAAAAATTGTCAAAATAATACTTGACGATTCGCTTAATTCATTGTATTTTGGTATGTATTATCAGTTATAAAATAAACGTATTTCGAATATTATTCGAAATTTCCTATAACCAAGTTCTACGATCAGGAAGGTGTTCACGATGTTGAGAAAGGTTGGGTCAATCGCAGAGTTGGTGGGGGATACCCCGCTTGTCCGTTTAAACCGCCTTAATCCCTCGGCGGGTGCGGAGGTGCTGGTGAAGCTTGAGTATTTTAATCCAAGCCGAAGCGTGAAGGATCGGGCTGCTTACAATATGATTGTCGAGGCTGAGCGAGCCGGGCTCCTGAAAAAAGGGGCGACGATCATTGAGCCGACGTCTGGAAATACCGGGATCGGCCTGGCGATGAATGCGGCGGCGAAGGGGTATCGGACGATTATTGTCATGCCAGATTCATCGACTCTAGAGCGGATCAATATTTTAAAGGCCTATGGAGCTCAAGTGGTGCTGACCCCGAGTGCGGAAAAAATGCCGGGTGCGATTCGCAAGGCGGAGGAGCTAGCGGCAGGCATTCCCAATAGTTTTATCCCGATGCAGTTCGAGAATGAGGCGAATGCGGATATCCACCGAAAAACAACGGCTCAAGAAATTATCGCCGCTATGAAAGAGCACGGGAGAAAATTAGCCGCCTTCGTCTGTACGGCGGGCACAGGTGGGACGATTACAGGCACAGGTGAGGCACTTAAAGCATATGATCCCAACATCACGGTTCATGTTGTCGAGCCAGCGGGATCCCCGGTTTTATCCGGTGGGGATCCTGGCAAACACAAGCTAGTGGGGACCAGCCCCGGGTTCATTCCACCGATTTTGAATACAGAGATTTATGACGAGATTTTTCAAATAAAGGACGAAGAAGCCTATGAAACAACGCGGAATTTAGCAGCACAAGAGGGATTACTACTTGGGCCCTCGAGTGGAGCATCCGTGTTTGCGGCATTGCAAGTGGCGCAGCGATTAGCACCGGATCAAACGGTCGTATGCATTGCCCCGGATTCAGGGGAACGCTATTTGTCTAGTGATTTATTTCAATTTTAATAGGGGGGCTCCCCCTTCTTTTTTTAAAACATAAACTACAGTAAAACACTAAGTTTAATAATATATGGAGGTGAAGGCATGTATCTTAGTTTACAAGGGATAGAGAAGAATTTTACAAATAAGCAGAATGAGAGATTGCTAGTCCTAGATTCCATTGATTTACAAGTTGAAAAAGGAGAGTTCGTGTCGGTTGTGGGGCCTTCGGGTTGTGGAAAATCCACGTTACTATATTTAATCGCCGGGCTGGACCAGCCAGATAAAGGAAAAATTGAAGTCCAAGGAAAAAGAATTGAAAAACCGAGTCCAGAGCGGGTCGTCGTCTTTCAAGAATCCGGATTATTCCCATGGCTCACTGTTTTGGAAAATGTCACCTATGGCTTGCTGTTGAAAAAGATGTCGAAGCAGGAGGCAGAAGAACGAGCGCGGAAAGTTCTAAAAATGGTGCATTTAAGTCGCTACGAGGATTCCTATCCACATCAGCTCTCTGGTGGAATGAAACAAAGGGTCGCCATTGCGCGGGCACTTGTCATAGAACCAGAAGTTTTATTAATGGATGAACCTTTCTCCGCATTGGACGAACAAACCCGGATGGTGCTGCATCGTGAACTATTGGAAATTTGGCGGCAAACGAAGGTCACGATTATCTTTGTCACCCACAATATCCGCGAAGCCGTTCAATTATCGGAAAAAATCGTCGTCATGGCTACACGCCCAGGTCGGATCAAAGAATTAATCAACGTGCCGGTCACAAAGGATGGCATCATGCCGGATAGTGTCACCCTCCATACCGAACAGCGTGTACTAAAAATCTTACAAAATGAAATTGAAAAAGTGTTGAAGGAGGAGATGGGGGATGACTACCGCTTTACGGCGAATCAGTTTCATCGTGATCATAGCGGTGATATGGGAAGCCACATCTAGATTATCAGGACTGCCAGATTTCATGTTTCCATCATTAATCCAAGTATTCGAAACCTTATATAACGGCATCCTTAATGGCCAAATCCTCGTCGCCATTGGAAAAAGCCTGAGCCGACTGCTTATCGGATTTTCGATTGCCATTGTGCTCGGCCTACTAATGGGTTATCTCATTTGGCGCTATAAATGGGTCGAGGATACCCTGGGGTTTCTCGTCACAGCCCTACAATCCATTCCAAGTATCGTCTGGTTCCCACTAGCGATTATCTGGTTCGGACTAAATGACATGGCGATTCTATTCATCGTCACCATCGGGGCCACTTGGACGATGACAACCAGTGCCACGAGCGGCTTTAAAAATGTCCCCCAGCTTTACCAAAGGGTGGCAAAAACATTTGGCTCAACAGGATTTCACTTTATCCGTACCGTCATTTTACCAGCCTCGGTCCCCCAACTACTATCAGGGCTACGCATCGCCTGGGCCTTCTCCTGGCGCGCATTAATGGCCGGGGAACTACTCGGTGCAGGCGGCGGCCTCGGCCAACTACTAGAAACCGGACGCTCATTGGGACAAATGGACTTAGTCATCTCCGTCATGATCATGATCGCCGTCATCGGCACCATCATCGACCAAATCGTCTTCACGCGCTTAGAGCGCTCCGTCCAAACCAAATGGGGAGTTGCGTAATTTTTGAAAAGTTGCCTCTTAATGGGTTTCTGGCGTGGGGAATGGGCTTCCTTTCGGATAAATGGGTCTCTCAACATGAGGAATGGGCTTCCTTTCGGGAAAATGGGTTTATTTTCATGATGAATGAGCTTTTCCCTAGGTGAATGGGTTTCTTTTCAGATAAATGGGTCTCTCAACATGAGGAATGGGCTCGTTCCTTGGGGAAATGGGTTTCCTTTTGGATAAATGGGTTTCCACCTCGCGGGAGTGGATTTCTCAATGAAAAAAATAGTCTTTGCCCGTTGAATGGGCTTCTCAACATGAGAAAGGGGTTACTTCCCACGTCAAATGGGTTTCATTTGGCATAAATGGGTTTATTCTCATGAAGAATGGGTTTCTCGGCACTTGGAATGGGCTTTCAACCTTGGCAAATGGGTCTCTTCTTCATAGTAATGGGTTTCCCTAGGATCAGCCCCACAAAAATACGAATTTCATATGAAAAAAGAGGAGAAATGGAATGAAAAAATTATGGATCGGTTTATTATTACTAATCGTTTTAGCTGGTTGCGGAAATGGGAACAGTGATACCGTAAAGATCGGATATTTTCCAAACCTCACACATGTGGCGACGATTATCGGTTTGGAAAAAGGGTATTTTCAAGAGGAGCTTGGGGAGAAGACAAAAATTGAGACAAAGACTGTCAGCAATGGTGGCCTTTTTATGGAAGCCATGACAACGAAGGCAATTGATATTGGCACAGTCGGTCCTGGGCCGGCGATTAATTTCTATGTGAAAAATCCCCAGTTCCATATTGTTTCAGGTGCTGTCAATGGGGGAGCGGTGCTCGTAGCCGGAGAAAATAGTGGGGTCGAGACATTAGCCGACCTCGATGGAAAAAGAGTGGCCATTCCGGTGATCGGAAGTACGCAAGACGTCATGTTGCGTAAAGCACTTCAAGAAGTCGATCTGAATGTAAAAGAAAATGGGGGAACGGTGGAATTATATGCTGCAGCCCCCGCGGATACAGCCTCCTTATTTGTCCAAGAATCCGTCGATGCCGCCGCAACACAGGAACCATGGGGCTATATACTCGAGACACAAGCCAATGGAAAGCTCTTATTGGATTGGGAAAACTTTGCCTGGGGGAAAGATTCCACGAATACCGTGGTCGTCGCCCGAGAAGATTTCCTTAAAAATGAAGATCAGGTTCATGCCTATCTTCGGGCCCATCAAAAAGCCGTGAACTTTATCCGAGAAAACCCTGAAGAAGCACAAGAAATTGTCATTAAGCACATTAAGGATTTAACAGGTAAAGAAGTGAATGCGGAAGAAACAGCCGCGGCTTTTGAACACTTAGAAGTAACCACAGATGTCAACGAACAAGTCATCAAAGAAATGGCGGAAATTAGCAAAGAAGCCGACTATATCGAAAGTGATGATATTGAAGGACTCATTAACTTAGACTACTTGGAAAAAATAAAAGAATAAAAGGAAAGGGGCAAAGCCGAAAACCACGGCCTTGCCCTATTTATTTGGTTGCAACCGGCGCGCCGGTTGCTTCCATATGGAAAGATTTGAATTTCACTTGATAGATAAAACGCCTACTTCAGAAAGATTTTCAACACGAAAGTATAGGGGCTTTCATCTGGGAAATAAGGTAATGGGCTTCTCCTCAGAGTAATGGGTTTCTTTCATGGCAAATGGGTTTCCCATCAGAAGAATGGGCTTCTTTCCGGGAAAATGGGTTTCCCGTCAGAGAAATGGGCTTCTTTCTGGGAATATGGGTTTCTCTCCGGAGAAATGGGCTTCTTTCATGGCAAATGGGTTTCATTCAAGGTGAATGGGTTTCTCTCCGAAAAAATGGGCTTCTTTCCAGGGAAATGGGTTTTCCATCAGAGAAATGGGTTTCTCCCCGGAAGAATGGGATCGTCCCCGGAGAAATGGGTTCCTTCCATGGAAAATGGGTCTCCCCTCAGAAGAATGGGTTTCTTTCCAGGTAAATGGGCTTCCCACCATGAAGAATGGGTTTCTCACCCGGCAAATGGGTTTCTCTCAAAAGTAATGCGCCACTCCCCATAAAAATGGGGTCCCTTGGCCATGAAATAGGCTTCTCCCCCCAAGAAATGTCCGTCCTCCCCGTAATACTAGCCCTCCCACCCAAACACGAAAAAAAATCAGTGGGGCACAGAAGACCCTACTGATTTTTCCATCATTTACAACCGGCCCACCGGTTGCCTTTAGGAAAAGAACGATCAACAAAATAGAAGCGATGACAAGAATTTAAATCAGGAAATCGTGAACAGTTGTCTGCAAGCAAGGGACATAACAGGGGTAACATCTTAAGTAGGTACTTTTGTCCATGACAAGGAGTGGTTTAGACAAAGCACCCGGCTCCAACCCTATCCCATCCGAGGTTGTATTCCGTCCGCATACAATCTCGACTGCATGAGACAAAAAGTCACACCATTTCTGTACGAAGAAATGGAATCCGGCTGTGCAAATTCAAAAACCAATAGGTGATGGATAAAAATAAGCCTTCCCGCTAGTTATCAGTCCCAGCCATACTCGTCTTCATCGCGACGATGTCTGCGACACCTTCTGCACCTACAAACAAAATCGCGCTCACGGTCACGATCCCGATCATGCTCATGCTCACAATCACGGTCATGGTCGCGATCACAGTCACAATCACGATCATCTACTTCGCGGCATCTACAAACTAATACACGTCGTCTTCTCCGTCGCCTATCCTCAGCGCCGCCAACAAAATCATCGTCATATTCATAAAAATACATATACCTGTCTCCCTTTAGTTATTAAGGCCGGCCGACCTTACTATATACTACGGAGAAGCAGTCATTTAGATTGTACAAACAATCCAGTGCAAACGAGGATTTTTTGAAAGTATGTAAAATATAAATGTTAAAACGGACCCCGTTTTCATCTGTGAATTAAATCACAAACAAAAACAACATAAAAAAACGCAATTAGATTCCCCCGCAAACATTCTAGGTGAAAATCCAATTGCGCTTTTCAGCCAAAACAGGCTTCTCTAGTTCAGGCACTAACAGCTAGGTCAATCGCCTAAACGCTTAATCATCGCATTCATTCCGCAATAAAATATTCCTGCAAATATTCAAACCAAACTTCATGCCCCTTCTCATTCGGAGCACTTTCTCCACTCACCACATAATCTGAGGCATCCTCTGGCCAGTTTTCCCAATGGTTAAGATAAGGAATGTCTTGCGCCTTCGCATACGCCTCTAAATCCTTCACTTGCTGCGGATAAATGCTGGAGTCAGGAACAGGGCGGGCTGGTTGTAAAAGCACGACTGCATCTGGGATCACGTCGAGGAAGGCGTCAATATTTTCGTGATTCTCATCCACATCGACAACCCCATTGTCTTCTAAAATAAACGGCTCATATAACACCAATTTAGGAGCAAAGTCGACAACCTCCTCATATCGTTCCTCATCAATAAATTGTCTTGAAGTCAGATCATACTCAAACAGCTTCACATCAACCAGATCTTCCCCATAGCTCTCCTCCAATGCCTTCTTCAACATCGCGGCCCAACCATCGTCCCCACCTAAGGCAAGGGAACCAACAAGCGCGATTGGATAGCGCTCCCCATTTTCAACCGCTTCACGTAAGTCCGCTTGCGCCTCTTCCGGCCAATTGCTCGCCAACTCCACAACCGCAGGATCCACGTCCTTCTGTTTCTTTTCCTTATCGCTTTCTTTATCAGCTGATTCTGAACTGTCATCACTCTTTGGGTTCTGATCGACTTCAGAAGCGACCACCCCAGTCCGATCTTTCCAATACAAATAACCTGAACCAAGAAAAACCAGACAAGCCAAAACAATAATGGCTGTCAACAAATTTCGCATCGTTTCAATCCCCTTCCTACTCCTACTAAAAGTGAAAATATTTACCTAGTATAAATTCCCTTGTAAAATTGAAAATAGCCATTCAAAAACTTGCATACTATGCTATAATAATACACGTTAATAGAATAGTCGACAATCATCCAGGGAGGATATTATGGAAGAAACAATCAGTTTAAAAGAGCTGATGCAGACTCTACGAAAGAGAATGACCTTAATTGTACTGATTACAGTGGCTGCAATGGTCCTAAGTGGAGCTGTCAGTTTTTTTGTACTTACACCTATCTATCAATCTACAACGCAATTATTAGTCAATCAATCAAAAGATGAGCAGCTAGCTTATAATCCATCGGAAATCCAAACCAATTTGCAGTTGATTAATACATACAATCAAATCATGACAAGTCCAAGAATTTTGGACAAAGTGGTCGCGGATTTGGATCTCGATATGACAGCATCACAATTGAAAGATAAAATCAACGTTGAAAGTGCCAAGGACTCACAAGTTGTTAACGTAACCGTACAAGACCCTGATCCCAACCAAGCGGCTGCGATTGCCAATAAAGTCGCAGAAGTCTTTGAAAAAGACATTGTCGATCTGATGAATGTGGATAACGTGAATACCTTAACAAAAGCAGAAGTAGGACCAAAGGCATCACCGGTTAAACCACAACCACTACTAAATATTGCCATTGCCGCTGTTGTTGGCTTGATGCTCGGAGTGGGGATTGCCTTCTTACTCGAATATCTGGATAACACCGTGAAAACAGCCGAAGATATTGAAAAACTGCTTGAATTACCGATGCTAGGCGCTGTCGCGAATATTGAAGATCAAAAAATTCAAAGGAAAGTCAACAGTAGTCGCAGTGCACGAGTAAGGAGTGAGCAAGTTGGCTAAACAAAATCTAACACCACAATCGGGGCGACGTAAATTAGTCGCCAAAGCGAATCCGAAATCACCCATCTCGGAACAATATCGGACGATTCGCACAAACATTGAATTTTCTGCGGTCGATGAAGAAATCCGTACCTTAATGGTGACTTCATCCGGTCCAGCAGAAGGAAAGTCGACCACGACAGCCAATTTAGCGGTCGTCTTTGCCCAACAAGGAAAAAAGGTACTCATTGTCGATGCCGATATGCGAAAACCAACTGTACATTATACCTTTGGTGTCACCAATACAACCGGATTAACGAATGTCCTCACTCGTCAGGCTACTTTAGATGAAGCAGCAAGACCAACCGATATCGAAAATCTAAACGTATTGCCATCTGGTCCAATCCCACCAAACCCAGCGGAATTGCTTGGTTCCAAAGGGATGCAGGTTTTCTTTGAAAAAGCAACGGAAAGATATGACATGATTATCTTTGATACACCACCTGTATTAGCGGTCACAGATGCGCAAATTTTAGCGAATAAGTGTGATGGAACCGTTTTGGTCGTGGCAAGTGGCAAAACAGAACTCGAATCTGCGCAAAAAACAAAAGAACTCCTATCAGCCGCACAAGCGAAACTACTAGGAGTCGTTCTCAATAATAAGAAAATGGAAAAGACCGATTACTACTATTATTATGGGACCAATTAACCTAGAAAAGACCCACTTTAAAAGAGTGGGGTATCTCTTTATTCAGGGTAAAAAGTTTCCTAGTATTTCTGTTAAAACCCCAGATTTTTCCATAAAAATTAAAGTTTCTTCACATTTTTTAAAAGAGGATTGACATTCCTATACGAGATAGTCCAAAATGACCTTTGCGATCAATTTGGACTATTGAGATTGTTAGATCATTTAGATCGGCGTGATAGTAGACTCGTTCGCTCTAAAAAACCAGTCGCTATTTTTAAAATACCCAACAGGCTGTTACGCTTTATTCTTTGATTTTTTCTGTAGGTGATGAGAAGCTTGCCGAAAGAAGGGGCTTTATATAAAAATTAGAAAGTGTAAAATTTGGCTAGTGTTTGGATCTAGCTCCAGCGCTTAGCCCCTCGAGGTCAAATAACCTGAGCCAATAAAAGTCAAAACCGGACTTTTATTGTCTCAGAACATTTGCTTGTCGGGGCTGATCAAGGCGCTTGCGCTTTTCTTAATAATGAAGGGAGAAGAGGTAAATGATTGATATCCATTGCCATATACTTCCTGGCGTAGATGATGGCGCAAGTCATTATACAGACAGCTTATTAATGGCGAAACAGGCCGTAAGTGAAGGGATCCATACGATTATTGCGACACCCCATCATAAAAATGGTCATTATGTTAATACAAAGGTAGATATAATCGAAAGAGTAAAAGAATTAAACGAATATCTACAATCTGAACATGTTGATCTTGAGATATTGCCAGGTCAAGAGAATCGTATTTACGGGGAGATCATCGAGGATTATGAAGCAGGAGAGATCCTCACGCTAGGGAATGCCTCTCACTACGTATTTATTGAACTCCCAACGAACCATGTTCCACGTTATACAGATCAACTTTGCTATGACATTCAGATGAAAGGATTAATTCCGGTGATTGTCCACCCAGAACGAAACACGGAATTAATCGAACACCCGAACAAACTCTATCATTTAGTGAAAAATGGAGCTGCTTCCCAAGTAACAACAGGAAGCCTCACAGGTTACTTCGGCAAAAAAATTCAAAAGTTTAGCTTTGATTTAATAGAAAATAATTTAACTCATTTTTTAGCCTCGGATGCTCATAATACAACGACTCGGGGATTTAAAATGGACGAAGCATTTGATCTAGTGGAAACAAAATACGGTCTAGATTATGTTGACATGTTCTTGCAAAATGCAGAACTGATTTTAGATGGACAAGACATCGATCGCGATATCCCTAAGCCAGTTAAAAAGAAGAAATTTCTAGGGCTTTTTTAGGCCTGCAGGACGCGGGTCAGAATAGCGTTGCGACGTATAAGGATGTACCAGTAATAGTGCAGGTGAAGCAACAGGACGTTGCGTTTTGAGCCTGTCGCCAATATGGCGCGTCTTTAGCTGTTCATCCTTAAAAAAGGCATTTTTCTTAATAGACGATTCAATTAAAAAGTTATACCGATATAGTGAGTAACCCGAAGGAACTAGGACTAAAAGTAGATAGGATTTCGGTTATGTCTCCAATCCGTTATCAACGGAGGCACTCGGTCACCCTGTGGGAGGAGCAGTACCTCCTCCTTAGACACACTTGTTGTCAAGAGGGTGATGTGAGGACGGGTTAGATGCCCGTAGGCCAACAGGACGTTGGTCACAAAGGCGTTGCGCCAGGACGGCGCGACCTTAGCCTTTGACTCCTTATTCATTCTTATTGATCCTTAACTTTCGGTTTTTCTAGTTAAATGTCTAACGAATGAGCAAGTGCTAACTTGCCTTTTCGTTAGACATTTAAATTTGCCTATTTTGTACATATATTACGATGAAAAGAAGGGATGTTCATTGACGTATCCAAAACGATTATCGCTTTTGGTTTTGTTGGATTCTGCGATTGTGTTGTTTTCGATTTATATTGGGTATTTTATCTTACACCCATACTCCGACTTTTACACATCAAAATTAATCCTAATGAGTTCGCTCATTTTGCTAGCTAGCCATCATTTATTTGCTTTTATCTATCGTTTGTACAATAAAGTTTGGGAGTATGCGAGTGTTGGAGAATTAATGAGTATTGCCAAAGCCGTGACATTTTCGATCTTAACGGCGGCAGTAGCCCAATTGATTGCAGTTGGACATGTGTATATGCGTGTACTGTTTATTACATGGATGTTACATATTCTCCTAATTGGCGGGTCGCGCTTTTCCTGGCGGATGGTTCGCGATCGCTTAATTAAATCAAAAGCAGAAAAGCGCAAAACCTTAATTGTCGGTGCCGGTTCTGCAGGTACGACGGTCGCAAGGCAATTGCTTCATCATGAAGAAGGGGAGCAAATTCCTGTTGCCTTTGCTGATGATGATCTTACGAAATACAAATTGGAGATCTTCGGACTGACCGTTTGCGGTACCATCGAACAAATTCCTGAAATTATTGAGAAGAGAGGGATTGAAGATATTATTATTGCCATCCCTTCGCTATCGAAAAAAGAAATCAGACGAATTTATGAAATCTGTGCGCAAACAGACGCTGATGTGAAAATCATGCCGCTTATCGAAGATGTTATGACTGGTAAAATATCTGTTAGTGCGATCCGTAATGTCGAAGTAGAAGATTTATTGGGGCGCGAGCCAGTAAAGTTGGATATTAGCCAAATTTCGGAATCGATTACAGGGGCAACGGTTCTTGTCACAGGGGCGGGTGGTTCGATTGGTTCAGAGATCTGTCGACAGATTTGTCATTTCGCACCAAAAAAACTATTGCTTTTAGGACATGGTGAATTCAGCATTTATAATATTGATATGGAATTGAAAAAGAAATATGGGCAGGAAATAGAGATTATCCCGATCATTGCCGATGTGCAAGATCGTAGCCGTATCTTCGAAATAATGAATGATTATCAACCAGATGTTGTCTACCATGCGGCCGCTCATAAGCACGTGCCTTTAATGGAATATAACCCAAGAGAAGCTGTGAAAAACAATGTCTTTGGGACAAGAAATGTGGCGGAAGCTTGTGACACGTTTGGAATCCATACATTTGTGCTTGTCTCAACCGACAAAGCCGTCAATCCACCGAATGTAATGGGCGCAACAAAACGGATTGCGGAAATGATTATTCAAAACTTAGCGAAAGAAAGCCAAACAAAATTTGTTGCCGTTCGTTTCGGTAATGTGTTGGGGAGTCGCGGTAGCGTGATTCCTTTATTCAAAAAGCAGATTGAAGCAGGTGGACCGGTTACCGTTACTCATCCAGATATGACGAGATATTTCATGACGATCCCAGAAGCTTCACGGCTTGTCATCCAAGCGGGCGTCTTAGCTCGTGGTGGCGAAGTCTTCGTTTTAGATATGGGTGAACCAGTGAAGATCGCTGATCTTGCCAAAAATTTAATCACTCTCTCAGGTTATACATTAGAAGAAATCGGCATTGAATATAGCGGCATTCGCCCTGGCGAGAAAATGTATGAAGAACTTCTTAATGAAAATGAAGTGCAGAAGGAACAAGTCTTTCCAAAGATACATATTGGCAAGGCGGAGCCATTAAATAAAAACGACCTTCATTATATAGTAAATAGCTTATTAGAAATGCCTACGGATAAAATGAAGGATGCTATTATAAATGTTGCAAATAGAAGATGTGTCAAAAAAATTGAAGTTGCAAAATAACAAGGAGATGTGGAAATGAATTTTGGAATAGTTGGCTGTGGATTTATTGCAAAGAAACATGTTGCCGCAATAAAGGCAATAGATGATGCAAAGTTATTAGCGGTTTGTGATAAATTCGAAGAGGCAATGGAACCTTATATTGAAGAATATGGGGTTACGGGGTATAAAGAATTAACTGATATGTTACAGGATGAAGCAATTGATGTAGTTTGTATCTGTACACCGAGTGGGCTACACGCTCCAATTGCTGAGCAAGTTGCAGATTCCAAGAAACATATTATATTAGAAAAGCCAATAGCGATGACACTTGAGGAAACCGATCGGATTATTGATGCTGCAGAAAGGAATAATATCAAACTTGCGATCGTACATCCCAATCGATTTCGTCCGGTTGTGCAGGAACTACGTTCAATTTTGGATAGTGGAGCACTTGGTAAAATTAGCCATGCGAACTGCATTGTCAATTGGAATAGAAACCAAGAATATTATGATCAAGCTCCGTGGAGAGGAACAAAGCAGTATGATGGTGGAGTATTAATGAACCAAGCTATTCATAATCTTGACTTATTACTTTGGTTCATGGGAAAACCAGAAAAAGTATATAGCATGGAAGCAACACGACTACGAAATATTGAAGCTGAAGATGTTTCTATGGGAGTGGTTCAATTTGAATCCGGGGCATTAGCGAGTGTACAAGCATCGACAACAGTCTATCCGCGCAATTATGAAGAGTCCATTACCATTTTTGGAGAAAAAGGAACGGTGAAGATTGGTGGACAAAACGCTCTTTATTTTGAGCATTTAGAAATAGAAGGGTATTCAGAAAATACTATAAACGATTTAAAAGAAAAAATTATAGCTGAGCCATGGGGAATTCCAGGTCATCAACAAATTGTTCGCGACTTAATTGATTCAATTCACAATAATACTACGCCTAGTGTAACCGGTGAGGATGGAAAAAATGCGTTAGAGTTAGTATTGGCCTTTTATAAATCTGCTGAAGAAAACCAACCTATTAATATGAAAGAAGGAATTTTACAATGACAACTACAACAACCGTTCAATTAAATGATTTAGCGCAACAACTTATTAAAAAGTTAGAAACTAAAGAGGCGACAATTGGTGTTGTTGGTTTGGGATATGTTGGATTACCACTTGCAGTGGAGAAAGCAAAAGCCGGTTATAATGTAATTGGCTTCGATGTACAGGAGGAAAAAGTAGCGAAGGTAAATAAAGGTGAGAATTACATCGGTGATGTATTGCCTGAGGATCTTGAGAAGCTGGTCTTCTCCGGAAGATTATCAGCAACAGCTGATTATTCATTTATTAAGGAAGTAGATGCACTTGCTATCTGTGTTCCAACACCTTTAGATATTTATAAACATCCAAATATGAAATATGTAGAAAGTTCCGCAAAGGCTATCGCAGAGAATTTTACTAAAGGAACTTTGATTGTATTAGAGAGCACAACATATCCAGGAACAACCGAGGAATTGATTAAACCAATACTTGAGGAATCAGGACTTGTCTGTGGGGAAGATTTCTTTTTAGCTTATTCACCAGAACGTGTGGATCCTGGGAATAAGCAATTTAAAACCAAAAACACGCCAAAGGTAGTTGGTGGTATAACCCCAGAATGTACGAAAGTTGCTGCAACGATGTATCGAAATGTATTGGAAGGTGAAATTCATGAGGTTTCGAGTCCTGCTGTAGCCGAAATGGAAAAAATTCTAGAAAATACATTCCGCAATATTAACATTGCATTAGCGAATGAAATGGCTATTCTTTGTAATAAAATGGGAATTAATGTTTGGGAAGTGATTGATGCAGCCGCTACAAAACCATATGGTTTTATGCCATTCTATCCAGGTCCAGGATTAGGTGGACATTGCATCCCCATTGATCCGTGGTATTTAACATGGAAAGCGCGGGAATACAACTACCACACAAAATTAATTGAAAC
This sequence comes from Bacillus subtilis, assembly GCF_008764245.1. Classification (GTDB taxonomy): domain Bacteria; phylum Bacillota; class Bacilli; order Bacillales; family Bacillaceae_C; genus Lederbergia; species Lederbergia ruris. The sequence continues at coordinate 33,337 of NZ_VTQV01000020.1, forward strand.
AGCTGGGGAAATTAATGATAGTATGCCAGATTTTGTGGTTCAACGTTGCGCGGAAATTTTAAATAACCAGGGACAGTCACTGAAAGATTCTAATATTCTTATATTAGGTGTTGCTTATAAGAAAGATATTGATGATTATAGAGAATCACCTGTATTACCAATACTTGAAAGATTGGATGTTGCAGGAGCAAAGTGGACTGCGGTAGATCCATATGTAAGACAGTTTAAATTGAATGGGAAAATTAATTACACTACCGAAAATATAGATTCACAATTATTACGTAATGCAGACCTTGTTTTAATTGCTACGGATCATAGTGAATTTAGATATGATGAGATTCTAAATTCTGCTAGTGCCATATTTGATACTAGGAACGTATTTGATAAAAATACAAGCTATAATAATGTATTCAGTTTATAATAAAGTGGTTCTGAACTTCTTATGAACAAAATATTAAAAGTACTAAAGAACAAATCAAATAGGAATATATTTACTTTATTATTAGGAACAAGCACGGCCCAAGCAATACCGGTCGTTGCTTCCCTAATACTAACTCGGTTGTATACGCCTGAAGAATATGGTGTCCTAGCGGTATTTACATCGATAATTACGATCTTAGGCTCTATTGTTACATTAAGGTATGAATTAGCTATACTAGTCCCCGCCAAAGAGCAAGATGCGGTAAATGTTTCAGTTTTATCTATTATAAGTACATTTTTGTTCTCTATAATAACATTTATTGTATTATTTTTATTTAAAGAAACAATACTAGAAGTTTTTAAAATACAAGAGCTTGGTAATTGGTTGTTTTTGGTTCCTTTAGCAATATTATTTATGGGTTTATATAATTCTCTAAATTACTTGGCAACAAGAGTGGGGCTTTTTAAAGTAATCTCTCAAACGAGGGTATATCAAACACTTTCAGGATCGTTAATACAAATAATACTAGGTATAATGAACTTTGGGGTTGGAGGCTTAATTATAGGGGCTACCTTGACTTATTTTGTTGGTAACTTGAAAATTGTTGGGAAATTATTAGATAGTTATCAAGATAATTTTAAACAAGTCAAAAGAACGGATTTAGTATATAATGCTAAAAAGTATATTGATTATCCAAAGTATAATGTTCCTTCAACTATGTTTAATAATATGTCTATTCAGCTAATGAGCTTTATTATCCCAGCTTTTTATTCAGCTTCACTACTTGGACAGTTTGCCTTAAGTCAAAGAATAATTATACTGCCTATGAGAGTTATAGGGAATGCCATTACTCAAGTTTTTCTGAATGAGGCTTCCTCGGAATTAAAGGAAAAAAATAAAACGATAAATGCTTTTTTATCCACATTTAAAAAGTTATTATTTGTTTCAATTCCGCTGTACCTATGTTTGTTTTTTTCTGTAGAATATTTGATAACTACTGTATATGGTGAAACTTGGAATATTGCTGGTAAGATATCAAAAATTTTAGTGATTCTCTTATTTTTCCGTTTTGTAGTTAGTCCACTTACAAACGTCTTGAATTTATATGAAAAGCAAAAAATTATTTTATATTGGCAGATTTCATTATTATTATTAACTGGTCTGTCTTTAATAATATCGATTTATGGACATCTGAATTTTTATCATTTTCTAAGCCTGTATGTTGGTTTTTTAAGTTGTGACTATATAGTTATTTTCTTTATTTGTTTCTATTTTAGTAAAAAGGAAAAAAATGTATAAAATAGTTAGATGGAGTGTTTAAATGCCAACAATTTATTTTGTTATAGACGCACCTTATGGTTTCGTTAGTAATGGTCGAGTAAACTGGTTGTATAATTTAGCGGAACAATTTAATGAAAATAAATCTGATTTTAATGTTCATATAATTTGCAGAAGACCAACTAATAGAAAACAAGTTTATAACCTTGAGAAACATAATAGTATAAAGATTACAACAATACCTTTTTCAGACACGAATAATATACCGTTTCGAATATTGGATAAGGTTACATTTAGATTTTTTAATTTAATCAGGTCATACTATTTTAGCTTTATTAGCGCTCTTATCATGCTAAAAAGTAAAGAAAACGATTTTGTGTTTGGGTTGAATCCAGGATTTGAGGTCCTTCCAGGGATTATACTTAGAAGGGCTTTGAAAAAGAAAATTAATATTACATGTGTAATGAAGGGCTTGTTCGCAGAGGAACAATTTCGGCGCCTAGGGTATCTCGAAAGCTTCTTTCTGAAACTTGAATATAAAACATTAAAAGAGTGTAATATAATATTTTGTAATGGTTTTGATTCCAAAAAATATATTAAAGAGAAACATAACCTTGATGCAAAAATATTACCCAACGGGGTTAACACTAATGAATTTTTTAATATAGATACTAACCGTATATCTACAGCAGATCACGCTACAAGTGAAAAGTATAAACACATAAAAAATATAGGTGAAAGTAAAAAAATTATTATGCAAGTTGGATCTATAACTGAATACAAAGGGATTGACTATTTACTTGATGCGACTGCTGAGATTGCTAAGTTTAAAGATGACTTTGTGGTTGTGTTGATCGGAAAAGGAGCCAAGAATTCAAAATATGAGGAAACTATCCACAGACATCAATTAGGTGATAAAGTTTGCCTAATTGATGAGGTACCAAGTGAATATTTGAAGTATTTTCTAGACCTTGCTGATGTAGTTACTAATTTATCTGTTTTTGGTATTGGTTTCTCAATGGCAACCCTCGAATCTTTAGCACTTTCAAAAATTAATATTGCTTGGGACAATATAATATATAATCAGTTTTTAACAAATAGTGAAGTTGTGTTTGTAGAAAATAAGAACGCAAAATCTTTAGCTAATGCGATCATTGAAGTTTCTTATAATCCCGACAAATATGAAAATCTTAAAAATAATGGAAGGAACAAATCTTTATTATTTGATTGGCATAACATTTATAAAAATTTAATAAAGTCAGTAACTTAGAAACCAAGAATATCACTATATTTGTAAATGTTTTATTTCAATGGTGAATTTTTATATTGTTATCTATTTAGGGTTATAGATATGTTACATTTGTGAGTAATTGGTTGCGAAAAAAGCCAATTTGAACTCAATTTAAATAAAACCAAAAGTCTACTTATACCCTTTTGGCTACTCCTAAGTTCCCAGGGACAATTGGATTAATAGAGGTCAAATCAAATTAGTATCTTATAAAAAAGGATAAATTTAATGTGTTAATGATTGTTCTGGGGGGAGAAAATTGTTTTTTATATATTATTTATCACTACTTTATTCTTTAATCATGGTAAAAAAGTTAACTGGTGGTATATTAATACCAAAAATGTTTAACATTGTTTATTTGTTTTTTACACTTTTTGTTTTTATTGGGGGATATTCCATATACTTTTATAATGATGAATTTCCAGACAAGGATATTGCACTTAAAGCAACAATTGGGATAATTTTAACGATGTATCTTCTTCCGCTGGGCTATTTTATTTCTAAGTTTTTACAAAAAAAGACAACAGTTAATAGTCGCCGTTCATTTACCAATATTTATCCGGGTGAGATTAATAAAAAAGGTTTGTTTTTAATTGTTTGCATAATACTTTATTCTTGTTACCTATATTATTCAAGTTTAAATAGTATCCCAATACTTTCAGTTTTTGATAACAGTTTAGAAAGTAAATATGAGTTGGCTGAGCTTAGGAGTAATGCCACTAATAACCTGCAGTATAATGGCAAGAGTTATATATTTAAGTTATTAGTGGGTTATAGAGATTTTATTCAAATCACCTTACTCTCGTTAGTAACAGGTTTTTTTCTTTTAAAATATAAACATAACAAGTCAAGTGTTAACTTGCTTATCTTTATGATCTTCCTTTTACTCCTTTTATTTAATTCAGTTTCGGCGCTAAAAAAAGCAGATATAATTTTTGTTGTTTTATTTTTATACTTTGTAAATAGCTATGATAATTATAAAAGAAATACTAGAACGATTATTGATAAACATAAAATAATAAAGTTAAGCCTATTAGGCACTATAAGTTTTGTAATGCTGATTGCTTTATATTCATTATTCATGAAAATACCTTTAAATAATATAGGAATGATAATATCTTCTATATTTGAAAGGATCTTTATTAGTAGCATTAAACCACTATATTTTTACTTTGGTACTTTTCCGGGATATCACGACTTTTTAATGGGTAAATCATTTACTCCTACAATGTTTGCAGGGATATTAAACTATGATACTTTCAAAATAGAACAATATATATTTAGTATAATGAGCCCACATATAATAGATAGGGAAATTATTGGGACGGCCCCAACTGTTTTCATTGCTGAGCTTTATGCAAACTTTGGTTACCTTCCAATGATACTAGGAATAGTATTGGTGGGAGCAATAATTGGTTACTTGGAAGGTAAATTGGAAAATCTGCGTTATTCTTATTTAAATATTTCATTTTATATAATCCTTGCATTTACAATAAAAGACATTTCTATTAGTTCTATTCAATCGGTCGTAGGGTTTCCAACAATAATTAGTAAAGTTTTAATTTTTTTGCTTCTCACATATATTCTTTTGTTTCCAAATAAAAAGACCAAAAAGCCTTCAATTAATATACAAACTCCAGCTAGGAAAGGAGCATAAAATTGAAAATATTAGTAATATCCCATATGTTTCCTTCTTCTGTAAAAAAAATAAATGGGGTTTTTGTTCATGAGCAAGTAAAAAAGTTAATTGAAATGGGGCATGAAGTAAGAATAATAGCACCAGTACCGAAAGTTCCTCCTTTTTTTAAATATATCTCTGTAAAATGGAAAAAATATTATTCTATAACTTTAAAAAAAGAATTTGATGATCATATTGTTTATTATCCAAGGTACATAGCTTTACCGGGAAATATTAATTTTCATACTTCTGGTATAAGGATGTATCTTGGAATAAGGAAGACAGTTAAAATGATAAATAAGGAGTTTGATTTTGATATTATTCACGCCCATGTTGCGTTACCAGATGGCTATGCAGCTATGAAAGTCGCAAGTATATATGGGAAACCCTTAATTACTACTATTCACGGTCAAGACTTTCAACAGACGATTTACAAAAATGAAAAATGTAAAAATGCCGTAGAGAAAGTATTACAAGCAGCTGAAAAGACTGTTCTTGTGAGTGGTAAGTTAAATCGGATTAGAAAAAAAGCATTTCCAGTTTTACAAGATGATAAATTTACGGTAATTAATAATGGAGTATCAGACTTTTTTATTGAAAATTTTACAGAACAAAATCCAAAATCTGAATTTACTTTATTAAGTGTTTCAAATTTAATAGAGACGAAGGGTATAGATATAAATATTAAAGCCTTATCTATGATTGTAAAGCAATATCCGAAAGTACGGTATAATATTATTGGAGATGGGCCCAAAAAGCCAGAACTAGTCAATTTAGCTAAAAAATTAAATTTAGAGAATAATATTCGCTTTCTTGGAACACAGTCAAGACAAGATGTGAAGAAAAATATGTTAGAAGCAGATGTATTTATTCTGCCTAGTTGGAATGAAGCCTTTGGAGTAGTATATATTGAGGCAATGGCTACCGGTTTACCAGTCATTGGGTGTAAAGGTGAAGGGATAGAGGATATAGTCGAAGATGGAAAAGAAGGTTACTTGATAAGCCCTAAAAATGTTTCGGAATTAGGTGAAAAGGTCTTATTTTTAATCTCTAATGCTAAATTAAGACAGAAACTAGGTGGAAATGCAAGAAATAAAGTAAAAGCTTCATTCACTTGGAGTCATAAGGCAATAGAACTAACAGAGTTATATAATAATATTCTTGAAAAAAAATCCTTGGAGAGGGATTTATAAATGAAAATATTACATTTATGCTCTTATTATACTGGGAATAAACTATACTCCAAATTATTTTCGGAACTTACTCGTATTATTGACAACCAAACTATATATATACCGATTCGATCTCAAAAATTAATAAATAAAAATAAGATAGATATGCAAAATTTGGAGTATCTTTACGATTTAATTTTAAATAAGTATGATAGATTTTTATATAGAGGGAAAATTAAAAAGCAACAAAGAAGAATCGAAGAAAATATTCCATCAATCAACGCGTTTGATACCATACATGCACATACCTTATTTAGTGATGGTGGAACAGCCTATTTATTAAAGCAAAAATACGGAATCAATTATGTTGTAAGTATACGAAATACAGATATTCATGTTTTCTATAAATATGGGCTTCACTTAAGGCCGTTTATTTATAAAGTGTTAAAAAATGCATCTGCCATTGTTTTTATATCTCACGCTTACCAGAAAAAGACGTTTGATTTGTTACCAAGCAAAATAGTTGAGCTAATAAGGGATAAGTCTAAAGTAATTCCAAATGGAATTGACGAAAAGTGGTTTAATTTGGCACCTGTTGTTAAAAGTGAATCTCCGAATAAACTTCGACTATTGTTTACCGGTTCTCTTGATAAAAATAAAAATTTAAGTTCAGTACTCAAATTGGGAACGCTTCTTCAGTCAGAAAATGTTGATTTTTATTTAAATGTGGCTGGAGATGGCCCTTTATTTGATCAATGCAGATTAAAAACAAAACAGATGGGTCTAGATAATAGAGTTAAATTCCATGGGAATATATCTAAAGAAGAGCTAATTTGTATTGCTGATAATTCAGATGTGTTTATACTGCCCTCTTACAAGGAAACATTTGGTATATCTTACATCGAAGCGATGTCACGCGGCTTACCAATAATTTACACGCGGAATGAAGGGGTAGACGGTTATTTTCCGGAAGGAAAAGTAGGATATTCAACTGATCCAGATGATATAATTGAAATGAAGGACAGATTAAATCTTATCGTTAAAGATTATAATACTTTTTCTAGTAATAGTGCTAACGAAGCAAGAAAGTTTAATTGGCAAGATATTGCGCTTAAATACTTCGAGTTACATACTAATATTAGAACAAAAAAAATATAAGGAACGGGAAAGGTGTTTTATGAAAATCCAAATGCTAGATTTATCTGAACAATATTTATCGATGAAGGAAGAAATCATAACTAAATTAGATGAGGTAATGTCATCATCTCGTTTTATTTTAGGAGATAATGTCAAAAAGCTTGAGGGAGATGTGGCTAAATATAGCAATGTAGACCACGGAATTGGCGTTGGAAATGGTAGTGACGCGATCCATATTGCATTACAAGCTGCTGGTGTTGGTAAAGGAGACGAGGTAATTACTACTGCTTTTACCTTCTTTGCTACTGGGGGAGCTATTGCCCGTCTAGATGCTACTCCTGTATTCGTTGATATCGACCCTATTACCTTTAATATTGATCCTGCAAAAATTGAAGCAGCCATCAATGAGAAAACAAAAGCTATTATTCCGGTACATTTGTATGGCCAAATGGCAGATATGGAGGCTATAAAAGACATAGCCGATAAATATAATTTAGTAGTTGTAGAGGATGCAGCCCAAGCCATAGGGGCAAAGCAAAATGGAAAAAGTGTTGGTGAGCTTGGAACTGCTGCAGCCTATAGTTTCTTCCCTACCAAGAATTTAGGTGCTTATGGTGACGGAGGAATGATCGTTACCGATGATGAACAATTGGCAGAAAATGCTAGGGTTATTCGTGTACACGGAAGCAAACCTAAATATTATCACAATGTACTTGGTTATAACAGTCGTTTGGATGAACTTCAAGCGGCAATTTTAAATGTAAAATTTCCTCATCTTGATGATTGGTCAAGGGCAAGACGTGAAAGAGCTTCATATTATACAGAGAAGCTTAATGAGGTACTAAGTGATGTTATTACTACACCGGTTGAAAAAGAAGGATATTATCATGTCTATCATCAATATACTCTGAGAGTTTCAAATCGAGATGAACTCCAAGCATATTTAAAGGAGCAAGGGATTGCTACAATGATTTATTACCCTCTTCCATTGCATATTCAACCTGTGTTTAAAGATTTAGGTTATAGTGAAGGAAATTTACCAGAAACAGAAAAAGCCACTAAAGAAGCTCTTTCGCTACCGATGTATCCTGAATTGAAGCGTGAAGATCAAGATTATGTGATAGCTAAAATACTTGAATTTTATTCAAAATAAATTGGTATATTTTAATAAGCCTCTTGATCATATAGAGGCTTATTTATTTTAAGGAGCGATAAAAGTGACTAATCCTATGAATAAAGGAAATAACGTTATCATCCAAGAAGAAGTTTCTTTTGGTGAAAATGTGGTTATTGGAAATAACGTTGTTATATATAAAGGTACGAAAATTGGAAGTAACGTTATTATTCAAGATAATGTTGTTATAGGAAAGCAACCTACTAGAGCCAAAGCCTCCATACTTCCGGAAACAAAACTTTTGCCTTCATCTATTATTGGAGACGGAGTTACTCTTGGGACTTCTTCTATCATATATGCGAATGCAACGATAGGGGATGAAGTCTTTGTTGCAGATTTAGCAACTATACGTGAACGGGTTACCGTTGGCGAAAGAACCATCGTAGGCCGTGGCGTAGCTATTGAAAATGATAGTAAAGTAGGAAGAAGATGTAAGTTAGAAACTAATTGTTATATAACGGCATATTCAGAGCTTGGAGATGATGTGTTTATTGCTCCATGTGTAGTAACGACGAATGATAATTATATGGCTAGAAGCAAAGAAAGATTCGATAAATTTAAAGGTATTACGGTAAAAGATGGTGGACGTATAGGAGCAAATTCTACAATTTTACCTGGTAAAGTTATTCATGAGGATGGAGCTGTGGCTGCAGCTAGTGTAGTTACAAAAGATGTAGACCAAGAGACGATAGTTGTTGGAACCCCAGCAAAAGAGTTAAGAAAAGTACCAGAGAATCAATTGTTAAGGAACCAATAATGAGGTATTGTTGTGAATATTTGGATATTTAACCATTACGCCACAGCTCCTAATCATGTTGGCGGATCAAGGCATTTTGACCTTTCAAAACAATTAGTTAAAAAGGGGCATTCTGTGACCATCTTTGCTTCTTCATTTAATCACTTTTCAAAACAAGAAATGGTATTTAATCATGGGAATAACCGAGGTTATGAATGTGAAAATATAGAGGGTGTTGATTATGTATGGATCCATACTCCACCATACAAAAGTTCAATTGCACGCTTGAAAAATATCTTTAGTTATACAAGAAGAGCTTATAAAGTGGCAAAGAAGATAATGAGACGTGAAAAACCTGACGTAATAATTGGATCGTCAGTACATCCATTTGCAGCAATTATTGCATATCTAATCTCCAGAAAAATACCAGGTTGCAAATTTTATTTTGAGGAAAGAGATTTGTGGCCACAAACATTTGTTGACTTCGGTAAAATATCACCCAAGAATCCACTTACTAAAATATTGTATAAATTAGAAAAGTTCTTGTATGAAAAGAGTGATAGAGTTATTGTTTTATTTGATAAAGCGCAGAAATATGTTGAATCAAAAGGCGTTGATTCTAAAAAAATTCTATTTATTCCTAATGGAGTAGAATTAGAAAGATATAAATACTTAAAGAAGTCAAAAATAATAGATGATTATTATTCCGGGTTAGAGGGGAAATTTATTGTAGTATACACAGGATCGCATGGCATCGCTAATCATTTGGATCCAGTTATTGAGTTATTCTCAAAAATTCGAGATGAATCACGAATTCATTTGATAATGGTAGGAAATGGTTCTGAAAAAGAGCGTTTGATGAGAATGGCAAGTAAAAAAGATCTCATAAATGTCTCGTTTTATGACTCTATTCCAAAGTCGGATATTCCCTATTTATTAAGTAGAGCTGATATGAGCATTATTTCGATCTTAGATTCTCCTTTATATAAATGGGGATTTAGTATGAACAAGTTATATGATTACATGGCTGCAGGCTTACCAATTATAATGGTTGCAAATCAGAGCATTGTGGGAGAACTATCTAAACAAGACGGAGTATATGTGGATACTAAATTGGACAATTTAGCAAAGGTTATTATAGAATACGCAAATTCAGAAGATAAATCTCAATCTCAAAATCTAAAACAGTATGTAGAAAAAACTTACTCTTGGGATATATTATCGGATCGGCTAGAAAGTGTTATAATTAACGATACAAGGGATTTGATATTACATGAAAAGGATATTTGACTTTTTATGCTCTTTTTTCCTAATACTTATTCTAAGTCCCCTTATACTATTGGTAGGGATTTTAATTCGGTTTAAACTTGGCTCCCCTGTAATATTTAAACAACAGCGTCCAGGATTAAATGAAAAACCTTTCTTTGTTTATAAATTTCGAACGATGACAGATGAACGTGACGAGTTTGGAAAATTTCTACCGGACCATCTAAGAATGACAAGGTTTGGACAGCTGTTGAGAAAATTAAGTTTGGATGAGTTACCGCAACTTTTTAATGTGTTGAAAGGTGATTTGAGCTTAGTAGGTCCCCGTCCGTTGTTAATGGAGTATCTCGAACTTTATACCCCAGAGCAAGCTCGCCGCCATGAGGTCCGGCCCGGTATCACAGGTTGGGCACAGGTAAATGGGCGAAATGCAATTACTTGGGAGGAAAAGTTTAAATTAGATGTATGGTATGTAGAAAATCAAACTTTGTGGCTGGACTTGAAAATTTTATTTTTAACAGTGATGAAGGTTTTTAAAACAGAAGGAATCAGTCAAGACGGACATGTTACCATTGAAAAATTTTCTGGAACAAAGGATGTATGATATCTGTGAAACCATTGGTAATTATTGGAGAAGGTGGTCACAGTAAAGTGGTCCAAGATATCATTCGTGTTTCAAATGAATATGAAATTATGGCTATATTGGATGATAAATATAAAAGTAAGAATTTGTGTAAAGAGACTGGAATCAGTAGAGGCCCAGTTTCTTGTGCTTTCAATTTTATCCAGTCAGAAGTCAACTTTATTATTGCAATAGGTAGTAATCAAATAAGGAAAAAAATTGCTAGTTTGCTAAAGCGACAAAACGCGAAATTTGCTTCAGTCATTCACCCATCTGCTATGATTAGTCCAACTGCCAAACTTGGAGTGGGGATAGTAATTATGCCTAATGCAGTAATTAATTCGGATGCTGAAGTAGGTAACCATGTAATAATTAATACAGCTTCAGTTATAGAGCACGATAATAATATTGCTGATTTCGTACATGTTTCCCCAGGTGCGATACTTGCGGGAGATGTAACCGTCAATGAGGGAACTCAAGTAGGGGCAGGATCAACCATAATACAAGGAAGAAAAGTGGATAAATGGTCTATAGTAGGAGCCGGTGCGACAGTAATAAGTGATATTCCAGCAGGAGTAATAGCAGTAGGAGTACCCGCAAAGATTATTAAGGAAATATAATAAAGAGGTGTTTATATGTCTCAGCATGAAAGAATTCTCCTTTCCTCACCTCATATGAGTGGAAATGAACAGAAATACATTCAACAAGCATTTGATACAAATTGGATCGCGCCACTAGGGCCAAATGTAGATGCTTTCGAGAAAGAATTGGCGGAATATGTAGGAACGAAGGATGCAGCAGCTGTAAGTTCTGGAACAGCTGCAATTCACTTAGCTTTAATGCTGCTAGGTGTACAAAAAGGGGATACAGTTTTTTGTTCATCTTTAACATTTATAGCAAGTGCTAACCCTATACTTTACCAAGGGGCAAGCCCTGTGTTTATTGACTCAGAGCCCGATACTTGGAATATGTCCCCCCAGGCTTTAAAACGTGCTTTTTCTGATGCCGAAAAAGCAGGGAAACTTCCTAAAGCTGTAATTATTGTCAACTTATATGGTCAAAGTGCAAAAATGGATGAATTATTGGCTATATGCGATGATTATAATGTACCAATCATTGAAGATGCAGCAGAATCCTTAGGGGCCACATACAAAGGTAAGAAAAGTGGAACCTTCGGTAAATTTGGGATTTATTCTTTTAATGGTAATAAAATTATCACTACATCTGGTGGTGGAATGCTCGTATCAGATGATGTGGAAGCATTGAAAAAGGCTCGGTTCTTAGCTACACAGGCAAGAGATGTGGCCCCGCATTATCAACATAGCCAAATGGGGTATAATTATCGTCTGAGCAATATTCTAGCGGGAGTAGGACGGGCGCAATTAGAGGTATTAGACGACCGCGTTGCTGCTCGAAGAGCTATTTTTGAGAAGTATAAAAAAGCTTTAGGGGAAATTGACGGTATTCAATTTATGCCAGAACTAAAAGAAACATTCCATAATCGCTGGTTAACAACTTTGATCATCGATCAAGAAAAACTAGGTTATGCACCGATAGATTTAATTGAATATCTTTCAAATGCAAACATTGAATCTCGCCCTGTATGGAAGCCGCTACATCTTCAACCATTATTTAAAGATATACCTTACTATCCATATGATGAGGACCGAAGTGTTTCGGAGGAGCTATTTAACTTTGGAATATGCCTTCCTTCGGGGTCAAATATGACTGAGCAACAACAATCATTAGTGATAAAAATGATCCTAAAATTTAATAATGCTAAATCGAAAAATAAAACTGTAAAAGATTTAGCTTTTACAGAATAAATAGTGTGAAATTCTTATATAAAATTTGTATCGCAAAAGTGAGATGATGAAAAGTTAAAAAGCTAATATTTCTTAGCAGTATACCTATTTTAATATTGATATTGATTTTTGTTTTCTATAATAAAAAATCGGTTGAGGATTTTGAAACAGATAATGTTATTACCCAAAGTCTTTACGATAAATGGTATAGTATGAGTTCATGGTCCCCCAATAAGTTTCCCAGTAATACACCAGATTATGGAAGCCCTACTTATGCTTGGGATTGGAGCTACACAGGAAATTCCTTGATTGATATGTATAAAGCTACGGGAGAAGAAAAGTATCTAGAATATTTTATCCCTCAGGCCACATATATATTTACACAAACAGATGAGAAACTAGGAATTGAAAGCTTTACCGGATTAGGAGTGTCTCTACCGGCGTGGTCAGATAGGGGACATTATACCTCTGGTAAGTTTAATTATATTTATCCTGTCCATACAGGAATGATTTTAATGCCCATCCTTCGTTTTGTAGATACGGTTAAAAAAAACCAATTAGAGCAATTTTATCCTATTGCCGATGATTTTTTAGAAAAGTCCAGCAGGGCTTTGGCTATACATAATAAGGATGAAATGTGGGTAGATTTGTCTGAAACGGAAGGGTTTTATTTTGGGCATTCTTATGGCCAGGGGATTGTATCAGAGGCAAATCAAATCGGTATTCCTAACCGGATATTCGCCTATTTAGCAGCGGCAGGTCTTTATGACAAGATAACTGGTAAAACTGAATATACTCCAAGGATCACGAAAAGTCTGAACTACTTTAAAAACTATTTATTAAAGTATGATAAAGAAAATGATGCTTATTATTGGAGTTATTGGGAATATGCAAATAAAGAAAGTTGGGAAGATATTAGTCATGCAGCTCTAACGGTGTATGGTATTTATATCTTACACGAAGAAGCTGGTTTTTCTATTTTTACAGAAAAAGATTTCAAAAGGTTTAGCAATATTGTTCATAAAATAGTTAAAGTTTCTAAACTAAACTCTCAACCAAAAGTGATGCAAAACATACACCAAAATGGTGAAAGTGAATATTTATCTTTCGAGGAAAATAAAAATTATTTTATTGCGCTACACTGGTCTTTTTTAGGTGTTTATGACAAGACTGTGTTAGATGAATTGGAAGGAATCTATAAAGAATTGTCTAATCAAGATAAGCCATCAGTCACAAGCCTTTATAATATTGGTCTCTATTTAAGTACAGTAAATAAAGTAAAATGAAATCTTTATATACACTAATGTGAGTTGTTCAGGGCTTATGCGATAAGGTAATCGTTACTGAGTAAAATCAAAATAGTTTGTTGAAAGTTATCATGAAAAAGTAACGTAGCAAGTTATTCCTACCAAAAGATGCAAAGTAGCTTTTGGTCAATTATGCAGATGCTCCGAACAATATTATGACCGCTATTGTGGACGCCAATCGGCCATGCAAGGCGTTATGAAACGCATTAAAGCAAAAGGCATTGAAGAGGTTGTATATGAGCCAGCTCTATCAGAGGATCACTTCTACAATTCTAAGGTAGTCAACGATTTTGATCTTCGGTGTTATTGTCGCTTATCCGAAGATTTACAAGAAGTTAAGGATAGGGTCTATACGAGGGATTTGTTTGGTAGGAATTAAAAGGCCACAACTAAGTTTTGTGGAGAAGAATGTTCCAAAAGGGGAGTTTATGATCGCAACTCTCCTCTTTTTTTATTAGTGAGTGAAAGCGGAAACGTGAATTTGGAATTAAACGTCTTTATCTTAGATAAATGATATTAATATAGAAATAGATAGATAAAAATTGAATAAGGGGATCTACATAGTTTACTTTGTAGAAACGTATGAACTGGGGGATGGATTTGGAAATTTTATTTGGTCTTCTTTTTGGAATACTAATGGTCGTTGGTGGAATCGCTACTTTTATATTTGTTGGCTTATTATTACTTAGGGTCATTGGCAATAAAGGGCTTTCTATTAAAGGTGGAGCAATTGGTGCCGGGGCCTCATTAGCTTTGTTTATTATTTCTTTTGTTACAGTGTTTATGATTATCTTGAATTCTCCTTCTGTTGAGAATGATATAGAAGAAGCCGTCGTCACACATGAACCAGAATTGAAAACATTCTTGCCTGAAATGCAAATACAAAGTGAGGTCAAGGATAATCGCTTGGAAGTTACCGGTACAACCAACCTTCCGGATGATACCGAGTTAGTCATTTCACTACATAATGAGAAAAATGAAAGTTTTGATAAGGTTGTTTCCATAAAAGACGGAAGTTTTTCTATGGATACAGTTCCGATTGAAGAATTACAGCCGGGTGAACAAGTACTAAAGATCTCACTCGCAGATAAACAAACAGCCTGATTCAGTACTCGAGATTATTGGAGAAGAAGGAGAGCTTCTTACTGGCCCTTTATTAGACGAAGATCAACAATTATTCGTCTCGGCAAATATTACGATTCCAGCGGAACGATCTCCGCCTAGTGATGTGGAAGGTGTCAAAGCTGAAGTAACAAAAGTCGTTGATGGCAATACGATTTTAGTTCAGCTAGATGGAAAAGAGGAAGAGGTAAGACTGAGTTCAGTGGCTGTTCCAGGAGCAAAACAATCACAAAGCGGGGAACAACCATTTGGAACAGAGGCTTTTGAATTCACGTCCAAAAATCTGGAAGAAAAACCCGTTACATTAGAGTTCGATCGTGAAGAAAAGGATAAAGAGGGAAGATTCCTAGCGTATGTATGGATTGAAGATGTCCTTTTTAATAAAACTTTGATAGAAAAGGGATTTGCAAAAGTAGAGGATTCTTCAACAAATACAAAATACCTTGATGATTTCAACACGATGCAAGATAAAGCTAAAGAAAAAGAAATTGGCATTTGGAGTATTAAAAATTACGTTCAAGAAAATGGATTTAATCATCAGGAACAAAAGCAAAAAAAGGCAGAAAGCAAAGCAAACAAGGAGAGCAAGGAAAATAAATCAGTAGCCTCAACACCTGCACCTAAAAAGGATTCGGAAAAGCTGGCGACGGCACCTAAAGAAAAAAAGCCAACGAAGACAGAAATGAAACCAAAAGTGCAAGAGGAAACGAAGACACAAACGGCTCCTAAACCAAAGGCTGAATCAAACTCAACTCCAGCGCCTGCACCAGCACCAGCGAAAAATCCTGATCCACCGGCAGAAACGGCTAGTTGTGATATAAAAGGAAGCCAAAATGGCATATACCATGTTCCAGGCAGTACCTATTACAGTCGAACTAAAAATGTCGCACAGTGGTTTTGTTCGGTAGAGGAGGCGGAAAACGCGGGATATAGGGCTCCGAAAAGGTAATATAGTGTAAAAGAATGCAGGTTTATAAATTGCCCTAGCAGATTTTCCAGAACTGTTAGGGCATCTGTCAAATATTCAAATTAAGAGAACGTTACCAATTAGTGTTATGCATTTTAAAACTAGTTAGCTTTGTTATTACTGTATTAAATTAGAATGGAGGACTCAAATATAGGTTTTGGCGGCGTATAATTATATTCAGCATCCTCCTTCACAACCGAAATCCCATATTTCTCAAGCTCCTTATGAATCATTGGGCTGTCTGCAAGCCCTTGGCAATAACTATATTCAAGGAAAATGCCATACTTTCTGTCCCATTCCGATTCTAATTCTAGCAGTAATTCCTTTTGTTCCGCGATAGATAGTGATTCTTTTAATTGTGAAAAGAGACGGCTAGAACCTTCTTCGGCATCACGGAATTTCGAATCAGCCATAACCTTCTTAAAGTTCAATTGGTGAACACGCTCAACAAAGACAATGTTTATAAAAAAACTTCGAATCATATTTTGTGGGGTGATAAATACATCAAATCACCGGTATCATAAAGATGTGAACAAATTAATTAAAGGGAGGAAATACAATTGAAAAAGATTCGAGAACAATTAGTAAAAGTGGCTGAGGAACAACTACTAGACGGGGTAAGTTCAACGTCTTTTACGAAAAGTGAATTGGAACTTTTACCTATTATATTAGAAGATGGAGAAGTAGTAAAAAAGGTTGTGAGTGGTGAAGTTGAGAAAAAGTTAGGCAAGCTAATGGCAACAAACCGAAGAGTGATATATCTAAGATCTTTTTTACCTGGGTGTAGTGATACGGTAGCATTTCATTATGGTGACATACAATCTATCACAGAACATAAAACAAGGGGACTAAGTGGGCAATCTATAGACTTAACCTTTACAGAAACAACTGGATATGAATATACAGTCTACAATATATTAAAGTGGCAGATACCTGATTTTTTGGAGTATGTAAATGCTATGAATGATAAGTGATTGATGCTAGGTCCTCATTTAATTCTGAATAATTATTTTTTCGATTTGGAGAAATATGACAAATTACTAAGCTAGTAGTGTAGGAATTAGGTTCTGGAACAATTGAAAATATCCAAATTACCACAGGATAATACTGAATTATCTATAGCATCATTGTAATCTAGTTAATGCATAAACAGTTCATTTAGGATATACATAAATAAGTGAAAGCGAATAGGTTTAGTGGCGGTCAGCACCTATCGCTGTCTCTAGCCTTGGAAAATCCAGGTAGTAAGGGGGCGGCGAGTGAGCACTTTTGAATCCTTGATTTTAATGATCCGTTTTTCTACGCTGATCGTGGAGATCATCGCTCTTTTTTAGACAAAAAATAATCCGCCCATCAGCCTCCCAGCAGTAGAGCGAATTATTTTTGCAAAATTGCTGATCGCTCATAAGCGACTTTTCTTGCACTTTGACCCGTATGGTGTCGATACACCAAACGATCTTTTCTATTATATTCAATCTTTTATTTAAACAGGAGCCAGGTGGGGGGATCCCACCCACTTACAGAGGGTATTCTACAAAAAGTGGCTCACTTTTGAGGTGGGCGCTCTGGCTCAATTTAATATTGACAAAAGCCTCGGTCTCATAGACATCATGGTGTTCGTGGAACTTCTGAGCATTCGGTGCTAAAAGTTGAAGCTAATTGTGAGTTTTTTTCAAGCCCCTATTATACAGGATTTTCCATTTTATAAAGATCGACATTCATTCAAACACTCGCCTTCGCCCAGGTTATATAACCTATATACTAATATTGCAAATTAAAGAATGGATTGTCAACGTTAGGTTATATAACCTATAACACTTACTTTATATAGAAAGGATGATTGTATGGCCGTTGATAAAAAGAAAAACAAGCAAGTATTAGTCACTTTTCCAAATGAACTGTTGGAAGAAGTGGAGGATTTCCAATTTGCTAATCGCATTCAAAATCGAAGTGAGGCTATTCGGGAATTGATTAGGAGAGGGTTAAAGGGGAATAAAAATTAAAGAAATATATCATTAATACCTCTTCATACTACTGGGAGTGGTAGATTAATAGAGACTTCCTGCTTCCATATCTAGTTTCGCAATAATCCAGCTCGAATTTTGCTCATGGAATGGAGAACTTGGCCTTTTCTTACACCTATACTACAGGATGTCACAGCATCCCCTCTAGTTACTGTGACATTCCCAATTCAATTATTGTCATCAGGGCTAAACATCAAAAATTTCACCTCTTGATTAGTGGATGGCCGGGTTGTTGTCCAACTATCTATCGTTGTTCCTTGATTCCGTTCATTAAACTTCCCATTACACTATCGAAATTTCGTTGATAAATCAAGCTTTGCAGATATGAAGAATGCTCCCGTAGTAATAGGCTCAAAAATTCGCCGTTACGGGAGCATCATGATTACTTTAAGTGCGAAGCTAATTCTACTTATGTATCTTTTATTATCAGTCTTAAAAATTCATTCAATTTCACCCTAGCCTCAGGGCTTAAGGTTTTAACCGTATTTATAAGTTGAATTAAATCAGGTGGGATATTACTAAGGTCAGGTGCGAAAAAAGATGGTAAATCGGAATCGAGTGCATTGAGAATTCTATCAAGCATATCAACATCAGGAACAGCCTTATTATTTTCAAAACGGCTAATATAAGATTGAGAAATATTTACTTTTTTTGCAAGTTCCTTGGATGTAAGATTTTTAGCTTTCCTCAAAGTCCTTAACTTTTCACCAATTTCAATCATTTGAAACTTCCTCAACTCCCTTTTTCTTCATTTTACCTTGACTCATGCTAAAACACATGGAAATGTCATTTTTAGAACAAATAGTTATATAATTCATTGACAAATATTACATATAGTAATATTATGAACGTAGTTACTATTTCTTATAGATAAAGATAGAGGGTAGTAGTTTTGGCCTGATGAACATCTGTAGGACAAATAGTAATAATTCTATATTTTTTCTAGGAAAGGAGATGTAATTGGAGTTTTTGCTTGCTGTCCAAATAAAGTGTTGATCAAATGACTTAGTAAGATATACAACACAATGGGATTACTCGAAATGATAAGTTGGGAGGTGTTCATTACATGAAAAATTTCACATCTGAATTATCCGTAGGCGCATACTTAAAAGCTGGGGCAAATAAAACGGTACGGACACTCTCTCAATTAAAGGATCTTTATAGCAATAGAGAAGAAGTGAACCGCATTTTGGAAAACGAGGACCCTGTACTATATGAAGTATTTGAAATGCCACCATCCCCTAAAGAGACGGATCTATTAGTAAACATTACAGTGCTCCATGCGGGAGTTGTAGGAGAAGAGCCTTTTATGACAAAAGGACATTTTCATCAGGACCCTGATACTGGAGAGGTTGTTATTGGTCTGAAAGGTTCAGGAATACTTCTTTTGCAAAATCGGAAAGGGGAAATACAGGAATTCCCAGTTGAAGAAGGAAAAGTCAGTTATGCAGCTGGTGGATGGGGTCACCGAGTTATCAATACCGGAAAGGAAGACCTTCACTTCCTAGCTATCAGTGGAGCGAATATGATTCATGATTACGAGACAGCGGTTAAATTAAATTTTAAATCTTTACCAGTAGAAAATAAAGAAAGGATATCAGCAAATGAATGATAGAAAAGTAATTAAAGCCAAGATGCTTATTGATGGAACAGGAAAACCATTTCAGGAAAAGATGGTTATTGTCATTAAAGACCAAGTGATTGAAGAAGTAACGAGTGAAGCAAATTTCGTTTATCCAGAAAATGCGACTGTCTATGATTTAGGAGACAAAACGGTTATGCCTGGATTAATTGATGCTCATATGCATTTCTTTGCCGTTCCAAGTCACCAATTGCACAAGCTTGTTAGTACTCCTGATGTAGAACGTGTCTTGCGAGGAGCAGGTGAAGCGGCGAAGATGTTACAAGCCGGTATTACAGCCGCCCGTTGTCTCGGTTCTACTGTATCGCCAGCATTGAGAAAGGCAATTAATGAAGGCCACATCCCTGGACCTCGCTTAGTCGTAGCAGGAGAGTTCATTGTCGCATCTGGTGGAACCTGGTATGAAGTTATGCAAGCCGATGAAGTGGCCGATGGGCCTGAAGAAGTTCGAAAAAAAGTTAGAGAACGAATTACACAGGGAGCAAATGTAATTAAAGTAGGCCTATCCAAGGGGAAAAGGGATGATTTAAACAGTTCATGGGGAGATAATCCTTATGAAACACTACCTGCTTATACTTTAGAAGAAGTGAAAGCGTTGACGGACGAAGCTCATTTAAACCAATTAAAAGTGTCAGCCCATTGTATTGGCGATGCTTCCGTTAATTTAGCTTTAGATGGAAATGTCGATGTAATTGAGCATGGTTATGCGATTACAGAAGAGACAAGACAAAGATTAGTAGATAAACAAATACCAGTCGTCACTACCATTTCACAGTTATATTTTCATGAACAAGCCGCAGAGCCTTTCCACTATCCTCAGTGGGAACGAGAAATCTACCAAACTCATAAAAAAGTAATGATGGAAGACTTCGAAAAGGGCTTGAAGGCAGGCGTTAAATTTGTCATTGGGACAGATTTAATTGGCTATCCTACTCATCCACAAGATCAGGCAGCTAAAGAATTTGAATTGGCTGTTGAGTGGGGAATGGATCCGGAAACGGCGATTGTGGCAGGAACCAAACGAGGAGCAGAAGTTCTTGGACTGGATCATGAAATTGGCACCATTGAAGTGGGAAAAAAGGCAGACCTTATCGCTTTTGATGGTGATCCTATTGCCGATATTACGGCTCTTCAGAGAGTAGATTTTGTCATGAAAGACGGTCAAGTGGTCAAATCTGAAACTATGAAAGGAAAGAAAAAGGAATATGCACGCTAAGATAAAGGAATTGACGGATTTAAGGGAACCACTAATCAATATTCATAATCTTTCGGTGGAATTTCAGACAGGTACCAATGAAAAGACGATTGCGCTTAATAATGTGAATCTTGGTGTAAATAAAGACGAATTTATATGTGTGATGGGACCATCAGGGTGTGGAAAAACTACTTTGCTTAATACGATTGCGGGTATGCAGGCGATTACTTCGGGAACGATTACGATCGGAGGGAGAGAGGTAGAAAAACCCAGTCCAGAACGAGCAGTCGTATTCCAAGACGATGCCGTTTTTCCTTGGATGACTGTTGAAGAAAATATCGGATTTAGTTTAAGGATGCAGAAAAAATCGAAGAGGGAAATTAAGGAAACAGTTGAACGCTTTTTAAAGCTTGTCAAACTGGAAGATTTTCGAACTGCATGGCCGAAACAATTATCAGGTGGTATGAGGAAAAGGGTTGACATTGCTCGAGCCTACGCGGCTAATCCAAAAGTACTTTTATTAGATGAACCATTTGGTCCATTGGATATTATGACGAAAGAACATTTACAGGAAGAGTTAAGGAGACTTTGGTTACAAGCTCCAAGAACTGTTATTTTTATCACACATGACCTTGAGGAAGCCTTATATCTGGGTGATCGAATTGTTGTCATGACGCCAAGACCAGGAAAAATTCATTCAATTTATGAACCTAATTTTCCAAAGGAAAGGGATATGTCGATTAAAACATCTGATGCCTTTGTTGATTATAGAAAGCGTATTCGTTCCATTTTGAAACAAGAGGAAAAAACTCAAAACCGGGAAGGGGATGGAAATAAGTGATGGAGACTCCAGTGGGCAAGAGAAGAAGCTGGTTAAAAGAATCGCATTTAAGTATTGTTTCAATCTTAGGCGTATTTGTCCTTTGGTTCTTAGTTACTCGAGATGGGTTGGGGATTGTGAAACCGGTTATTTTCCCTTCCCCTTTAATGGTGGTCGAAGCTGCGATTTCAACTAGTTCATTAATTGGAACGGATGTATTTTATACGATGTTTCGAGTTGTCTGTGGATTGGTGACAGGAACGGTATTAGGAATAATGGTTGGGATGCTGGTTTGTTTTAATAATAAACTCTATTATTTGCTCAATCCGTTGATTGAAAGTTCGCGGCCTGTCCCAGTGATCGCAATGATTCCCTTCTTTTTGATGTGGTTTGGTATTGGAGAAATTGGGAAGTTTTTGCTCGTCACTCTGGGGGTGTTTGCGATTATTGTCATTAACACCATTGAAGCGATTCGCAATGTACAACCGATTTATGTGAAAGCTGGACAAACTTTGGGAGCACGAAAAAAGGATATTTTCAGTAAGATCATTTTGCCTTCGATTATTCCAGCTTTGATCGGACCGATTCGTGTTTGTGTCGCAATTTCATTTACCCTAGTCGTGGCCGCTGAGTTCATGGGAGCACAAGCAGGTATGGGGTATCGAATTTTACAAGCGAGAAAAATGTTTAATACGGATGTTATCTTTTTAGGGGTTGTCATGTTTGGGATTCTATCTGCCCTAGTGGATACTTCGATCAGAAAATTGCTTCAACATCTGACTAGGTGGACAGAGAGGGCGTAAAAGAATAAAAGAGAACAAAGATAAAAAAGGGGGAGTAGATTCGATGAAGCAATGTATAAGATCGTTTATTTTATGTCTAGCAGGTCTCGTATTATTTTTAGCTGGGTGTAGTGAGACGCAAAAGGCATCGGGTAGTGGGGATGAGAACGAACAGGATAAATTAGAAACTGTTAATCTCGCTTTAAGTCCTTTTCAAGACGTATATTCCATTC
Source organism: Bacillus subtilis (assembly GCF_008764245.1). GTDB lineage: Bacteria > Bacillota > Bacilli > Bacillales > Bacillaceae_C > Lederbergia > Lederbergia ruris. Next base: position 56,006 of record NZ_VTQV01000020.1, read on the forward strand.
ACGTTGGAGTGGAGAAAGGTTTTTTCGAAGAAGAGGGAATTAAGTTAAAGATTCAAGAAACCGATTGGGCAGGTGGAAATGATCTTCTTGTTGGCGGCAAAGTGGATTTAGCTACGGCAGGAGATTCAGATATTGTTTTACAAAATTCCAATGGAGTGGATACGACGCTTGCTTATCCGATCTTTTATTTTGCAGGAGCGGCTTTGATGTTTGATCCAAATAAATATGATTGGAAAACCTACGATGAATTTTTGGCCGAGAATAATGACGATAAAGAGGCAATGCGTCTTACTTTGGAACAAGCAAAAGGTAAGAAGGTTGGGTTGAATACAAGTGTAAGTGAATACACGAGTTTTATTTCAATGTTAAATTATGCTGGGCTCGATTCGGAAGATTATGAGATTGTCGACATGTCTCAGGAAGATTTACCACCAGCTTTATTGTCAGGATCCATTGATATTATGATTAGTGGAATTCCACAGAGACTCGCTGTAAAAAAGGAAGGCTACGAGGAATTAATCGATCAAACGACACTTCCTTATACGATTTCACATAATGGCTTCGCCGCCCGCAGGGAGTGGTTGGAAGAAAATCCAGAGCTTTCTAAGAAGCTATTAAAAGCTTTCTTTAAAACGCTTAACTATATTGAAGAAAATCCGGATGATTCCTTTCCGATTATTGTGGAGCATATGAAAAAGGTAGGAACGGAAATCTCAGAAGAACAATTGGAAAGTGTTTGGAACGAGATGGAATTTTTTCCAAGTGGTGTGGAGTTTTACCAAAATGAAGTGTTGAATCCAGATGGAAACTTTTATTGGCAAGACCGGTTTCAAGCGGTTGTAGATATTATGGAAGATGAAGGGAAAATTGAGAAAGGTCGTATTGAGGATTTAGAATCTCTTCATTACACGATTAAGTTAGTAGAAGAAATAGAGTGATGGTTGTTGTATAAACAATAAAAGGATTATAGGAGGAAATGAGAATGAGAGTAGAATGGAAAGAAGTAAGATTACCTGAATTTGGAGTTCCCGAGGAAATCCCTGTGATACGTCAAGAGGAGTATGAAAGACGTTGCGAGGAAGTATATCGCGCAGCCCAATGTGATTGGTTGGTAGTGTACGGAGATCGCGAGCATTTTGCGAATATGCATTATCTATCAGGCTATGATCCACGCTTTGAAGAGGCTTTATTAATCTTGGGGCCAGAAAAGGCTAAGTTCTTATTAGTGGGGATGGAAGGTCTAGACTACAGTGACGATAAAAAGATAGAGGCAGATGTAATTCTGTATCAGTCTTTTGGATTAATGGGACAAGATCGAACTTTATCACCTACTTTAGATAAGATCTTATTATCGATAGGAATCAATCGGAAGGATACGGTAGGATTATGCGGCTGGAAGTATTTTGAAGACAATGAAAAGGCAACAGAAGATACGGCATTCTTTATTCCAGCTGCGATTGTTGATTGTTTTAAAAAAGTTGTCGATACAGCATTGCTAGATAAAACGCAAGTGTTAATACATCCTACAGAAGGTTTACGTGCCTATAACACAGTTGATCAAATTGCCGCATATGAATGGGGAGCTTCAAGAGCCTCTGCCGCTGTGATCAATATTATGAATGGCGTCAAAGTGGGAATGTCAGAGTTAGAAGCCGTCACGAATATGAATTATGCGGGAGAACCAATGAGCGCACATGTCATGTTTTCAGCTAGAAAGGACCAAATGATTGGGTTACGTAGTCCATCTGGAAAGAAGATCGACTTAGGAGATGGGGTGACAACCGCTGTATCTTATTGGGGAGGTCTAAGCTGTCGAGCAGGTATAATGGCTGAGGAAAATGAAGAATTTATTGAGAAGTTCGCAAAGCCATATTTTAAAGCGATTGCTACTTGGTATCAAGAAGTAGGAATTGGTGTAAAAGGTGGAGATCTATTTGAAAAATGTGAGGCTGTATTGGCGGAAGGTGACTTAAAACCAGCCCTTAACCCAGGTCATCTAACAAGTATAGATGAGTGGCTCCATACGCCTGTACGTCCAAATAGTGCGGAGGCTATTGCATCAGGCATGGCCTTCCAATGTGACATCATTCCAACTCCACTTCCGCATGGCGTAGGTCTAAACTGTGAAGATAGTGTTGTCATTGCAGACGAAGCATTGCGGGAAGAATTAAAGGAAAAACATCCAAACATATGGGCAAGAATTGAGGCAAGACAAGCCTTTATCAGGGAGGAAATTGGGATTGATATTAAAGATGAAGTATTGCCTTTGTCCTCAAACCCAGCTTATTATAATCCCTTATGGTTGGCCCCGGGGAAGGCAATGGTGTTGGTGTAGGTAGTGAGAAATTAAAAAAGGCAAAATTGTGAGGCCCTCTTCTTAGAAGGGGGTCTACACTTATCTGCTTATCCTCACTCTAAGGAAATTACTAATCTTTAGCAAAACCTATAGCATCAATTAGCGTAAAGACGTTCATGAATCTCATAGATGAGTTCAAAGTCGTACCACTACTATAACTCTGAACATAAAAACAGGCTGAAAGCATTGATAGAATGCTATTCGTCTGTTTTTTTGTTCAGTTGTAGAAGTACTGTACTCAATTTTGCATTAAAATAAGTTAATTTTTATTGTATGACAACTTGACCAAGTTGTACAACAAGTGTTAATATATGTCCAACAACATGAAATACTTCAAAGTTTATCGGAGGTTAAAAGATTGAAAGAAACTACTAATAAAAAAGGTGAACTTAAGAATCAAATTATTGAAATAATTGTGGGGTGTTTATCTAAAAATCGTCCATTACCATCTGAAAAGGAATTAACAGAAAAACTCAATATTAGTCGATCTGGGCTTAGGGAATTATTAATTGAGTTCGAAGCAGCTGGCATAATTGTGGCCACACAAGGGAAAGGGAGGGTAGTGAAATTTCCAGACATTAGTAATTCTATTATTGAGGGTTGGAATATTTTGTTAAAGGCTCGTCCTGAAACATTGTTAGAACTTTTAGACATAAGATTAATCCTTGAGAGGGGGTTTTTACCTTCAGCAATTGAAACACTTAAACTAGACGATTTACAAATGATGAGAGATTTAGTTAGTCGTATGGAATCAAAGGCATTAAGAAATCAAAATTTTAAAGAAGAAGATCAGATGTTTCATCAGATTTTATATTCTAGAATACAAAATATGGTATTAGACCAACTATTAAAAGCCTTTTGGGATGTTTTTGAACAAATGAGTGAGTTACATGAATCTGACAATTTACAAGAAGGGGCAAAAATTCATAAAGAACTTTACCAGGCAATATTGATACAAAATGGTGATGAGGCAGAAAGACTTTTAGAAATGCAATTTAGGGATATTAGACGGCGGATAACATCAGTGGTAGATAAGGAGGCAGATGAAGGTACAGAGTAAGAAAATTGGGTTGATGCAAATATCAGGCTAAATATCTATCTACTATTTTTAGGGCATCCATTCCGGACTTCTATCATTGAATCTACATTAGGGAGGAGTTTTATCATGAAAAGTCATAGTGAAATGAAAGAAATTGCTACTCGTCTTAAAAGAGATATTATACAGTTGACCTCTGCGAATACAGGTCACCCAGGTGGGGCGATTGGTGCGGCTGAAATTGTAGCTGAACTTTACTTTAACCGTTTAAAACATGATCCAAGTAATCCTTTTTGGGAAGATAGGGATAGATTTATTCTAAGCAATGGTCATATTTGTACTGTCCTGTATTCCGCAATGGCAAGAAGTGGTTATTTCGAAGTAGAAGAGTTAAAGACTTTTAGAAAGGTAAATTCTAGACTTCAGGGTCACCCTTCAAGACATGATTTGCCGGGAATCGAAACTGCTTCAGGTCCTTTAGGGCAAGGATTATCAATCGCAAATGGGATCGCTCTTTCTAATAAATTAAGAAATAATAACTCTAAAGTATATTGTTTGGTAGGAGATGGTGAATTACAGGAAGGACAAATCTGGGAAGCAGCCATGACATCAGCACATTATCAATTGGATAATCTAGTACTAATCATTAATTGGAATGATATTCAAATTGATGGTCATGTAAAAGATGTTATGAACATTGAGCCTATTGCAGATAAATTCAAATCATTTGGCTGGAATACAATAGAAATAGATGGACATAACATATCTGAGATACAATCTGCTCTTGATACTTTTGAAATAAATAATGGTTCTCCGACTGCAATTATTGCTCGTACTGTATTAGGAAATGGTGTCTCCTATATGGAGCACGAGGCGATCTGGCACGGAAAAGCTCCCTCTTCAGAAGAAGCAAAACAGGCTTTAGAGGAAATTGGTACAAGCACATTTGAAAGCGATTTAATATATTAAAAGTATTTATTTTAAAAGGGAGGAATTTGTATGGCTAATGAATTAAGTGGGCGTGAAGGCTTTGGTCAAGCATTATTGGAATTGGGTAAAGAAAATAAAAGAGTAGTGGCACTCTGTGCAGATCTAGCAGAATCTGTAAAGGTACATCATTTTGCAGAGCAATACCCAGAAAGATATTTCCAAATTGGGATTGCTGAACAGGATATGATTGGAACTGCAGCGGGTATGGCTTTGTCAGACTTGGTACCATTTGCTACAACGTATGCTGTATTTGCTGCACAAAGAGCTAATGAACAAATACGGTTGGCGGTCTGTTACAATCAGGCTAATGTCAAAATTGCAGTTAGTCATGCAGGTTTAACTGTTGGGGAGGATGGTGCAACACATCAGGCTTTGGAAGACATAGCTTCAATGCGTGCTATGCCTAATATGACAGTAATAGTTCCCGCAGATGCAGAAGAAGCATATCACGCAACAAAGGCGAGTGCCGAAATGTATGGACCAGTTTATTTACGTCTTGGAAGAACTCCTGTACCTGTCATAACAAATGGTAGCGAGGAATTTAAGATCGGAAAGGCTAGAAAACTCCGTAACGGAAAAGATGCAACAATTATCGCATGTGGAATTATGGTAGAACAAGCACTTATTGCAAGCGAAAAATTAGAAATGGAAGGTATCAGTGTTTCAGTTATAAATATGCATACAATTAAGCCTATTGATAAAGAGATCGTTATAGAAGAAGCGAAAAGGACGGGATGTATTGTAACGGCAGAAGAACATTCAGTTATTGGGGGATTAGGAGGTGCGGTTTCAGAAGTACTATCAGAAAATTATCCTGTTCCAATAATAAAGGTTGGAACAAAAGATACATTTGGAGAATCTGGACCACCAAATGAATTATTAGAAAAATATAAGCTTACTTCAAAGGATATTGTTGAAGCAACAAAAAAATCAATGACTATGAAAAAGGAAGTTGTGTTTGAAAAATAGACTTAGAATTACTCATTTTCTATCAATGGAAATTCAAAAGGAGAAATGAGATTTATGAAAAAAATATATTCTATTTTCCTTATATTAATCATAGGCTTCACTTTGGTAGGATGCAGCACAGGAAATTCAGCAAGTTCTAGTGGTTCAAATGGTGCAAAAGCTTCGACGTCCTCGGGGGATATTAAATTAACTTATTGGTATTGGGCAGATAATACGGAATATTCAAATCTAATGCAAGATATTATTAAAGAATTTAATGAAACTAACGATAAAGGCATTACAGTAGTGGGAGAAGAGTATCCCTGGGATGGCGGAGGATTTAGTGAAACATTATTTACTGCTGCAATCGGTGGTGGTGGTCCAGACGTTGCTTCATTTAAATTAACTTCTACCCCTTTGTTTACGGCAAATAACTTACTTGCTAATTTGGATGATTTTATTTCCGATTGGGAAGATAAAGAAGATATTGATGAGAATATTTATGGGATTATGAAGGAAGCTGGGGGATCAGATAGCATTTATGTTATGCCGTGGAATACCCAGGTGTTATATGTTTACTATAGACCATCGATTTTTGAAGAAGCGGGAATAGAAGTTCCTGAAACATATGAGGAATTCTTAACGGCAATTGAAAGAACTACATTAGATACAAACGGTGATGGAAAAACCGATGTGTATGGTTTTGGAATGAGAGGTGCTACAGGTGGCCACGAGCCATGGGGAAGCTTTATTCACGGTAGAGGGGGTAGTTTTAACAACTTAAATAGCGAGGAATCTATAAAGGGAATGCAAGATTTTGTAAATATTTATGAAAGGGGTTTCGTGCCACCAACAGCTACAACGGATGGGTTTAATGAGGTTATTTCTAATTTTAAGTCTGGAAAAACTGCAATGACGATTCATCATACGGGTTCGTCAGCTGAAATGGTGGAAACCTTTGGAGATGATGTATCAGCCTTTGCATTTCCAAAGGGAGATGGACAATGGACTTCAATGGGAGACACAGAAAATGTCATTTTTGAATCCTCTCAAAATAAAGAGGCTGCGTTTGAATGGGTGGCTTACCTTGCAACTGGTAAAGGACAGGAATTATGGACTAAGGCGACAGGGAATGTTCCCGTAAGTAAAAGAGTTCAAGAAATGGATCATTTTCAGAATGATAGATTTATGCAAGCCTCTATTGAAGGAATGTCTTATGCTGGGATTATTCCAATTCGGGATACAACAACAGAATGGGTAAGTACAATTTGGCCAAATACGGTTGCTTCCGCGTTATTAGGTGACAAATCGGTTGAAGAAACAATGAAGATTCTACAAGAAGAGTTATATAAGTAACAGGTGAGTTTTAAATTAACTATCAATATTTAGATTATTGGGCAGGTTAATAATGGTTCTACAATTTATTAATCTGTCCGATAAATTTTTAATGAGGTAATTTGAAAGAGGTGACAGATTTGCAACGGAAAACGTCCAATAATTTGCAATCGGATGTAAAATCAATTAATTTAAAGGGTTTACATCGAAAAAAGTTTAATTTTTGGCCTTATCTTCTTCTATCACCAGCGTTACTCATTGTCACATGTGTTGTATTTATTCCCGTTATAGAAGCGATAGTTATGAGCCTTAAAAGCTATGATTTAAGGAGACCCAATGGTATCGAGTTCGTTGGATTAGATAACTTTATAGAGATATTTACAGATCCGATCTTCTGGCTAGCATTTAAAAATACTCTTATTTGGGTTGTTCTCGGTGTAGGTTTACAATTTTTGTTTGGTTTCCTGTTGGCCCTGTTGTTAAATCAAAAATTTAAAGGTAGGGGAATTGTACGGGCTGTTAGTTTAATCCCTTGGGCAACCCCTGGAGTGCTTATAGGATTGATGTGGAAATGGATTTATGACGGTAACTATGGTGTTTTAAATGATTTATTAATGAAACTCAATATCATTGATGAAGGAGTCATCTTTTTATCCCAGACATCAACAGCCTTCCCTTCCGTTATTGTCACTATAATTTGGCAAGGAATTCCTTTCTTTGCGATTATGATTTTGGCTGGTTTGCAGGGGATATCCCAGGAAATGTATGAAGCAGCAGATATTGATGGAGCTAGTAGTCTTCAGAAACTATTTAGAATTACTATTCCATCCCTAAAGAACGTTATCTTTATTACAGTATTATTGCGTATCATTTGGGTTTCTAACTCAGTAGACATTATACATAATATGACCGGAGGGGGTCCTTCATATTCTACACAAACATTAAGTGTATATATCTTTAATAAGGCAAATGTTTTGGACTTAGGTTATTCATCAGGGATGGCAATATTTTTAATGTTGCTATTAGCGATCGTCGCTATTCCTTATATAAAAAACACCTTTAAGGAGGGATAAACTTTGAAGGGCCGACCAGTTAGATGGAGAAGAATTATTAGTTTATACTTGCCAATATCTATTATATTGTTATTTTTACTTTTTCCGTTTTATTGGACATTTGTGACGTCTATTAAGCCGGAGCATGAATTGTATGGCCCCACTGTGACATACTGGCCACAAGATATCACATTTGCCTCTTATAAAAAGCTTTTTGGTGAATTTAATTTTTTACTTCCAATGTTTAATAGTTTCCTAGTTGCAACTATAACAACAATTATTACATTATTTGTATCGATATTGGCGGCTTATTCTTTTACACGATATGAATTTAAAGGAAAAGGAATCCTAATGGGGTTATTTTTGACAAATAACATGTTTCCCAATGTATTGTTATTAATTCCTCTTTATGCGATCATGCGCAATATTAATTTATTATACACACCGTTATCATTAGTTATTGCTTACGCCACTTTTACTATACCGTTTTCGGTATGGATGTTAACTGGTTATTTGAAAGATTTACCTCTCTCCTTAGAAGAAGCAGCTATGATTGACGGTGCAAATAGGGCGGTAGCTTTTATCAAGGTTATTCTCCCTGTCCTTACACCGTCAATTATTGCAACGGGTGTATATATATTTATTCAATCATGGAATGAATATACATTTGCTGTTTTATTTACAAATGAAGCTACTCGAACCATTCCTGTCACATTAAAGAATTTAATAGGGCAGCTAGGGGTGCAATGGGACCTATTGACTGCAGGTGGAATTATAACTATTATTCCGGTCTGCATTATGTTTTTCTTTGCCCAACGAAATCTCATTGAGGGTATGACATCGGGGGCTGTAAAAGGATAGTACCCTGTGTGAAATCGTAATTTTTAAGATTGAATTTTATTTATAGGGTTAAATCATTTAACATCTCTAAGAGAACCAGGCATGTAAAAAAACCTCTTTCATTAAAGAGGTTTTTTACGTTACATGATACCTATCTACCAGTCTTAAGATTTTGGAAACCTTTGTACTTTCTCACTAAGCTATAAAATTTTGAGATATCAAACAACAATTGTCTATATCGGCTTCCGTTTTTCTTCAATACATTATTCTGAATACCGAGAGTGAAATTTAGTTATTAAATATAAAACGGGCTTTGCTTACAAGGGAGCGAGAGTGTCCAAAGGGTATTGAAACTTGTTAAAAGACCAAACTTTAAAAACAGTGGTTGATATAAGTAATTTTCTTTGCATAGATGAACCATCATTAGTAGGCTTACAGAAAAATTTGCCGTATGCTCCCATCATTCATTTTAAAGATTTCTATATCCGTTCATATTATAAGAATCCAGGTGAGGGAGAGTGGTTTAACACAACAAAGGGCAACTACCTCAGGGTCTCTATTCTTGGCCATGGAGATATAGAAATAAGAGAAGTGTAATAAAGAATTACCGGAACCATTTCTAGGTGACTGGAATTCTATTTACGGACTGGTAAGAAAGGCGATGCCCCAGTGCTTTTACAAGATATCATGCCAACCCATTTTGGGATTGGAGATTCCAAATACAGTGGATGGCTTGAGTTTAAAAAATTTACTTATGGGAGAGGGAGACCCCTCGGGAGTATGTCCACGGTGAGCACAGTGCCTGCTATTCAGATCTCCAAGAAATGCAATACTTAACAGATGGGAAGTTCAAATATATTTGGCTACCACGTTTAAATAGAGAACAGTTATTTGATCTGCAAAATGATCCTAAAGAAAGTAAAGATCTTGCAGATGTAGAAAACTATCATTCAGTCCTATTAAAATGGAGAGGACGGATGGCACAGAAATTGGAACCAAGAAATTCCGGCTTAACAGAAGGGGAGAGACTTGTTGATCAAGCAGGAAAGCCTCCGCCGATTTCCCCGAAATATGAGGAAAGAATGAGGGCGGAGAGGTAGGGTCAGCTGATGGAGTCCTTAATTTTGTGGATAAGCTTAAGGAAGAGTACGAGGTTCCCAGTCTGTGCCCATGGATGAAGCCAGTCATTGCGGAAAAGAGAACCATTATAAATGGAACTGCCTCCTGTATAATAATGTTGCGAGTAAATGAGCATGACATTATACAGGAGTTTTTTGTGGAGAAAAAGCAAGAAAAAGAGAAAAAAGCAAAGAAAAGAAAGAGAATAAGGAAAATAAAATAGTAGCATGGTTTTCATGGATTTTCTGAGCATTTGGTGCTATGAAGTTAAGGTTCATTGAGTTTTTTCAAACTCTCTTCTTTACCGTGGTTATATAACCTATAATACTTTGTATAGAAAGGATGATTGTATGGCCGTTGATAAAGAGAATAATATGCAAGTATTAGTCGCTTTTCCAAATGAACTTTTAGAAAAAGTGGAGGATTTCCAATTTGCTAATCGTATTCAAAATCGAAGTGAGGCTGTTCGGGAATTGATTAGGAGGGGGTTAGAAGGGGATGAGAATTAACGACAAATGATATGGCCTTTTCTTTAACACTCGTGCCTTCTATTAGTAGATTTTGACCAAGAAATTAACCACATATTGCTAACTATCCAGGATATTGGGGGGTATACAGGTATATACAACAATTGGTAATGCTCAAGAAAAGTGATAAAAACCGTGAAAGTCATAAGACAAACTATAAGGCTCATACTCTAAAAGAACAACTTTGAGGAAGTGAGTGCTTTGGATAAAATAGCCTTTCTTTCAGCCGAGGACATCAAACACGATTTTCTTTATCCCATTAGTTACCGGAGTGCCAAAAAGCGCTTTGACATATTAATCAATAATACAAATCAACCTGCCATAATAGTTGAGAATTTCAAAGGGAAGTTTTATGTAAATGAAAACTTCAAGAATTTTGCAGTGTTAAAAAAAATCGATCCCAAAAGAATGATTCCTTGTCTAATCATTCATAACCCTGTTGAAGAGGAATGTGATCGATTACTTAGGGTTTTAAGCAAAAGCATTTTAGAAAGACCTACATGGAAAATTCAGTATGAGCTTATTCAGCGTTTAACAAGAGAATTCCATCTCGGGGTAACAGAAATAGCTAAAGAAGTGAATGTTAAAGATAAAGAAATAGGCAAATTCATGCTAGAACCCAATATACCTGATTATTATAAATCCTTGGCCATTAAAAAGGGCTATGGGGGCGTTATGAATTTAATTTGCAAATCAGATTACACTGATGAACTGAAAAAGGTTTTGTACGATTTAGCTGTTGCTGATAAACACAGACTTACAGAAGGGAAATTTAAATCGCTTAAACGCTATACGAAAATGGGATATTTATTAACGCAAAATAAAAATTTGATTAGAAGGCAAATAATTAAGATTGTAGAACCAAAAGATTATATAGAAAATGTATATTGGGATAAAATTAGTGGTAGATATTCACAGGAAAGCCGGAATCAAAAGCTTGTTTTGGAATTGGTTTAATCCTAATGCGTAACCCCTTATGGCATAGTCCAAAACGTATTGAACAGAGGGGATTTCCAAGTTACGGAAATTTAGAGGAGTTACAGGAGCTTTTTCTGTTATAGTATCAATTATCTTGTCTTTGCAGTTAATATGGGAAATTCTTTTCCTATCTTTTCGGATAAAGGGAGATAAAAAAATAGTTTCCTAAATTATTCATTGCTTGAAATTTTAATTGCCAGAAATACAGCAATGACAAAGATTTAAGTGGCATACAACGATCACCCAAAAGGTGAGAGAAATATATGGAAAGGAGCCCGCCTTTCGGTAATGTATAAACCAAAGCGGCTCCTTTTGTGACTGACCATTAGCAGTAAAGATACCAGCTATATCCGGGTATTTTTCTAATAGTGCATAAGGAAATCAAATTTATATAAATCTTAGAACGTATACATTCCTAGTCTAAACATTAATGTATTTGGCAAGTGTAAAATGCATGAAACGGCAGCCCTTTGTAAACCACTTGCCAACCTCTAATTTTTCATCATCATAGACTCCTTCATTCGTTTACTTT
>NZ_VTQV01000021.1:0-55111 GCF_008764245.1 Bacillus subtilis
TCGGTTCGTCCTTCGTCCTCACCGTGTTTCCTTTATCTCGTCAGAAGCCTTTAAATTTGTACGCCGCTAAACGGGCGCTTGCGCTTTTCTTATTAAACGGGCCAAATTTTGGGTTAAATGGTCCAAACTTTTGGTTAAACGGGCGAATTAATAGATTAAATGGGCCAAAGCGTAGATTAATCGGGCCAAACTTTCAATTAAACGGGCGAATGGACGAGTTATCTGAAGTACCTTGAGGTAGGAAGCTTTCGTTCTGTGTGAATCATGTTATTATGTTATAATCAGGGCAATCTACTTTGATTGGAGAGATAGGAGTGGCTTTACGTTTTTATTGGTATCCCAAGTGTGGGACATGCCGTAATGCTAAAAAATGGCTGGATGAACACGGGCTAGAGTATGAAGAAATACATATTGTCGAGCAGCCCCCATCCCGTGATGAATTAGAAAAGCTATATCAAACAAGTGGTTTGCCGTTAAAAAAGTTTTTTAACACAAGTGGGAAAAAGTATCGGGAACTTGGGCTAAAAGACAAGGTTGGAACGGCCTCGGATAATGAGTTACTTGAAATACTTTCTAGTGATGGCATGTTAATCAAAAGGCCGATCGTAACAGATGGTCAGACTGTGACCGTTGGTTTTAAAGAAGAGGAATTCAACAATACTTGGGGCTAAGTGAGCGTTGTCTTATGGAGATGGATTGAAATCAGATTGCAGCAAACAATATTTTCTTGATTTTATGAAACTCTTTTTGTACATTACTAATATTAGTGCTTGGAGGGATCAAGGTGAACATACCAAAGGAATTACGATATTCAGAAGAACATGAATGGGTGAAAGACGAGGGAGATAAGGTAAGGATTGGTATTACAGAATTTGCTCAAGACGAATTGGGTGATATCGTATTTGTAGAACTTCCTGAAGTCGGTGATGAAGTAACAGTGAATGAACCATTCGGAAGTGTGGAATCTGTTAAAACCGTTTCAGAGCTTTATTCACCAATCAGCGGGAAAGTGGTTGAAGTCAACGAAGATTTAGATGATAGCCCTGAATTGGTCAATGAATCTCCATATGATAAGGCGTGGATGATTGTCATCGAACCAGCGGATAAAAGTGAAATGGACAACCTCATGTCCGCAGAAAAATATGCGGACATGACAAGTGAGGAATAGAAAAAAACTTGTTATTTTATAGAACCCACATGATGTGGGTTTAGACTTTTTAATAAGAAAAAATGCACTGTGGTTCAAGTACCATAGTGCATTTTTTCCAAAAGGATGATTGGTTTCATGAAAGAATGTACAAAAGATGAAATAATCGATGCGTTAGAAAATAAGGAATCAGTGGTTCTCTATTTCTACACGCCCCTATGTGGAACGTGCCAGGTGGCAGGAAAAATGTTGGGGATCGTGGAACAGATGATGGATGAACTCCCGTTTAAAAAAGCGGACCTCAACTATTTACCAGAAATAGCTGAACGATTTTCCATTGAAAGTGTCCCCTGCTTAATCCAACTGAACGAAGGAAAAATCCAAAATAAAATCTACGCCTTTCATTCTGTCCCTTATTTATATGAGAAACTACGGAAGTCCAAATGAAAATACTTGATTATAAAAAGTCCTAGGTGCCTGGGGCTTTTGCTTTAGTTATCTGGTACTTTCGGTAGAGTTTTTCAAATGAACATTTCCGCACAAAAATGCTGTTTAACCTATAAGCCATGCGGATGAAAGCATGTATTTTTCCGTATTTTCTATTTTGTTATTTGTTTTCTTTCGTTTATAATGGGGTACGTGACAAGGGCAATAAAAAATGACCTTTTTAGAGGATGTTTAAAAAGTCCGGTAAATTACCCTCCTTTTTAAACACGCAACTCTGAGAGGGTCAAAAAATGAAAGGATTGGTCCCTTATTAATCCCTTAAAGATTGAGTACACAGATGGTATGGAAAAAGCGATGCATGCGGCGCATGGAGTTGGCTACGAAATTTATAAAAGAAAACATGACATTCGGATGACGATTGAGAAAAAACGAGAAAAAGACTACTTGCGTTCTCAAAGAGTGGCATCGGATTTAGAACGGAAAATACATGTTTAAAAAAACATTAAAACTTAACCTAATAAACGTAAAAACCTAGAATTACAAGGTTGGCCTATTAAATGGCCAACTTTTTTAATATCTTTTTTTAAAAGAATAAAACGAGTGAAAAATCCCCCCTAGTTGATAATAATTTTAAAATGGTTTAAGATGGGAGAGGAGTAAAAGGGAAAAACACTCATTAAATAAGAAAATCACAATCTCGATACGGAGGTATGATCATGGCTTCAACATTAGTTATTAAAGATCTTCATGTGGAGATCGAAGGTAAAGAGATTTTAAAAGGTGTAAACCTAGAAATAAAGGGTGGAGAAATTCACGCAGTGATGGGTCCAAATGGTACAGGTAAATCAACCTTGGCATCCGCGATTATGGGACATCCAAAATATGAAGTGACAAGTGGATCTATTCACTTGGACGGGAAAGATGTATTAGAAATGGAAGTGGATGAGCGCGCGCTTGCGGGACTTTTCCTAGCCATGCAATACCCAAGTGAAATCAGTGGGGTCACCAATGCCGATTTCCTTCGTTCTTCCATCAACGCACGCCGCGAGGAAGGAAACGAAATTTCTTTGATGAAATTTATTAAAGAAATGGACAGCAAAATGGAAGTATTAGAGATGGATCCTGATATGGCACAACGCTATTTAAATGAAGGATTCTCTGGTGGGGAAAAGAAACGGAATGAAATTTTGCAATTGATGATGATTCAACCGGCGATTGCGATCCTTGATGAGATTGATTCAGGCCTTGATATTGATGCCTTGAAAATTGTTTCGAAAGGGATTAATGAAATGCGTTCCAGTGATTTCGGTTGCATGATCATTACTCACTATCAACGTCTTCTAAATTATATCACTCCTGACAAAGTGCATGTGATGATGCAAGGTCGTGTTGTGAAATCTGGTGGTCCAGAACTTGCACAAAAACTAGAAGCAGAAGGTTATGACTGGATTAAAGAAGAACTAGGCATTGAAGACGAAACAGTTGGTCAAGAAGCATAAGTGTTAGGAGGATCATAATGACAATTGATACGAAAATGGCAATCGATCAAGACTACATCCGCTCCTTCTCGACTGAAAAAGGCGAGCCTGCTTGGTTAACAGATCTTAGAGTAAAAGCTTTCGCCCTTGCGGATGAAATACCGATGCCAAACCCTGATAAAACAAGAATTACTAAATGGAATCTCACAGAATTTAATAAGCATCAGGCTGATGGAGAGGTATTTCAATCCTTAAACGATTTGCCTGAGATTGCAAAAAATGTTGTCCATATAGATAATGCAAATAAGAATCTATATATTCAACATAATCAAACAGCTGCCTATCTAACTCTTTCAGATGAATTGAAGGAGCAAGGGGTTATTTTTACAGACATCCAGACGGCTGCCAAAGAACATGGCGAGCTTTTGCAAAAATATTATATGAAAGATGCTGTAAAGGTTGACGAGCATAAATTAACCGCTCTTCATGCCGCTTTAATGAATGGAGGGGCATTCCTCTACATTCCTAAAAATGTCGAAGTCAAGGAACCGATTCAATCCGTGTTTATTTTTGATGATCAGGAAGCGGCGATGTTTAATCATGTGCTTGTTGTAGCGGATGATAATAGTTCTGTGACCTATGTTGAAAACTATCTTTCTGTGACAGACGAGACAAACGGTCTTTTCAATATTATTTCTGAAGTTGTAGCAGGAAACAACGCCAAAGTGATTTATGGAGCTGTTGATACCCTTGCAAAAGGCTCTACAACCTATGTGAATCGTCGTGGTATTACAGGTCGTGATGCTACACTTGACTGGGCATTGGGTATGATGAATGATGGTGATACGATTTTTGAAAATATCACCAATCTCATTGGCGATGGTTCAAATAGTAATGCCAAAACGGTTGTAGTTGGTACTGGTAAGCAAACGCAAAACTTTACAACCAGTATCGTTCACCATGGAAAAGAGACGGAAGGCTTTATTTTAAAACATGGTGTGATGAAAGATTCGGCTTCTTCGATCTTTAACGGTGTGGGAAAAATCGAAAAAGGCGCATCTGGTGCCAATGCTGAGCAAGAATCGCGTGTCTTGATGCTTAGCGAAAAAGCCCGTGGGGACGCGAACCCGATCCTGCTGATTGATGAAGATGATGTCATGGCAGGACATGCTGCTTCTGTTGGGCGAGTAGACGAATTACAACTTTACTACCTCATGAGTCGCGGAATCTCTAAAGCAGATGCAGAACGATTGATCATTCATGGCTTCCTTGCACCTGTTGTCGAGCAATTGCCGATTGAAGCGGTTAAAAATCAGTTAACAGAGATTATCGAGAGGAAAGTTAAGTAATGAAAATTTCAGAGGTTCGCCAATACTTTCCGATTCTCGATCAAGAAGTCAATGGACACCCGCTTGTGTACTTGGATAGTGCCGCGACCTCACAAAAACCAGTGCAAGTGATCGAAGCACTGGATCGATATTATCGAGAGTATAATTCAAATGTGCATCGAGGAGTCCATACATTAGGTACTCGAGCTACCGATCAATATGAGGGAGCACGAGAAAAAGTTCGCCGATTCATCAATGCCTCATTAGTGGAAGAAGTTATTTTTACAAGAGGAACAACAACCGCTTTAAACACGGTTGCAGCAAGCTACGGAAGGGCCAATCTGCAAGAGGGTGATGAAATTGTCATTACCTATATGGAGCATCATAGTAATGTCATTCCATGGCAGCAGATTGCGAAAGAAAAGAAGGCTATTTTAAAATATCTTCCGTTACAAAAAGATGGAACCATTGATCTTGAGGATGCGCGTAAGACGATTACCCCGAAGACGAAAATTGTTTCCATCGCGCATGTTTCGAATGTATTAGGGACGATTAATCCCATTAAAGAATTAGCCGCGATTGCTCATCAAAATGGGGCGATTATGGTTGTGGATGGTGCGCAAAGTGCTCCTCATATGAAGATTGATGTGCAAGATTTAGATTGTGACTTCTTTGCCTTCTCTGCCCATAAAATGTGTGGCCCTACAGGAGTTGGCGTTCTGTATGGAAAGAAGGCATTGTTAGAGGGGATGGAACCAGTAGAATTTGGCGGCGAAATGATTGATTTTGTCGGCCTTCAAGAATCTACATGGAAGGAGCTCCCTTGGAAATTTGAAGCGGGGACGCCGATTATTGCAGGTGCGATCGGGCTTGGAGCTGCAATCGATTTTCTTAATGAGGTTGGCCCTGATGAAATTCTCGCGTATGAACATCGCTTAGCTGCTTATGGGATGGAAAAGTTGTCTTCTGTAGAAGGTTTAAAGATTTATGGACCGGAAGAAGCCGAGCAACGTGCAGGAGTGATTACGTTCAATTTGGATGATGTTCACCCTCATGATGTCGCCACTGTCCTAGATGCAGAAGGAATCGCTGTTCGAGCAGGTCATCATTGTGCACAACCTTTGATGAACTGGTTAAATTGTTCTGCTACAGCAAGAGCGAGCTTTTATTTATATAACACGGAACAAGACATTGACAGGCTCGTAGAAGGCTTAGTCAAAACAAAGGAGTATTTCACGAATGTCTTTTAGTAACCTTGATCAACTCTACCGACAAGTCATAATGGATCATTACAAAAATCCGCGTAATAAAGGCAGCCTAGAGGATGGAAATCTCACTGTTGACATGAATAACCCAACATGTGGCGATCGAATTCATCTTACCATGAAGGTTGAGGATGGCAAGGTGACAGATGCTAAGTTTGAAGGGGAAGGTTGTTCCATTTCAATGGCATCTGCGTCGATGATGACGCAAACGATTATTGGAAAAGATGTGGAAACAGCGTATAAACTTTCTCATATTTTTTCTGAAATGATTCAGGGCAAGGATTATGATGAAGAAGATCTTGATCTTGGTGATATGGAGGCTTTACAAGGAGTTTCCAAGTTTCCAGCCCGAATTAAATGTGCCACCCTTGCGTGGAAGGCGATGGAAAAAGGATTGAATGAATAAACGAAACTCATTCAGTGTAGATAATACTCGCTGAAGCAGCAAAGGCGAGATTCGAAATAGGCAAGGCAAACCGAAACGCCTTTGTGACTGCTTCTTGCAGGGGAAATTTCAAGAATGGAGGAATGAAGAATGGCGAAAAAAGCACCGGTAATTGGCGATTATAAATATGGTTTCCGTGATAAAGACGTTTCCATTTTTCGTTCAGAACGGGGATTGACAAGAGAGATTGTAGAAGAAATCTCCAAAATGAAGGAAGAACCAGAATGGATGCTAGAATTTCGCTTGAAATCTCTTGAGCAATTTTACAAAAAGCCAATGCCTCAATGGGGCGGAGATTTAAACGGATTGAATTTTGATGAGATCACGTATTATGTGAAACCATCTGAACATACAGAGCGTTCTTGGGATGAAGTTCCGGAAGAAATCAAGCAAACCTTTGATAAATTGGGAATTCCGGAAGCCGAACAAAAGTATTTGGCTGGGGTATCTGCTCAATATGAATCAGAAGTTGTCTATCATAATATGAAAGAAGATCTTGAAGAGATGGGAATCGTCTTTAAGGATACGGATTCTGCCCTCAAGGAAAATGAAGATATTTTCCGTGAGCACTGGGCAACTGTCATTCCACCGGCTGACAATAAATTTTCCGCATTGAACTCAGCTGTTTGGTCTGGGGGATCTTTCATTTATGTTCCACCAGGTGTAAAAGTGGATACACCACTTCAAGCGTATTTCCGTATTAACTCGGAAAACATGGGGCAGTTTGAGCGGACACTGATCATTGTGGACGAGGGAGCATCTGTTCATTATGTAGAAGGATGCACAGCGCCTGTTTATACAACGAACTCGCTTCATAGTGCAGTTGTTGAGATCATTGTGAAAAAAGGTGGCTATTGCCGTTATACAACGATTCAAAACTGGGCGAATAATGTCTATAACCTTGTGACAAAGCGTGCTGTTTGTCATGAAAATGCGACAATGGAATGGATCGATGGTAATATTGGTTCTAAATTAACCATGAAATATCCATCCGTTCTATTGATGGGTGAAGGGGCACGTGGTATGACCCTTTCCATTGCAATGGCTGGAAAAGGGCAACACCAAGATGCTGGAGCGAAAATGATGCATTTAGCACCAAATACATCTTCTTCGATTGTTTCTAAATCCATTTCGCAACATGGTGGAAAAGTAACCTATCGTGGGATTGTACACTTTGGCCGTAAAGCGGATGGTGCTCGTTCTACGATTGAGTGTGATACCATCATCATGGATGACAAATCAACTTCTGATACAATTCCATACAATGAAATTTTGAACGACAATATTTCATTGGAACACGAAGCGAAAGTATCGAAAGTTTCCGAAGAACAACTCTTCTACCTTATGAGCCGTGGCATTAGTGAGCAAGAAGCAACAGAAATGATCGTCATGGGCTTCATTGAACCATTTACAAAAGAACTACCAATGGAATATGCCGTTGAAATGAACCGTCTGATTAAGTTTGAAATGGAAGGTTCGATTGGTTAATACCCCTAAACCCTTAGATTTGACAAGAGTTAGGGTGAAATAGAAAAAGAAAAAGAAAAATACGACTGCGTGCCAACTCTCTGCCAAGTCAGATTTTCTTTTAGTGTAGAAGGCGAACTTTGGAAGTTCGTCTTCTTCTATTTTTCAGTGATATCAATGTAGATAAGGATTCGACTCAAATCCCCATCGGATACCCTTATGATTACTTTAAAAATATCGTGGAAAATATATAATCATCTACCTCCTCTTAAAAGAAGTTACCCAAGTGTTTTGACCATTATAAAGTCTACTTGTTCTTCATCTCCCATATAAAAAGAGTGGGCGCCTATTTGCACAAATCCCATTTTCTTATAAAAAGCAAGGGCATTTTCATTTTTTTCCCATACGCCTAGCCAGATTTTCTTTTTATTATGTTCCATTGCCATATCCATTGCTTTATTGAACAGATATTTGCCGAGCCCATGTTTTTGAAAGTTGTTCTTTACATAAATCCTTTCGATTTCAAGGGATTCATCCCCCATCTCTTCAGTCTGAGCATCATCGGTATTGACTTTTAAATAGCCTGCAATTTCGTTATCAACATAAATAAAAAAGAAGTGTGAAGACGGATTAGATAATTCTTTTTCTACTTGTTGCAAGTTAAAAGCCTTTTCCAAATAAGCCTCCATATTTTCTGGTGAATTTTGATGCTTAAATGTCTCATTAAATGTTTCATAACTAATTTCTTGAAGTTTACGTAAATCTTTAAGCCTGCATTTTTTTAGATGTGTTGTCATTTTAATCAGTCGCTCCTTTATGTCATCAATAACGTCTCCTGTTGCCCTTTTTTACATATTCCCAGTCTTTTTCTATATTATTTTTAACTCTTTGCAGAAGATGGAAAATGGTTTCTGCTTCTTTTTCCGAAAACCCCTCTAATGCAACGGTATTGGAATAATCATTTTCTCTTTTTATAAATGGATACACCTTTTTCCCTTTCTCTGTTGGAAAAAGTTTTTTTATTTTTTTGTTATGTGTATCTTCTTTCTTTTCAATAAAGCCATTCATTTCAAGTTTTTTGATAGCCCGAGAGGCTGTGGTTCGATCTACTTTGATCATCTCAGCTAACTTTTCTTGAATGATTCCTGGATCTTCACATATGCGCACAAGATACAAATACTGCCCTTTTGTAAGGTCATATTCTTTAAATTCTATATTACTGATAGAATCTAATGCTCTTGCTATCACGCCAATTTCACGAAGAATTTCCTTCATAATAACCTCCTATCAGTACGTTTTTTGTTGCAACTACAACAAAATAAGATACTTATTAAATGTAAGCTATTTTTGTTGAGTTTGCAACAAAAATAACAACCCTACTAATGGAAGTTACACACTATGAATGGAATTTGATCCTTTTTAGTCTCAGGGCATTTAGCACAACGGACACAGAGCTAAACGCCATAGCAGCACTAGCTAGCCATGGGGCTAATAAGCCAAACATCGCAAATGGGATCATGACGATATTGTAGAGAAAGGCCCAAAGGAAGTTTTGTTTAATATTGGTCATCGTTTTTTTGCTGATCTGAATGGCATCCACGAGGCGCCGTAAGTCTCCTTTGATAATCGTGACGTCTCCGGATTCGATGGCGATATCAGAGCCAGTGCCAATGGCGATGCCGATATCAGCAATAGCGAGAGCAGGCGCATCGTTCATGCCATCTCCCACCATAATGATTTTTTCTCTCTTTTTTTGAAAATTTTTGATGATGGTTGCTTTATCCATGGGGCTGACCCCTGTTTGTAGTTTTTTGATGCCTACTTGTTTGGCCACTGCCATGCCAGTGTAGCGATTATCCCCTGTTAATAGTATTGGTTCTAGACCCATTTGCTTTAAACGAGAGATGGCCGCTACGGAGGAACTTCTTATTTCATCGGCAACTGCGATAATCCCGGCAAAACGAGCGTCGACCCAAGCGATCATCACGGTTTTCCCTTCTGACTCCCATTTGTTCACTTGGTGCTTGTTTTTGGGGGATAAGGAATGAAGTTGATAGGCAGGATTAGCAATGACTACCTTTTTACCGAGAACGATCGCTTCCACACCATGACCCGGAATGATTTGTACTTGCTCAGCGGTTGGAACAGAGGGAAGGGTGGACTGGATATGATCGACAATGGCTTTCGCTATGGGGTGATGAAATCCTTGTTCCACAGCACCTATAAGCCTTAATACCTCTTCTTTCTGCCAACTATCAATCTGAATGTCTGTCACATGTGGCTTTCCTTTTGTCAAAGTGCCTGTTTTATCTAAAATGATCGTGCGGCATTTTCCTAATACTTCCAGATATTTCCCTTCCTTAAACAAAATTCCCATTTGGGCGGCCCGTCCACTTCCAACCATTACAGAAGTAGGCGTGGCCAATCCGAGTGCGCACGGGCAAGCAATGATCAAAACAGCGATCGTTTTTTCCAATGCGGCGCCTAATTGATCTGGTTGTAAAAATAAATACCATCCTAAAAATGTCGCCATCGCGGTTAGGACCACAATCGGAACGAAGACAGCTGTGATTTTATCGGCCGTCTGTTGGATCGGGGCTTTCGAGCCTTGCGCTTCTTCAACAATTTGAATGATCTGCGATAGGGTTGTCTCACTATCTTTTTTCGTTACTTTCACCCTTAATAATCCATGTTGATTGATCGTTCCCGCATAAACAGAATGACCGATCGTTTTCTCAATAGGAATACTTTCTCCTGTTAATAGGGACTCATCAATCATCGTGGAGCCCATCAAGATTTCCCCATCAATCGGTATTTTTTCTCCTGGTTTAATAATTAAAATATCACCAAGGGCAAGTCGATTTACCGGTGTAGCTAATTCTCTGCCATTTTCATAAAGAGTCGCTGTCTTCGTTTGTAATTGGTAAAGTTTTTTGAGGGCTTCGGTCGTTTTTAATTTTGTCTTTGCTTCAAGTAATTTCCCTAATAAAATAAAAGTGATAATAAAAGCACTTGTTTCAAAGTACAAGACAGGGGGAGGCATGGACGATTGTAAGCTTGTAAACGTTAGATAATGACTATAGAAAAACGCGGCAGATGTACTTAAAACAACTAAAACATCCATATTCGTGTGTCCACTTTTTACAGCCTTCCAAGCCCTTTCGTAAAATGGAAAGCCAATGACAAACTGAATCGGAATGGTGAGAATCAATTGCAATAAAGGCTGAGTTAGGAAATCGGGGGCCTTAATAAATGGAGCCCATGTGAAATGATCGAACATCGCCCAAGCCAAAGGCATGGTTAGTAAAGCGGATAGGAAAAATCTCCGTTGTAGTTTTTGGATTTCCTTGTATGGATTGCCTTCCGTAGAGAGCTGCTCGATTGCTTTTACATCGAAACCAATGTTGCGAATTTTATCGAAGACCTCTTGAAGGTTTGTCCGTTTTCTATGAAAGGTCACTCTGCCTTTTTCGGTTGCGAGATTGACATGAATGTCGATCACCCCTTCTATCTTAGACACGACCTTTTCAATTCTTGTTGCACACGCGGCACAGTGCATCCCTGTAACAAAAAAATGTTGGGTTTCTTCCATGATCTTTGTTCACCATCTTTTCTTCTATCCTATTGTTATAGTCTATTGGCGACCTAAGCAGGTTAGAACAAGCTTGCACATTGGTTCTAAGAGGCTTACCTTTCAATTTTTCTTGTTTTTTGCTATAGTTTTTAGTAATTATTTTTAGGATGAGCTAGGAAGTGGATCGATGATTGAAAGGATTCATATTTACCATACAAATGATATACATAGCCATTTTGAATATTGGCCAAGAATTCAATCGTTTTTACTAGAGAAACAAAAATTGCATCAGGCGGCTGGAGAGGAAGTTTTGCTATTTGATATTGGCGACTTCTCTGATCGCTGGCATCCTTTCACAGAAGGAACAAGGGGGAAAGGGAATACCGAGTTGTTAAATGAGACGGGCTATCGGGCTGTGACGATTGGCAATAACGAAGGGATTACGTTCCCACACGAAGATCTAGCCGCATTATATAAAGAAGCTAAGTTTGATGTGCTTGTTGCGAATTTGTACGAAGCCGAACAAGTGCGTCCTGATTGGTGTCTCCCTTATAAAATATATGAAACAAGAAAAGGCACAAAAATTGGTGTAACGGCCGTGACGACTTATTATCAGAAATTATACAACCTTCTTGGTTGGGAGTTGACCGAGCCTTTTACAGAACTGGAAATACAATTGAATCGGATGAAGGAAGAAGCGGACATTCTGATCGTTCTGTCTCATTTAGGGATCCATGACGATAAAAAATTAACGCAATTATTTCCGCAAATTGATCTTATATTGGGATCCCATACACATCATTATTTTATGGAAGGGGAAAAAGTAGATCATACGTTGATGGCAGCGGGGGGAAAACATGGCCGGTTTGTTGGGTATGTAGAGCTTCATGTTGATCATGAAGCTCAATCTATTCCTTTGCTTAAAGCGCGGCTGTTTGAATCTCAATTATTGCCGGCTGTGCAGGATGAAGAGAAGGTCATTCAACATTTTATGGATAGGGGCAAAGCACAATTAGATGAGACCGTGGCGATTATAGATGAGCCGTTTTTCTATTCATGGAAGGAAATATCGGAGCTGGCTTTGTTGCTTTGCGATGCGGTACATGAATGGTGTGAAGCAGAATGCACCATCATTAACTCTGGTTTGGTGTTAGCGGACTTACAAAAGGGGAGAGTGACGAAGTTTCATTTGCATCAGATGCTTCCCCATCCGATTAATCCTTGTACTGTGGAGCTTTCAGGGGCAGAATTAAAGGAAATCATTCTCGAAGCAGAAAGGGAAGATTGGCCAGAGGTTGAAGTGATTGGTCTTGGGTTTCGCGGAAAAGTAATGGGGAAATTTGTGTATCGTGGGATTGAGGTAGATAAAGAGAAGTTGCAAATCCAAATCAACGGAGAACCGATTGATTCAGAGCGGATGTATAAGCTGGGGACTGTGGATTTATTTACGTTTGGAAAATATTTCCCCGGTATTAAACGCTCACCTGATAAAACCTATTTTATGCCGGAATTTCTACGTGACATCATGGCTTGGAAGTTGAAGCGTCTCTAGGTAGGGAAAGCGCAAGTGCTCGTTTACAAGACATTGAAAAGCGAATGGATGCTGACTTACGCAAGCGGGCACCGAAAGTTTGCTAATCGCTGGAGCTAGATCATGCATTAGTCATTTTCTTTCTTATCCTCTACGAGCGGACGGTATTTTGGGTTCAACTAATGCACGCTTTTCTCATACATATAACTATGAGAAGGGGTGATAATGATGGTGTCGATTGAGCCAGTTATGATTGATGGTAAGACTTTTATCGCAACATCCGTGTCCTTGCCGAAAACAACCTTGCTGACGATTTCGAATGACAAGGGGTATATCATGTGCGGGGCGCTTGATGTTGGTTTGCTAAATGAGAAATTAGTAGATCGAAAAATAATCGCCGGGCGTGCAGTGGGCGTGAAGACGATTGATCAATTACTGCATGCCCCATTAGAATCCGTGACAATGGAAGCGGAAGCATTAGGGATTACAGCTGGGATGATTGGAAAAGATGCCTTATTAAAAATGTGTTAAATAGCTGAGAAAACTAGATGTATTTGCGCTAAATCCTTTCTCTTGTGCATATATTGACGAGAGGAGGGATTTCTTTGGCTCGATTCAAAGCAAAGTATAGACAACGGGGACCACTACCTTTTCGATATGTTTTATTGCTATCTTTTGTTTTCTTTGTTTTTTCAACCGTATTGGGATTGTGGATTGTCAATAAAGGAATTAAACCGACTTTAGTTAGTTATGCCGAATCCCAAACCGGAAAAATCGCCCCAATGGTTGTGACTAAGGCTGTTGAAGATGTCCTTCCCCAAGTGAAGGATCTCTCAGAAGTGACGGAAACGATTCCCGATGGGGCGGGGCAGACTTCGATTCAGTATCGAATGGATGTGCTCAATCAAATTCAAGCTGATTTATCCAGAGAAATTCAATTCAATTTAAATGAAGCGGAGAGAGGGAATTTAGAAGATCTTGAAATGAAGACAGGCATTGAGATTGACTACGATAAATTGGATAAAGAAGAAGGAATTTCCTATTCTTTTCCAATAGGTCAAGCAACGAATAATGCTTTATTAGGAAATTTAGGACCGAAAATTCCGATTCGCTTTTCTGCGGTTGGGAATGTAAAAACAAATGCAGAGCATAAGGTAGAATATTACCCTATTAATAATACATTTATTACTGTCTATGTAGCTGTTGAAGTGAATGTGCAAATCATCATTCCATTTTCGACCGAAACAGCCGTGGTCAAACAGGATATACCTGTTGCGAAGGGATTCTATCGAGGAGATGTACCAGACTTTTACAACGGAAATGGTGGAGGAGTAAATCCTTCCATTCAATTGCCTGGATCAAATACACAGGGTCCTTTGCCAAAGCCAGCAGAGTAAGTCCCCTACTGATTGCCAAATAGTATGTTATAGTGCTATAATAAAGATCAAAATCAAAGGCTAAGTTCCAGACAACAGCTGCCACGCCTTTGTGACCTGCGTCCTGCAGGCCTAATTAAATAAAACCTTATCAAATCGGATGAGGTAGAGGCGCAAAAGGAATCAGTAGGATGTGTGAGGATGACAACGATGAACACATGTGAAAGGTTCTTTTGCCGAAGTCAAACTTGTGTCAGCCAAGTTTTGATTGGTGTTGCTTTGAAAAAAGGTAACACTCTCATATTTGCACTGTTTTTGGCTAAATATGGGGAGCTACAGATCACGATGGAGTTAACCCATACAAGAGTAATGGTAGTCCTCTATCATTACTCTTTTTTATTTTGTAGAAAAGAGGAGCACAACAAACAATGGAACATTCTATTTTATCGATTATCCCGCCGATTCTGGCGATTGTGATGGTGATTTTAACTAAAAGGGTTCTACTGTCCTTAGGTTCAGGTATTTTAGCGTCGGCTTTATTATTGGGGAAAGGAAATATAATGGAGACTTTGCAGATACTATGGTCTGCTGTGAAGGGGATTTTTGTTGAGGCAGAAGGCTTAAACACATGGAATATTAATCTCATATTATTCTTACTGTTATTAGGCGTTATTACGGCTCTTATTAATATGACTGGTGGGAGCCGTGCTTTTGGTGAGTGGGCTACTACGAAAGTGAAGTCACGCGCAGGGGCGCAATTATTAGCTGCATTTTTAGGCATTATTATTTTCATTGATGACTATTTCAATGCGTTAGCCGTTGGGCAGGTGGCGCGCCCGATTACGGATCGTCATCATATATCGAGAGCTAAGCTTGCTTATATTATTGACTCGACGTCTGCGCCAATCTGTGTGATTTCACCGATTTCGAGCTGGGGCGCCTTTATTATTGGGATTATCGCAACGGTATTGGCCTCCCATGGTCTCACTGATCTATCGGCTTTTACCGCTTTTCTTGAGATGATTCCGATGAATTTGTATGTATGGACAACCTTGCTTTTTGTTTTTATTATTGCGCTTCGTAATCTTGATTATGGAAGTATGAAAAAGCATGAGGAACGAGCAATTAAGACAGGGATTCCTTATGATCCGGATAAAACGATTGCGGGAGAAGCAAAAGAAAATTTGCCTGTAAGTGACAATGGGAAAGTTCGCGATTTAATCTGGCCGATTATTGCTCTGTTTGTAGGTACCCTTTCTGCGATTGCGATTAGTGGGTTGCATGAAACAACAGGAAAAGCAACCTTGATGGATATCTTCGGTAATGCGGATGTATCCCTTGCGTTAGTTGGTGGTGGTCTATTGGGATTGTTGGTTGGAGTGATTTCTTTTTACCGTCAAGTTTTTAAACATAGGGCTTTACAAGCAAATTGGATTGTTAAAGCTTTAAAATCGGGTGTACAGTCGATGATACCAGCGATTATGATTCTGCTGTTTGCCTGGGTGATTATTGATTTAATTGAACAATTAGGGACCGGTTTATATTTAGGTGGTTTGGTTGAAAAGTCAAATTTAAATCCGGTCTTTCTGCCCGTCATCTTATTTATCGGTGCGGCAGTAATGGCCTTTGCAACAGGGACATCATGGGGTTCTTTTGGTATTTTACTGCCAATCGCTGGACAAATTATTGCGGTCACGGATATGGCTCTCTTCTTACCAGGTTTGGCTGCCGTTTTAGCAGGAGCTGTGATGGGGGATCATTGTTCACCTATTTCTGATACGACAATTTTATCGGCTACAGGCGCAGGATGTAATCTGATGGATCATGTGTTAACCCAGTTACCTTACGCAATATCTGCCGCGATCATTTCTTGTATTGGTTATTTAGTGATTGGTTGGACAGAGAAAACCATATTTGGTTTACTCACAATAGGTATTTGCGTTTTTCTATTCTTTTTTGTTCTAGATCGTCGAAAAAAGAAGGTACAGGTATAGAGGTCGCAAAAAGAAGAGGAGTTGGGGATGAATTTCCAAACTCCTCTATTGATTCTTATTGGAAGAACGTTCCCACATTTTTAAATGAGGAAAAGGATCAAAGGACCATTCACGAATGCCATTATCTTTGTACATACCGAAATGAAGATGAGGGGGGAATTTGCCGGCCGTTCCAGGTGGTCCATAACCGGAGCTGCCAACACTTCCGATCACATCACCAGGTTTCACGACATCACCAATTTTTAAATCTTTGGAAAAACCATTTAAGTGAGCGTAGTAGTGGTACGTATTATTTAAATCACGAATGCCAACGCGCCAGCCTCCATATTTATTCCAGCCTTTCAATTCGACTACACCATAGGCAACAGCGCGTACAGGGGTTCCATATCCTGCGAAAATATCGGTTCCTTCATGGATTCTTCTCCCACCCCAACCACGGCGGTCCCCCCATGTGTTTTTATAGGTGTAGTTATAGCCTTTCGGAAGAGGAAAGGCCTTTTCACTTAAATCCACTTGCCCAAATGTTCGGTAAATTTTGGCGTTCGTCATGATTGAACGAACGGTTTGGTCTCTTTTGTAATAATCCCAAAGAGCGAGTCGAAAAGATTGATCATCCACCCCATATGCACGCAAATATTGTGCTAATGTATAAAGCAAATCTTCTCCATTGGTTTGATCGATTTTTCCATCGCCATTCCCATCTTTCCCGATGCCACCGAATAATGCGATTGTGAATGGGTTGGTATCTTTTGGGTTAGGATTAAGCGGGCCAGCCCACTGCTCAGGTGGAACATAATAGCCGATGATCGCCGGAGGATCAGGTAAATCCTTTCGTACATCCCGAATACTTCTTTCAAACTGGTCAATAGCCGCAAGATAATACCAGGGGATAGACGTAAGAGCTTCGGTTTTTTTGTATAAATCCATTCGCTTCCTATAGATTTCTTCTTGACTTAATTCCTTGGCATGAACTCCTTCGAAGCTAAAAAATAGAAAGAAGAAGAGGATCCAAGGGATGATTTTTTTCAAATGATGCCCTCCTTTCACCAATGGCTAGGGGGAATCACCCCCTAGATTAAAATGTAGCGCTATTGATTGTCACGATCGTATTGTTGTTTGTATTTTGTTTTATCTACATGATCATTTATTTCACCGTTCTTTTCACCATTCGCGTTTTCCCCCTCACCTAATGCTCGACCTTGAGGAGAACGTTCGAGCATACGATCGACCACCATTTTAACGGTGCGGTCTTTATCAGGTGATTGTGTTGTCATGGAGCCGATATTTTCAACATCTTGTCTCAATTTGGGGTCATCTGTTACATAAACGTGATACCAGCGTGGAACATAATTTAAGACTGATTTTTTCACTTGATCAGCTGTTTCAAAGCGGCCTTTTTCGTCATTTGCGTCTGTTGTATAAGCAACCAAGATTTCTTGATCAGTTACAATCACACTAGCATCTGATACATGCGGCAAGACCACAAGTAATTCACTAATATGAAGGGCTGCTTTCTCACGATCCATCCATTGAATGGGTTTCGCATCCTTTGGGTTATTGGGAGTTGGGCTTTTTACCTGACGAACAAAGCCAAATTGTTCATCAGAGGCCTCTTCGTTATAGACATCAGCTTGTTCCTCTTTATTAATAGAATTTCCACTTTTTGGGTAGAAATCATCATTTTCCGCAACATTATTCCCTCCACATGCTGCAAGGCTGGCAGTTAAAAGGATAAGCGACCATTTTGCTTTCATTTAAACACCTCCTTATCTGTTAGCCTGCTCAGAAAATATATTTTTTTCTTAGTAATTGTTGGGGATTACGCTATAATCAAGGATAGAAAGTTTATTTTGTGGAGGGACATAGCGTGCTTATAATGAATAATCGGAAATATGAGTTGATTAGCGAATTCCGCGATGGGTTTCAGGAAGAGGCCTTTAAAGAGCGATTTAGTGATATATTAACGAAGTATGATTTTATTGTCGGAGATTGGGGATATGGCCAGTTGCGGTTAAAAGGCTTTTTCTCTGATCAAAATCAAAAAGCGAGTCACGATAGTAAAATTGGTTCCTTGTACGAATATCTTTATGAGTATTGTAATTTTGGTTGTGCTTATTTTGTGTTGAAAAAAGTGGATAATTAAGAAAAGCGCAAGCGCCCGTTTAGCGACAATAAAAGTGGGGTGACCCACATCATCATGTGGGCCCACTTTTCTAATCAACTATCTTCATATGGTGTTTGCGTGTCCGTATCAGGGTCATCATGGGTTGGATGGGCACCTGGAAATTGACGTGGGAGATTTTGATGCATTGATTTAAATTCATAGTTAAAAGCACTGTATTTTCGTTGCCCCTTTTTCCAAGGGGTTGATTTGTTTTCAACAGGTGTATCTTTTCCTTCTGGTGCTCCATATCCCCCTTCTGGGAATTCCTCTGCTGTAAGGAAATTTTGCTGTGTCTCCACATTCGAGACATCCGTATAAGGTATCCCTGTGATGTCATCTTTTTCACGATCTTTCGCTGCCAAGTGTTTCAACCACCTTTCTTAGTTATTAAGAATAGATTCCCCCAATGTTTTTAGGACATTCATATGCTAAAATAAGAAGAGTACAATCAGGAGGGAAAAGGGATGTATTTTGTTGATCGTGAAAAGATAGAAGAACGTCTCCAATTTATGGAAAAGCAATTGGAATTATTGAAATCCCAACAACATTGGGAAACGGATTTTGAAAAAGCTGCTTTAGAGCGATTCGCCCATACGATCATTGAAGCGATATTAGATACAGGAAATGCGATGATTGATGGTTTTATTATGAGGGACCCAGGCAGTTATGAGGATATTGTCGATATTTTAACAGATGAGCAGGTGATCACTTCTGCTTTCTCGAGAATACTAAAAGACGTGATTGGCTGTCGGAAAATGCTCGTTCAGCAATATGAAGCAGTGGATCATAATCTGATCATCGAAAAAATTGTTCAGCAAGGGGAACAGTTAGCGACTTTTCCTGACGCAATTCGAAATTATTTAGTTCATGAATTAGGTCCAGTTTCCGCATTTAAAAAATGATGTGGGGTTAGGAGAAAAGGAGTTTTTACTTTGAAAAATTATGATGGATATTTAATCGATCTTGACGGTACCATGTATCGAGGATTAGAAAAAATAGAGGAAGCTTTACAGTTTGTGGAAGAATTAAAGGGGCGAGGGATTCCATATTTATTTGTGACGAATAATTCCTCGAAGCGTCCTGAACAAGTTGCCCAAGTGCTAGAAGATTTCGGCTTGGAAACAAAGAAGGAGCAAGTATTTACAACATCGATGGCAACAGCGAATTTTTTGCATGAGAAAAAGCCAGGAGCTTCTGTGTATGCGATTGGGGGAGAAGGGCTGCAATCCGCCTTGACGGAAAAAGGTTTCGATTTGGTTGATGAAGAGCCTGATGCGGTCGTCATTGGGTTAGATCGAGACATTACATATGAGAAATTAGCGAAGGCTTGTTTAGCCGTTCGAAATGGGGCGATGTTTATTTCTACGAATGGAGATATTGCGTTGCCCACTGAACGCGGTTTTCTTCCTGGAAATGGCGCCTTAACTGCTGTTATTACTGTTTCTACACAAACAGAGCCGATTTTTATTGGGAAGCCACAAGCGATTATTGTGGAGCAGGCGCTAACGGAACTAGGAACAAGCAAGGAAGCCACTTTGATGGTGGGAGACAATTATGATACAGACATCTTGGCGGGGATTCAAGCGGGCTTAGATACGCTTCTCGTTCATACAGGTGTCACCACCAGAGAAATGCTAGTTGAAAAAATGGTCCAACCAACCTATGTGCTTGATTCGTTAGCAGAATGGAGATTTAAATAGAAAAAGGTCGAAAACAGTTTGTGCTTCTGTTTTCGACTTTTTTTATGGTCTGGGAAATTATAAAATTCTCGACTTGTGGATAACTGTTTACGTTGCTGTTTGACATCCAGCTCCAGCGCCCAGCGACTAGCAAACTTTCGGTGCCTTCCTACGATAAGTCAACATCGATTCACCCTTCGGGTTCAT
This sequence comes from Bacillus subtilis, assembly GCF_008764245.1. Lineage (GTDB taxonomy): Bacteria > Bacillota > Bacilli > Bacillales > Bacillaceae_C > Lederbergia > Lederbergia ruris. Next base: position 20,103 of record NZ_VTQV01000021.1, read on the forward strand.
CGTGTTTCCTTTATCTCGTCAGGCCCCTAAAAAGTTTGTACGTCGCTAAACGGGCGCTTGCGCTTTTGTTCTTATATTTCGCCTTTACTACTATGCGCTAATCGGCTGGAGGCGGCTGCGGCGATGGCCCCGACAATGTCATCAAGGAAGGTATGACATTCTCCAGTGGAATGGTCATTTAATCTTTCTAAAATGCCTGGTTTTTGTTTGTCAATGTACCCATAATTTGTAAAGCCAATGGAACCATAGACATTCACGATGGAGAAGGCTAAAATTTCATCCACCCCATATAAACTTTCATCATCTGCAATAATTTGTTGTAAAGGTTCATCCAAGAGTCCTTTTTCCGCCAGTTTATCTAATTGGATCCCTGTTAATACCGCATTTTGTACTTCCCTCTTTTGCAGGACGCGTTCAATATTTTCGATACATTCCTCTAATTGAAGATCTGGGTGATATCTTTTTTGAAGATACATTACCAACTCGGCAATATCATCAATCTGTACCCCTCTTTCTTCTAATAAACGACGTGCAGTCTCTTCGGTTTTTCCAACTTTTCTCGCTCGGTCCATTATTTAACATCCTTTCTTCTATAAATAATGCCTCTTTTTACCATGAATGTGCAGTCCGGGTGAAAGATGGTTACCGCACGGTATTATCTAGTAGATTGAACAAATTTTAACGATCACTTTATTCTTACACCCATAAAATGAGTTTAGCACACATATAAATAAGATAGATCAGTAAAAAGAGGGATGTAGCATGTCAGAAGATATTTTACGAAATTACTTTAATATTCACCCTGAAAATTCCATAGGTATAGACGGTCAGATTTATTACCTTGCTGAAGGTTCTGTATATAGTACGATTCAAGTTACCCACTGGGAAGAAGATGCGTTATTAGAATTATATGAGATGTCAGAGCATATGGCAAAGTTTGGGGATAAAAAAGTTTCAAGATTTGTTCCAGCAAACGATCAAAAATTCCTAATTACACTTAATGATCAAGATTATGTCGTGCTGCATAACCATTATGTCAATGGTTCCACTAGGAAAAACCGCGGGAGACAATTGGCAAGATTTCATGAACGTGGAAAATATTTGCAGGCCTCGATCACGAAATTAAATCGTGAAGGACAGTGGAAAGAGTACTGGATACAAAGATTAGAGCAAATGGAAAAGGTTTGGTCAGGACTTGTTCGAGAGCCTAGTAAGGAACGGTTCAATCAATTATTTGTGGATTCATTTCCTTATTATTTAGGAATTTGTGAAAATGCGATTCAATATGTAAAAGATACGGAGCTTGATGAACGATTTACAGAGGTAGATCAGCGAACGATTTGCCACCAGAGTTTTAAGGAAGGTACATGGGATTCAAGTCAATTAGCGATACGGAATCCTTTTGATTGGGTAGTGGATCACAGAGCAAGGGACGTCGCCGAATGGATTCGTGAATGTTATTTTCTGCATCAACGGTCTTATAAGCCATTGATAACAAGGTTTTTAGAGGGATACCAATCGATTGCCCCATTATCTAGGTTCTCCTGGCGATTGATCTATGGCCGACTATTATTTCCACTGCATTATTTTATTTGTGTGGAAAATTACTTTTTGAGTTCCTCAGAAGCGTCGAAAAAGCAACTGGAGGAAAAGCTAAGTTGGTATACGCGAAATGCTCGTGATTATGAACTTTTTTTAAGGGAGTTTTTTCATATAGCCAATCAACAAATTGGGGAAATTCCTCCGGTTGAATGGTTGAATATGTAGATGAACATAAAAAAGAACCGAAGCTAACTCCGGTTTTTGATGAATAAGCTTGGCGCTGACGACGAAAGCAGACGTCAGCGCGAACACCAGGAAATTATAAATAGTACCTTGCGGATAAGTTTAAATGCAGACTGTAATCGTCCAGCTCCAGCGCCTATCGGCTAGCAAATTTACGTCTTCTGATTGCGTAAGTCAACATCGGTTCGTCCTTTGTCCTCACCGTGTTTAGGCCAACAGGACGTTGGTCAAAACAGCGTTGCGCCAGGACGGCGCGCTTTTAGCTGTTTATCTTTTAAATTTGTACGCCGCTAAACAGGCGCTTGCGCTTTTGGTTCTTAAAATACCTGCTCCACTTCTAATACTCCAGGTACTTCTTCAATTAAGGCACGTTCAATGCCGGCTTTTAGAGTGATGGTCGAACTTGGACATGTTCCACATGCACCAAGCAAGCGGAGCTTTACAATACCCTCATCCACATCAACGAGTTCACAATCGCCACCGTCTCGAAGGAGAAAAGGGCGTAATTTATCTAGGACTACTTGAACTTGATCTAACATTGTTTCTTCGTTCATTGTGATCGACTCCTTTCCTAATAGAGGATGTTCAAAAAGTCCGGTAAAAATGACACTGCGAATTTCTTCGTTGGCTTGCTTCTCCGCTGCTCATGTATCTAAATGCATACATTCCGCTGCTCGAAGGCTGCGCCGCCTCGAACTTCTTGGTCCTTTTTATCCTCCTTTTTGAACACGCACTACTACCATTATAATCAGATTCAGCGAAAAAATCTAGGGAATGAAACGGCAAGGGGAGAGGAATGGTATGAGGAGGATAGTCCTCACAGAGTGAGGAGTTTTTTTATCCCTTATGAAATTTATACATCCATAAGACGCCTGATTTTAAAATACGGGCAATTCTTCCCGTAATCGGTCTGTCTGCCATCATGCCAAATCCTTTTTTCTTACCTAAAGAACCGAGTGTTCCTTTTAATTTGATGGATGGCATTTCTTCTGGTAATGGTTGGCCATTCCATCTCTTTCTCATGACTTCTACAATTTGTTCTGCTTGTCCTTCCGCCAGCTGTGCACTAGGCGCATGGGGAAGACTTGCACAATCCCCTACTACATAAACTTCTTCATGTTGGGGAATATTATGATAAGGTGTGAGAATGGCGCGTCCTTGCCGATCTTTTTCAATATCCATGGCTTGGACAATTTTATTCGGTTGAATCCCAGCCGTCCAAACAATCACATCTGTTGAAACAGGTTGATCATTATTGTAGAGAACGCCTTCTTCTACCTTTGTAATGTTGGCCTCATTGACTACTTCCACACCATTAGAAGCAAACCAATTTTGTACATAGAGACTGATTCTTTCTGGAAAAGAAGAAAGAACGGTTTTTCCCCGATCAAAAAGTTTAATCGTTAAATCTGGACGACTTTCCCTTAATTCACTTGCAAGCTCAATCCCACTTAATCCTCCACCGACAATGCTGACGACAGAATTGGCCGATAGATTATTTAACTTCTGGTATGTATCACGTGCTTTGCCAATTGATTGAATGCTATGTGTGTAGAGATCTGCCCCAGGAATATTGTGATATTTGTCCTCACAGCCTAGGCCAATCACTAATTGGTCATACGAAACTGGTTCCGAATGGGCTACATGCACTAACTTTTCATCCAAATCAATCTGGGTGACCTCTCCGTATTGCACGTTTAACTTTGACTCTTCCGGAAAAGAAACACGTACATCTTGATCGGAAACCGTTCCAGCTGCAAGGGCATAATATTCGGTTTTTAAAGAGTGATAAGGAACCTTATCAATTAATGTAATGGTCCAATCTTCAGGGAGATGGTGAGGAAGGAGTTCCCGAAGCACCCGCATATTTCCGTATCCTCCGCCGAGCAGTACTAGTTTTTTCATAAAAATATCTCCTTTTGCCAGCTTCTTGTGAGTAAAATAAGTTCAATTTTGCAGAACAATAGATAAAGATACACAAATGATTCTCCATAAAAAAGGCTTTTCATATTGAAGTTTTTAAGATTCATTCGAATAATATGTATGGTTAATCCCATGGTAAAGTATACCGAATTCAGAAGGGATATACAACCGTTCATGCCGAGTTTCTAGAGAAAAATAAATCGCTTTATATAAAATTTTGAAACGGAAATGAGCCATCATTTTTTCCGGATAGGAAAGTATAAATTTTCGCTAATGTTGGATCTAGCTCCAGCGCCCAGCGACTAGCAAACTTTCGGTGCCTTCCTAGATAAGTCAACATCAGTTCGCCTTATTAGGCTCACTGTGTTTCCTTTATCTCGTCAGGCCCCTAAAAAGTTTGTACGTCGCTAAACGGGCGCTTGCGCTTTTCTTACCGTCATCCGTTTCTTTTATTATAGATGCTCGTGTATTTTGCGCTATAATGGTCAATCCTAAAAGTCTCTATAGAGGTTTTGATTTTTGACTATTGGAGCGAATGCGAGTAGGATAATCATGAGGATGAGGTGATCGTGTGAATCCGATTATTGAATTTTGTATTAGTAATCTTGGGATGGGAAGTTATGAAGCATTACAAATTTTAGAGGAAGATCCCAATTTAGATATTATTGAATATGGCTGCCTGGATCATTGTGATTTATGTGCCGAATCTTTGTATGCTCTTGTGAATGGGGAGGTTGTGACAGGCGATTCTCCAGAAGCGCTTGTGCAGAACATTTACCAATATTTAGAAGAAAACCCGATGTTTTAAAACCAGTTGCATTGGTTGAGAATATTGGGTAAGAGGTATATACTGAAAGGATACGAAGCACAAAAAGATGGGGGTGCAAAGAATGAGTGAAATTATTACGCTTACGGAAGCAGCGGCATTACAAATTAAGGATATGATGAAGCATAATGGGGAAGAAGATGCTTATTTTCGTTTTTCCATCAATGGTGGCGGATGTAGCGGTCTATCTTATGGAATGAGTTTAGATCATGAGAAATCAGAATCTGATCGTTTCTTTGTTGCTCATGATATCCCAGTCGTCATCGATGAAGAAAGTGCGCCAATTGTGACGGGAACCGTGATCGATTATAAGGAATCCATGATGGGTGGCGGCTTTACCATTGACAATCCCAATGCCCTAGTTTCTTGTGGCTGTGGTTCGTCTTTCCGCACAGCGAAAGTGACAGGGACACCGGAGAAGTGTTAAGGATTATTTAATCGAATAACATAAAAAAAGATTGCTTTTGGCTTTTCGCTATAGCAATCTTTTTTTGGATAGCAGAATTCACGATAACGCTACGCTTAAAAAATCAGTGAAGTATACACACTTCACTGATTTTTTGCTTCTTTACTCAAATAACGAAGTACTATGCATCGGCTGTAGACGCGCTTTTGGATCGATATAGGCTTTTGCATTGCTGACCGCTGTTGGGGCTTCCCCAAAACCAGTTGCAATTAGTTTTACTTTACCAGGATAGGTCGTAATATCGCCTGCCGCATAGATTCCTGGAATATTGGTTTCCATTCGGCTGTTCACAACAATTGAGTTCTTTTCAATCTCTAATCCCCATTCTTTGATAGGGCCTAAGGAAGAAATAAAGCCATAATTACAGATAAGGGAGTCCAATTCAATAGTATGTTTCCGGTCTCCTCTTACTTCCTCGAGTTCGAGTCCACGTATGGCGATTTGATCGCAAATAAGGTCTGATGCAACGAAAGGGGTTAATATTTCGACTTTCGAGTTTTGTAACTGGGTCACACTACTTTCATGGGCACGGAATTTATCCCTGCGGTGAATGAGGCTAACTTTTTCGGCAATCGGTTCAAGCATTAAGGCCCAGTCGACGGCCGAGTCGCCACCACCTAAAATCGCGACACGCTGCCCTTTAAATTGTTGCATATCATCGACAAAATAATGCAGGTTTTTTCCTTCAAACGGAATCGCACTGTCAAATTCAAGACGACGTGGTTGGAAAGCGCCAATTCCAGCTGTGATAATCACGGATTTGGAATAATGAATCTCTTCATCCGTTGTTAATTTAAACGTCCCATCTTCTAGTTTTTCAAGATTGGAAACAGCTTGACCAAGACACACAGTAGGAGAAAACATCGCCATTTGTTCTTTCAAATTTTGGACAAGATCATGGGCCTTAATTTTTGGAAAGCCTGCAACATCGTATATATATTTTTCAGGGTAAAGGGTTGAAAGTTGTCCACCTAATTGCGGTAAGCTTTCAATCACCTTCACACTGCAATCGCGTAAGCCGGCATAAAACGCGGTGAACATTCCTGCTGGTCCACCACCTAAAATCGTAATATCATATATTTGTTGATCTTCTTTCACAGAAAATCCCTCCTGTACGAACTAAGAAAATTCATCTTTTCTATCATACCATATAGTTCATTCCCGATAAAACAACAGGGAGTGACAAAATAATAAAAAAATTCACGGATTTAAATAACTGCTTGAAAAAGATGAATAAAAGCATATAATGTAATTGAGACTTATGTTAAGAATTTGTGACAATATTCTGGGTTTCTAGTGTTGTACGTGAATAGAATCACATTATATAATCGTACATGCTCCCATTATTAAGATGTAAAAGAGGAAGGGATATAATATGAACAGGCCAAAAATTGTGGTATTAGGTGCTGGATACGGTGGACTTATGACCGTAACTCGATTGCAAAAGCAGCTTGGAAATAATGATGCTGATATCGTATTAGTAAACAAGAATGACTATCATTATGAAACAACATGGCTTCACGAAGCTTCTGCTGGAACACTTCATCATGACCGAGTACGCTATGATATTTCGAAAGTGATTAATCCGGGGAAAGTAAATTTTGTCCAAAAAACCGTAACAAAAATAGAGCCTGAATCGAAAAAAGTGATTCTTGAAGATGGAGAGCTTTCTTACGATTATTTAGTTGTCGCTCTAGGCGCGGCTCCTGAAACATTCGGTATTCAAGGTTTAGACAAATATGCATTCTCCATTGTGAACGTGAATGCAGCAAGACAAATTCGTGAGCATATTGAATATCAATTTGCGACATATAAAGTAGAAGGAGAAAAAGATCCAGAGCGCTTAACGATTGTAGTCGGTGGCGCAGGTTTTACTGGAATCGAGTTCCTAGGCGAACTTGGTAATCGTATTCCAGAGCTTTGTAAAGAATATGATATTGACCAAAAATTAGTGAAGATCATTTGCGTGGAAGCTGCCCCAACTGCCTTACCAGGATTTGATCCAGAGCTTGTTCAATATGCGATGGCAAATCTTCAGAAAAAAGGCGTTGAATTCCGGATTGGAACAGCGATTAAAGAGGCGACTCCAGATGGAATTATCGTGGCAAAAGGTGAGGATGAAACGGAAGAAATCAAAGCGGCAACGGTTGTATGGGCTGCAGGGGTTCGTGGTAATCCAATTATTGAAGAATCTGGATTTGAAAATATGCGTGGCCGTGTAAAAGTAGATCCATATTTACGTGCACCTGGATATGAGGACATCTTTATTATTGGAGACTGTGCGTTGATTATTAATGAAGAGATCAATCGTCCTTACCCACCAACTGCACAAATTTCTATGCAGCAGGGAGAACTACTCGCAAGTAATCTTACAAAATTGATCAACGGCAATTCCGATCTTCACACATTCAGCTTCGATAACAAAGGAACGGTATGTTCACTTGGTGATGATGATGCGATTGGCGTGGCCTTTGGTAAAAAAATAACAGGAACGAAAGCTTCTTTCATGAAGAAAATGATTGATAATCGCGCATTATACATGATCGGCGGCGTTCCATTAACATTGAAAAAAGGGAAGTTTGATTTGTTCAAATAACCGGTAAGAGAAAGCAGAGTTCTAATAGGAATTCTGCTTTCTCTCTTTTTTAAAGGAAGTTCAAAAAGTAGGGACCTAATGGGTGAACAAGGGATAAACGGCTAAAGACGCCACATCCGCATGTCTTCGCCGTTTTGACCAACGTCCTGTTGGCCTAATTTCGCGACAACAATCGCCACGCCTTTGTGACCTGCGTCCTGCAGGCCCCCGTTTGACGCCCGCCTCACAAAAATAATTTCCACAATATGTGACCAAATTTTTAAGATATTAAAGGGGATTTTAATTTAAAGGAAATTCCAATTGACGCGTTTTACTAGATTCAGTAAACTGAGAGATAGTGAAAATAAGGGGGAAATATCTGTGCCATCCATGAGTTTGCCGGTATTAATTATTTCAATGTTACTATTTTTTGTGTTGTTTTTTGGGATTGGTTTTATCCTAAATATGTTGTTACGTATGACTTGGGTGATGGCTATCGTTTATCCAGTGATTGCATTATTGATTATAAATACGTTGCCACTTAGTCAATATTTTACAAATAGTAAAACAGCGTTCTCACAATTAGGAAAGAATTTGGCAAATTTGGCACCAGCTGATATTACGATTCTAGGTGCTGGTCTTGTTGGAGCCATTCTTTCTGGCCTCACCATGCGAACGTTAAGGGCGAAAGGATATCGAATGTTTTAATGAAACTGTACAGGAAAGGTCCCTTTTATTGGGACCTTTTAACATATAAGGGCGAATTTCTTTCATGAGATGTGAAATACTCTTGTATAGCATGAAAATACTCTCGTATACCATGAAAATACCCTCATATAGCATCTTTCCGATATGATTTCAAACATGCTTTTCCTTTCTTTCCCTTTTTCTTCTTTGGTCTTGCTGTGAAGGAAAAATAAGTCCACATTCTATTGATTTTTTCTAGTGGGCCAAAACGGAAATGGGTTAAATAATAGCGACTTATACACATCTGTAAGCCAAAGATCGCGAGTCCGAGAAGAATGCTGAAGCCGACACCCATTTTAGCAAATTGCCCTAACCCATACCCATAGAAAATTGTTGTGCAGACGATGGTTTGCAGGATGTAGTTGGTCATCGATAATTTACCAACACTTTCAAATAGCTTGCGGAGCTCCTTTGACCAATTTTGGCAGTATAAAAGTGCCATACCAAAAATATATCCAACTGCAAGCAACGGTCCGCCAATGGTAATCGCTAATTCAGCCCAGCTTGTTTCTGGGAAAAGTTGATAGATGGTTTTTAAGCCGAGCCCAACAGGAATCAAAATCGCTGCGGCATATTGGTAAAGCTTCTTTTCCTTTAATGGCTGGAAAAAAAGTTTGCGTTTCGCGGCATACATGCCGAATAAAAACATCGGTGCCGTAAAAATCGGTGAAAATAGGGCCGCAAACAGAAAGAGATAGGCTTCCTCTCCTAAGGGATCTTCATTATTGCGGTGGTGTTTGATTTCCTGATAGGTACCGGTTCCGTAAATATCATTGGTCTTTTCAATGTAAGTGGCTAATTTTTCGGGGGAAACCAGTTCTGTCTCCCCGTCAGCCACAAAGATACCGATCCCGGAAAGGATGACCAATAAGGAAGAAAGCAAGATTCCCCAAACTAGCATGGTTGTTGGCTTGCGTTTGAGAAATAGTAAAAGGAAAAACCCCATAATTCCATAGAAAGTTAAAATATCCCCTTCCCATAAAAAAGTTGCATGCAAGCCACCCACTACAAGTAAAAATATAGATCTCCGCACAAAATACCTTTTCACTTTCAGCCCTTTTTCTTCTAAACTCTCTTTCAACATGATCATCGAGTAGCCGAATAGAAAAGTAAAAATCGGCATGAAACTTTCTTCGACAAAAATGCGGAGAAAATCATTCATAAAGGAATCAACGGGGGAGAGTGTAAAGAATTCCATTTCATCTTTTCCCCAAATGCCGTACTGAAAAATCAACAGATTCGCTAATAATATGCCTAACAGGCTAAATCCACGAATCCCATCAATAGCTTGAACTCTCATTTTTTTATTTTTCATTTATAAATCTCCTTCGATATTTGATATTATTCTTATCGTATAAGCAGGAGCTAAATAGGAAGGAACCTGGACCTTACAATTACCTTAATTTTCATGACATCTTGTTTAACTGTCAGAAAGGTTCTTATGCTACGATGGGAAAGAGGAGTGAGGCGTATGAAAAAAAGTTCGATTTTATTAGTAGATGATGAAGTGGCAATTATGCAAATGGTAGAAATGGTGTTAAAAAAAGAAGGGTTTACCCATATATATAAAGCGGAAACAGGGAAGGCAGCCATGGAGTGGGTTCGAAAAGAAGCGATCGACTTTATTGTCTTAGATGTCATGCTTCCTGATGCCAATGGTTTTGAACTATGTGAGAAAATTCGTGAGTATTCAGATGCGTATATTTTATTTTTAACCGCAAAGGTAACCGATTTTGATGTTTTAACAGGGTTTGATAGAGGTGGAGATGATTATGTAACGAAGCCATTTAACCCACTTGAAATTGTGGCCCGTATTAAGGCGCAACTAAGAAGGAAGCTTGATGCGCATACTCCGCCCATTCGTCATCATAAAAAACGCCATGATTTTGGCCATTTTGTCTTGGATGAAGAAACAGGAGAACTATGGGTGGAAGGAAAAGTAGTACCCTGTCCGGCACAAGTGTTTTTGTTATTGCTTTATTTTTGTAAGCATCCGAACCGTGTTTTATCGAAGGAGCAACTATTTACGGCCGTTTGGGGGTACGAACATATGGCAGATGATAATACAGTCATGGTTCATATTCGGAGGATACGAGAAAGAATTGAACCAGATCCTGGGAATCCCATCTTTCTACTCACTGTTCGCGGGCTTGGCTATAAGCTTGTGAAGGAAGTTTCAGCATGAAGCTACAAAGGAGAATTGCTTTTCATTTTTCGATTCAATTTATCGTTTTGCTCATTTCCGTCTTTTTGTTGTTTATCTTTTTGCTTATTTTAGTCGCCAACTTAATAACGAGAGATGAATTAAATACGAATACAGCTGATGGTTTAGTAGAGGCGATTCCGACCGTTGCGATCATTGAAAATGACAAAGTCACACTAGATCATAAATGGTCAAAAATGCTAGCCGAAAACGATATGTGGATGCAAATTATTAATAAAGATGGGCGAGTCATTTTTTCTGAACACGCGCCAGCATCTTTACCAACGTCTTATACGATTAATCAATTACTTTTTATTGAGGAAACATGGGAAATTGATGATTATCCGGTACGAACTTATTATGATTCATGGCTTTATGGGAAATATTACTATGTCTTTGGCTTTCAGCATAATGATAAGGAAATGCTGGGGGAGTGGTTTACTACCTATAGCCACGAAGGCAAGGTGGAAGAAAAAGCTCTCCCTGCTTTAGAAGCTCAATTAGAGGAAATGGATAGTTACTTGCAAATTTTCGATCATGGGGAGTTAGTGCAGTCGATTGGCGAGGGACAGGAGAACAAGGCGAGTCCCTTGGAGTTAATTGGTCGCATCTATGAACCTGGGAAGCATTCAACACAAGTAAAAGTGTATAATGATCCAGCTACTGAAGTGTCATGGGTGTTGCATGTACCTGGTAGAGAGGCCCAGAAGCCGGTTTGGTTATTTTCTGATCATGATATGCAAATTTTAATCGTCTCGATTTTAGTTAGTTTGCTTGTAGCAATTCTCTTTTCTGTTTGGAATGGCTACCGTTATGGGCGCCCCTTAATCTTATTTGTCAATTGGTTGGAGCGGATGGAGAATCAGCGATATGATGAAGTTTTGACAGAAAAAGAGAAGAAACGATTGTTCAAGAAAAAAGGAAAAACAAAGTATCGATATCGTCTATATCAAGAAGTTTTTCAATCCTTTTATCGGATGGCTGAGAAATTAAACAAGGCGGAGGTAGAAAGGACAAGGTTAGAACAATCCAGAGAGGAATGGATGGCGGGAATTTCGCACGACCTGCGTACTCCGTTATCGACGATTCAGGGTTATGGACATATGCTTGAAAGCAATAAATATGAATTTTCTGCGCAAGAGCTGGAAGAGATTGGAAAAGTGATTCGCAACAAAGGCGATTATATGCTTCAGCTTGTTAATGATTTTTCATTAGTTTTTCAATTAAAGAATAGTGCGATCACCTTGGAAAAGCAAACATTGGAAATCAATCGATATATACGAAAAATCGTCAGTAAATTTAAAGAAGATCGCACACTCACCGACTTTTCTATTCGGTTTTTCGGAACAGACCAAGCACTCTACATGGACCTGGATCCCAAATGGTTTACAAGGGTGTTGGACAATCTTATTTATAATGCTATCAAACATAATCCCCCTCATACGAATGTTGTGATTAAAATTTTACTGGATCAAGAAATGGTGCGTATCCAAGTGGAGGATGATGGTCAAGGCATGGATGAAGCTTTCATTCAGAATTTGTTTGACCGTTATTATCGCGGTACGAATACAAATGAAAAGGAAGATGGACATGGGTTGGGGATGAGTATTGCGAAGGCTATTGTAGACTTGCATGGTGGAGATATAGACGTTGAATCCACTATTGGGGAGGGAACAAAAATGTCGATTTTACTACCCTATCAACCAGATTTGTGTCAAAAGCAGGCTTAGCTTTTGGAAAGGATCTAAGTGATTTTTGCTGATTTGGTGATTAATTCCTCTCAAACTGGGAAATGCTATAGTTTGAGAGGAGTGTAATGAAATAAATATGAAATTATTGATTAAAAGAGCTTGCATGGTGCTTTTATTTTCACTTGCCCTTGTCACAACGATTGAATTTTTAACTGGTTTACAGATGAAATCATTGGCGATGATGATGTGGAAAACGCCTACTCCAGGAGAACATTCAGGCCATACGGTGAACACGATGAAGAAAATGGAAGAGAAGACAGAGGAGCCGGCTACATATCATGGAAATATTCTCAGAGATTTGCAGCAGTTAGAGGATCTCGATAAGCAAGATTGGTCGAAATATCCGAGTAAAGAAGTGGTCGCAACCGGTTATACGGCTGGTGTAGAATCTACAGGGAAAGAGCCAGGTCATCCTTCTTATGGCATTACGTACTCTGGTGTTCAAGTGACAAGAGATGTCTATTCCACCATTGCGGCAGATCCTGACGTCTTTCCTCTTGGTACTATTCTTTTCATTCCCGGATATGGATATGGGGTTGTAGCTGATACAGGATCGAAAATAAAAGGGAATCGAATTGATTTGTATTATCATACGGTTGAAGATGTTTACAATGAATGGGGAAAACAAACAGTAGATGTGTTTATTATTGAAGAAGGTGATGGGAACTTGACGGAAGAAACCTTAAAATCCTTGAATGAAGAAGAATCCATTCAAGTATTCCGGCAAAATTTCTTGAAAAAAAATAAATGAAAAAGGATCTGTCTTACCCCCTTGCTGGGTGAGGCAGATCCTTTTTCGTGTAAACAGTTTTAGCGAATAGGTACACAGCTTATAGCCACAACTTTTACATAGTCAGCCATTGGTTTATTCCGAGCTACCGTTCAGATTATAGTAACTCAAACAGATTATAAATCACGATTGCCCATAGGACCCCAGTTAATCCACCAAAGAATACTTCCACTGGTTTATGTCCTAGTAATTCTTTTAAATGTTGAAATTCTTCCTGCTTTTGTTTGGCTGTTCTACCTTGCCAAACATGTATATCAGAAATCATTTTTTGGAAATCAATCCGTAATCGATTAATCACAGCTGCTTGTTCTCCGGCCTGTCTGCGAACGCCGGTCGCATCATACATAACGATTGTCGCAAAAACAGCTGAAATAGCAAACAAGGTAGAATCAAAGCCAGAATCAATTCCCACACTCGTTGTTAAAGCCGTTACTCCTGCGGAATGCGAACTAGGCATTCCCCCTGTAGAAGTAATTAATTTCCAATTCACTTTTCTTGTCATAATAAATTGCAATGGAACTTTTACAAACTGCGCAAAAAAGATCGCAGAAATCGCAATCCAAAGCGGATAATTATGAAGGAGACTCATCCATGACATCCTTTCCAAATTGAACACAAGTAGACGGTTTCAATTTATCATACCATAAAATATTCTAAGAAAGAATCATAAATACTGGGGGTGGGGGCAGGGATTGAGATTTATTTTGCAGGGAAGAGGCGCTTGGCCGTAACGCTAATTGCAGGAAGAGTGGAAAATCGTGAGGGCGAAGCGTCTGGCCGTCCCCAAAATCAGGTGAAGAGAGAAAAAGGGGTACGGCGGAGTGTGCGGCCGTCCCCAAAATCAGGTGAAGAGAGAAAAAGGGGTACGGCAGAGTGTGCGGCCGTCCCCGAAATCAAGTGAAGAGAGAAAAAGGGGGATGGCGGAGTGCACGGCCGTCCCCAAAATCAGGTGAAGAGAGAAAAAGGGGGATGGCGGAGTGCGTGGCCGTCCCCAAAATCAGGTGAAGAGAGAAAAAGGGGTACGGCAGAGTGTGCGGCCGTCCCCGAAATCAAGTGAAGAGAGAAAAAGGGGGATGGCGGAGTGCGTGACCGTCCCCGAAATCAAGACCTTCTAATTCAACTCCATCCCCCTCTTCGGTATAATAAAATCTAAAGGGAGGTATGAAAATGATTACAGTGAAACATGAAGATCCATTTGTAAGTCAACAGGAATGTTTGGTGATGGGGCTTTGGGATCAGCCCGAAAAATTTGCAGGAAAGCTTAAGACGCTTGATGAAGCATTAAATGGACAATTAACAAAGCTAGTAAAATCTGGTGACATATCGGCAAAACATGAAGTTGTTTCTTTCATACATACATTTGGAAAAATTGGGATTAAGCGACTTTTATTTGTTGGTTTGGGGAGGGAAAAGGCAGGCGAAGACATTAAAACAGCGATGGGTCGAGCCAGTAAAAAAATTCAAGATTTACGAATTCGCTCTTTTGCCGTTGACCTGGATTCCTTTACAAGCCCGAAAATCAGTGTGGCTGAAGCGGCTCTAGCTTTTGGTGAGGCTTACTCCCTATCGACCTATGTATTTAGTGGGTATAAACAGAAATCCAATGAACCTGATGTCGAAGTGGAGGCCATTGATGTATACACAGAGGATTCATCTGAAGACATAGAATCCTATTTAAACGTTGGACAGATTTATGGAGAAGCGACCAATTCCGCGCGAACGCTTGTCAACACACCAGGAAATTTATTAACAGCGGCTGATTTAGCTACTTATGCAAGGAATCTAGCCACAGAAGTGGAATTAGAAGTAGAAATATTAGAGAAGGAGGAAATTGAGAAGCTCGGGATGGGAGGTCTTCTTGCTGTGAACCAGGGGTCGGTTGAGCCTCCTTATATGATTGTGTTGAAATATCAGGGCAAGCAAGCATGGGAAGACGTGATTGGCCTCGTTGGCAAAGGCGTCACCTTTGATACAGGAGGATATTCATTAAAACCTAAAACGGGCATTGTCGGGATGAAAACGGATATGGGAGGAGCGGCGGCTGTTTTAGGAGCAATGGAAGTGATTGGAAAACTTCGTCCAAAACAAAATGTTGTGGCCGTTATTCCAGCGACAGATAATATGATTAGTGGCAATGCCATGAAGCCCGATGATGTGATTACTTCTATGAGTGGAAAAACCATTGAAGTACTGAACACAGATGCGGAGGGAAGATTGGTTCTAGCTGATGCCATGACTTACGCTAAACAACATGGAGCCAATTATCTTATTGATGTAGCCACTTTAACGGGGGGCGTCATTGTTGCTTTAGGCTTAGATAAAACAGGCGCTTTGACGAATCATGAAGAGTTTTTCGAAGAAGTGTTAGTGGCCTCCCAAGAATCAGGGGAATTCATTTGGCGCCTACCTTATACAGAACAGGATAAAAAACGCGTGCGCTCCAGTACGATTGCGGACTTAAATAATTCACCTGGGAGGGAAGGGCATGCCATTATGGGAGGCGCCTTTATTGGCGAATTTGCAGAAGGCACGCCATGGGTCCACCTTGATATTGCCGGGACCGCCACTACGAATAAAGCCCATTCTCTAGGGCCTGCAGGTGCTACAGGCGTTATGGTTCGTACCCTTGCCTTACTTGTGGAAAATCACGAGTAGAGAAAAGAAATCTATCCGATTATAAGAAAAGTCGTAAGAACAAGGGTGACAAAAATGTCACTTCTATCTTACGACTTTTTTGAATGGAGCAACCTGCTTTTTCCATTGACAAAATCACTGAGGAAGAGTAAGCTTGATTTTGTGTTTATCACTCTACCAATTTAGTAAACTAAAGAAAAGAGATAAAGAAGGTTGTTTTATGAATGCTGTTGTTATTGCGGTCGTCGTGATGTTAGTTTTAAGTTTATGTCGGGTCAATGTGGTTTTTGCGCTGATCATGGGTGCTTTTACCGGAGGGATTGTCGGAGGTTTAGGTGTGAATGCGACTGTGGGGGCCTTCTCTGCCGGAGTAGGCGGAGGAGCGGATATTGCTCTTAGCTATGCTCTATTAGGCGGATTTGCTGTTGCGATTTCTCATGCCGGGTTGCCGAAATGGCTTGTGGAAAAAGTATTGAAAGTGGTGGGAAAAGAAGGTGATTCGAGAAGAAAGGCTTTGTCGAAAACGTTAATTGTCTTTGTGATCTTCGTTATCGCCTGTTTCTCACAAAATGTGATCCCCATTCATATTGCCTTTATTCCGTTACTCATACCGCCGTTGCTTCATATTATGAATGAATTGCAATTGGATCGTCGGTTAATTGCTTGTGTGCTCACATTTGGACTGACGGCCCCATATATATTACTACCAGTTGGATTTGGCCAATTGTTCCAGCAAATACTGGTCGATAATATCTCGAAAAATGGTTTAAAGATTCAAATAGCCGATATCGCCATGCCTATGCTTATTCCGGTAATTGGGATGGTTTTTGGACTGCTTTTTGCCGTTTTTATTTCATATCGAAAACCCCGCCAATACCAATCCTCTGCAATCTCAAAAGAGGATGAAAAAGAAAAATATCAAACTTGGGGCGTTATTTTTTCTTTTGTGGCGATTTTCGTGACGATGATTGTCCAGATCGTCACAGGTTCAATGGTTTTTGGTGCTATTTCGGGTATTACAGTTCTGTACTTGAGTCGATCCATTTCTTGGAGCAAGTCAGATGCTTTATTTACAAAAGGAATGCAGATGATGGCTTTCATTGGTTTTACGATGATTGCGGCGTCTGGGTTTGCGGAAGTATTGGAGCAAACAGGGGATGTCGAAAGTCTTGTTCATAATGCGGCCAATCTTATTGGCGATCATAAATCGATTGGCGCATTGCTGATGCTTGTGGTGGGTTTGCTTGTGACAATGGGGATTGGTTCTTCGTTTTCAACGATCCCGATTATTGCGTCGATTTTTGTGCCACTGTCGCTGGAACTTGGGTTTAGCCCAATGGCGACGATTTGTATTGTCGGAACTGCAGCGGCTTTGGGAGATGCCGGTTCACCTGCGTCTGACAGTACATTAGGGCCAACAGCGGGATTAAATGCCGATTTACAACACAATCATATTTGGGATTCCTGTGTACCTACTTTTTTGCATTATAATATTCCGCTTATCATATTTGGCTGGTTCGCTGCGATGATTTTATAGAAATAGGGTGTTGCCCAGGCCATCTCCGCCTTTGTCGCATACAAAGAATATAAGGAGTCTACGTGTCTCCGCTCTATTTTAAATAGGTGTTTGACCTAGACAAAATGGAGAAGTTCGAAATAGACAAAGGAGGTAGCGAAATATGAGGAATTATTATCGAAACGTGGGACCTTATCCAGATCAACGCTTTTTCTTCGGTGCCCCGCTTGTTGGGGGATTTGTAGGGGGCTTGCTAGGTGGCGGCCTTGCTAGTGCTTTTCTGCGCCCGCGTCCATATTATCCACCGCCTTACCCTGTTCCATATGGATATGGGCCTGGTGTTCCGTACGGTGGTGTTCCGGGGTATGGACCATATGGTGGCGTTGGTCCTTATGGGTATTAAATAAACTTTAGATTATAGATGAATCTCCCCCCAAGCTTTGGGGGTTTTTATTTTGCGGAAAAAAAGTACAATAAATGGAGAGGTGATGCAGGATGGAAAAACAAACATTGGTTGAAAACTTAGGGATTAAGTTTCTTGAAACTGGGCAGGGGAGAGTAGTGGCGACTATGCCGGTAGATGGGCGAACGATTCAACCTTTTGGTTATTTGCATGGAGGGGCTTCTGTTGCTTTAGCCGAAACGGTCGCGAGTTTCGGGGCCGCTCGCCTAATTGATCTGGAAAAAGAAATTTGTTTTGGCTTAGAAATTAACGCCAATCATATTCGCGCCAAGCAAAGTGGACAAGTCATAGCCACTGCGGAAGTTCTTCATCATGGGAAAAGTACAATGGTTTGGGATGTGAAAATTAGGGATGAGGAGGAAAAACTCATCTGTGTTTCAAGATGTACGATCGCGATTATGCCGAAAAAATAAAAGGTTATCGATCACACCAATTTAAAAAAGCCTTTGCCAAGCCCTTCCTAATATGTTAAACTAAGTCCCAATAGGCCTATTATGAAATTTGAATACTATGTATTTTTTTTAGGAGGAGTCTGTCACCAAGGGGAACTTATGTCCTTTGGTTGACGGACTCCTTTTTTGTTTTTTTATTTTTATCTAGAAGGGGGCTTGGAATTCTGCGAAAAATCCGTTTTATAAATAGATTGTAAATGTTCCTATTATGTTCATTTTTTAAAAGAAGGGAGAAATATGTGTGATCATTGGATTAACGATCATCTTGTTATTAGTTCTCTTGCTTCCTTTTACGAAGTTTGTAGAACGCAATCTGGAAGTATTCTTGTTTATTATGGGAGTCCTATCTGTATTAGTCAGCCAAGTAATGGATTGGGAGCTGATTAAGGAAGCGTTGCTCCATCCAATTAACATCACGATCGCCGTACTAGTTGCAGGACTTCTGTTCCGCTGGTTTAAAACCCCGATTGAAAAAGGAATCCTCGGGATGAGTAACGCGATCCCATATCGTTTGTTTATTGCTTTGCTTGTGATTGTCCTTGGTCTCCTTTCCAGTCTGATTACCGCCATCGTTGCAGCTGTTATTCTGGTATCGGTGATTAGTGTACTCAAGCTCGATCGGAAATCGGAAATTAGGCTTGTGATCCTTGCATGTTATGCGATTGGGATGGGGGCTGTATTGACGCCTATTGGGGAACCCTTGTCAACGATTGTTGTGGGAAGTCTGAATGAAAGCTTTCTTTATTTATTCAAATTAGTTGGGGTCTATGTGATTCCTGGAGTGATTGTTTTCGGGGTCCTGGCCGCATTGATGATCAAGCCCAAGGGCAAATCAGCCAAAAATGCGAACCAGGCTCATAGTGAAAAACAAATAATTGATGAGTCCCTATCTGAACAAGAGTCCTATCTGGAAATTATTGTTCGTAGTTTAAAAATTTATATTTTCGTTATGGCCTTGACGTTTTTGGGAGCGGGTTTCCAACCTTTCATTGAAAAGTTTCTGCTTGATTTGAGTCCACTTGCTTTATACTGGATTAATATGATTTCCGCTGTACTGGACAATGCTACTCTAGCTGCGGCTGAAATAAGTCCAGCCATGAGTGAACCAACCATTAAGGCGATATTGCTTGGTCTCCTTATTAGTGGGGGAATGCTTATTCCGGGAAATATTCCGAATATCATCGCCGCAGGAAAGTTAAAAATTACGAGTTTACAATATGCAAAATTTGCCTTCCCTGTTGGGTTGATTGCGATGGCAGCGTATTTCGTTGTGATTCTTATCACCGGCTAGTAAGACGATTACATTGATCTCTGAAATGGCATTAAAGCATTTCAGGGATCATATTATTTTAAAATTTCCACCCAGATGGGAATCATTTTTACATAACAAAAAAGACTTCCAGGAATCCTAGAAGTCTTAAAAACTCTCACTTAAATGTTTTTGCTGGTCATGTTTTAGGCTGACAAATAACAGGATAAACCCAACAAGGAATAAACTGCCTGTGACATAAAAGACACTTGAAATTCCTCCGAATCCTGCGACAAATCCCCCTAAGGCAGGTCCGATCACATTGCCTAAAAATCGAAAGCTTTGATTATACCCGAGTACTTCTCCCTGCATATCCAGCGGTGCTTCAAGGCGAATATAAGCCGTAATGCAAGGGAGCATACCGCCAACAGCCATTCCATATAGAAATCTTAAGAGTACGAGCTGCCAAAGTTCAGACACAAATGCTTGGGGAACAATTAAAATTGACGCAAGCACGAGGAGAATAAGTAAAACTTTCTCAAACCCGATGGAATCTCCTAGTTTTCCCCATTGGCGAGTGAGGAGCAGGTTGCCAAAACCTGTAGCTGAAAAGGCCATACCGGAAAGAAAGGCGACACTCGTTGCCTTGGTCAGATCGCTCACATACAAGGCTAAAAGAGGTTGAATGCTGAAATTACCGATTTGGATGAGCAACGCAACTAGCATCACCATAATCAGCAATTTGCGGCTGAAAATCAGTTTAATCACATCTTTACTCGTATGAGGCTTGATGTTCTTCCTTTCTTCCTCTGTTTGCTTAATCTCGTGTATTCCAAAGAGAACGACAGTCGAAGCGATTGCGACACCGATTGAAGTAAGGATAAAAGTATATTGAAAACCAAAGGTATCCGCCATTAAACCTCCAAGCAAAGGACCAAAAAGACTACCTGAAACATTTCCCATTTGCAATGTCCCAAGTGTTTTACCTGCTTCATTTTTGGGCGTCTGCTTCGAAATTAATGCAATGGATGTTGGGATAAAGCCTGTCACCACTCCCATAAACATGCGTAGAAAAAAGAGTCCCATTACATTGCTGACAATGCCCATAATAAAAACGGATAAAGCAATTCCATATCCTGTCAGGAGGAGAATCGGCTTAAATCCGTATTTATCACCAATTTTCCCCCAGAGTGGAGAAAAAAGAAAGGCACTTATAAATGTTACGCCAAAAACTAAACCAGACCATGTTTGAACATATTCGCTACTAAAATCTCCGAATGTTTCGATGTATAAAGAGATGAAGGGAACGACCATGGTCATACTTGCTGCAACTAAAAAGTTACAAACCCACATGATCAGCAAATTACGCTTTGCAATACTAATAATAACACCTTCTTGATGATATTTATTTCGACACTCTAAATAATATTATAGTACAATGACAAAATAATTCAATCCACCCTGCTTATCTTCTTTATCATGCATTGATTTTAAAAAAGAAAAATGCCCGTTATAGGCATTAATCAAATGTGATGGAGTACATCAACGTATATTCTTTTGCAATGCTTTCTAAAGCCTTTAAAGCAAGTTGGTTATAGGGCTCCTCTGGTTCAGCTTCCAACTTTTCTTTTAATCTAGAATAAGCTTCTTTTAAAGAATCCTTATAATCGGGAATGTCTCCTTCATATGGTTTAACGATTCTCATGGGGACGTTTGTTTGCTCCCGGTATGCCAAAGCTTTCCGTTCATGAAAAAAAGGGACATCTGCTTGCATAGGATTATGTAGATCCCCTTGGCGAGGATGATTCAGTACCGCTAAAATTCGGACCGTTAACATATCCCCCTGTACAGCCGTAATTTCTCCGATGTACTTTCCAGTTTTTTTATTGGTTACGATAATATCACCAGGATTCATAGTCAATCTCCTTTCTAATGACTTCTTTACTCTATTATGGGAGATCTTGGGGGAAAAAGAAAGAGAGGTGAACTTTTGGAAGAGTCTTTGTTCATGTTCCCTTGATTATGGAATTTTGTATTAAATTAAAAAGGAAATGTGATTTCTGTAAATTATAACCTGGAAAGTGGTTTTACCATGTTAAAAATGAATATTATTTACCATGACAAAAACAAAATGGATACTCCTACTTTTATTTGAACATTTATGTTGCTGAGAAAATAAGGTATAATAAAAGTATAGTTCAATGGAGGTGGCTTACATGTCTATTCCCGAGAAAATTATGAAAGAAATTGATATGTTAAGTGAACAAGAACGAAAAAAGGTACTTGATAAAATTAAAGAAAAATATATGGCTGAGGACGTTATTTTATTGGGCGAAAACTACTCCTGGTGGGACAACGAGGAGGATGACATATACAATGAGCAGTAAAAAGAAACAGGGTGAAGTTTGGTTGGCAGATGTTCTATTTAAAGAACCCCGTAAAACTAAACAGCGCCCTGTTGTTATAGTTGGAAACGAGTTAGCGTTGGATGTAGATGTCATTATTGCACCAGTTACCAGCCAGAAACCAAGAAATCAATTTGACATTATCTTGGAGTATTGGGAAGAAGCCGGATTATTAAAACCGTCAGTTGTACGCACTTCCAAAATCACTTCTATTCACGGTTCTGAATTGAAGCGTCATTTGGGAGAATTACATAACCACGATCTTAAAAACGTATTAAATATGTGTAAAGAATTATTTTAATATTTAGTTATTAATTTTACTATCGGGCTAAATTATGGATTTAGAGAAGTAGGGAGGTATTGACCTGAATTCCTTTACATTTCTATTTCCTTTCTTGGTTTCAACAACTGTATCTATTCTTATTTTTAAAAAGACGCAACATAAATGACTTAGCATATTTTCAGATTTTTTGCTTAAATGTGCTGGTTCTAATTCCTGTAAACTACTGAGAAGAATAAGGAGGCGCATTAAAATGACAAAACAAATAAATCGTTTTGAAAACAAGGTGGCACTGGTGACAGGTGGACGTTCAGGGATTGGCCGGGCGATCGCTCGTCGGCTGCGTGACGAAGGAGCAATCGTAATCACTGCACAGCGCGGGAAGGACGATGAGTTTGACTGGCTTGCAGCAGATTTCTCCGATCCACATTCACCAGAGAGAATTGTTGCAGAGGTCATCGCCCGCACGGGACGGCTCGATGTGTTGATCAACAACGCAGGCATGATGCAGGAAGCTGCGATCGAAGAAATGAGCCTTGAAGATTGGCAGCGCAACCTCAACGTAAACCTGACAGGCCCCTTCCTAATGATCCGTGCTGCACTGCCTTACCTGCGTAAAACGCGAGGCAATATCGTTAATACCGGTTCGATTGAGGGGTTGGCCGCCAATCCCAGACATGCTGCATACAGTGCTACCAAGGCCGGACTTCATGGGCTGACCCGTTCGGTGGCGGTGGACCATGGCCATGAAGGCATTCGCTGCAATGCGGTAGCACCTGGCTGGATTGACACGGATCTGAACCTCGATTTCATCGAAAACACACCTGATGCAGAGGCGTTCCGAAGTGACATCGGGCGTATACACCCTGTGGCGCGCACGGGCTCCCCTGAAGAAGTGGCAGCGCTTGTGGCCTTTCTCGCAGCCGATGAGGCTGAGTTTATCACAGGGCAGGTCTATACAGTGGATGGGGGCAGGATGGCCAAGTTGAGCCTCCCCTGAACGAGAATTACATATTACTTGCGGACGCGATTAACTATTAAGGATCGCGTCTATATCATATAAATGGCTTCCAACTTAATCAATTAAATGATGTGTAATAAAGATAGATGTATGAATGAATCTTCCATTCTAAAGTGATTGAATTTCGATCAACTAGCGCACTTGTTGCGATTTCCCGAGGAATCCTGTAAAGTAACTTCTTGAAGGAAATGAAAAAGTACATATTTTTTCGAATCGTGGCCGTTGTCGTTACGAATAAAAAGGAGATGTCAAAATGACCGATCAACAAGTTTTTCCACAATTATCGACTGAAGTAGCAGAGGATGAAAAATTAGTACAACTGAATACGAATGTAGGCTCTATCCAAATAAAGCTTTTTCCAAAGCAAGCACCGAAGACCGTTGAAAACTTTGTGACCCATGCTAAAGAGGGGTATTATAATGGCATTATTTTTCACCGCGTGATTCCTGATTTCATGATCCAAGGGGGCGACCCTACAGGTACTGGAATGGGTGGAGAAAGTATTTATGGGGGCGCTTTTGAAGATGAATTTACAATGGATTTGTTTAATCTTCGCGGAGCGCTTTCGATGGCGAATGCTGGCCCTAATACAAATGGAAGCCAATTTTTCATTGTCCAAAACAATCAATTAGATCCAGGTTTTAAACCACAATTAGAAAAAGCAGGCTTTCCAGAGGAAATCATCGATGCTTATATGGAGAAAGGCGGAACTCCTCATCTAGACCATCGCCATACGGTCTTCGGCCAAGTGGTTGATGGAATGGATGTTGTGGACAAAATTGCTCATGTTGAAACACAGCCTGGTGACAAGCCAGTGGAAGATATTGTGATTGAAAGTATTGATATGATCAAGGAATAATTAGAATGCCGCCATACCATTATGGCGGTTTTCACATATTTGTCGAAGATGATCATTGGTTCTTGTTCACCTGCTTTGATATAATAGGGTCATACTTACCAGAAAGGATGTTTCCTTTGTTATCAATCTTTCACTTATTTGTATTAAATATTATCCCAATGTATTTTCCAGAGGATAAAACAGAATATATTCCTGCTTTTATTCAATTAGCCCTTGTGATCATTGTAGCAGGCTTAGTTGTTTTCTTTTTCAAAAAGATTTCTAAAAAACAAGAGGCAAAAGCGAAAGAATTAGAAGAGCGGTTGAAGGAAGAACAGAAAAATCAACATTCCTAAAATGAACGGCACCCCAAACGTTAGGCCCATCTAGCGATTTGGTGGTGCCGTTTTTTTAGTCGCCTACTTTTTCAAATTAGAGAAAAGAAACTTCTCTCCGAAAAGGATATTTCATTTTTACCATGGCAATAATGACGAACAATGAACTCTTTTTTGGAGGGGTGTTTGTGAAAAAATTTCTTCCGTTTATTTTTTGTTTATTGCTTACAGCTTGTGTGAATCCACCTCCTAAGAGGGTAGAGGTGGATGTAATCAATCCAGATGGTGATTCCCTTGGGAAAATTAACATGGAGGAAAAAGCGGATGGTATAAAAGTGAAGGTCGACTTAAAAGGGCTTCCTCCTGGTGAACATGCGATGCATATTCATGATAAATGGAAATGTGAACCGCCGGATTTTCTGTCTGCCGGTGATCATTTTAATCCAGATGATAAAGAACATGGTCTCCTTCATCCAAAAGGTTCACATGCAGGGGATCTCCCTAATTTGATTGTGAAGGAGAACGGCAATGTAAAGGTTGATTTTGTGGCAAAAGGGATTACGTTTAAAGAGGGGAAGAGTTCTCTTTATACAAAAGAAGGTACTTCGATTGTGATTCATGCAGATGCAGATGACGGCATGACACAACCAGCTGGAGATTCCGGAGACCGGATTGCATGTGGGGAAATCACAAAGAATAAAAAACCGGTTCAATTCAAAGAAAAATAAGTCCGGGCCCTAAACATAGGGGCTGTGGTCAACACGAAAGAGATGTGCCTCATATCTCTTTCGTGTTTTAATGTAATTCTCGGGGGTCTACCCCGGTTATCTTTTTGATGTCTTCATCTGTAAAGCCATTTTTTCTCATAGCTTCAATGATTTCTTTTTTACCCTCTTCTTTGGCTCCCCGCATACGGGTTACTTCATCGTGCAGCTCTCTTTCCCTTGCATCATATGCTTCCCTGAGCTCTTTACTTAGGTTCAGTGCGCTTAGCCTTTCTTCTGCTTCGGCAATGTTTTTATCCATTGAAATTACCTCCTCTAAAAGGGATTTGTCATCACTCTTTAAAAAGGTCAACCAGCGGTGTAGAGGGTTATGGAAGTCCAGGTGATTTATGAAATCCGTAAATTTTACTGTTTCAATAAAATGGATTTCTAATTTAAAAGATCTAAATCGGTAAATATTGTTTTAAAAGCTACATCATTAAGAGGATTTAGCCTTTCCATTCTTATCTGCTCCTATTCCCTTTCATATATCACATAACTATTTTGCTTTATCAGGACTGTACAGTATTTCCGTAGGGCTATTGTACCATAAAAGCGACAATTAGTAGGTTGACAGGTTGAATAATTTTGAAAATTAACTGGAATTTATATCGGTACGAGTTAAACTAAAAAACCGGGCATGGGTTTGCCCGGTTTTCCTTATACTTAAGATCCAAACGCTATTTTTAATCTTTCCAATCCTTCTTCTACAATTGAACGGTGGCAGGCTGGATTCAAGCGAATGAAGCCTTCGCCGCCTTTTCCGTAGGAAGCACCAAAGTTTACGGCTAATTTTGCTTTTTCTAGAAGGCTCTCTCGTAATTGTTGATCATTTAGCCCGGTTTTGCGACAATCAATCCATACGAGATAGCTTCCTTCTGGTCTCATCACGTCAAGTTCTGGAAGGGATCGCGAAATCTCTTCGTCAATCATGTTTATATTTCCTTCGATATAAGCGATACATTCATTTAACCATTCTTCCCCATCCCGATAAGCAGCTTCCATCGCGATCATGCCAAATGTATTTAGGCTGGTGAGATTCAATGTTTGCTGAATGATCGTTAGCTTTTTGCGCATTTCTTCATTTGGTGCCACAATAAAGGAAGCCTGCAAACCAGCGAGATTGAACGTCTTGCTTGGCGCCATAAAGGTCACAACAAAATCTTGATAAGCTGGATCAAGGGATGCAAGTGGAAAATGGTGATGTGGTTCAAAAATAATATCCGCATGAATTTCATCTGCCGCGATTAACACATCATATTTTTTACAAAGTTCAGCTATTTTCACTAATTCTTCTTTTTTCCAAACACGTCCACCCGGATTGTGAGGACTGCATAATAAAAACAGTTTTACGCCGGATTTTAATTTTTCTTCAAAATCAGCAAAATCAATTTCATAACGCCCATTGACTAATTGTAAAGGTGAATTAACCACTTCTCTCATATTATTCTCAATCATGTTGAAAAATGGTGTATAAACGGGTGATTGCAATAAGACTTTATCGCCTACTTCGGTAAAAGCCTGAATTGCCATTCCGATTGAAGGGACAACACCAGGACTATATAAAATCCATTCAGGGCGAATCTCCCATCCATGTCGGTTGTTTGTCCAATCAACAATGGCTTGAGCTGTATTTTCATTGGCAATCGTGTAGCCAAATACCCCGTGATCCATTCTCTCTTTCAACTTCTCAATTACAGAGGTAGGGGGGCTAAAATCCATATCCGCTACCCACATTGGCAGAAGTTCGTTTTTTCCGAAGGCCAGTTTCATTCCATCCCATTTTAGGGAGGAGGTATTGATTCGGTCGACTTTCTCGTTTAGCTTGTACATTGCTTTTTCCTCCTCAGCACACTAAGTCTTCTCTATTCTAGCGATATTTCATTTATTTTTAAAGAGGATGTTCACTTGAAAAGATAAAATCTCTTATATAACGATAAACTTCCCAAGGTTTTTCCTCTGGGAGTAAATGTCCTGTTTGGGGCAAGGAAATAAATTGAGAGTGGGGCACATCTTGAGCAAGGCGCTTTCCTGTCTGAATCGGGACGACTCGATCGTTTTCTCCCCAAATAAAAAGGCAAGGGGCCTGAATGGTTTGCAAAATTTCAGAGGGGAGATCGCCTTCCCAATGACGGATCATCCTTTTAAAAGCCCGAAACATTTTGTCATCCCCAAAAGGTTCGGAATAGCCACGAATCATCTCTTCATCAATCATATTTTGGTCATAGACAACATGATGTAAATTCCCTAACACCCCTGTTTTCCCGAGTTTATGTTTGATTACTTTTTCAAAGAAAGGGAAGTAGGATAAATAGGTGTAGGGTGGTTTGATTCGAGGTAAATAGCCGGAACTACAAAGAAACACCCCTTTTTGGATATGATCAGGTCTTTGATGCATCATATTGAATAGCAATTGACCGCCCATGGAGTGGCCAACCCCGGCTAAAGATGAATAAGGCAACTGATCTAATAAAAGCCAGAGAGTATGGGCGATATTTTCATAAGAATAATGAAAAGAAGATGATCTCCCGCTTTTCCCAAAGGGAGGAAAGTCGACAGTCAAAACATGAAAATCATTCGCAAGCAGTGGAGCTAATTTTCGAAAACTAAAAGTAGAAGATAGAAATCCATGAATAAATAAAATGGTAGGAAGCTCTTGTTTATGCTTATGATGATAGCATTCGTAGTAGAGATCAATGTTATTTATGTGGACGGAATGTTTCGAAAATGTTGCAGTCATCCTCTCACCTCATTTTTTAGTGTATCCTTACCAAAATTTTAAATCGTAGGTTTGAAAAATGAAAGATCGGGAAAAGAAGTGAATGGAAAAGGCTTTGTTTTGATTTAGCTAGAATTCTGTGTTAAAATGTTATATTGCGTAAAATAGAAGATATTATATAATAATTGGGAGTGTTTCCATGACAACAAAATATGAACCAGGCACAGTATTGACAGGAAAAGTAACGGGTATTCAACCTTATGGAGCTTTTGTGGCTTTAGATGACCAAACACAAGGGCTTGTCCATATTTCAGAAATTAAACATGGCTTTGTAAAGGATATTCACGAATTTCTATCTGTTGGAGACGAAGTGAATGTGAAAGTTCTTGAAGTAAACGCAGAAAGTGGTAAGATTAGCCTCTCTATTAAAGCAACAGAGGAGCCACCAGCCAAACAAAAATCCACGAAGCCAAGTAAGCCGGCAAATGCTTCAACTACTGAAACAAGTGGCGAAGGTTTCAATACATTAAAAGATAAACTACAAGAATGGATTAAGCAATCTGATAACAAAGATTTACTAAAAAAATAAGTGAAAGACGGAGGATGTCTGGTTGACGGGGCATCCTCTTTTTCGGATGGTGAAAAAGCGCCTTCTTCTATTGAAAAGACCTATTCCAATGCAAGGATAATATGGTAATATGAAGATGCATGGAATTATGAGTGAATTGGGAGGGGTAGTTGCGTACAAATAGGATGGAATAACGAAATAAAATAAAGGCTAACGTGACAGAGAGGGGTTAAATATAGTTCTTATTGAAACGATGAGAAGAGATATTTCTGTAAACGATAGAGGATTTTCTTGAATATCCACCTATAACGCTATTTAAAAAAAGCGAAGAAGTATTGGAAACGTTCGCTTGGACCTATTCCATCTTTTATGTAAAAATGAGAAATGCCCCTAAGAAAAATTCAATTTTGGTTTTTAGAAAAAGAAAGTATCCTTTAGGTAATCATAATGGTGGAAATGATACGTCAATCGTGTTTGAATGTAAGATAAATATGATTAAATGAATAAAGAGGCGAAATAAAACGATGGTGGAAAATCTTAACTTATTTACATCAACTCAAGAGGTTATCAAAGATGGTCTCCACAAACTTGGCTTTGGCGAGGAAATGTATGAACTGTTAAAAGAACCGATGAGAATGATGACTGTGAGAATTCCGGTTCGTATGGATGATGGTTCAGTTCAGGTCTTTACAGGGTTTCGTGCCCAACATAATGATTCTGTAGGTCCCACCAAAGGGGGCGTACGTTTTCACCCAGATGTTGATGAAGAGGAAGTAAAAGCAATGTCCATGTGGATGACAATCAAATGTGGGATTGTCGATCTTCCATATGGGGGCGGGAAAGGCGGAATTGTGTGTGACCCGCGAACAATGTCAATGAATGAAATTGAACGACTTAGTCGGGGATATGTTCGGGCGATCAGTCAAATTGTCGGACCGACAAAAGATATTCCAGCGCCAGATGTTTTTACAAACTCACAAATTATGGCTTGGATGATGGATGAATATAGTCATTTACGTGAAAATGATTCTCCTGGTTTTATTACAGGTAAGCCGATTGTGCTAGGAGGCTCACAGGGAAGAGAAAAGGCAACCGCACAAGGCGTGACGATTTGTATTGAAGAGGCAGCCAAAAAACGGGGCTTAAAAATACAAGATGCGCGAATCGTCATTCAAGGTTTTGGAAATGCAGGCAGTTTCCTCTCAAAATTCCTTTATGACGCAGGAGCGAAAATTGTGGGAATTTCCGATGCGTATGGAGCACTGCATGACCCAGATGGGCTAGATATCGATTATTTACTTGATCGCCGTGATAGTTTCGGAACCATCACGACCTTATTTGAAAATACAATTTCCAATAAAGAACTATTTGAATTGGACTGCGATATTATTGTGCCGGCTGCTGTAGCTAACCAAATCACAGCAGAAAATGCGCCAAATATTAAAGCATCGATCGTCGTTGAAGCGGCGAACGGACCGACAACAGAGGAAGCAACCCGCATTTTAACGGATAAAGGTGTTTTGCTTGTACCTGATGTATTGGCAAGTGCAGGTGGTGTCACCGTTTCTTATTTCGAATGGGTACAAAACAATCAAGGGTATTACTGGACAGAAGAAGAAGTCAATGAAAAACTGAGAACAAAACTTGTAGAAGCCTTTGAAAATGTCTACCACACAGCGGAAACGCGAAAAATCAACATGCGTTTGGCCGCCTATATGGTCGGCCTGCGAAACACAGCCGAAGCCTCAAGATTCAGAGGCTGGGTGTAACACGAAAAGCGGAGGCGCCTGTTTAGCTGCGTACAAACTTTCTAGGGGCCTGACGAGATAAAGGAAACACGGCGAAGAATGAGCCGATGTTGACTTATCGTAGGAAGGCACCGAAAGTTTGCTAGCAGCTAGGAGCCGCAGCTGGACAAAGAAAAGCGGAAGACGGCGCTTAGGGGCGACAAGCAAATGTTCTGGAACCTAGGAAGGCGGTTTTCCCTTCCAAGGTTCCAGGTTATTTGACCTCGAGCCCCTGCCGTCTGCAGCTGGACAAAGAAAAGCGGAGGCGACTGTTTAGCAACGCACAAACTGTAATAAATAAAAAAACCAAACCATGGAAGAGAGAGCAAACTCTCACCGGGTTTGGTTTTTTTGACTTTGCCTTAATTTCGGGCACAGTAGGCCTCCGATCGAGCTCCCTTGGGTGATCTTACCTTGAATTCGGTCGCAATTCACCTCCGATCGATCCCCTTTTGGTGATCTAGCCTTGATATGGTCACGATTCACCTCCAATCGTGCCCCCTTTGGTGATCTAGCCTTGATTATGGTCACGATTCACCTTCGATCGATCCCCTTTTGTTGATCTAGTCTTGATTATGGTCACGATTCCCCTCCGATCGATCCCCCTTGGGTGATCTTACCTTGAATTCGGTCACAATTCCCCTCCGATCGATCCCCTTTTGTTGATCTTACCTTGAATTCGGTCACAATTCTTCCCCAATCGTGCCCTTTTTGGTGACTTCACCCTGATTTCGGGCACGATCCGCCTCCTTCATGATGATGAAAAAAGAGAAATCCGGAATTTCATTGCCAATGAGAGCTTCTTGGCGCATGAAAAATAGGGAAATCAAAAAATTCATTACCACATACAAATAATCAACTAGCCGTTTTGTATCTATTTACTTGAAACTTAGCCTTTATTCAGCTAAAGTTAAGGAATAATGTATCTATAGGGAGGATTTAGGCATGGGACATATTCGTTTTGACTATTCCAAGGCTCTTTCGTTTTTTGGACAACATGAAGTGGATTATTTGCAAGCAGCAGTCGAAACAGCTCATACACAATTACAGGATAAAACAGGTGCAGGTAGTGATTTTCTAGGATGGATTGATTTGCCTGTTGAGTATGATCACGAAGAATTCTCACGGATTCAAAAAGCAGCAGCAAAAATTAAACAAGATAGTGATGTTTTGCTCGTAATTGGGATTGGTGGATCTTATCTTGGGGCACGTGCTGCAATTGAAATGCTCAACCACAGTTTTTACAATGAACTGCCAAAAGAAAAAAGAGAAACACCACAAGTATTATTTGTAGGAAATAATATTAGCTCTACATATATGCGTGATGTAATGGATTTATTGGACGGAAAAGATTTTTCTGTGAATGTCATTTCTAAATCTGGTACAACGACAGAGCCTGCGATTGCGTTCCGGATTTTCCGCAAATTATTAGAGAATAAATATGGGGCAGAAGAAGCGAAAAAGCGGATTTTTGCGACAACCGATCGTGAAAAAGGGGCACTGAAAACATTAGCGAATGAAGAAGGCTATGAAACTTTTGTGATTCCTGATGATGTAGGTGGACGTTATTCTGTTCTAACGGCTGTCGGCTTATTGCCAATCGCGGTTAGTGGAGTGGATATTGAAGCGATGATGAAGGGAGCGGCTGATGCGCGCGAGGCATTCAGTTCCCCTGATCTAAAGGAAAATGCGGCTTATCAATATGCGGCCATCCGCAATGTCCTATACAATAAAGGAAAAACGATTGAAATGTTGATCAATTATGAGCCTGGTCTCCAATATTTCGCGGAATGGTGGAAGCAATTATTCGGCGAAAGTGAAGGAAAAGATCAAAAAGGCATCTACCCTTCTTCCGCTAATTTTTCAACGGATCTCCACTCGCTTGGACAATATGTACAAGAAGGCCGTCGCGATCTTTTCGAAACCGTCATTAAGGTGAAAAATGCTCGTCATGAACTTGTGATTGAAGGGGAAGAAAACGATCTGGACGGTTTGAATTATCTAGAAGGAAAAACGATTGATTTTGTGAATGATAAAGCATTTGAAGGGACGTTGCTTGCCCATACAGATGGCGGTGTACCAAACCTCGTTGTCGAAATTCCAGAGATGGACGCTTATACGTTCGGTTATCTTGCTTATTTCTTTGAAAAAGCTTGTGCCATTAGCGGATATCTCCTTGGAGTAAATCCTTTCGACCAACCAGGAGTAGAAGCCTACAAAGTAAATATGTTCGCTTTGCTTGGAAAACCTGGATTTGAAGAGAAAAAGAAAGAATTGGAAAAACGTCTATAAACTTAACAGAAGGAGCAGTTCTATCATGGATCTGCTCTTTTTTGTCTGAAAAAAGTACGTTGATAGAGCTTTTTTAGGTGCTACCATATTTTAAATGCAAAAACGAAGGGAGTATGCTCATGGCGATTATCGAAAAATTAAAACTCGATCAATACAAAAACATGGTTGTGATTAATCAACCAGATGACTACGCTCTATTTACAGAGCAAGCGACAACCTTTAACAAAGACCATGAGGCTATTTTTATTTTTGTCGAAACTGTGGATGAGATGGTCCAGTATACACAGCAAATTATCGATAGCCAACTATTACTTGATAAAGGCTATTTATTTTTCGCTTACCCTAAAAAAGGCAACACACGCTATAAAACTTTCGTTCACAGAGATGAAATTTTTCCAGCTATGAAAGTAGATGAGGATGGCTATGTTGCGGAAAGCGATTTGAAGTTCTCACGTATGGTAAGTATGGATGATGTCTTCACTGTAGTTGGATTAAAACGGGAGAAAAAGAAAGCAAAGAAGTCATTATCAGCTAGTCAGCGTGTTGCAGATTATGAGGATAAAGTCAAAGATGTGAAAGCACTATTGGCTACTCAACCAGATGTATTTGCTTTTTTTGAAAGCTTGACACCTGGTTACCAAAAAGGCTGGGCTCGCTACATCTTTTCTGCTAAACAACAAAAGACAAGGGAAACACGCCAGCAACAAATGATCGACATCCTATCACAAGGATATAAATCTATTGATTTGTACCGGCAAAAGAAGAAATAATTTGCTGGGTGGAAGTCATTTTTTCAATTGGAACTGATTTAGTAGTGGATGCGGTGATGCAGTGAATGGCATGTTTTGACGTTTGCCATGGTAGGCTTGATTATGGTTTGCGGTCCGAATAATTTATTTGTTTTTGGTCCAAAATAATCGTAATAAAAATTACCGTTTTGAAGGAAATGACGTGAAGACATGATCCGGTTATCGCCGACGAAAATTTTTAAAAGTTTATACAACCCCAAAAAACAACAAGCCTATACGATACATAAGCAGTCAACAAATAGGCAGAGAGATTATTTCGTTACGGTCATTACTCCCGTTTATAATGGAGAAAAGTTTTTAAAAAAGTCCATTGAATCTGTTATGAAGCAAACGCTTGGCTTTAAAAATATTGAGTATATACTCATTGACGATTGTTCGACAGATCGTTCAAAAGAAATTTTATTAGACTTTGCAAAACAACACGAGAATATGACGGTGGTTTCGTTAGATTGTCATTCAGGTTCACCTGGTCGTCCACGGAATATTGGTATGGAATTAGCAAGTTCACCCTATATCATGTTTCTAGATGCCGACGATTGGCTTGATCCCAATGGCTTGCAAGTGCTTTATGAGATTTTAGAAGAAACAGGCGACCCCTATGTGGTAGGTAGAACCATTAAAGTGGACAATGGAGGAACGAAAGTAGTTGGTGAACACCAATGTTGTAAAGAAAGGAGAAGTGTCTCTCCTTTTTCCATCCCACATATTTTTCACCATCTTGGTCCGACTGCAAGAATGATGCGAGCGAGTTTGCTTAAAGAGCGGCAGATTCAGTTTCCTGAGATGAAATTCGCGGAAGATAAACAATTTTTTATTGATGTCCTAACAAGTTGTCAAACAATCTCAACGACGACAAAGCCGATTTATTATGCCAATCGCTTGGATGAAACGAAAAAAACCCGCTTAACGAATCAAACCAATATTTTGCAAAAAACAAATTATAATTTACAAATAGTCCATTACATTTTAAAGCGAAAATTTGATCTTGAGATTGAGAAAATGATTGTGAATCGATTGTATGAATTTGATTTAATGAGGCGACTTTTTACGACACCACATTTTCAGAAGACAAAATTTAAACGGCTGTACTATTATAAGATCAAGCAAATTTTGAAGACAACTAGAAAATTAACCTATGATTTTACAGAGAATTTTTTTGAGCCCATTCACAAACTGATATATGAATTAATACGTGAGGGTAATTATAGTGCAGTAACAAAACTGTTGGAGTGGGATAAATCCATCAAGGTAAAAGAAGTGGTGATAAAAAATCAGCAGGCTTATCTTGTGATTCCTTTTCTCGAGGAAAAATATAAATACATTCCTTTACCCATATACATCACCTTTAAAGAACATTATTGTCAAGAAAACCAATACACTCTTCATTTTCATGTGTATGGTGATCACATTCATTCCATAACAGATGTATTAATTCGGGATGGGAAAAATGCCCATAATGATTATGTTTTACCGGTGACAATGAATGAAAATGGCGAAGGAACGATCAAGGTCCAATTCGACTCATTAAAAGATTTACCACCAGCCTACTACTCCATTTTCGTAAGATATAACGATTATATGAAAATAAATATAAGGCAACTAATTAAAAATGAAATAACCCATCGTTACCAAAAACGAGAATTCACTTTTTGTCATACGCCTTTTTCTAATGTGGCTCTTAAAATAAAGTAAACCTCCAATCTGTTGGAGGATAAGGTATTTCGCAAAATATTTTGATTGAGGATCTACGAAAAAGAAAGAGAAGCAGGAAAACGTCGATCCAACGGCCTTTTGGATGTACGGAAAAGAAA
>NZ_VTQV01000021.1:55206-67685 GCF_008764245.1 Bacillus subtilis
GAAAGAGAAGCAGGAAAACGTCAATCCAACGGCTCTTTGGATGTACGAAAAAGAAAGAGAAGCAGGAAAACGTCGATCCAACGGCCTTTTGGATGTACGAAAAAGAAAGAGAAGCAGGAAAACGTCGATCCAATGGCCTTTTGGATGTACGAAAAAGGATGACAAGCAGGAAAACGTCGATCCAACGCCCCTTTGGATGTACGAAAAAGACTGAGAAGCAGGAAAAATGGATCGATCGCTGAGAGGACCAGAGGAAAATCCGGCTTTATAAAAAAAGAAGGTTTCTCCAAAAGAAGAAACCTTTTCAATCCCCACCCGCGGTAAAGTAAGCTGTGAATTTTTACAATCAATAAAAGCTTTCATTAATAGTTTATTAGGAAAACATGATTACGATTGGACAAACAATCTAGGGCAAACTCACATTTTTACCGGAAAAGCGGAAGACGGCTACTTAGGGGCGTGAAAAAGGATAAACAAAGGTTAAACGGCTAAATGCGCTGCGTCCGTATGTCTTCGCTGTCGAGTGGTTAAAGGGTATGGTATAATACAGTGTTAAAATTTTGGGAAAGAAGGAGTCTGATGAATCATAATGGATTCGTTTTTGCGGAAATCATATTTTCTTCACCCGCTTTATTTGCCTTATTAAAGATTATTGCAATTGATATGATCCTTTCTGGTGATAATGCGATTGTGATTGCAATGGCAACGAGAAAATTATCTAAAGAGCAACAGAATAAAGCCGTTTTTTGGGGAATTGCCGGGGCTGTGGTGCTACGTATTCTCTTTGCGACGATCATTG
Organism: Bacillus subtilis; assembly: GCF_008764245.1. Classification (GTDB taxonomy): domain Bacteria; phylum Bacillota; class Bacilli; order Bacillales; family Bacillaceae_C; genus Lederbergia; species Lederbergia ruris. The sequence continues at coordinate 56,006 of NZ_VTQV01000021.1, forward strand.
TTAAATTAATGCAAATTCCATTCTTGCATATCATCGCTGGGATATTACTTCTATGGATTGCCTATAAAGTGTTGATCGGGGATGATCAGAAAGGCAATCAAATCTCCGCGCAAACGAGTTTGCTGAAAGCGATTGGCACAATCATACTTGCGGATGCTGTGATGAGTTTGGATAATGTTGTGGCGATTGCAGGAGCAGCAGATGGACATATTCTCATTCTTGCCTTGGGAGTAGCTATTAGTATTCCCGTCATGATATTCTGTTCAAAGCTGATTGTGAAAATAATGGACAAGTATACTTGGATCAGTTATGTCGGTTCCGCTATTCTCGTATGGGTCGCTGGTGAAATGCTGATGAAGGATCAACTAATAGGGATAGAAGAATCCCTTGAATATATAGTCATTGTATTTTTAATTATCCTTGTATTAGGATTAGGTTTTTATAAAAATAAGAGAAAGGAAAACAAATCTGTAACGAAAATGCGTGAACATTAGGTATCTATAAGGCAAAAAATGTGAATGTGAATGTTGATGGAAGAGTCCTTTTCAGGGCTCTTTTTATATTTTGGGGATGAGCAGCGTTAATGCTGAATAATTTAATAGAAGGAGATGGGAATGTGGCGAAAAAAGGGATTGACGTATCTGCACACCAAGGAAAGATTGATTGGGACAAGGTGAAGGCGGATGAAATAGAATTTGCGATGATTCGCATGGGGTTTGGAAGTGATTTAGAAAGGCAAGATGATCGATATTTTGAACGGAATGTAAAAGAATGTGAGCGTGTTGGCATTCCGTGGGGAGCCTATCTTTACAGCTATGCCATGGATATAAATGAGGCAAAGAGTGAAGTGGCCCATGCTTTGCGGTTATTGAATGGCAAAAATCCGACATACCCAATCGCTTTCGATATGGAGGATGCTGACGGATACAAACGCAAACGGGGCATGCCTGCGAGCGCGGCATTGATCGACATTTGTTATACATGGTTAAATGCAGTTGAGGATGCGGGATATTACGTATCATTGTACGCCAGTTTGAGCTGGTTAAATGGTTCTCTCAGAAGCGGAAAATTAGATCGCTTTGATAAGTGGGTGGCACAGTGGGCGCCGAAATGTACGTATAAAGGTGCTTATCAAATGTGGCAATACACTAGCGCTGGACAAGTTGCCGGCATTTCCGGCCCTGTCGATATGAATGAAGCTTATCATGACTTCTTGGCAAAGAAGCATTCGAATGCTACTAAAAAGCCAGTGACCAAACCTGAGAATACTACCTACACCGTAAAAGCAGGAGATACCTTAAGTGAGATTGCAGTCAAATATGGAACCTCAGTGAAAAAACTTGCTGAGCGAAACGGGATTAAAAATCCGAACGTGATCCAGGTTGGTCAAAAAATAAAATTATCCAGATCTCCTTCAGCAAAATTAAAAGCCGTCTATCATACTGTGAAACCTGGGGATACTGTATCTGGACTAGCTGTTCAATATAGCAGCACCCAACAGCAAATCAAGTCTTGGAATAACATCAAAGATATCAATAAGATTTATATCGGGCAAAAATTAAGAGTGGAATAATAAGAATCGCACAAGGCCTGTTTTTAAGATCACCGGATATACCATATTCTGTGGCTCCGGAAGGCAAAAAATCAGTGAAGCACTTATACTTCACTGATTTTTTAATCGTAGCATTATCACGAATTCTGTGGAATACTCTGCCTTCATACAAAAAAGATTGCTAGAGCTAGAAACCGAAAGCAATCTTTTTTATGTTATCCGATTGAATGATGTGTCCTTGTTCCTTTTGCTGGGCGGAACGATGTGACTTCTAAAAACTTTGAATGGTATTTTTTCCAGCTAGATTCATTTTGTTTTTTTTGGGAGAAAACAATGGCAAGGCAGCGATACAAACAAAAAACTTGATCCAGTAGGATCAGATATCCACTGAATCAAGTGTATGCCTCATTTCTTTATGCCCTGTTTTTCGTTGTACCATGCAAGATGGCACTAAGAATAAGCACAACGACTATCGCTCCAATGATCGCTGGGATAATCGCAAAGTCAGCTATGACGGGTCCCCATGAACCAAGGAGTAAAGTGCCTAACCAAGATCCCACAATACCGGCTAAAATATTTCCAATTATACCGCCAGGAACATTCCGTCCAACGATTAATCCAGCTAACCAACCAATGACACCACCAACAATTAAAGTCCAAAGAATTCCCATTGTTTTTTCCTCCTTTAAATTGTTCTGTGTTGTCCTATTTGTTTACCCTTTTCTTGAAAAACAAAACAATTTGGGGCTACAGTCGATGCGTTAAAACTCGATACATTTGAACAATATAAAAAGGAAGCCGTTAAAAATCATAAAAATAAGCAACAACAAGTAATCGAGATGGCAAATAATTAAGAAAAGCGCAAGCGCCCGCCAAAAGGATGAACGGCTAAGGGTGCGCCGTCCCCGAAATTGAGAAAAGTTGCGAAAAGGGGTACGGCGAAGTGAGTGGCCGTCCCCGAAATTGAGAAAAGTTGAGAAAAAGGGTACGGCGAAGTGAACGGCCGTCCCCGAAATTGAGGAAAATTACGAAAAGGGGTACGGCGAAGTGAGTGGCCGTCCCCGAAATTGAGAAAAGTTGCGAAAAAGGATACGGCGAAGTGAACGGCCGTCCCCGAAATTGAGAAAAGTTGCGAAAAGAGGCACGGCGAAGCGAGTGACCGTCCCCGAAATTGAGAAAAGTTCCGAAAAGAGGTACGGCGAGGGAGCCACCGTTTGGAGCCATAGGAGCTGCTCTAGCTATTTATCGTTTTGAACGAATTAGTAATGGCTCTCTCCTTATGTCGTCTTCTTATAAAATTTGGATATACTGTTAAAAGACTAAGGGCTCTAAAAGGAAGTGTTCATATTGCTTGGGATGTTGATCGCTATTTTTGTTTTTAACTTTGTTGCCTTTTCTAAAGTTAGAAATTTATCTGTCAATCAAATCGTCCATATCACAGTATTTACAATCGCATTCCAGACATTTGCTGATTTATATCTTGATCTAAAATACCATGGCTATTGGTATTTCTCAAAAGGAGTGGACTTTCTTTCTATTCCAACCCTGACCATGATTATCCCACCTGTCAATGTCATGTTTTTAAATTGGTATCCTCTTAAAAGACCACTTATGAAACAGGCTCTTTATATTATTTGCTGGACAATCCCACTGCTCATGTATGAAACATTGGCATTACTCCCCGCGCCTTGGGGTTATTTCCATTATGGTTGGTGGAAGTTATGGTATTCCGCCATTGTTGACCCCATCCTACTGGTTATTTTAGTACTATACTATAAGTGGATCCTTAAAATTGAAAAAAACCAAGCGAATTAGCCAATCCTACTTATTCGTCGTTTGTCTATGATGAAAATGTTTAATCATATGGTAAAAAAGCAATGTCAATGCTTGCACACCTAAATAAACGCTAAATGAGTAGGATAATTTCCATCCGTGATAGTTAAAAACATGAAATAGCGCGTTTACTCCCTCAAACAGCGTTCCAATTATGGAAGAAATGACAATATAAAGCAATATCCAGAACCCTCGAACATTTAATTTTTCATAAAAATAGATATAGATATACGAAAATGGTGCGTATAAAAGGTAGGAAATGACATCAAATAATTCATATTTGCGCGAATCCATAATATTGTATAAATTTAAATCCGGTGAAGATAATAAATGGTCATAAATTCGTGCAACGGTTGAGCCAAATAGTAGAAGGAGGATCGTAAGACTCAAGGGAAACCGTTTAGGAAGCCAAAGTATCAAAGAATAAGAAAGAATAAGCCCAATGATGATAAACCACTCATTCTCGTCAAATGTTGTTGGTAATTGTAAGGGCATCATCTTCCAATCCCTTCCTTTCGTAAGACCCTTCTGAAACAAAATTGCAAGATAGATGAAATGAGTAAGACAAAAGCAATGGAGAGAAGGGAATGCCAAAAATCCCATCCGTTATAGCGAATGACCTTCCCTTGCACAAGCATAAACTCAACACCATATAGAATGGCGATATAAGTGATCGTGAACAAACTTTTGTTAAAACGGGATTGAATCGCTGCTAATAAATTGAAATACATTACATATAACAAGGGGATGACGAGGAATTCGGAAAGTCGAAAAATAATAAATAGTTTTATGCTATTTGTTATTTCCCATACTTTTAAATTGATATATAAAACAGCAAAATAACTCGTAATGAGCAATTCTTGTACCATGAAAATAAAGAGGTTCTCAAGCAAGCTAAGTCTTTTTTTTACAATGGAAAAGGTGATAAAGAAAAGGATGATGATATTCAGCAGGATCAGGAACATTTCGATCAACTCTCATTTGTATTTACACACATCAATGAATTCAGTATGGCTTTCTTCTATTATCTGTATAAAAAATGTAAATATGTAAGATAAGCCTTTATTTAACAGTTAGCACTATTCCATTTGCATAGCTTTCACGTTAATAGGAAAAATAGAAAAACATGATGACTGAGTTGATTGGATGAGATAGATGCGGATGAATAGCGTAAATCACGAATTTAAATCACCAGTTGTTGCCCTTCTATGGTCCGCAACGATGGCGGGCTTTGGTCAATTTTATAATGGGCAATATATCTTTGGTTTTCTCCTTCTAGTATGTGAATTCATGCCAATATGCAATCAAACTTAAATGTCTCCATTTTATATACCTTTCACTTTTTTCTAATGCAAGATACTTTACTTTCTCAAAAGAGCTTTATGCAACGCTAGTGCCTGAAGTTATTGTCAAGGAGAAGAAGGTAATAATACATCAATTAACATAATTTCTCCTTGAGATTGTACAAGTAATGCCTCTCTTAGATGTTCCTCAAATTGACGCAGATTGTGGGCACGACCACACTTTATCCCGTAACCTTCCGCTAATTGGGTAAAATCCGGATTTTGAAAGGATACTCCCTCACTGCTTTCAAACATTTTCTCCATTTTCATCTCCTCTAATTTCAAAACAGAATCGTTTAAAACAATCATAATAAACGATACCCCCAAACGCTTTGCCGTTTCAATTTCCGCAAAATTCATTAATGCGCCACCATCCCCGGTAATACATATAACGGGATCTTCGGGGCAGGCAAGCTTAGCGCCAATTGCACCCGGTAATGCGATCCCCATCGATGCCAACCCATTGGAGATTATAAGCTTATCCGGTTGTTTTGGCTGATACGTTCTGGCAATGGATAGTTTGTGTGCACCAACATCCGAGATGATGATGGACTGGTCAGGAACTAGTTCTTCTATCATAAGGAGAATGTTCTCTGTTGTTAAGGGAAGTCTATTTGATTCACCTTGATGATCTCTGATTTGATACGATGTTTTTATTTTTTCTTTTAGATTTCCTTGAGGCACCCAGGATTTAGGTGGCATCTTAAGTTGATTAAGAGCATGCAAAATCTGCTTAATATTCCCAGTTAATTCTATTTCCGCTGGGTAATACTCATTTATTTCTGCTGGCAAAGTGTCAATATGGATAACTGGGGTTTTTCCTCCATTCCATTTTTGGGGTAGCTGTTCGACAAAGTCAAACCCGATGACAATGAGTAAGTCTGCCTCGGCAATCCCTGCTAAAACTTTATCGTTTTCACTAAATCCAAACGTGAAATAGTTAGAGGGATGGTTTTTAGGTAATATGCCTTTTGCCATAAAACTATGGGCAACAGGCGATTGAAGGGCATCGATAAAAATACGCAGCTCCTCCATTGCATTTTCTCTAATCACTCCATTTCCAATTAGGATAAAAGGTTTCATATAATCTTGAATAATTGAATGGGCGGTTTGAATTGCTTTCTGAACAGGCAAGGACGGTGGAATTTGCGAAAGGGCTAAGGGTTGACCCGCAATCATCTCGGTTGCCAAGTTCTCCGGTAATGCAAGTAGTACCGCACCGGGCTTCTCCATCATCGCGGTCCGAAAAGCTTTACGTATTGTGACTGGAATCATTTGTGCAGATTTTATTTGTGTACTCCATTTCGTTGCCGGTTCATAAATTTCTGTTAGGTTTAAATATTGATGTGACTCTGGGTGTTGTTTCTCCGACGAAACTTGTCCAACTAAGGCAATTACCGGCGAGTGGTCAAGCTGTGCACTAGATATACCGGTTAACAAATTCGTTGCCCCTGGTCCAAGGGTAGCTAGGCAAACTCCGGGCTTTTTTGATAACCGTCCATATAAGTCTGCCATGAAGGCTGCACCTTGCTCATGCCGAACGAGGATAAATTGAATGTTGGATTTGGACAGGGAATGGACTAGATCTAAAATTTCCGTACCTGGTATCCCAAAAACATATTCAACCCCCTCATTTTCTAAACATTGGACAAGCACATCTGTTGCTTTCATAAAATCCTCCTTGAAGATCTTTATATTGTAAAATTTGCGTGTTTAAGCTATTTTTCCTAATCGTCCCTTAATTATGTGCAGACATTCCGGTTGAAAGTCGCGTTAGCCACACATACTGCCAATCCCTTCTTACGTTCATTTCAATCGTATAGCTGAATTTTTACCAACGTGAGGCTGGGACAAAAGTGTTTTCACCAAAGAAAAAACCGAACTACCATCGTGCATATAACCCGCTCCGGAAATATACTTCGCTTTCCGCGGGCGAGTGTCAAGCCTCCTCAGGCTTCGCCTTCCGGGGTCTTTACGAACTCTTACTTCCCGCAGGAGTCTACGTATATTTCCTCCGCTAACGTAATGAATTTTTCGTTTTTGGAACTTAACATTTTTGTAATGTCCCAACCTCATTATTTTTTTATAGTTTTATACTGTAAAAAAGAGGAAGTTTTCGGGCTTGTAACTGATAAAAAGTTGGTAATGAAAAAGGGGCATGACGAACAAATTGTGATTGGATAATTCGCAGCGGCAGAGAGAAAATCCATTTTTTGTGTCAAAGGCATTTTCGTCTGCGTCTTTTGGCAAAAAATTTTGCAAAAGGTGTCCGAATTTCAGTGAATACCATATATGCATAATGAACCGATCTTTTTACGGAAATTTTTTATAGAGAAGAAAGGGAGAGGAACGATGGCAAAATTTCGCATGATTGATATTGGGTTTTGGGATGATCCGAAAGTGGTGGAGGAGATGACACCAGAGGATAAGTATCTGTTTTTGTATTTGTTGACGAATGCGAATACAACGCAAATTGGCATCTACTCTATTACGAAGAAGCAAATGGCGTTTGATACAGGTTATTCAATGGAGACGGTGCAAAGTATTTTTGAACGTTTGATTCATCAACATAAACTGCTGAAGTATAACTCACAAACAAGGGAAGTGGCAATTCGAAATTGGGGGAAATACAATTTTCCTCGCGGTGGTAAGCCTGTGGAAGATTGTGTGACAGCTGAGTTGAGTAAAGTAAAAGACCGAAGTCTGATTGCTTTTGTTGGGGGCAATGTGAAACAAGAGAAAATTCGCAGGTTGTACGAGTCGTATGACGATACGCACGCGTTACGGGGACAAGAAAAAGAAATAGAAAAAGAAATAGAAAAAGAACAACAACAAGAATCGCAAAAAATAGATGGTGGTGGTTGTCGTGAAAATGTCATTAATTTTTATCAACAGAACATTGGAATGCTGAGCCCTTATATGGCAGAAGAGCTGGTGGATGCTTTAGAGGAATTTGGGGAAGTGCTTGTGATCGAAGCGATGAAAATTTCAGTAGCTTCTGGCAATCGAAGTTGGCGATATACATATGGAATTTTAAAGAAATGGCGTCATCACAATGTGAAAACACTGGGGGATGTGAGCGCCTTGGACAGAGAGTTTGAACAACAGAAAAAATATTTTGGCCACCAGACTTTGGATACAGAACTTTCAAAACTCTATCAACATAATCTTTCAGAGGGGGAAGAGGAGCATGACAGCTGAAAAAGCGCTACTTGGCTGCATGATGAAAGAAAATCATTTGATCGGGGATACGATCATCAAAGCTGGACATTTGGCAGATCCACGCCATCAAGCCTTATTTAAACAAATGCGCGATCGGCATCAACAAGGTGGCACAATTGACCTTGTCACACTCTCAACGACAGTGGACTTGGAACCATTTGGCGGTATTTCCTATCTCCATGACTTGCAATCCTTCGCCAATGTTGAAAAATTCGCTGAATATGAGGAGTTGGTGCTGGAAAAATGGAAAGAACGGGAGAAAAGGAATATTTTAACAGTCGCCAAGGAAGAAGATTGGGAGATTCAGAAGGTGATTCATGCTTTAGATCAAATCAATGAGGCGAAAATCGATGATCATATAGCGATTTCTACGGGGTTAGCAGATCTTTATGAAGCCCCATGGCAAGAAGAAAATCAGATCAAGGGGATATCAACTGGAATGCTGCGCCTAGACCAAATGACGAATGGTTTTCAAGACGGAGAGCTCACGGTAGTGGCGGCAAGGCCTTCGATGGGGAAAACAGATGTGATGCTTCATTTTGCCAAGCAAGCAGGTTGGAACGGAGATTTGCCGATTATTTTTTCACTGGAAATGCCGAATAAAAGCTTAATTCAAAGACTCGTCGCTTCGACAGGGGCCATCAATCGTTTGAAGCTACGGAATCCCTATCAACACCTCACCGAAGCCCAAAAGGAACAATGGCCAGAGCTGATCGGCCGCGTGTCGGAAACCAATATCCAAATTTTTGATGGAGCAGGGCAAACAGTCGCCCAGATGCGCGCGAAGGTGAGGAAATTGATGCACGAATACCCAGACAAAAAACCGCTTGTGTTGATTGACTATTTAACGTTGATTCGACCTGAACATCATTATGGCGGCAATGCTCATATGCAAGTAACAGAAATTTCGAAGCAGCTAAAGGGGATGGCGAAGGAAATGAATTGCCCGGTCCTCTTGTTGGCCCAATTAAACCGAGCGGTGGAGCAAAGGCAAAATAAACGACCGATGATGTCCGATATCCGTGAATCTGGGAGTGTCGAACAAGATGCGGATGTGATGATCTTTCTCTACAGAGATGCTTATTATGATCAGGATGCAGATCCAAAACACTTGGAGCTAATTATTTCTAAAAATCGCAATGGTCCCATTGGCACAGTGTTTGCGAATTATAATCAATTTACGGGAGGAATTCGCGATGCCCACGATTAAGGCGCTATATGAAGATGCGATCAAGTATGAAGAATCGCTCCTTGCCCATTTTATCTTCTGCTTGCTTCAGGAGAGGAAGGTTGATCTAGAGGAGGATAATGCGGTTTTGTCGCAAATTAAACCTGATCCTGAGAAATTGGAGAAATTGCTGGAAATGAATTATCTTGGCTTTGATCAGATAAAAATTTTTTCACTGAAGATCGCGAGACAGAAATGGGCCTTTATTTTTGCCCAGACAGCGGAGGAGGCGCAGCGACATTTGCGTTTGCAGACAGGGCAAAAACCATTGAACTGCTTGGAACTCTCGCCAGATGAAGTGATTTTTACCGGCAGTCGCTTTCTTAACTTTCGAGAGTTGAAAAAAGAACAAACGCAATTTCCGTGTTTGGTTGCGGTGTATGAGAAATATCCTGGAAACAAAGCTTTCGTATGAGCATAGCCACATCATTGCTGCGGGAAAGGGAAACAGACTTCAACATTTGTTCGGTTACATAGGCAAAGAGGTCATAGACTCGAAACCAAGTAGCTGGGCGCTGGAATTAGATAATAAAAAATCCCCGTTTTCATCAGACAGTTTGACCAAGCAAATAACGCATTTTCCAATATGATATGTATTAAGGTCGGCCGGCTTTCATATATAAAGAGGAGGTGCAGTGAGTATGTGTTTTGAAGATGATTTTTTTGGTGGAGAAGAGAGGCGTGAAAGACGTAGACGGCGTAGATTAATTTGCCGCTGTCGTGAAGTAAGACACGAACGCGACCGTGATTGGGACGATGATAGAGACCGTGATCGTGACCGCGACCGTGACCGTGAGAGATTCATTTGCCGTTGTCGTGAAGAGCGTCGACGTGATGATTGGTAAGTAGCACCTCCTTGCCTTAAGCCCCTTTCTTTGAAAGGGGCTCTTTTAAATTGAATAAAAAGAAAAAACCCTTGAAACGTTGATGTTTCAAGGGTTTTGAATATGGAGCATAGCGGGTTCGAACCGCTGACCTTCACACTGCCAGTGTGACACTCTCCCAGCTGAGCTAATGCCCCAAATCGTAACTCCAATACTTATTATAGTAAGTTTTACAAAAAAAGCAAGTCTTAACTCACAATTTCAATCGCATCCACATCCTGCATCTTGGCAATCGTGTAGTAAATGTCGGTCACAGGGCGTTTGCCATTCACTCTCGTCCTTAATTCAAGCATATGCATGGAGCTGTCTTTGATATCTTTAATCCGTATATGGGTAACAGAAATTTTCTCCCCTTGAATTTTTTCAACAATTTTCTCAAGGCTTTCTTGTTGAGACACTGTAATTTTTATAATCAAGTCTTTTTTAGTTAAACTTTTGGGACCAATCTTAACGATTGCAAAAGGGATAAGTTCCACACTAATAATAAGAAGGATCACCCCTGCGACAGCTTCGACATAAAACCCGGCTCCTACTGCAATTCCAATTCCAGCGGCTCCCCACACCATCGCAGCGGTAGTTAATCCGGAAATATGATCATTTCCCCTTCTTAAAATAACGCCAGCCCCTAAAAAGCCAATTCCTGACACAATTTGTGCAGCTAAACGAAGGGGATCCATACGTATCATAATATCATCTCTGCCAGGGAGTAAGTAAGCTGATTCAATCGACACGATCGTTAACAAACAACTAATAATCGAAATCACAAGACTGGTCTTCAAACCGAGCGGCTTACTTTTAAGTTCCCTTTCTAATCCGATCACTAAGCCAAGTAAGGCTGATACAACTAACTTAATCAGAAGCTCTGAATCAACAACATCCAACAAATAAATCTCTCCTCTATTTTTTTGAATATACAGCGCTTTCGATATAAAATGATATTATCATATTTTTATAAAGAAAAAGCAAATGATTGAAATATAGTATAGATAAGAATGATTTCACGAAAAGAATCCCCATCTTCTCTTAAAAATAGAGAGCGGGGATAAATTCTAAACTATTATTAGATGAAAAGATAGGTTAATCCTGAAAAAACAAATGCCATAATAGATGAAAAGATAAAGGTTCCTCCATAAACCTTTTCCTCTGCATTTGATATTCGTAATGCTTCAATATAAGAATAAGAAAACAAATATACAGCCGTAATAATTGCAGTATAAAGACCGACATATGCTAGCATCATTTCACCTACTATAAATGGATTGATAATATATATGTTGGAAATATAATAAATATGAACGAGGTTTTATGGGCATTATTATATGGAGATAGACCGGGAAATTTCATAGTTTTAAAGAGAACTTCTCAATAATAATAAAAAACTTAAAGTTTTTTTGAAAAATAGGTTGCATATCAAAAAAAACCATGATATAGTATAAGACGTCCTTAAGAGACAAGGGAAAACAAATAAGGACAACATTCGAAAAAAGAGTTAAAAAAAGCTTGACTTCGAAAATGAATAGTGTTACGATAATAAAGTCGCCGCTAAAACGGCGAACAAGAATTTGATCTTTGAAAACTGAACGAAACGAACGTCAATAAATAAATGGATAAATGGTTT
>NZ_VTQV01000022.1 GCF_008764245.1 Bacillus subtilis
GAAGTGTAGTTAATTATTGAGTTGTTAGCAAGTGGCTTTTTCTTTTATGCATAGCCCTATAGGACATGCATAAAAGAAGTGCCATAACCTACATTTTTAGTTTGCCATAAACATAAAAAATATGGCATTAACAAATTTATTATTGCTGTACCATCTTTAGCAATCAAGGCAGGAACTGCTCATTTTCTTCAAGATGAATATGTAAAAAGACACTTTTCAGATGTATGTGGTTATGGAACGGAGATAGAAGTTGGTGTCTTAGAATCTCCTAAAACTCGTAAAAAAGGGAGAACCTATTTTCCAAGTGTTGTAAGTGATTTTGTTCGGGGTTCCTCGCAAAACACAAAGAAAATTCATGTATTGCTTGTGAATATGCAATTATTAGCAGTTCGTAAAAATGGTTTGCTAAGTCGTGATGATTATGATTATGGTACAGAAGGGTTTTATCGTCCTTTTGATGCCTTAAAAGCCACAAAACCATTTGTGATTATTGATGAACCACATCGTTTTTCACGTGATCAAAAGGCATATCAAGTAATTGAAGAAGAAATACAACCGCAAAGCATCATTCGTTTTGGTGCTACATATCCTGATATTACGAGTGGTCGTGGAAAAAACAGAACAATAAGAAAAGATTATCAAAATTTACTTTATGACCTAAATGCTTGTCAATCCTTTAATTTAAATTTAATTAAAGGTGTTGCAAAGGAGCATTTTGAACCTGTATCTAAGCAAGCTGAAAAAGTTAAAATTACAACGATAAAAAGAAATGACTATGTAAATTTTCAATATAAAAAGAAAGATGAAGCGAATAAGACATTCACCCTAAAAAGGGGAGATTCACTCTCCGTTATTCATCAGGCCTTTGAAGGGATTACAATTGAAGCTATCGGAGGTTCATTTGTCGTATTCTCCAACGGAATAGAGAAACAAACAGGTGAGGAACTTGATGTAGATATTTATATGACTTCATACCAGGAACAAATGATGCGCTTGGCATTAGAAAGACATTTTGAAACGGAACGTGAAAATTTTACGGAACGTAATTTTAAAATAAAAACATTAGCATTATTTTTCATTGATGATATTTCTTCATACCGAGACAGTGAGGATGGAAAAGTTCCTTATTTGAAAAACACATTTGAGAAATTACTAAAAGAACGAATTGAAAAAGAACTATCCGCCCTAACAGAATATGAAGCGGAATATAAAGCCTATCTAGAAGCTAGTTTAGCTGATATAAGTGCCTGTCATGCAGGGTATTTTTCACAAGACAACAGTGATTCAGACGAAGATATTGCAAATGAAGTAGAAACCATTTTGCATGGAAAGAAACAATTATTATCTTTTAAGAAAAAAGATGGCACACCAAATACGTTACGATTTTTATTTTCAAAGTGGACATTAAAAGAAGGATGGGACAATCCTAACGTATTTACCATTGCTAAATTACGTTCCAGCGGAAGTGAAAATAGTAAGTTACAAGAAGTTGGACGTGGACTTAGACTTCCAGTTGATGAAAATGGGAATCGCATATCTAATGAAGACTTTCAACTCAATTATATTGTCGATTTTACGGAGGCTGATTTTGCCGAAAGACTCGTTGAACAAATCAATGGAGAAGTTCCGCGAGCCGCCTTTATCACCGAAGAGCAACTTGCAAAAGTAGCTAGTAAACTTGGGGTTAGCTCAGACGACTTATTTGATATTTTGTATGATAAAAAGTATATCGATTGAAAAATGAATATTAACATAGAAAAACGTGATGAGTTTTTCGCTGAATTCCCAGATTTTGAAATGGGCTTATCATCTGGAAAGGTTAAAGATATAAATAAAAACAAGCCACAACCTGTTAGAATCCGAAAAGGTGCCTATAACGAGATTCGTGAATTATGGGAAAAAATAAACCAACGCTACTTACTCTTTTATGATAGAGATTTAGATAAGGATATGAAAGATGTTGTGCTTTCTATTTTGGAAGAGCAAGGTGTATTTACAGATGTAGTTATGACGAGTCAACGTGAAGTAATTCAAAGTGATGGTACAACCATGACAATTGCGGATAAAACAGGCTTACAATATGTCGTTTCAAGAACGATTCCTTACAATGAATTTTTACTTAGGATTATGCGAAGTACCAATATTCCCATTGAAACAATTCATCAAGCCTTATGTGAATATGTAGAAAAGAACGGTGAACTTGATTCGAAATATATTAATGAGAGTTCTGTCAGTGTTATTATTCAGAAGTTTAATGAATGGAAGAACACAAATTTACAAGGACGTTTCCATTATGCGAAAAGTGAAACACCTGTTACATCAACAGCTCTTTCTCATGCCGATGGGACTCCACGAGAAACTATTTCACAGGGTAGAATAGGAACGAAAATTGCACCTGGAACACCAAGCGATAAGTACTTGTATGATGCCTTTGCTTATGATTCACCACTAGAGCAAAAGAATATCTCTACTGATATAGAAGAAGTCATTGTGTATGGAAAGATACCGCGAAACAGTATCGCAATTCCAACAATAACAGGTGGAATGTATAGCCCCGACTTTATGTATGTTGTTAGACGAGCAACAGGTGAAAAAGAATTAAATATAGTTGTTGAAACGAAAGACGTCGAAGATAAAACGAATATACGTGGCACAGAAAATGCAAAAATCGAATGTGCAAAAGTATTTTTCGATGTTTTATCTGAAGATGGTTATAAAGTTTACTTCCATGCTCAATTAAACAATAAACAAATGGCACAGATAATAAAAGAAGTATTGAGAGATGATCATTAATTACAGGAGCGAATACTTATGAAATTAAATTCAGTTACTATTCAACATTATCGTTCTATTGAACATGTAACTATTTCCTTACCTAAAAACAAACCTTTAGTTTTATTTGGGCCAAATAATGCTGGTAAGTCTAATATATTGTCTGCTATAAATAGGGTAATTGGAGAACGATATCCTACTTATATCGAAATGTTAGATAGTGACTTTTATCAAAGAAATAGAGAAGAATTTCCAACTACACAAATAAGTGCTAACTTCACAAAACCACTTTTCTATAATAGATATGGAAATCCACATAACACAATTGCAGTTAGTTATGGACACAATGGTGAAGATAATAATAACCTTTTACATGATGGAAGTGGAAGAAGAATTTATCCTTCCAATCAAGATAGATCAGCATGTCAGTCATATTTAATTGATGCTGAAAGAAACATACAAAGCGCTTTTAATTACAGCAGTAGTTATTCTTTGCTGAGTAAGTTTTCCAAAAAAATACATGAAGCACTTAGTTCTGAACACAAAGATGAATTAACAATTGCCTTTAAGCAAATTAAAGACTCATTTGAGCAAACTGAAGAATTCTCTAATTTCTTTCAAAAATTTTCAGATGCATTAAAAGGTGCTGTTAAGGGATTTGTACATTCTTTAGCGGTTGACTTTTCGGCATATGATCCTAATAACTATGCAAAGTCATTAAGGATTTATGCTAAAGAAGGCAGTAACATTAGAGGATTTGAGGAGTTTGGTACGGGGGAACAACAAGTACTCCTTATGGCGTTTGTAAAAGCATATATGGAAATATTTACTGGAGAAAACTTTGTTTTAATTATCGAAGAACCAGAAGCACATTTACATCCATTAGCGCAAAGATGGCTAAAAGAATACATTACTGACATGTGCTCTTCGGGAATCCAGGTTATTATTTCAACTCATTCTGTTGAATTTATAGATGCTGAGTATTTAGATGGACTAGTCAGGGTTCAAAAAATAGGCGGTATTACGAGAACAGTTCAATTATCGCCACAAGAATTATATGATTTTTGTATAGAATCAGGTGTACCAAGTACAAATGTTAGTCCTGAAAATATTGTTGATTTTTATTCAACGAAACTTTTTTTAGATCAATTAAAGGGAATGTTTGCTGAAACAATTATATTAGTAGAGGGAGCAACTGAATTTTTTACACTTCCCATTTATTTAAAAAGAGCAGGTTATTCACTTGCTGAACACGGAACTGAAATTATAAATT
Source organism: Bacillus subtilis (assembly GCF_008764245.1). Taxonomy (GTDB): domain Bacteria; phylum Bacillota; class Bacilli; order Bacillales; family Bacillaceae_C; genus Lederbergia; species Lederbergia ruris. Next base: position 4,046 of record NZ_VTQV01000022.1, read on the forward strand.
GTCGGGGTAAAGCAGCTATTCCTCTTTACTGGAGATTATTCAAAGCATATGGTTACAATTGCTATGTAATTTTTGATTGTGATAAAGATGCAAAGGGTACTCAAAAAACATTTAATAAAATTTTCACTAATGAAAATTGGAAAACAGATGATAATATGTGTGAAATTACTGATGATTATGCTTACTTTGGAAGGGATTTTGAAGCTTATCTTGGAGAAGTAATAGATAATTATTTTGCAATGGAACAAGAACTTTCTGATAAGTATCAAATAACCTCTAAGCCTGGAAAAGCAAAAGCAATTGCACAACATATTGAGGAAATTCCAAATTTCATTAAAGAAATAGCCGACAAATTAGAAGTGATGGAAATGTTAGGTCAAAACTAATAGAAAGGTGGTTACCTGTTTGGCAGAATTATACATATCCCCTGAATTACCTGATGAATTTTTGACAAAGCACCGATTAATGTTATACTTCAATGATTTATTGGTAGATCTATTAGTTAAGGCTGACAAAAATAATCTATCATCAGAAAAGATTGATTTAAAAGATAATGAAACTATTCCAGAAGATATAAGCCCTATTGATTGGCTAATTGAAAATGGATATAAAGATGTTGCCTTCAGAACAACGAAATCCCATGTGTTTTTTAGTTTGTTAAGAGATTTTATGTTTTATATGCATGAATCTATCAGCTGTTCTGAGCGTGGAAAAGTTACTGTTGCATTTGCTAACAGTAGAAAGCCGATTAAAGATAATTTGTTTTATATGTGCTGGTTGCTAGTTGATTCAGAGAAATTTATCTCAAAACTTTTGTACGATGATCCTAAGTCATTTGAAGTATCAACTATTGGTCCTAATTTCATTATCCAAATTTTAAAAGAAACTGTAAAAGAACTAGACTTCCCTTTAGATGGTGAGTTATTAGCTGAAATAATTTATGATAAAAAATCTCCCAAAAGTTTAACAGGTATATGGGATCACTAGCGTTGCATAAAGTTTTTTTGAGAAAGTCAAGTATCTTGCATTAGAAAATAGACGATTTTCTATGTCTGAAATATGGGAATAATACCAATTTTCACTATTTAACTCCATTAAAAAACCTTATAATTAGGGTATGGTAGTCCTGTCCAAATCCCTAACTATAAGGAGTTCACATGGACAATCATACCATAAAAACTGTATTCAAGGAATACATTCATCCATTAGATTCGAAAGTGATCCAAAAGATGATTGATCACGCTCAAATTGATAAGTATGTTAAAAAGCTAGATACCTTCACGTTCATTAAGCTGTTTCTATACGCTCAATTGCAGGGATTACCAAATCTAGAGTGTATAAGCCAACATGTTAAGGGGAAAAAGGGAGTTCAAAGACTCGTGGGACTGAAAAGTATTCATAAATCTTCCCTTTCACGAAAACATAGGGACATTCCTTTTGAATTTACTGAAGTGATCTTACACCATCTGGTGCAGAAACTGCATCAAATCTACGGCCCGAAAAAGGCCGAAAAGATGCTTGGGAAAATTCATTTGATCGATTCATCGACCATTTCTATGTGCTTAAGCCAGTATAAATGGGCGAACTTTCGGGAAACAAAAGCAGGTGTCAAAATGCATACGTCCATCGTCTTCTGCGACGGAGAGGTCTACCCCGAAAAAATGATCATAACGCCTGCTAGGCCAGCTGATGAAACACAGATGGGTGCGCTCATTGTGCTAGACGAAGATGTTCTACACATATTTGACCGAGGCTATTTTAATTTTAAAAAGTTTGATGACTACTGTAGTAAAAACACCCGGTTCATCACCCGAATCAAGAGTAACACCATTGTACATGTCATCGAGGAACTGGAAGTCGATCCCTCTTCCACCATCACCCGGGACGCTATCGTGAAAATCGGGGATATGGAAAATCTCCTGCATTTGATCGAAACAGTAGACAGCGAAGGAAACAAGATCTCCATTGTGACGAATGATGCCAAAATAAGTGCACAGGAAATGAGTGACCTTTATCGAACTCGCTGGCAAATTGAATTGTTCTTTAAGTGGGTGAAACAGAACCTCGTTTTGAAAAAGCTTTATGGCCAAAGCCCAAACGCTGTATACAATCAAATCTATATCGCCATGATCACATTTTGCTTGACCCTATTGATGAAAAATAAAGTCGGATATAAAGGCACTCTTCTCAAAATGTTTAATTGGATAAAGGTTCTGTGGGATCAAAAGCTGGAAACCTTTATCATCAAGATATTTAAGGAGCCAGAACGATCATCTCGGGGCCGGCGAAGACTTGACCACATTCGCATTTTTGAAGAGACCTTAGCACAATATGAATCAGGAGATGTTGCCCATTTAGACGAACTAACCTACGACCCTGTATGATGGATTTCACCTATACATTCAGTCATATAAATGATTGAAAAAAACGGAATACCAATTGGAAAAAAATGGATGGAGGGCTACCTTTATTACCAGTTGTCTTTTTTTTCTTCAAGAAGCTAAATTATTAGACTGAATATTCTGCCTAATGGATGAGCCCCCAAATTTATTCATTGACATTGTAATTAACTTTTTATGCAACGCTAGTGATATGGGATAAATCCTTACATGTTGTGACGAATGATAAAAGATATCCAACTCCTGTAGGAACTCTTAATTTTATATTTGCTGATGATGAAATATGGGATGAATATTGGGAAACTTATTATAATAAAATCAGTCATATAATGAATTTTGCAACTGAAGTATCAATTGCACTATTTGAAGAAATTGCTAAAATTGACGAAAATAATTCTACTATTAATAAATTAATTCGAAATATGAAGTATGATTTAACATACTCGAATAATTTTGATTCAGAACTTTACGAAGATATTTTCAATCATTTATCTTTTACTTGCGAAGAATGCAATGGTAATTTCAAACTAGAACAACATGTATTACGTGAGTTCATTTATGATTATTTGTTTACTTGTCCACATTGTGAATATGTTGAAAGAGTAGGTCAATATTACTTTGGAGAATAATTTAACCGAGTAATGAACACATTTCGTTCGTTACTCGGTTTTCATCTCCGCTTAAAGCCTGTCATTCCACTATTTTATTTTCATCACTACTAGCAATCCCCATTACTAGGTTTTCTTTTCTTTTAAGGAAAAAAGTATAAAAATTGGCTAGTGTTTGGATCCAGCTCCAGCGCCCAGCGACTAGCAAACTTTCGGTGCTTTTCTTAGAGAAGTCACCTTTTGTTTTTTGATGCCGAATTAAGGTATAATGATAAAATAGAATATATTGATTTGAACGGAGCTGGTATGATGAAATGCCCGTCTTGTAAGCATAATGGAACTCGAGTAGTCGATTCAAGACCGGTTGATGACGTAAGGGCAATTAGAAGAAGAAGAGAGTGTGAGGAATGTTCTTTTCGTTTTACAACATTTGAAAGGGTGGAAGAAACACCATTAATTGTTGTAAAGAAGGAAGGGATTCGTGAAGAGTTTAGTCGAGAAAAAATTTTAAGGGGGCTGATTCGTGCCTGTGAAAAAAGGCCAGTCTCACTAGATCAACTTGAACAAATGACACATGAAATTGAGAGGGAAATTCGTTCGCTTGGACAAGCAGAAGTGAACTCGGAACTAATTGGGGAAAAAGTCATGGATAAATTATCGAAAATCGATGAAGTCGCATATGTGCGATTCGCCTCTGTTTATCGACAATTTAAAGATATTAATGTTTTCTTAGATGAACTAAAGGATTTAATAAAAAAAGATTGATGAGAGTGTGTTTGTCTTGAAGCCATACTGGAGTGAAATTCAACCGATTGATTCCCTTATTGTGAAAATGAATGGTGTGTTGCATCCCCAAGATCAAAAGATAATTGATTCTTTATACCAACCTCTTATTGGTCCATTTAGCACAGCCTTATACTATACTTTATGGAACAGAGTCCAAGAAAATCGACTTTGGTCGGAAAGGTTGAACCATTACCATTTAATGAATTTTCTTGATCTAAACTTGGAGGAAATTTTTCAAGCTCGTCTGAAGCTGGAAGGAATTGGTTTATTAAAAACATACGTAAAAACAGAAGCCGATAATCGTTCCTATTTATATGATTTGCAACCACCTTTATCTGCAGAAGGTTTCTTTACAGATGGCATGTTAAATATATATTTATATCAAAAAATAGGGAAATCACAGTTTTTAAAACTGAAACGGTTATTTATGGATGAAAAAGTAGACTTGAGTGGATACCAAGAATGGACTCGATCGTTTCAGGATGTGTTTTCATCATTAGGCTCTGAGGCTTTAACAGATCAGGAAGCCCATACAGCTAGCCAGCCGGGTGAACAGCAAGAATTCTTTCGTCGTCAGGAACCAAACCTTATTAAAATTGATGGGGAACAGTTTAACTTTGAGGTACTATTTTCCGGGTTGTCAGAAATCATGGTTCCTAGACGAGTCTTTACCCAAGAAGTAAAAGAGGCTATTTCTAAACTAGCCTTTTTATACTCCATTGATGCTGTTAATATGAAAAATATTGTTCTAACTAGTTTGGATGCTGATCAAACGATCGATATCGAGGAGTTACGAAAAGCGGCCCGTGATTGGTATCAATTAGAACATGATCATCAATTGCCCCAATTGGTTGATCGTGTTCAACCTGTTTATGCCAGAAATGTGATTGAACCGAAAACCAAAGAAGAGCAACTAATCTCCTATTTAGAGACGATTTCACCGCGACAATTTTTAATTGATTTAGCGGATGGCGGGGAGCCTGCCCCATCAGATTTGCAGGCTGTAGAGGATGTTTTATTTCACCAGAAGCTTCCGCCCGGTGTGATCAATGTTTTGATTCACTATGTCATGTTAAAAACAGATATGAAACTTTCCAAAAGTTATCTGGCAAAAATTGCTTCACATTGGTCTCGAAAGAAAATTAAAACGGTCAAGGAAGCAATGGATCTAGCCAAAAGTGAACATCGTCAATACCAAGAATGGGCGAATGACCGTAAGACACCGACGCAAAAAAGGAATAAGCCAATACGGACGGAAAGATTACCGGATTGGTTTATCGAGCCACAAGCAACTGAAAAAGTTGTTTTTGATCAGGAACAGGAAGAGAAAAGGAAACGATTAGAAGCCATTCAACAGAAATACCGCCAACATGGAGGTGACCGAAATGGAGCGAATCAATAGAACGTTAGGTAGACTGTCTCGCTCTCCTAATTTTCAAAAAAGATATGAGCAATTAAAAACGGAAGTATTGGCGAACGCGGATGTGCAAGCATTCCTGCAAATGCATCAGGGTGAGATGAATGACCATATCATTGAACAGAGCTTAATGAAACTCCATGAATTTGTGTCACAGACAAAAAAATGTGCCAACTGTTCTGGACTGAATCACTGTCAAAATATTATGCCGGGGTATGAACCTGTTCTCACATTTGAAAATGGGAAAATTGAGCTTTTTTATCGACCATGTCCAAGCAAAATAATGGAAGATGAACGGCGAAAAACAGAGAGACTCATCAAAAGTATTTATGTTCCAAAAGAAATATTGCAAGCAAACTTTGCTGATTTTACTTTAGATGAGCCGGGCAGAATAGATGCATTTGAATTTGCTGAACAATTTGCCTCAGCCTATCAACCAGGCTTGAAAATGAAAGGCTTGTATTTATATGGGAATTTTGGCGTTGGGAAATCCTATCTATTAGGAGCGATTGCTAATCAACTTGCGCAAAAGGAAATTTCTTCACTCATTGTCTACGTGCCTGAGTTCTTCAGAGAAATGAAACAATCTTTAGGCGATCAAACAATGAATGAAAAATTAGAAGTTGTAAAAAAGGCGCCGATTCTAATGTTGGATGATATTGGGGCCGAGTCGATGACAAGCTGGACAAGGGATGAAATATTAGGGTCGATCCTCCAATTTCGCATGCACGAACAATTACCTACTTTTTTTAGTTCTAATTTTAACTTTCATGATTTGCAACACCATTTAACATATTCCCAGCGTGGAGAAGAAGAAAAATTAAAAGCTGCACGCATTATGGAAAGAATTAAGTACCTTGCCTCTCCGATAAAATTAACGGGTTCTAATCGGAGACATCATTAAACACCTGCTTTAAACAGGTGTTTTGTTTTTTGGATCTAGCTCCAGCGCCCAGCGACTAGCAAACTTTCGGTGCCTTCTTACGATAAGTCAACATCAGTTCGCCTTATCAGGCTCACTGTGGTCAGGCCCCTAAAAAGTTTGTACGTCGCTAAACGGGCGCTTCCGCTTTTCTAAAATTTTATGGTCTAGTCCTCCCGAAACTTCATATATATGTATCAATGCGGAGTAAAGGGGGAGCAGGCTTGGAATTAATGTTCAAATCTATTAAAGAGGCAATCCGCTTTAAGTCTTTTTTAGCTACTAATGGCTTGCAGGATTCCTTTCAGGAAAAACGAGGCCGTTTTATATATTCATTTCAACCGATTGACACAAACAAAGATCAATATGTATCTGCTCTTATTCAATATATCCAAACTGTGAAAAGAAATGAATGGCTAGATCAAGTTCTTCAAAAGAAATATAGGTATGAGAGCGAGAATGAACGGCATGACATTATTGAGGTTGTGTCAGAAATGTTTGCTGGAGAGAGAGAGGAATTAACAGCTTTAGCAGGAGTGGTGAAGGAAGAAACAGTTATACGTGAAGCTGTTGTAGATTTACTTGATTTTAAGGGAACGGTCGCATTTGACTCTTTTTTGAGATTTCGGTTAAAGGAATATTTTAAACAGGTCACAACGTATTTAGGGATTGCGATTGATGAATATAAAATGGAACAAGATTATCAAGTTTTTGTCCAAACATTAAGGGATTATTTACATGACCGTGTTACAAGGCAATCGATTGTCCATCTTATTTTAGATCGACCTGAAACCTTTTATAATGAGGCTTTAAAGGAAATGAAGCAAGAGGAGATCCAAGGATTACTCGATCCAAGACTTTTATCGAATCATCCAGTTTACGTGGATTCTGCTGTGATTGCACCACTTCTTTCAATGGCCCCTAATAAAATACTTTTATATACAAAAGATGAAGATCAACCACTCGTTCGAACATTAAAAAATATCTTTGAAGAAAGAATAGCGGTATTTTCGACAAATTATTTCTATCGTTTAGCCCAGGCGTATACCAAGCACTCTTGATTTTCTTTCAAAATGTAGCTATAATGGCTACATAAATAAAATGAGGACATGTAATGAGAAGGACATGAGTGTTTCGTCACGGTATCCAGAGAGGAAAGTAAAGCTGAGAGCTTTCCAACACGAGCGAAATCCTTACCACCTTTGAACTCCAATCATGAATGAGACATAAGTCAGTAATGGTTGGCGGAGTAATCCGTTAAAAAGAATCCAAAGTCATAAGCGATTCAGTCTTATGAAAACTAGGGTGGAACCACGTGTATCAAACTCGTCCCTTTGCTAGGGGCGGGTTTTTTGTTTTTTTCAAAAAATGTCCTCAATGAAAGAGAAAAAAGGAGTGCAGTCAAATGTCGGATCAATTGAATATTACGTTTCCTGATGGTTCTGTGAAGGAGTTTACGAAGCTCACAACGACCGAAGATATTGCCGCATCCATCAGTCCAAGTCTCAAAAAGAAAGCCCTCGCCGGCAAATTGAATGGAAAGTTAATTGATTTTAAAACTCCCATTGAAGAAGATGGTTCAATAGAAATCATTACACCTGAAAGCGAAGATGCTCTAGAAATATTACGTCATAGTACGGCACACCTTATGGCACAAGCAGTAAAACGCCTTTATCCGGATGCCAAATTTGGTGTGGGGCCAGTCATTGAGGATGGGTTTTACTATGATATGGATTTAGACCATGCGATTAGCCCTGAGGATCTTCCTGTTATTGAAAAAGAGATGAAGAAGATTATTAGTGAAAATATTGAAGTTGTCCGTAAAGAAGTTTCTCGTGAAGAAGCGAAGCAGATCTTTGCAAATGATGAATACAAACTTGAGCTAATTGATGCGATTCCAGAAGATGAAAAAGTCACTGTCTATGAGCAAGGGGATTTTACTGATTTATGTCGCGGAGTGCATGTGCCTTCTACAGGCAAAATAAAAGAATTCCAATTGCTTAGTATCGCAGGAGCCTATTGGCGTGGAAATAGTGAGAATAAAATGCTGCAACGGGTGTATGGTACAGCTTTTTTCAAGAAAGACGATTTAAAACAATACCTTAAATTCCGCGAAGAAGCGAAGGAACGTGATCATCGTAAAATCGGCAAAGAACTAAGTCTTTTTACCAATTCACAAAAAGTTGGGCAAGGTCTTCCACTTTGGTTACCAAAGGGGGCAACAATCCGTCGGATTATCGAGCGGTATATTGTTGATAAAGAGGTTTCATTGGGCTATGATCACGTCTATACTCCTGTATTAGGTAGTCTTGATCTTTATAAAACAAGCGGTCATTTGGATCATTATCATGATGATATGTTCCCTATTATGGATATGGATAATGAGCAGCTTGTTCTTCGTCCTATGAACTGCCCACATCATATGATGGTCTATAAAAATGATATCCATAGTTATCGGGAGTTGCCAATTCGGATTGCGGAGCTTGGAACGATGCACCGTTATGAAATGTCCGGAGCCTTATCTGGCTTGCAGCGTGTTCGCGGAATGACGTTGAATGATGCGCATATCTTTGTCCGTCCAGACCAGATTAAAGAAGAATTCATTCGTGTTGTACAACTCATTGAAGAGGTCTATAAAGACTTTGATTTGACCGAATATAGTTTCCGTTTGTCTTATCGCGATCCCGAAGATAAAGAAAAATATTTCGATGATGATGAAATGTGGAATAAAGCGCAAAGCATGTTGAAAGAAGCGATGGACGAGCTAGGCGTAGACTATTATGAAGCTGATGGAGAAGCGGCGTTTTATGGTCCGAAACTAGATGTTCAAGTGAAAACGGCGCTTGGAAAAGAAGAGACTTTATCAACTGTGCAATTAGATTTCTTATTACCTGAGAAATTTGATCTCACATATGTTGGGGAGGATGGCAAGCAACATCGTCCTGTTGTCATCCATCGTGGAGTCGTTTCAACCATGGAGCGTTTCGTTGCTTTCTTGATTGAGGAATACAAGGGAGCCTTCCCAACATGGCTTGCTCCGGTTCAAGTTGCTGTGATTCCTGTTTCACCAGAAGCCCATTTTGATTATGCAAAACAAGTAGTAGACGAATTGAAAAAATCAGGCTTCCGTGTGGAATTGGATGAACGTGACGAAAAAATGGGGTATAAGATTCGTGAAGCACAAATAAAGAAAATCCCGTATATGCTTGTAGTAGGGGAAAATGAAATTAAAGAACAAGCGGTCAATGTAAGAAAATATGGGGAGAAAAAATCAGAAACGATTCCATTTGCAAGCTTTCTAGCTTCTTTAAAAGAGGAAGTTGATATCATTTAGAAAAGTGTGGGTGCTTTATTATAGCGCCCACGCTTTTTTAAAAATACAGGATATGGGCGGTTCATAATAACCCCGAAATTGTGTAAAATTCAAAAACCGGTCATATAGACATGTTCATAGAGCCCAAAATCATGTAAAAATTAAAACATCGGTTATATAGGCACGTTCATAGTGCCCGGAATCATGGGAAAATCAGAAAACTGGTCGTATAGACGCATCTATAGATTTCTATTCCATTGGCTGGTTGACGATTATCCGATAAATTGAAAGCCAAATAGAACTCCTTTTTATTAATGATGTAAAAAAATGTCAATAGAAAGATTATCCATTGAAAATTGATCATGACATGCTATAATAACATTATTCGACAATTTTATAGTACACTCATATAATCACAGGAATATGGCCTGTAAGTTTCTACCGATTTACCGTAAATAAATCGACTATGGGTGCAAAGCTTTGAAGAAAACGCAAGCCGTTGGCGTGTTTTCTTTTTCCTTTTGAGATGTTAAAACTCAAAGGCTTTGCTCCCATTTGTGTGAGGGAAGCAAGGTCTTGGAGTTTTTTTATTTATACGTGTTGTAAATGACGAAAGGGGACATCACTGTGCTGGCATTGAAGAATAAAATTAAAGTAGAAGGAAAAGTACTATCAGATACCGTGTTAAAGGTAGATTCTTTCTTGAATCATCAAATTGATCCACAGCTTATGAAAGAAATTGGACAAGAATTTGCGAAGCTTTTTCACGAGGCAGGGATCACGAAAATCGTGACAATTGAGTCTTCTGGAATTGCACCGGCGACAATGGCTGGTTTGATTATGGATATTCCGGTTGTGTTCGCACGTAAACGGAAGTCTATAACACTATCAAAAAATCTTTATACGGCAAGTGTTTATTCTTTTACTAAAAAGGAAACAAGTGAAATTTCCGTTTCAGGGGATTTTATTCAGCCAAATGATGTTGTCTTAATCATCGATGATTTTTTAGCGAATGGACAAGCGGTGCTTGGCTTGATCGACATTATTGAACAGGCAGGGGCTCGTCTTTCAGGTGTTGGGATTGTAATTGAAAAAGGTTTTCAATCAGGAGGAGAACTTCTCCGTAAACAAGGAATCCGCGTTGAATCACTTGCAATCGTATCTTCTTTAGAAAATGGAAAAGTCGTCTTTGCGGAGGAGGAACAGGCTTAATGAAGAATGCATTAAAGTCGACAACACTTGGTATTCAGCATTTGTTAGCTATGTATGCAGGAGCGATCATTGTCCCCTTAACAATTGGGAAGGCTTTGCAATTTAATCCTACGCAATTGACTTATTTAGTATCCATTGATATTTTAATGTGTGGAATCGCCACGATTCTTCAACTCTTTAGCAATCGATTTACAGGAATTGGGTTACCTGTTGTGCTTGGTTGTACATTTACAGCGGTTGGACCGATTATTGCGATTGGTGGAGAATATGGCGTATCAGCTATCTATGGATCAATTATTGCTTCAGGCGTTATGATTGTTCTAATTAGTGGCTTTTTCGGTAAGCTTGTGAAATTTTTCCCCCCTGTTGTTACAGGTTCAGTTGTCACGATTATTGGGATTACCCTTATCCCTGTTGCGATTCAAAATATGGGTGGTGGTCAAGGTGCGCCCGATTTTGGTTCACTTTCTAATATTGGCCTATCCTTCGGGACTTTGATATTAATTGTCCTGATTTATCGCTTTTCCTCAGGGTTTATACGTGCGATTTCGATCTTATTGGGATTAGTGGCTGGGACGATTGCCGCGATCATCATGGGGAAAGTGAGCTTTGCCCCTGTTGGAGATGCGTCTGTTTTTCATATGGTGCAGCCCTTTTACTTCGGTTATCCCACTTTCGAATGGTCGGCCATTTTGACGATGACAATAGTTGCGATGGTGTCACTAGTTGAATCCTCAGGTGTTTATTTCGCACTTAGTGATATTTGTGAACGAAAGCTGACAGAGAAAGATTTGGCAAAAGGGTATCGGGCAGAGGGATTAGCCTCTGTGATTGGTGGGATTTTCAACGCCTTTCCTTATACAACCTTTTCACAAAATGTTGGTTTAATACAGATGTCAGGTGTCCGCTCAAAAAGGGTGATCGTGATCACGGCTGCGATGTTGATTGGATTAGGTTTTTTACCTAAGCTCGCTGCTGTCACAACGATAATCCCGGATTCAGTATTAGGCGGAGCCATGATCGCAATGTTTGGAATGGTTGTTTCCCAAGGAATTAAAATGCTCAGCAAAATCATTACCGACTCCCAAGAAAATTCCATGATTATTGCTTGTTCGGTTGGGATTGGACTTGGTGTGACAGTAGCCCCTGATTTATTCACCGCCTTACCAACGGGGTTACAAATTTTAACAAGTAATGGGATCGTTGCGGGAAGTTTAACAGCAATCGTATTGAATATCCTTTTTAATATGTTGCCAACTAAAAAGAAAGCATTAGTTGTCACATCGAAACAAAGTGCATGATGATAGAAAACCGACAGTTCCCGCTGAAACTGTCGGTTTTTTAGTCTAGAGAATTTTCTAATATGGATCGGCATCATGACTGTCTTCCATGGTTTCCTTAGACACTTTTTCAGCATCTTTGGCGCCAAGTGGATTTGGGTCATGCTCTTTCGTCGTATTCTTTAATCCTTCTCTTAATCTGCGGCCATATTCCTCATCTGCTTCTTCAGCTAAAGCGATCATTTTGTCTTGAATGCGTTGATCACATGCTGAAAGGTCATTGACAAGATTATTAATTAACTCATCTTTCTCCCAGTCTTCAAACATACGATAAGTTTCCCCTGCTTGTTTTGTGTTATTGGGACGATCAATCGGTTCTCTTACAAGTTTGCCTTTTACCTCAGGAGTATGTTCTTTCCCAAGCTGTTTCGCTTCTTCTAACCCACCTAAAATAGATGGTTCATAATTAATATGTGGATTTTTACCAGGAGCTCGTTCGGGTGCATAGCGCATTTGTCCACCCTCCTGATTCGTAGCCACTCGTTTCTTAGCTGCATTAATCGGTAATTGTAAGTAGTTGGCGCCAACTCGATATCGTTGGGTATCAGAATAAGAGAATGTTCGTCCTTGTAACATTTTATCATCAGAAAAATCTAGACCATCGACAAGGACACCCGTCCCAAAAGCGGCTTGTTCTACTTCTGTAAAATAATCTTCAGGATTTTTATTTAAGACCATTTTTCCTACTGGAATCCAAGGGAATTGATCATTAGGCCACAACTTTGTATCATCCAAGGGGTCAAAGTCTAATTCTGGATGCTCATCATCGCTCATGATTTGGACAAATAACTCCCATTCTGGATAATCGCCTCGTTCGATGGCATCGTATAAGTCCTGTGTAGCATGGTTAAAATTTTTTGCTTGAATTTCTTCCGCTTCCTTTTGGGTAAGGTTTTTTATCCCCTGTTTTGGTTCCCAGTGGTACTTGACTAATACGGCTTCTCCTTCACTGTTGATCCATCTGTACGTATTGACGCCAGATCCTTGCATTTGCCGATAATTTGCGGGAATTCCCCATGGAGAATAAATAAATGTGACCATATGAAAAGATTCTGGGGAATTGGAGCAAAAGTCAAAAAAACGTTGATTATCTTGGACATTCGTGATTGGATCAGGTTTAAAGGCATGAATCATATCAGGGAATTTGATCGCATCCCGGATAAAGAAAATTTTAATATTGTTTCCAACTAAGTCCCAATTACCATCTTCTGTGTAAAATTTAACCGCAAATCCGCGTGGATCACGCAATGTTTCAGGGGAATGTCCTCCGTGAATCACGGTTGAAAAGCGCACGAAAACAGGAGTTCTCTTTCCTTTTTCCTGAAAAAGCTTAGCCCGGGTATATTTTGAAATGGGCTCATCACCGGCTGTTCCATAAGCTTCAAAATAGCCATGGGCACCTGCCCCACGCCCATGTACAACACGCTCCGGTATCCGCTCTCGATCAAAATGACTAATTTTTTCAATGAAATCATAATTCTCTAAAGTAGCTGGGCCGCGATTTCCGACGGTTCTGATATCTTGGTTATTCGTGACAGGATGTCCCTGTCGATTGGTTAGCGTATTTTCTTTTTCAATATTGGTTTCGTGGTTGGAGTGTTCTTTGTCCAAATGATTCCCATCCTTTTTTGTTATAATATAAGTTCTATGGTTAATGTTCCCGAAAAGGTTGGAAATAGTACTGAATTTCTAAGGTGATGAAAGAGAGATTTATTTAATAGAATGAATGTAGAATGACGAGATAACGACCGGATAAAAAACTACTTTGACAACGTTGTTATTTCTGTTACTCTAAATGTATTAAAACAAAAAAGATCCTTGAAAGAGATTAAGCAATAGTGAATCTTTCGAGTATCGAAAAATAGAGGGTGGTACTATTAGTACTTCAAAGAAAAATAAGCTTACATACAATGATTTAAGTGCATTTTTTATTCCTTTAGCTTTATCCTCAAGTTTAACGTCTTTTACACATATTATTATTAATGGAACATTAAGCAGAGGCGAAAATGCCACCTTTATTATCGCCTGTTATGCAGTCGCTTTTTCGTTATTCGGTATTATTGAGCGTCCGATTATTAGTCTGCGCCAAACGAGCTCAGCTTTAGTGAAAAACCCTCAGTCATTTAAAAGGATTACGATTCTATTTTTACAAGTGACAGGTATCATCGTGGCCATCAGTTTAGCCATAAGCTATACGAAAATAGGAGATTGGTTGTTTATACAATTTTTTAACGCTAGCGAAGATATGGTGTATACGATTTCCCAAACCTTTAAAGTGATTACTTTAGTCGTGATTTTCTCGGGGATTCGGGGGATTTATCAAGGGTTTATGATCAATCAGCTAGAAACGAAATGGATCACGATTGGTGTCGTGCTGCGGCTTATTGCCATGCTGGTGGTTGCTTATATATTTATCACAACAGACCGTGTGACAAGTATGGTCGGGGCTCTTATTTTTTTAGTTGGTATGCTGGTAGAAATGATGATTAGTGTATGGAGGGGACAACGGCTTTTACGACGGCAAAAGGATAATAAGGAACCATCTGTAGGGAAAAAGGAAATGCTACAATTTTACACACCACTTGTTCTCTTTTTTGTGATCCAGACGTTGCTCATTCCTGTTATTTATGCCTTTTTAGCGAAAACAAATAATATGGAGGCGGGTATTGCTTCATTTGCGTTGGCTTATAGTATTTGTCAATTGGTTCTAAGCTTTTTTATGTTTACCCATCAAATTGTTTTGCAATTTTACACTGATCATAAGGAAAAAGTGATTCGTTTTATGGTGATCATTAGTCTGATCCCCACACTTTTATTAGGTATATTATGTGTGACAAAGCTGGGACCATGGTTTATGAAGGTGATCATGGGTGCGGATCCCTCTTTATCAAACATGACGATTGTTGTTTTGACCTTTTTTCTTTTTCGTGCCTTATTATTTCCCTGGGTGGATTTCCTAAATGGCTATTTAATGCTCAAAAAGCGGACGAAGAAAATGCTAGTTGGACAGATTGCTAATTTGGTGACGGTTGTTATTTGCCTGATTGTTTTCGTAGCCTTTTTCCCACAGTGGAATGGCATCATCGGCGCTGCCTCTATCTCCATTGGTGAACTGACAGGGTTGGGGGTTGTTCTATTTAATGTTAAGCAGGTAAGTAAAGAGCCTGTCCTTTCTACTCTAGAGGAAAATATCCGGTAAAGGGAAAATGGAGTGGGAATCTTTTGAATATACCTAACAAGTCTTCCCTTTCTGATGTATACTAATATTAGATGGAGAAGAAAGGGGGTAGCAAGATGTATAAAGCTGTGATTTTTGATTTAGATAATACACTTCTCAATTATTCGATAAGTGAAAGGGAATCAATGAAACGAACTGTAGAGGAACATGAGATCAGTCAGGAGGAAGCTTTTATTTGGGATGATTTTTGGGGATGTTTTCAACGGGTTAATATGCAGTATTGGAACGATCGAAATAAAGCAGGTCATCATATATTAGAGGTGCTCGAATATTCTTTTAGAGATACTTTATAAGAATTAAAATTAGATCATTCCGCATCAGGTATTAGCTGGTCGATATTGGGATACGTTTTGTCATACCTGCCATTTTGAAGAGTTCGCACAAGATCTGCTATCTACTCTACATAAGAACTATAAGTTAGCCATCATATCGAATGGAATTGGGGAAGCGCAAAGAAGCAGGCTGGCAGTAGGTGAGATTGATCATTATTTTGATGAATTGATTATTTCAGATGAAGTGGGCTATTGGAAGCCGGATAGGGAAATATTTGAAACAGCTCTTAATCAACTAAATATCAACCATGCAGAGGCATTATTCATCGGGGATTCCTTGCTCGATGATTACAATGGTTCTGTCAACGCCGGGATCGACTTTTGTTTTTATAATCGCAAAGGGCTTTCACTTGACAAAGGAATTCGTCCAGCTTTTACGATCGAAAGTTTACAAGAGGTGAAGGAGATATTAGTAGAAGGATCATATAGGGGAGAGTGACTAGGATGAATTATGAACGAGCTGGTGTTGTTTTCATTGGTTGTATTATTCTTGGGGTAGGGTTAGGACTTTTATTTGATAAAACAGGAGCCGGTTCGATGATCGGTCTGGGTGTTGGCTTTATCGCTATGGGATTTTTTCGGAATAAAAAATAGAGGGGGCATAAGGGATGACCTATGAACCACCAAAGCAAACGATTGCGGTGTCGGCGTACGTGACGAATGAGAAGGGGGAGGTTTTACTCGTACGAACACACTGGCGGTCAGATACATGGGAAATGCCGGGCGGTAATGTTGAGGTGGGGGAGCCACTGGATGAGGCGGTTTGCCGAGAATTTTTGGAAGAGACCGGGGTGACGATTCGTCCGCTTGGCGTTACAGGACTTTATTTTAATCAAACGAAGGCCACGTTGGGTGTAGTTTTTAAAGGGGAGTATGTGAGTAGGGAAATCTGTCCGCAACCAGAAGAGATCCTGGAAGCGCGTTATATTTCGATTCATGAAGAGAATATTGGACAATATATTACACGCCCACAGCAAAGGTCTCGGACACTGGATGCGATGAAGGCGAAAGGCTTTGTACCGTATGAGACATGGGAAATGAAGCCGAACTATCAGTTGAAGACAAGGCTTCATGAAAAAGGAGAAAAAATACAATGACCAATGATTTCTATTGCGATGAAGTTTTAAGTGGGAAAACACAAGTAGAGAAGGTCTATGAAACAGAAAATGTCTTAGCTTATTATCATACAAGACCCTTTTATCAAGTCCATATTGTGGCCATTCCTAAAAAGCATATCCCATCTTTTACAACAATAGATGATGATGATGTATTGTTAGAGTTATTAGGTGTTGTAAAAAAAGTTGCAAGAAAAATGGAAACGGAGTATGGGGCTTGTCGCGTAATCACCAATCTTGGCGCTTATCAAGAGTCTAAGCATTTGCATTGGCATATTGTTTTTGGAGATCGGGTGAAATAACTATAAGGGGGAGGAGAATGGCTGGGTATGATGCATTCGCAGAGTCTTATCATTACTTAATTCGTAAGCGCTTGCCTATTAATGAGCTGAGCTTTCAATTTATATTGAAGCAAATCGGGGAAATCACCCGATTGAAAATTTGTGATGTAGGATGTGGGCAAGGAGAGTTAAGCTGCCGCTTAATGGAAAAAGGTGGACTTATCACTGGTGTAGATATTAGTCAAAAATTATTGGAAATCGCTCGGTCTTCTCCTCATGCTGAAGCCATTCACTGGATTCAGGATGATGCGCGGGAATTAAATAGTATTTCTGAAAATGAATATGATTTTGTTGTTTCAAATTTGATGCTTATGGATTTGCCTGACTTTCAAAAAGTGTTCCGATCGGCTCATCGCATTTTAAAAATGAAAGGTAAGATGATTTGGGTGATTACACACCCATGTTTTCAGGCTCCCTATAGTGAAACGCTTGAAAATGGAACAAGGATTATAAAAAAATATTCGGAACAATGGTGGAAATCAGATGGGAAAGGAACGATACGTGGGACATTAGGTGCGTACCATCGACCTTTGGAAAACTATATCAATTCCTTTATTTCCACAGGATTTCACTTACTTTCCATCAAGGAATTAACGATTCCAAAAGAGGTTCCACTTGAAGGACAACAAAGATCGCATCATGAAATTCCCCCTTTAATCGGTGTAGTAGGTGAGAAGTTTAGGCATCACGACTCAATATAATATAAAGATTTAGGGAATTCCGATGAAACATTTATTTTATTTTATTTTAGAATAGAGCAGGTATAAACCTATTTTTTGTGATTACGCTTGAGATTACACAAATGATCGACAATCCCTTTATTAAAAAACGTATCAAGAATTTCATATGTACGAGACACCTGAAAAATCGCAAAAATGTAGACTTAAAGCGGGGTTTGGATCTATGAAAACTCGAAGGAACAGCAAAAACGTAGATCCAAAGTGTGTTTGGATCTATGAAAATGCAAAGGAGTAAGAAAAACATAGATCCAAAGTGTGCTTGGATGTACGAAAATGCGAAGAAGTAGGAAAAACGTAGATCCAAAGTGTGTTTGGATCTATGAAAATGCAAAGGAATAGGAAAAACGTAGATCCAAGAGGCGTTTGGATCTACGAAAACGCGAAGGAATAGGAAAAACGTAGATCCAAGAAGCGTTTGGATGTACGAAAACATAAAGGAATAGCAAAAATATAGATCCAAGGGATATTTGGATCGTGTAGTTTGTATTTCTTTGGCAAATCCCGGTAAATGTTCTTACTCATTGTCCCTATCCGTAAAGTTTTGTTACAATATACATATAGAATCCGGATAAAGACAGGAGTGTCAGTTTGCCGAAATTACGAAATATTCTTTTATTACTAATCATTGGATTTGGATTTTGGCATTTTTATGGAGAAACTTTAAAAGCATCTGGTGTGCCAGGCGTTTTTGGAAAAATACAAGCAGATTTTAATTCGATTAAAGAAAATCCGAAAATAAACGAAACGATTGAGTCACTTCACTACAAGGTTCAAGACTTATTCAAAACCTCCTCTCAAGAAGAACCACAAGAATCAAAATCAGAGCCTGCAGAAAAGCCGAAATTAAAAACTCCAGTTGATCAAACGTTTTCTATTCATAATATTGAAATCGGTCATGCGCGATCAGAAGTGGAAAAGAAACTCGGCGCCCCTCAGCGCTCAACTCGAAATGAATATGGTGTAGATTGGGTGGCTTATCATGAGCAGTATCAGAACTTTTTGATGGTTGCTTATGATGAAAATGATCGAGTAGCCGGGTTATATACAAACCAAGATTTAATTTCCTCCTCTATAGGAGTTCGCTATGGAACAGCTAGGGAGACTGTTCTTGCTAGTCAGTATGAGCCATTGGAGTATATTCGAAAAGGCTGGGTTTCCTATCAACTCAATTCAAATGATGAATATGATCTCTTCTTGATTGGTGATCAGTATGTCACGATCTTTTATGATCAACAAGAAAAAAATACTGTAACGGCAATTTTGATTATTAATGAAGAACTTGAACAAAGAAAAGAACAAATATACGGAGAGCCTAGTGATGAGTTGAAAGAGGGATTTGAATATCAGTTGTTTGATTTAACGAATGCTGCAAGAGTCAAAAACGGTCTTCCTATCCTTGACTGGGATGAAGACGTGAGGAAAACAGCACGTGGGCACAGCGCAGATATGGCCGAAAACGGTTATTTTAATCATACGAATCTTGACGGGAAATCACCATTTGACCGCATGGAAGAAGATGATATTTTCTATCAAATGGCTGGTGAAAATATTGCGATGGGACAATTTAGTAGTATTTTCGCCCATGAAGGATTAATGAATTCACCTGGTCACCGAAAAAATATCCTGCAAAAGGATTTTGAAGCATTGGGAGTTGGTGTTGATTTTAATCAAGAGAGACAACCTTATTTTACTGAGAACTTTTTAACTCCATAGAATGGATAAGACCGCTTTGACTACATTTGTCTTGCGGTCTTATTTAAATGGTTATAAGTATATGGATTGTTCACTAGTATGATTGTTGTTATAATTTTTCCAAAAGAATTAATCTTGGGTGAGTTTATGAAAAAAAGATATGAGAACTTAAATAATGTGACAAACACGAAGTCGTTTCGAGAAATGATGAAGTGGACGAAAGAACGACGTAGCAAGGTAAAGGATTTATCCGTCAATATTGAGCAATGTCCAAATAAACAAATTGAAAAGATCAAGGAAAATAGAAGTAGGACGTCTTATACATGGGTTGGGCATTCTACGTTTCTCATCCAGTTAAATGGACTGAATATTTTAACTGACCCTGTCTGGGCGAAACGGATGGGTTTCCAAAAAAGATTGACAGAGCCGGGAATCCCGCTTGCAGATATGCCTGAAATAGATATAGTCGTTATCTCCCATGGACACTATGATCACTTGGATTTTCCCACGTTGAAAAAATTGAAAGGGGATCCACATTATATAGTGCCGGAAGGGTTGAAATCAATATTTTTACGAAAAGGATACCGCCAAGTAACAGAGATGAGCTGGTGGGAAAGTGTAGATCATAAAGGACTTACGATCCACTTTGTCCCAGCACAACATTGGACACGGAGAACACTCAAAGATACGAATACTTCCCATTGGGGTGGATTTATTTTCCAAAGTGATGAGGAAACGATGTATTTTGTAGGGGATACTGGGTATTTCCCCGGCTTTAAAGAGATTGGTGAACGCTTTAAGATTGATACGATGTTTATGCCAATTGGCGCTTATGAGCCTGAGTGGTTTATGAAAGATTCCCATATTAATCCGGAAGATAGTGTCAAAGCGTTTCTTGAGCTACAAGCTAAAACGTTTGTGCCGATGCATTATGGCGCTTATCGCTTAGCGGATGACACAGGTCCTGAGGCATTGGAGCGCTTATATCGTGAATGGGAAAAGCGGCAGCTCCCCGAGGAACAATTACGGGTCTTAATGTTAGGTGAAACAGTTATGTAAACGAGACCCAATTCTTAATAGTCTTATAGATTAACGTTATCAGCTTACTGAGAATTGCTTGTAGCAATTGCTACATGATGATACCCAGAAATCATTCCTGACAGTAAGCCAAGTTTCACTTGCTGAGCAATAAAAGAAGGGAGAACAAGAGTGGCTGAAATTTATTTGTATCATGTAGTGACTGAAAAGCCTATGAAGCTTGGACAAATCATAATTTTTGATAATAACCATTTTAATGGCGTTTATAATCGAGTAATGGCTTGCAAAAATATATTAGATGGAGATAAGTCTGTTGATATCGATTCAGAATTTATACTTTCAAATTTGGAATACTGGACTGTTAGAACCTATAGAGAATTAGCGTTGGAAAAGGTTAGACAGGAAAAATATCCAAACTATCCTTCTAGAATGTCATGTTTATACACCTCAAAAACTTTATCAGGTGCAGAAATGTGGACTAATTCATTTATCAATAGTGGTAGGAAAGTTTATCAAATCGTTAAGTTACAAACAGACGGTAAAGTGTTTGATGGTGATGCGTATAATGTATTTGATGGAACTGAATGCCGAAGAAAATGAAAGAAATGCAGATTACTACTGGAGTAATAAACCCAATAAACTTGGTAAAAAGCAATTGGTTGAAACGTTGATAGATGGCAAGATTGAGGTTGTAGAAATAGTAAAGGAATTTCCCTTACCCTGAGCACCCATGGAGGATTTAGAGCATCTTTTCTTCAACTGGCAGGTCAATTTTATGAACATCTAGAATAGTAATAGAGTAAGTCCAAAGAAGGATGGAGAGACAATGGAAATGCCAACACATATTGTTGCCGCAGGTGGAATCGTGGAAGATGATCAAGGGAATATTCTCCTTGTTAAAACACATCACGGTGGCTGGGTGTATCCAGGCGGGCAAGTGGAAGTAGGAGAAAACGTTATCGATGCGGTTACGAGAGAAGTAAAGGAAGAAAGCGGGATCGATATCACTGTGTCTTATTTAATTGGCGTTTATTCCAACACAGGTACATATAAATGGTATGACGGTGTTACAGATGTCCCGACAAAGGTGATGTTTGATTTTGTCTGCAAGCCCGTAGGGGGAGAACTAGCCACTTCGGAGGAAACAACGGATAGTCGCTGGGTTGCGAAGGAACAAGTTTTGGATATGATCGAAGCCCCAGCCATTCGTACCCGTTTCCAAGCCTATTTGGATTTTGATGGATCAGTTCAGTATATGGACTATGTTACGAAACCAGCATTTGAATTGAAAATGAAAAGGGACATTTAGGGGCAAGGATGATATCGAGGTGAGAATATGCAGAGCGTCCCCAAAAAATTAGAGCGAATCATCACGGGCTATACGTGGCAACAGGTTACCATTGGTCATTCGGAAGCCAGTACATTTTTATTGAAAAAGGAGAATCACTCACTTTACTTGAAAACACAGGCAATCAATGCTATTGAACCATTACAAATTGAGCAAGAGAAGATGGAATGGCTTCAAGGAAAATTAGCCGTGCCAGAGGTACTCTATTATGGCGAAGATGATAAAAAGGAATATTTATTAATGACGGAAATTAAAGGCATCGATGCATCTGACTCTTCACATAATACCAATCTTCCGCATGTAATTAAACTATTGGCAAAAGGATTAAGGGAGATACATAGTATTTCCGTAGAACACTGTCCTTTTCAACGTACTTTAGCTGTAACAATACAAGAAGCAAGGGAAAGAGTAAATAAAGACCTTGTCGATCTAGAAGATTTAGATGAGGAACGAAAAGGGAATAATGCAGAGGAGCTTTTTCAAGAACTTCTTGAAAAACGACCTAAAGAAGAGGATCTAGTTTTTACTCATGGGGATTATTGCCTGCCAAATATTATCCTTCATCACACTGAAGTCAGTGGTTTTATTGATCTGGGAAGAGCGGGAGTCGCTGATCGTTATCAGGATATCGCTTTAGCTGTTCGAAGTATTGCCTATAATTTTGGTGACCAACTTATCTCGCTCTTTTTGAAGGAATATGGAATAGAGGAAGTAGATGAAGAAAAAATAGATTTTTATCAACTTTTGGATGAGTTCTTTTAGACAAGTGATGGAGGAAAAACCTTTATCAATCCTTTAATACGGAATGGGGGAGAACAGTTGAATTTTACGAATGAGCCCTCATTTTTTATCTTTTCTACAGCGCATATTGCAGCTATTATAATCGGTTTTGTCATCATTTTTATTCTATTTTTAACGAGAAAAAAGTGGTGCAGTCTTCGTAAATATGAGCAGGTAGAGAAACTATATGCTTTATCACTATTGATCATGGAGTTACTTTACCAAACGTGGATGTGGAAAACGGAGCGTTGGGATGTTAGTTATTCGTTGCCGTTAGAATTATGCAGCATTAGTCTGATCCTCACGATTGTACTCTTATGGACAGGAAGTAGGCATTTATATGATTTTGTTTTTTATGCTGGGATTGGTGGAGCCTTACAGGCGATCATGACACCAGATTTAGAGCTTAGTTTTCCTCATTTTCGTTATTTTCATTTCTTTTATACCCATTTTGGTATTATTCTAACAGCTTGCTATTTTACTTGGTATAAAGGCTATCGTCCAACCTTTATAGGTATTGTTAAAACAATGATACTCTTAAACTTGATTCTACCTATTGTGTTTTTAGTCAATTGGTTATTTCGAGGAAACTACATGTTTCTAAGGGCTAAGCCTACCGGGGGGAGCTTATTGGATTATTTAGGACCCTATCCATGGTATCTTTTATCACTGGAGTTCGTTGCTTTTTTGATCTTTCTATTGCTTTGGTCGATTTTTCGTAATAGTGAAATGGAAAAAAGGGGGACTAAGTAATAGGATAATCAGGTCTAAGGAGTGGTAAAATGATACGTTGCTTGAAGTGTTTCACTGTGTATCTTGTTATCATTGGCTTAAGTGCTTGTGGCCGTATTCCTCCAATTGAGGAAATGACAACATTGGAATTTTCAAAGGGAGGATACAATGATGATTCACACTATGTCTATATTGATGCTAGTGACGAAGACAAATTGATTAAATATGGTTTAAGTAAGCTTGGACATGGATCATTAGATATCAAAGAGTTGACTGTTAACGAACTCGATGAAGGACAAAAACTAAAATTCATTCCATTAAGTGACGAAAAATGGGATGAATTACTGGAAGAATTAGTCCAATTGAAAATGGAGAAATGGAAAGATGATTATGATGACCTTAGTGTCTTAGATGGAATCCAGTGGGGGATTACGATTGATTATCCCGATAATCAAAGCGTAAGAATAAGTGGGAGCAATGATTACCCGAAAAATTGGGATGATTTCATAAACGTCTTAGAGAAATATATAGGTGAAAAGTTGTAGCGTGCATGAAATTTCGAGAGGGAGATGATCAATAGGTGTTCACCATCAAAGACCACTCAAAAGAACTATTAAAGATTTATTACTGAAAGGTTAATAGGAAAGGGGAAGAGTTTATGGAGACCTCTTCACGTCCAGTCCCTGAAATGGCTGCTCAACTTGTCATCGAAAAACACTTTCCGAATTGCCAGGCTGCACTATTGGCAGGAAGTGTAGTGCGTGGGGAAGCAACTTCTACGTCAGATTTAGATATTGTGGTTTTTGATAAGGAGCTCAGATCCTCCTATCGCGAGTCATTTATTGATTTTGGCTGGTATATTGAATGTTTTGTTCATAACTTTACGTCTTATAAAGAATTTTTTGAGAGCGATTGCAAACGAGCGAAACCTAGTATGCCTAAAATGGTGTCAGAAGGGATTATCGTTAGGGATGCCAATATTTTAATAACGATTAAACAAGAAGCAAATGAATTATTAAAGAAGGGGCCAGAAAAATGGTCAAGCGAAACGATCGAAATGAAGCGCTATTTTTTAACCGATGTATTGGATGATCTTAAAGGCTGTGTCAAACGAGAAGAAGCTATTTTTCTCGTCAACACACTTGCTGATTTAACGATAGAGTTTATCCTACGAATGAATCGTCAATGGATTGGCTCATCGAAATGGACGATTCGAGCATTGAAAAACTTTGATGAAGAGCTTGCAAAAGATTTAATAGCGGCCCTTGAAACTTTTTATCAAAAGGATGAGAAGGATAGTATCATTCAATTTGTCGAAGCGATCTTACAGCCATATGGCGGCTTACTCTTTGCCGGATTTTCGATGGGAAAGGATAAAAATGGAGGGGAAGAATGCTAAAACGAAAATATGGTGACCGTGCTGGGTGGAAACGTGTTCTTAATCGAGAGTTTCGTCAAATATTTTTAGATTCAGACGAATTCACAGGGAGCATCACACTGTTACAGATTCGCAAGGTGACAGAACCATCTTTTGTCCAGTATGGTGATAAACGAGTTTGTATTGTGGATGATGGGTATTGTTGGCTTCAACATTTTCCGAAAGATCAGCATTATTCCTTAACCACTATGTTCAATGCTAAAGGTGAAATTGTCCAGTGGTATATTGATATTTGTAAAGAAATTGGCATAGAAAACGATCGGCCTTGGATGGATGATTTATTTCTGGACATTGTCGTTTTGCCATCAGGAGAAATTTTTCTGAAAGACGAGGATGAGCTTGAGGAAGCGTTAGAAAACGGTATCCTTGATAAGGATTTATATCAGTTGGCATGGAAAGAAGCAGACCACATGGAAGATCTCATCCGAAGCGAACAATTTCCCTTATTAAAATTATCAAAGGAACATATGAAAATGCTGTACAATGATCGGACCCTGGGGGGAGGAAGTTCAAAATGAGTAAATGGATTCAAGCTGTTTTTCTAGATCGGGATGGAACGATCGGGGGACATGATCAGGTTGTGTTTCCTGGTGAATTTGAATTATATCCAAATGCAGTGAAAGCTATAGAACGTTTAAAAGAAGATGGGATCCCGATTTACTCTTTCACAAACCAACCTGGAATTGCGGCAGGGAAGAGTACGGAAAGAGCGTTTCATAAAGAGCTTAAAGGTTTTGGTTTTGATGCCGTCTACCTTTGCCCACATCGTCCTGATGCAAGTTGTCTTTGCAGAAAACCTGCATCAGGACTGCTTGAAAAAGCAGCAGATGAACATCAATTAGATTTAGAAAAGTGTGTCGTCATCGGAGATCGCTGGACAGACTTAATGGCTGCGCATGAAGTGGGGTGCTTGAAGGTTTTAGTGAAAACTGGTGCAGGTTATGATGCCTATGATCGCTATTGCCGAAAGCAATATTTTGGGAAATGGGCAGAAGTAACACCTGATTATATTGCTCAGGACGTCTTAGATGCTGTTAATTGGTTGAATACTCTTAATTAAAACACTTATTTGAAAGGGGAAATCATGATTTCTGAAACAATGAAATTTACGAATCGGTGTAAGAGGATTTTTCGACATGCCGAATTAGCAGTTTTAGAATCATCTGGGATTGTGGAACCGATTCATTTGCTTGTAGGTGCTTTCCATGAAGGGACGGGAGTATGTGCCGAATTGCTGATAAACTATTATAAAACGTATGAGAGTTTACTAGAGCGAGCCTATCAATCAAATGTAGATGATGAAAAACAAGCAGTCCAATGTTGGCCTTTTCATGCAAAAGTTTCCTTATCCGTAAAAAGGATTTTGGAGAGGTCCTTTCAATTAATGATGCGGTATAAACAGATTTATATAAATGAAGGCCTAGTGTTAAAATCCCTATTTGATTTAAAAGATCCTAATATCTGTTCCTTGATTAGCAGGGAGGATGTTTCAAGTATACTCGATATTGTTTATTCTCCTAGAGATCTAATCGTTTCCTTAAAGGAATATTCTTATCCCGATGTGACTGTAGGCGAGAGGATCATTAGAAGAGCAACACAAGCTGATTTTATAGCTTTAAGAGATTTTGTTGAAAATGAATTTGGGAATGGCTGGATCGAATCGATTGTAAATGGCTTTTGTGAAACGAACATTCCTATTTTCCTTGCTATAGAAAAGGATCGGATTATAGGGTTTGCATGTTATGATGTTGTGCGAAAGAAGAAAGGTTTATTCGGTCCAATGGGGACGGCGATTCATCACCGTGGTCAAGGAATTGGTTATCAATTGCTGCATCAAAGTCTGAGAGCAATGCAAGAACACGGTTATGCCTATGCGATTATAGACGAAGCAGGACCAATCGAATTTTACGAGAGAGCTTGTAATGCAAGGATTATTCCAATAACCTAGAGTCTCTGGCCTAAGAACGGGGAAGCATGACATAGCGAACTTGGCGTTCATCCATAAAGGAACCATCCACTTTTAATCAGAAGGGATGATTTTTTTATTGGGGTATTTTTGGTTATTATTTTTTAAATACTTTTCTAAGTAAGAAGATAAATACGATTAAACCCTCGTCCATTTCCTACCTACGGAGGTTTAGAAATGGACGATTCAACTAATGGAATAAATATGAATTTAAGGGGTTTTTCGATCTTCGATATCTAATTTGCTCCCATCTTTAAATGTAACTTCTAATTCGAATTTGCTATAATCTGCATTTAGGTCAAAACGATCGAGAATTTCTTGAATGGCTGCTTCTTTGTCCATATTGGCGTTTAGCTCAAGATCTTTTAATTGTGTATGCAAAGCGGTAAAAGCTTCCATCCCTTTATAAATAACATTTTTAACTGTGTCTTTCATTTCTGCTTTATAATCCCCGTCGTTGCTTTTCTGTTTATATTCGTAATCGATTTCCTCGTTGGGACCATAGTTTACTTCGAGTTCAAATTCAGTAAAGTTAAGGTCTTGCATCATTTCTGCTGCATCTTGATCATTCTGAACTTGCCCCTCATGAGACTTATTTCCGCTGTCTTCCACCTGGATTGTATCTGGTGTTTGTTCCCTATCTTGATTGTCGCTTGGTACAACTTGTTCTTTTGGATGATTATCAACAGAGGGATCATCTGAGCAAGCTGCTAGTCCTAATAATAAGCCAGTTCCTATAATAGATACGAACCATTTTTTCATTTTCTTAAACCTCCAA
The DNA here is from genome assembly GCF_008764245.1 of Bacillus subtilis. Classification (GTDB taxonomy): domain Bacteria; phylum Bacillota; class Bacilli; order Bacillales; family Bacillaceae_C; genus Lederbergia; species Lederbergia ruris. The sequence goes on from NZ_VTQV01000022.1 coordinate 31,581, forward strand.
TATATGGCCTTCTAATTTATAAGTTTTACCGACATTAGAGAAATTAAACATTCTAACGGTCTATAAGATATAAAAGTCTAAAAAGGGATTGTGTTGTATCATTTTATTTGCTATAATAAGTTCTTGTGTAAGCAGTAGTGATTGACAAAATTGTGTTCATATGATATATTCTTAAGTGAATTGAATACTCGTTAATGGAAGAAGGAGCTGCCCGCTTCTCGCCTGATCGACGCCATAGGTTGTTGGCAGGTTTTAGATCTGAAATTATCATTCATTAAATATTTTGAATGAAAAGCGGGTGCCTTGTGCCCGCTTTTTTTAATGCTCATTTTTAAGGCGATAGCTTGATGATGAGTAGAGCGCCTGCGCTTATCTTTTTCCAAACAGATGTATTCCGAAAATATCTTGGAGGTGGCTAACTATTAGCAAAGATATGTTGGTAAATGAAGGCATTCGTGCCCGTGAACTTCGTCTAATTGATCATCAGGGTAATCAGCTTGGAGTCAAATCCCGTAATGAAGCATTGGAAATGGCTACTCGTGCAAATCTTGATCTTGTTCTTGTTGCCCCTAATGCGAAACCGCCAGTAGCCAGAATTATGGACCATGGGAAATATCGTTTTGAGCAACAAAAGAAAGAAAAAGAAGCACGGAAAAACCAAAAAGTGATCAATGTGAAGGAAGTTCGATTAAGTCCGACCATTGAAGATCATGATTTCAATACGAAGCTTCGAAACGGACGTAAGTTCCTAGAAAAAGGGGACAAAGTGAAAGCTTCGATCCGCTTTAGAGGACGTGCCATTACACATAAGGAAATCGGTCAACGCGTACTGAATAAATTTGCTGATGAGTGCAGTGATTTAGCAACTGTTGAATCGAAACCGAAAATGGATGGCCGTAGTATGTTCTTGGTGTTAGCACCAAAAGCCGAAAAGTAAAGTTTTGAGGAGGAAAACCCTATGCCAAAAATGAAAACTCACCGTGGCGCAGCAAAGCGTTTTAAGAAAACAGGTAGCGGTAAACTGAAACGTTCACATGCTTATACAAGCCACATGTTCGCTCATAAATCACAAAAACAAAAACGTAAACTACGTAAATCTGCCATTGTCTCAAAAGGTGATTTTAAAAGAATTCGTCACCTACTTGACAATCTGAAATAAACCGGAACCAATAGGAGGGAATCAATATGCCACGTGTTAAAGGCGGTACAGTTACTCGCAGACGTCGCAAGAAAGTTTTAAAATTAGCTAAAGGTTATTATGGTTCAAAACATAGATTATTTAAAGTAGCCAATCAACAAGTAATGAAATCTTATATGTACGCTTACCGTGATCGTCGTAATAAAAAGCGTGATTTCCGTAAGCTTTGGATCACTCGTATTAATGCAGCTGCTCGTATGAACGGTCTTTCTTATAGCCGTTTAATGCATGGCTTGAAATTGGCTGGCATTGAAGTGAATCGCAAAATGCTTGCTGATTTAGCTGTATCTGACGAAAATGCATTCGCAGAATTAGCCAATAAAGCGAAAGCAGCTCTATAATTAGAAAAGCGAAAGGCGGTTGTCTAGGAGCGACAAGCAAATGTTCTGGAACGGAAGAAGGGCGCTTTTCCCTTCGGCCGTTTCAGGTTATTTGACCTCGAGCTCCTACCGCCTGTAGCTAGACAATATATTACTTTTTTAAAAGCCATTCTCTATCATCGTGGAGAATGGCTTTTGCTATAGAAGGTGGAGGAATATGCTTAAATCATTTGTAGTAATGTACATCATTATCATAAATGTATGGGGAATCTATATTATGAAGATGGATAAGAGAAGGGCGCAAAAGAGAGAATGGCGTGTAAGTGAAAAAAACTTATGGCTAATCGCTATTATAGGTGGAGCAGCAGGAACAACGCTTGGTATGTGGTCCTACCGTCATAAAACCAAGCACTTTGCTTTTAAATACGGATTCCCATTATTAGCTATTCTTGACGTTACACTTTTTTATTTGATGCTTGACCTCCTGTCATAACAAATTTCTCTGCCCCATAGACTATAGTAAGAAGGCGGGTGATCAAATTGAACGAACAATTATTGATCATGCTTACATTTGTGCAGGGAACAGGTACTTTGGCTCCGGTTATCTTCATCTTTTTTCATGTGATTCGTCAATTTATTTTTATTCCTGTAATAATGGTTTGTATGGCTGGTGGGATATTATTTGGTAGCGTATTAGGCACGTTATTTTCTATGACAGGATTACTTATTTTATCGGCTTTATTTTATTTTTGCATTCGAAAAATGCCCAGTACCCATGAAAAACTATTGAAGATTAAAAATAAATGGTTTGGTCGCTATGCCAAAATGACGGTTGGACAAATAGCGATCCTACGACTGATTCCTTTTTTTCATTATCATTTATTAAATCTCTGTTTGTTAGAGAGAAGGCCTGATTTCAAGGGATTTATGAAGGGAGCCTTTGCAACAAATCTTCCATTGGCCTTTTTTTACACTGTATTTGGAGAATTTATCACCCACTTTACTCCTACCATTAGTGTTATAATCTTATTGGCTCTTTTATTACTGGTTTACATTTTGCGAGAAAAAATGTCAACCGTTGCCTGGAATGAATTCTTCTCACAAGAAAATAAAACGAAGAATGCGTGTTAAAACCGGTATGGCAAGGACAAAAAGACATGAAGGGCCTACGGAAAAATCACAAATAGATTTTTCCGTAGGCCCTTCATGAGTTACACAAGTGAAAATGTAAGTTTAGTTGGTAGGATGTTCATTCTTATTTTTCTCCATTAGCTCCTTAATTGGACTTTTCCAATCAATGGTACTGTCTGGATAACGAAGTTCAATTTCATTTTCGATAAAGCGAAAGTCTTCATAAGATAAGCCTTTTAGAAGGTCGGGGTTTCGCGGCCAGACGAAAATAGAAACAACTTCAAAGGAACGATCCGTTGTACCGAGATATTTTTCACCTTCAAACATAACACCATTAAAAGTAATCAGGAAATTTTTTCTGATGTTATTAGGTACGTCATAGAAATAGTACTTTTTTTGTTCATGAGCGGTTTCAAGTTTACGTTTCGGATCTAATATGAATTTAATGATTTTATAAATCAAGTAAATAATAAAGGCGAAAATAGCGATTCTTAACAGAATAAGCATGACGCAACCTCCAATGGTTAATCTAATATGGCTATACGAACGAGAGTTTAAAAAGTTTCACTTTATTTGTTATAATTTTTTTAGGAGGGATTTTATTATGACAATGAAAGAATGGTTTGAAATGCAACGGAAATTAGATCAATACATTGAAGAGGAACATGGCTTGCAAAGTCGGCCTTTATTTGATGACAAGATCTTAGCACTATTAGTGGAAATTGGCGAATTAGCGAATGAAACAAGATGTTTTAAATTTTGGAGTAAAAAGCCAGCTTCAGACAGTAAAGTGATTTTGGAGGAATATGTAGACGGCATCCATTTTATTCTCTCCCTAGGTTTAGAACTAGGCTTTGCAGAAAACTCTTTTTCCGTTGTTTCTCATGAAGCGAATGAAGATTTAGTGACAAGCTTCTTAAAGGTTTATCACCAAGTTGGTGAGTTAAGGCAATCACGGTCACTCCAAGATTACGAAGAATTATTGCGTCAATATTTTATCTTAGGACAATCTCTTGGATTTACGATTGATGATACCCAACAGGCTTATAAAGAGAAGAATGAAGTGAATTATAAACGCCAAGAGGAAGGGTATTAGTAGCATTCCGTCCTTCCTTTTTATTATAATGGAAATAGTTTCAAATTTGTGAAGGAGGGGTCAGGTTGACAAAGTTAGATGAGACATTGACAATGTTAAAAGATTTAACAGATGCTAAAGGAATCCCGGGAAATGAAAAAGAGCCAAGAGAAGTGATGAAACAATACATAACCCCTTTTGCGGATGAAGTGGAGTCCGATGGCTTAGGCAGTTTAATCGCTAAAAAAACGGGGGCGGAAAACGGGCCAAAAATTATGATATCCGGTCATTTAGATGAAGTTGGATTTATGATTACACAAATCGATGACAAAGGCTTTTTGCGTTTTCAAACTGTAGGCGGTTGGTGGTCACAAGTGATGCTTGCACAACGGGTAACAATCGTCACTTCGAAGGGGGACATTACAGGAGTCATTGGTTCTAAACCACCTCATATTTTATCAGCAGAAGCACGTAAGAAACCAATTGATATTAAAGATATGTTTATTGATATTGGTGCTTCTAACCGAGAGGAAGCACTGGAATGGGGCGTCCGACCAGGTGATATGGCGGTGCCATACTTTGAATTTACTGTGATGAATAATGAGAAAATGCTGCTTGCGAAGGCATGGGACAATCGAATTGGTTGTGCGATTGCGATTGATGTTTTAAGGAATCTCCAGGGAGAAGATCACCAAAACATTGTCTATGGTGTTGGGACTGTTCAAGAAGAAGTAGGGCTTCGCGGTGCTAAAACAGCGGCGAATAAAATTCAACCAGATATCGCGATTGCAGTGGATGTCGGCATTGCTGGGGACACACCGGGCATTACGGAAAAAGAAGCGCAATCGAAGATGGGAGAAGGGCCGCAAATCATCCTATATGATGCTTCAATGGTTTCACATAAAGGCCTGCGTGAACTGATTACAGACGTGGCAGATGAATTAAATATCCCCTATCAATTTGATGCGATCCCGGGTGGGGGAACAGATGCTGGTTCGATCCATTTAGCTGCCGAAGGAGCACCTTCGATTGCCATGACCATCGCAACTCGCTATATTCACTCCCATGCAGGTATTCTTCACCGTGATGATTTTGAAAATGCTGTAAAACTTATTACGGAAGTCATCAAGCGCTTGGATCGAGAAACGGTTGATAAAATTACTTATGAATAGGAATGAGGCCCGCAATTTGCGGGTCTTTTGCCTTCATGAAACAAATAGATAAAAAGTTAAGAATTTGTTTTAATGGTAAAACCGCTTTCTTCGGACCATTCGGCATAAAAAATTTCCTGTATATCTCTATAGCCTTCTTTATTTAGTTGGCTTAATAACCATTCTCTGTCTTTATCGATGAATTTAAGGTTTTTTTCTTTTATTCTTCCTTCATCAATAAGTAGGTGAGATAAGGAAGATTTAGCCGGGTGAAGATGTAACATTTCTGCTGTCACAGGAGAATAGGCCTCATTTTTCATTATACTTAATTGACCATTTGGCTCTAGAATAGCAAATTTTAATTCTTTGATCGAAAATATCCCCTGTTGACGGAGCATGGTTCTAAGCTGTTCTGATTCTAATTTATTTCTTTTAAGTTCTTTAATATTTAGCTCTCCATCATTAATAATAATGGCGGGCTCTCCCTTGATGATTGGCTTGATTTTATCAAATTTACGTACGATTGCTTCGATGAAATAAATTAAAATCGCCCATAATATAATCGTGTAAAGGACTTCCCAGACGCTAACTTTTTCATCATAAACGGATTCCTCTAAGAAACCACCAATTACTAGAAGATAAACGAAATCGAATGGAGTGAATTGAGATAGTTCCTTTTTTCCTAAAAGACGAATGATTAACAACAAGATCATTAATCCGGAAATAACTTTAACGGTAATACTTGTATCCATATTAACTCCTCCACATTCAAAACCTGTATAAAATGGCTTACCCGTTTTAGTTGGCTTTCAATCAGGAGTTGTTCTATTTTAGTTAAACGCTTGTTCAATGTTGATCACTTCGATTTTAGAACAATCCATAAAAAAACCTGAATCCATAAACCAGATTCAGGTCAATATTAAGTTCTTAACTTCGGCTTTTTAATGGATGTTTATTTTAATCCTTGCTCCAATGTTTCGAGCATCATACTTTGCTCCCTGGCATCTGCATTTTCCCAAATCACTTCAAATAAGACCCCTAGTCCAGGTAACATTTTTTCCTCTCCACGTTGAATCGCATCGACAATGGTTTCTTTTAATTGGGCTTGGTCATTGCCTGAAACATTATGAATAACTGCTTTACGTAAATTTAAATCCATGATCATGGCTCCTTTATAGTAGATGTGATGTTTAGTTTTTCTCAAATAAGTTGTATATATGTATAATGAAGGAAGAAACTTTGGAAAGGCTTGAAAGATATGGAATATATAAAGTCGACAAAAAATGAAAAAGTCAAATTATGGAAAAAACTACTTTCGAAGAAATTTCGCGATCAAACAGGAACCTACTTAATTGAAGGGGAGCATTTAATACTAGAAGCATTGAAAACAAATGAGGTCGTCGAAATAATGATCCAAGAGGATAAGACGATTTCAAATGCTTGGTCATTAAATCACGAAAAAATATCGGTGTTCACTATTTCCGAAGAAATTAGCCAGCATATCTCTGATACAAAAAGCCCTCAAGGAATCTTTGCCGTATGTAAAAAAAGAAATACGAAAGTTGATTTTACTAAACATGCTCGCTTCCTTTTAATGGATGGTGTGCAAGATCCTGGTAATATTGGTACCATCATTCGGGCAGCGGATGCAGCGGGTGTGGATGTTGTGATTTTAGGAGAGGGATCTGGGGATGTTTACAATCCGAAAGTGATCCGATCAGCACAAGGTAGCCATTTTCACCTTACGATTGAATCCGGAAATTTATCGAATTGGGTAAACCAAATAAAACAAAATGAAGTTCCTCTTTATGGTACGGCACTAGAAAAAGCAGTGGATTTCCAATCCATCACGCCAGCGAAATCCTTCGCCCTTGTGGTTGGAAATGAAGGGTCAGGTGTTTCGAGAGAAATTCTTGAAAAAACAGACCAAAATTTATATATTCCCATCTATGGGCAAAGTGAATCTCTCAATGTTTCCATTGCTACCGGCATCTTGCTGTATCATTTGAGAAAATCGATTTGAATTCATGAGCCGAAACGGCTATAATGTGAATATCTAAATAATCGAAAGACGTCGACGGAGAAGAGTAGTTTGGGGGAAGCATTTAGGAAGAAAATGCCTTGACTGGAAGCATTTTTTGCCAAAACCAAATGAAGTTCACCTCCCGAGTTGGTATCAGGACCGTTTTATTGTGTTTAAAAAGTTAAAATTCCTTTTTGAACATCGTTACGTAAAGATACACCGGCACTTGCCGTTATGAGAATGAAGTGAACATGCTTGGCGTGTTTATAAGGGTGGTACCGCGACGACAAACCTCGTCCCTTTTTTAGGGATGAGGTTTTTATTTTAGAAAAAAACATAAGGAGGAATCTGCAAAGTGAGAGAAAGGTTGCAGGAACTTAAATCAGAAGCATTAGAAAAGATTAGAAGTTCATCCAATTTAAAAGAACTAAACGATCTCCGTGTTTCTTATCTAGGAAAAAAAGGTCCTATTACAGAGGTTTTACGAGGAATGGGAAAATTATCCGCTGAGGAACGACCAAAGATTGGGGCTTTAGCGAACACAATTAGAGAAAACATATCAGAAGTGATTACGGAAAAACGGAATGACTTAGAGAAGGCTGCTGTTCAAAAACAGTTAGAATCCGAAACGATCGATGTCACTTTACCGGGTAGACCAGTCAAAACAGGTAGCCGCCATCCATTAACGAAAATCATTGAGGAAATTGAAGATTTGTTTATTGGCATGGGGTATCAAGTGGCAGAGGGTCCAGAAGTGGAAAAAGATTATTATAATTTCGAGGCGCTCAATTTGCCAAAAGGTCATCCAGCAAGAGATATGCAAGATACTTTCTATATCACAGAAGAATTGTTAATGCGGACACAGACATCACCAGTTCAAGCACGCACAATGGAAAAACATGAAGGAAAAGGGCCAATCAAAATTATTTGTCCTGGTAAAGTATATCGTCGTGATCATGACGATGCGACTCATTCCCATCAGTTTACCCAAATCGAAGGACTTGTTGTTGATGAGAATATCACAATGGCAGATTTGAAGGGAACGCTAGATGTCTTTGCGAAGAAAATGTTTGGAGCAGATCGCGAAATCCGTCTACGTCCAAGCTTCTTTCCCTTTACAGAACCATCCGTAGAAATGGATATCTCCTGTAAAATTTGTGCTGGATCCGGATGTCGAATTTGTAAACAAACTGGCTGGATCGAAATATTAGGGGCAGGGATGGTTCATCCGAATGTTCTGCAGATGTCTGGATTTGATCCGGAGAAATATACTGGTTTTGCCTTTGGTATGGGTCCTGAACGGATTGCCATGCTGAAATATGGAATTGATGATATTCGGCATTTCTATACAAATGATATTCGGTTCTTACAACAATTTTCGGTGCAAGAATAGGGATAGGAGGATAAAAAATGCTTGTTTCTTATAAATGGCTGCAAGAATATGTCAATCTTGCAGGAGTATCCGCAACTGAATTAGCAGAAAAAATTACGAGAAGTGGAATTGAAGTCGATGGCGTTGAACAAAAAAGTGCAGGCGTGAAAAATGTTGTCGTGGGCCATGTACTTGAATGTGAAAAACATCCAGAAGCTGATAAATTAAATAAATGTTTAGTGGATGTAGGGGAAGAGGAGCCTGTGCAAATTATCTGTGGCGCACCTAATGTCGCGAAAGATCAGAAGGTAGCTGTTGCGAAGGTTGGTGCAGTTCTTCCAGGAAATTTTAAAATTAAGAAAGCGAAATTACGTGGCGAAGTTTCAAATGGAATGATCTGTTCCCTTCAGGAACTAGGAATAGAAGGGAAACTCGTTTCTAAGGAATTTGCAGAGGGAATCTTTGTCTTTCCTAATGACGTAGAAGTTGGAGCGGATGCCTTAGCATTATTGAACTTAGATGATGAAGTATTAGAGCTTGATCTTACTCCGAACCGTGCCGATGCGCTTAGCATGCTTGGCGTAGCCTATGAAACAGCGGCCATCCTTGATCATAAAATCAAATTACCGGAAACAGAACTTGAGGCCGGCTCGGAAAAGACCGAAGACTATATTGCGGTTAAGGTTGAGGCGAGCGAGGAAAATCCTTTATATACAGCCAAAGTGATACGCAATGTGAAAATAGGTCCATCCCCGTTATGGATGCAAACGCGTCTTATGTCTGCCGGAATCCGCCCCCATAATAATGTGGTGGATATTACCAATTATATTTTATTGGAATACGGTCAGCCGCTTCACGCTTTTGATTATGATAAATTGGGTTCGAAAGAAGTCGTTGTGAGGCTTGCCCATGAAGGGGAGAAACTGGTGACGCTTGATGGTGTGGAACGAACACTGACGAGTGAGCAGATGGTGATCACGAATGGTTCTGAACCTATTGCCCTAGCTGGCGTTATGGGTGGGGAGGAATCTGAAGTAACGAGTGAAACCACGACTGTTTTACTTGAATCGGCTTATTTTGCCGGCCCATCTGTTCGCGCGACTTCTAAACGCCACGGCCTAAGAAGTGAAGCTAGTGCTAGATATGAAAAAGGAGTGGATCCTACCCGTGTTCGTCCCGCAGCAGAACGAGCAGCTAAGCTTATGGCAGAGCTTGCAGGGGGAGAGGTGTTAGAAGGACGGGTAGAGGATGATCATTTAACGATTGAACCTGTCACTCTCTCCATTACATTGGACAAAATAAACCGCGTATTAGGAACGAAGATTACTGAGTCTGAAGTGCTTTCAATTTTTAGAAGGTTACAATTTGAGGCATCTGTCGAAGAGGGGACTTTTACAGTGACTGCGCCTCCTCGTCGTGGAGATATTACGATTGAAGAAGATTTGATTGAGGAAGTGGCACGTTTATATGGCTATGACCTCTTACCGAAGACTTTGCCGAAGGGGGCCGCTACTTCTGGTGGGTTAACGAAAGATCAGGAAAAACGCCGATCAGCAAGGGATTACCTTGAAGGAGCGGGACTTTATCAAACGCTCACCTATTCTTTGACTTCCGAAGAAAAGTCCCCCCAATTTGCGCTCGAAACACGGGAACCCGTGAAACTAGCGATGCCTATGAGTGAGGAGCATAGCTGTTTGCGAATGAGTATTATTCCGCAACTCTTAGAATCTGTCGCGTACAATATCGCCAGGCAACAAGAAACAGTTGGTTTTTATGAAATAGGTTCTGTTTTTCTTAATAACGGGCAAAATCAGCAACCTGATGAACAGGAACATATTGCAGGTGCCTTAACAGGTTTGTGGGTAGAGAATGCCTGGCAAGGTGAAAAGAAACCAGTTGATTTCTATGTAGCCAAAGGGATTTTAGAAGGACTGTTTGAAAGAATGGGTGTAGCGGACAAAGTAGAATGGCGTGCAGCGAAAATAGATGGTATGCATCCAGGGAGAACCGCAGAAATTGTCCTTACCGGTGAAGTGATTGGCTTTGTTGGTGAACTTCATCCAACAATGGAAAAAGAATGGGATCTAAAAAATACGTATGTATTTGAAATCAAGGCTGAACCGATCTTCCACTATAATCTACCTGAATTAAAATATGTGCCAATTCCTAAATTCCCATCGATTTCAAGAGATATTGCCCTTGTTGTCGATACGACAGTGACGGCTGGCACTCTGGAAAATATTATCCAAGAAGCTGGTGGAAAACTTCTAAAATCGATTAAGGTATTTGATCTATATGAAGGGGAACATATGAAAAAAGGGAAAAAATCAATTGCTTTCTCGTTAATTTATGCAGATCCTGAAAGAACATTAACGGATGAAGAAGTAGTGAAAGCACATGAAAAAGTATTAACAGCAGTAAAAGATAAAGCGGGAGCAGAACTCAGGGGATAGGATCTAGCAGGCAACACAAAAAGGTAGAAACGACTCGGGCGATCTGAGTTGTTTCTACCTTTTTATATTTATACTCTTGCGATTTTTCTCGCTTTATTCGTGTTGGCAAAATGCATTTTCGTAAACTTATGAAGAGCATCTAAACCATGAGATTTAATCAGACGAGCGGCATCTTGGTCTACTTTAGGGCCAGCTCCCTTTGTTAACTTAAATCCGGCTTTTTGACTTAGTTGATCCATCGCTTTTAAGAAAGCATAACGAGCTAAGATGGAGGCAGCCGCAACGGAAAGATGTATACTTTCCGCTTTTGTACTAAAATAAACATTCTCTCGGCACACTTCTTTAACTCCTTGTAGATGCCGGTAATAGACAGGTGCCTCTGCAAATTGGTCGATAAGAATCGCATCCGGTTTTTCAGGTTCTATTTTCTTGAGTAGATGATTCAAAGCTTGATTATGTAATCTAGCCGTGATTTTCCCTTGTGTCATCCCAGAAGACTGCAGTTGATTATATTTTTCATTTGGTAATGTTAAGAGACTATATGGTAAAAATGTTAAGAGATCCTTCGCAATCTTGACAATTTCTGTATCTGTTAGATTTTTTGAATCTTGTACACCTAATTCTTTGACAAGAGGAAGCTGTTCTTTTTTCACATAAGCTGCCACAACGGTCATTGGGCCAAAATAATCTCCTTTACCAACTTCGTCTGAACCAATCACAGATAAAGATGAAATATTAGCAGGCAAAGGGGTGCCGGACGATTTCTTTTTGGAGGGAACAGTTTTCTTTGTTGGAAGTACCTCTCCCCATTGTTTTGCTTCAGCTTCATTCCCTGCCCCTTGGAACATGACTTTTCCAGACCGATAGGCTGTAATCGTGCAGCCTTGTTTTTTAGCCGAAAACACACTTCCCGGCGGATTGTTTGCTTTCAAATATTGTTCATAATAGCTCTTCATTTTTTCGATTTCAGCTTGATTTACCTGAATAACTGTATTTGCCAACCAATCACTTCCCTTTCTAATAAATACCCTTAAAGTGCGTGTTCAAAAAGGAGGATAAAAAGGACCCGTCGGCGACTACGCTGACGTCCTGTCAGCTACGCCGACACTAGCACTTCCTGTGCGTCGAAAGTTCGAGGCGGCGCAGTTTCGAGCACAAGGAAAGCTTCCCTGAATCAGCATCGCACGCCGGAAAAGTAGTTTTCTTTTCCAAGGAGCGGAGAAGCAAGCCAACGAAGAAATTCGCAGTGTCATTTTTACCGAGGCCTGCAGGACGCAGGTCACAAAGGCGTGGCGATTGTTGTCGCGAATTTAGCCTTTGATCCTTACTTTTTGAACATCCTCTTAAAGAATCCTTAAGATAAGTTTAACATAAATATAATTAAAACAAGGAACTGCAAAAATTTCACTAAATAAAAAGTAAAAGCAGAATAAGATCATCAACTTTTTCTTATTCCCATCTGTTTTCATTCATGATATGATATGTTGTAGGATTTTATCGAAAAGAGGGGAAAAGAAATGTCTGGTCAAGAGAAGGTAAGAGTTTCTGTTGTGATTTATGGAAAACAGTATACAATCACAGGAACTGAATCCCCTGATCATATGAAGGACGTTGCAGGAATTGTCGATGAAAAAATGCGCGAAATCAACTCGATTAATCCAAATTTGAATACTGAAACATTAGCAGTATTAACAGCAGTTAATTCAATTCATGAATATATGAAATTACAAGAAGAGTATGAACGAATTCTGCAAGAACTTAATCGTATAAAGGAATGACCAATTATGTTAGATTTGGCTTTAATAGTGTTATTAATAGCGGGCTTTCTCATAGGAGTAAAGAGAGGTTTCATTTTACAATTGATTCATATGATCGGGTTCGTTGTTTCTTTTGTTGTAGCTTATTTGTATTATGATACAGTTGCTCCAAAATTAAGACTTTGGATCCCGTATCCTGATTTAGGTTCGGAAAATGGTTTTAAAATGTTTTTAGATGGTTCCAATTTTGATGAGGCTTTTTATCGGGCGATTGCCTTTGTGATCATTTTTATTGCGACTAGAATTGTGTTAGGAATCATTGGGTCTGCCTTAGATATTGTCGCTAGTTTGCCCGTAATTAAATGGCTGAATATTAGCGCTGGTGGAGTTTTGGGGGCAATGGAAATCTATTTATTTATGTTTATTCTCTTGTACATTGCTGCATTAGTTCCAATGGCCTCTATTCAAACAGCTCTGGAAGGTTCCGCCTTATCTGAAATGATTTTAAAGCATACACCTTATTTTTCGGCCGAAATCAAAAAATGGTGGATTGACTTTGTTCAGAGTTAGGATAGCTAAGGTGTAGGGGATGTGCTAGATTGATACTTTAAGAAGTTGTGTCTACAGCGGTTCATCTATCATGCGCTTCTATTAAGTGATAAGCAAAACTTCTCTTTTTGAAAGGGAAGTTTTTCTTTTTACAATTGGTTTTGATAGAATATGTTAAGGAAGAATGTTGAGTGGTTGGTGATAAATATGAGTATAAACAAAAAAGATGTCATTCGTCTGCTTGAACAGATTGCTATATATATGGAATTAAAGGGAGAAAATCCATTTAAAATTTCAGCTTTTCGTAAGGCTGCCTTTGCTTTAGAAGCAGATGATCGCAGTCTGTCCGAAATTTCCCACTTTGCTGAGTTACCCGGGATTGGAAAAGGAACGGAAGCTGTGATTGAAGAATATATATCCCAGGGACATTCTAGCGTTTTATCTTCTTTGCAAGAAGAAGTTCCAAAGGGGTTAATCCCTCTATTACAGCTACCTGGACTTGGTGGAAAGAAAATTTCCCGATTGTATCAAGAATTAGGAGTTGTGGACATTGAAACTTTAAAAGCAGCCTGTGAAAGTAATCAGGTAGCCGGCTTAAAAGGTTTCGGAAAAAAAACTCAAGAGAAGATTTTAGAAGCGATTGCAGGGGCGGGAAGTCAACCAGACCGTCTTCCAATTGCCTACATGTTACCTATTGCAGAAAGTATTGAGCAATACCTACGGAAAATCAAGGAAGTGAGCGAGTTTTCTCGTGCTGGAAGCTTAAGACGAATGAAGGAAACTATGAAAGATTTAGACTATGTTATTGCGACTGAACATGGTCAAACTGTGAAAAATGCTTTATTAACAATGCCCGGTGTGCAAGATGCTACGGCTAGTGGCGATACAAAGATTACATTGATTCTATCAGGACAATTCCAAGTTTCAGTTGATTTTCGCCTTGTACAACCAGAAGAGTTTGCCTCGGCTTTGCATCATTTTACAGGTTCAAAGGAACATAATATCCGGATGCGGCAGCGTGCAAAAGAACAAAATGAAAAAATTAGTGAATATGGAGTAGAGAAGACGGAGACGGGGCAGATGCAGACTTTTTCGTCGGAAGCTGAACTGTATCATCATTTTCAATTGCCTTTGATTCCACCTGAAATAAGAGAGGATGGCAAGGAAATAGATGATTATCATGCGGATCTTTCGTTTATTGAAATCGACGATATAAAAGGTGATCTACACATGCATACAACTTGGTCAGATGGTGCCTACTCGATCGAAGAAATGGTTGAGGCATGTCGAAGAAAAGGGTACCAATATATGGCGATCACAGACCACTCCGAATTTCTTAAAGTGGCGAATGGGCTTTCACCTGATCGATTAAGGAGTCAAATAGAGGAAATTCGAAAAATAAATGAGAAGTACCACGATATTACGATTTTAGCTGGGGTTGAAATGGATATACTGCCAGATGGAAGCCTCAATTATGCGGATGATTTATTAGCGGAGTTAGACCTTGTCATTGCTTCCATCCATTCAAGCTTTTCCCAGCCACAAGCTAAAATCATGGAGCGCCTCAAAAATGCGCTGGAAAATCCATATGTTGATATTATTGCTCATCCAACAGGGCGCTTAATTGGCAGACGGGATGGATATGATGTCGATATGCCGCTATTAATTGAGCTTGCCAGACAAACCGGTACAGCTTTAGAATTAAATGCGAATCCTGCACGCCTTGACCTTTCTGCGACGAATATTCGAATGGCGCACAAGGCAGGGGTCAAAATAGCGATTAATACAGACGCCCATAATAAAGAAAACCTTGAATACATGAAAGTGGGGATATCATCCGCTAGGAAAGGTTGGCTTCCAGCTTCTTCTGTTCTTAATGCGTTGCCACTAGAGGAATTGCTGCAATTTTTAAGAAGAAATAAGTAGAGTGAAAACTAGGGGGGAGTCCAACTCCATGAATGATAAGATACTAAAGACATTAGAATTTGATAAAATTTTAACACAATTAGAAGGCCATACATCCTCTGTGTTGGGGGTAGAAAAGGTTCGAGATTTACGCCCAATAAGCTCCTTTGATGAAGTTGTTCAAAGGCAAGCAGAAACAGATGAGGCATCGCATGCTCTTCGTTTAAAAGGTCATGCTCCATTGGATGGGATTTTTAATATCAGACCACATGTGAAAAGATCGGTGATCGGCGGTGTGCTCAATCCATTAGAATTGATGCACATTGCTAGTACGGTTCACGCTTCACGATCTATAAAACGTTTTATTGAAGAATTGCTTGAAAATGAAGTTGACATTCCTATCTTAGCAGGGAAATCGGAACAAATCATTCCTTTAAGTGAACTGGAAAAAATGATTAAAAATGCGGTTGATGAAACGGGGGAAATCCTTGATTCGGCAAGTCAAACATTGCGGAGTTTACGCCAACAGGTAAGAAGAACTGAAGGAAGTATACGGGGGAAATTGGAAGGTTTTACCCGAGGGCAGAATGCGCAAAAAATGTTATCTGACGCGATTATTACAATCAGAAATGATCGTTATGTCATTCCGGTTAAGCAGGAATATCGCACGCATTATGGGGGGATTGTGCACGATCAATCTGCTTCAGGGCAAACCTTATTTATTGAGCCACAAGCTGTCGTAGACCTTAATAATTCGCTAAAGGAATTGCAGTTAAAGGAAAGGCAAGAAATTGAGAAGATCCTTGCTCAGTTATCAGGGAATGTCGCGGAAGTGGCGGAAGAATTGCAGCAAATTGTTCAAGTATTGGGTGATTTAGATTTTATTTTCGCAAAAGCCCGCTTTGGTAAAGAAATAAAAGCAACAAAACCAGTGATGAACGAAAAAGGGATCATTCGGTTATTTCAAGCTCGCCATCCTTTATTAAAAATGGAAGAGGCTGTTGCGAATGATATCGAATTTGGTGGCGAGTATACGACAATGGTGATTACCGGGCCTAATACGGGTGGGAAAACGATCACACTTAAAACAGTGGGGTTACTAACACTTATGGCGCAAGCGGGTTTATCTATCCCTGCTGCAGAAGGTTCAGAGGTCGCCGTATTTGCAGAGGTATTTGCCGATATAGGGGATGAACAATCGATTGAGCAAAGCCTAAGTACATTTTCATCTCATATGGTCAATATTGTGGATATTTTAAAAAAGGTGGATCATGATTGTCTTGTTTTATTTGATGAATTAGGGGCTGGAACAGACCCACAAGAAGGAGCCGCCCTCGCCATTTCTATTCTCGATGAGGTCTACCAACGTGGTGCTCACGTGATTGCTACCACCCATTATCCGGAGCTAAAAGCATATGGATTTAATCGACCAGGTGCGATCAATGCCAGTGTGGAGTTTGATGTTGAAACATTGCGGCCGACTTACAGATTATTAATCGGTGTTCCCGGCCGAAGTAATGCTTTTGAAATATCTAAGCGATTGGGTCTGTCTGAATGGACGATTGAAAATGCGAAAAAATTGATTGATGCAGAAAGTAATGAAGTGGAAAGTATGATCGCTTCATTAGAGAAAAGTCGTCACGATGCGGAAGAAGAATATAAAGAAGCACATGAATATTTAAAGGCTGCAGAAAAGCTTCACCAAGATATGCAAAAGCAAATGATCGAGTTTTATGAAAGAAAACAAGAGATGTATGAGCGCGCTGAAAATAAAGCAACTGCTATAATTGAGAAGGCGAAAAGTGAAGCAGAAGAGGTCATGAAAGACTTACGACAACTGCGCTTTCAGAGTGGGGCCCAAGTAAAGGAACATGAATTGATTGAAGCAAGACATCGATTAGAGAATGCTATACCCTCACTAGATAAACAAGCAGCAAAGGGAAAAAAGGAAAAGAAAAACTTCGAATTCCAGCCTGGGGACGAAGTAAAAGTAACGAGTTTTGGCCAAAAAGGTCATCTGATTGAAAAAGTAGCGGAAAAAGAATGGAATGTGCAAATTGGCATTATGAAGATGAAAGTAAAAGAGAGTGATTTGGAGTTTATTCAATCAGAGCAAAAGAAAGAAACGAAGCCAATGGCGACCATAAAAGGCCGAGATCATCATGTTGGTTTGGAATTGGATTTGCGCGGAGAACGATTGGAAGATGCCTTGCTCAAAGTGGAGAAATATATCGATGACGCCTTATTGGCTGGTTATCCGCGTGTATCTATCATCCATGGAAAAGGAACAGGCGTGTTACGGAAAGGAATTACGGATTATTTGAAACAACTTCGTTCTGTGAAACGTATAAGATTAGGGGAAGCAGGAGAAGGCGGGAGTGGCGTGACAGTAGTCGAATTTAAATAAGGCCAACAAATATTGGTCAGGACGGGGGCCCACAGGATGTGGGACAGAACAGCGTTGCGCCAGGACGGCGCGCCTTTAGCCGTTCATCCTTATGGACTAAGTTTGTACGTCGCTAAACGTGCGCTTGCGCTTTACTTAGAGGATAAGAAAGTATAAATTTAGGCTATTGCTGGATCCAGCTCCAGCGCCCAGCGACTAGCAAATTTACGCCTTCTTCCTACGATAAGTCAACATCGGCTCATTCTTCGCCGTGTTTCCTTTATCTCGTCAGAAGTCTTTAAATTTGTACGTCGCTAAACGTGCGCTTGCGCTTTACTTAGGAGGGAGATGAATAATGGCGACTTCATTTTGGGAGAACTCAGTTGTGCAGACAGCAGGGTATTATACAGTCTCTGTGCTTTGTATGGTTTTATTCTTGTTTATATTTGAAATCGTAACGAAGTATAAAAATTGGGAAGAAATTAAAAATGGAAATATTTCCATTGCCATGGCAACCGGAGGAAAAATTTTTGGGATCGCGAATGTTTTTAGGCATTCGATTCTTCATCATGATTCATTATTTATTATGATCGGTTGGGGAGTGTTTGGCTTCTTTCTGTTGTTAACAGGCTATTTCATTTTTGAATTTTTAACACCAAAATTTAATATTGATACAGAGATTGAAAATGACAATCGTGCGGTCGGGTTTATTTCAATGGTGATTTCGATCGGGCTTTCATACATCATTGGTGCAAACATTCAATAAGGGTGGGGTAATGTAGGTGGAGAAACTGGCTAAAGTGCTGTTAGTAGTAGGCGCGATCTTCTTCATACTTGGCGTAATTTATTTAGTTCGTATATAAAAACAGTGTCGCAAAGGGCTACTGGTTCTTTGCGACACTCTTTTCATTTTAAGCAGTTGCTTTTTTAGATTGATATTTTGCTAAACTGAATACTGTTATAATCAAAAGAAGAATCGTGATAATGATGGTATAGGCACTTTCCGTTACCCCGGCTATAATAAAACCAATCAATGCGATGACGGCATTAACAGAGGCATAGTAAATCTGGGTTTTGACATGATCGATATGGTCCGCTCCCGCCCCTGTTGAGGAAAGAATGGTTGTATCTGAAATGGGGGAACAATGATCACCGAATATTCCACCTGATAAAACAGCGCCAATACAAACCATCATCGGAGCGTCGAGGCCAACAGCCATCGGGATCGCAATCGGTAACATAATGGCAAACGTTCCCCAAGAACTACCAGAAGCAAGTGACATTCCCACCCCAACTAAAAATAAAAGAGCTGGAATAATAAAGCCAGGTATTTTACCTTGCAATAGTTCAACTACGTATTCCGCCGTCCCCATCTCACTAATGACTTTACCAAGAGCCCAAGCTAAAACTAATGTGACAGTTACATAAACCATCTTTTGCATTCCACTTGTATAAATATCAACAACTTCACCAAACTTTTTCACTTTAAAACCGATCATAAGTAAAGCTAATGTAACAGCGGCAAATAAGTAGGCTGTACTTAAGGCAATTCTAAAATCTTCACCTGGAACAGGTTCAAACGGGAAGCCTTTCGAAATGAGTAGACCGAATAAAGTTGTAAACAAGACTAAAAGCGGTAACCACACCATAATGGCTCGACTATTTTGTTGGTTTACTAGTTTCTCTTTTTCAGGTTTTCTAAGTGGTGTTGAATTGGGCCAATAAAGTTGTCCAGTTGCTTGGATTCGATGCTCAGCTTTCGCCATTGGACCGAAGTCAAGCTTCGTGAACGCAATTAAAGGTATCATTAAAACCGTAAGAATCGCATAAAATTGAAATGGAATGACTTGAAGAAAGGCATCAAATTCCGAAATAGCTAGTTCCATATTGTCGAATTCATTCTTCATTAAACCCATAATATAAACACCCCAGCCAATAAACGGAATTAACACGGCAACTGGTGATGATGTCGAGTCAAGGATCCAGGCTAATTTCTCCCGTGAAACTTTTAATTTATCAAAAATCTTTTCAAAAACGGGCCCAACAATTAGAGGTGTACCTAAATCTGAAAAGAAAATAATAATTCCGCCCAACCATGCGGAAACCTGAGCTTTAGCACGGGTATTGATTAGTTTTGTCGACTTTTCAGCTAATGCCGCACCGCCACCTGATTTCTCCATTAGCGCAACAAAACCGCCAATGAAAAAGAGAAGAACTAAAACTGCAGCATTGTAACTATCGGTTAATTGAGGAAATAAAAAATCTCCAATTGTCGTCATGGTAGCTTCCAGTGGGCGTCCACCTACGATGAAGAGCACTCCGATATATACACCAGAAAATAAAGAAATAATCACATTCCTTGTAATAATGGCTAGGATAATAGCTAATATTGGTGGTACTAATGATAAAAACCCCATATGTTCCATTCGTTTTCCCCCTGAAAATATCGCAAATATGTATATTTATTTATTTGTAATTATATTTATTCATAATCTGGTTGTCAATATCGATTTTAAATTCTAACTATTTGAATATTTATTTACTATTTTTTAATAGTGTTAGTAAATATAAAACATTATCATTTGTACGTTTGAATGCAATATAATATACTGAAGAAGGAATTGTAACATTCTTAACTTTTTTACCTAGGGAACCTTTGTAAGGGGATTCGCTTTAAACGATGAATGAATGGAAGAATATTTAAAGGTCTAGGACACCGTTGCTTGAAGTTTCACTGAAAATTAGGAGGGGTTGTATGGAAAGTAGGCCTTGGTTGAAAATGTATCCTAAATCTATCCCGACAAAACTGGATTATGAACCAAGAACAGTGCAATCTTATTTAATCGATACAGCCAGAAATTTCCCCGAGAAAGTAGCGATTCATTTTATGGGAAAGGAAATGACCTTTCAGGAGTTATATGAAAGTGTTCTTAAAATGGCCAATTATTTACAAGGATTAGG
Organism: Bacillus subtilis; assembly: GCF_008764245.1. Taxonomy (GTDB): domain Bacteria; phylum Bacillota; class Bacilli; order Bacillales; family Bacillaceae_C; genus Lederbergia; species Lederbergia ruris. Next base: position 51,862 of record NZ_VTQV01000022.1, read on the forward strand.
TGTAAAGAAAGGCGATCGAATTGCAATTATGTTACCGAACTGTCCGCAATACGTGATTAGCTATTATGCAAGTCTATTTACAGGTGCCGTTGTTGTCCAAACGAATCCGCTCTACACAGAGCGAGAACTTGAATACCAAATGAAAGACTCCCAAGCAAAGATCATCATTGCCCTTGACATTTTATATCCGCGCATCTCCAAGGTGATCAAACAAACAAAACTTGAACACATCGTTGTAACCGCTATCAAAGACTATCTACCATTCCCAAAGAATCTTATTTATCCTTTTATCCAGAAAAAAGATACAGGGATTGTCATTCAATTGAATCATGAAGGAAATACGCATCTTTTCAAAAAAGTGATAGAAGTTGGATCACTATCGCCGATTGAACTGGATTTTGATTATGAAAACGATTTAGCCCTTCTCCAATATACTGGTGGAACAACAGGGTATCCAAAGGGGGTTATGCTTACACATAAAAATTTAATCGCGAATGCGACGGCTTGTCAGGCTTGGATTTATAAAGCAAAACCAGCAGAAGAAACGATTCTTGGTGTTCTGCCCTTTTTTCATGTGTATGGGATGACAACCGTTTTAATTTTATCGATTATGCAAGCCTATAAAATGGTTTTGCTGCCGAAATTTGATGCAAAAACAACGCTTAAAACCATTCATAAGGAGAGGCCGACCATTTTTCCGGGAGCACCCACCATTTATATCGGGTTATTAAATCATCCAGATCGCAATAAATATGATCTTTCCTCGATAGAAGCTTGTATAAGTGGCTCTGCGCCGCTTCCAGTTGAAGTTCAACAAAATTTTGAAAAAATTACCGGTGGAAAGCTTGTAGAGGGATATGGCTTAACAGAATCTTCGCCTGTTACTCATGCCAATTTCATATGGGGGCAGGAATATGTGAAGGGGAGTATCGGAGTTCCTTGGCCAGATACTGACGCCATGATTGTCTCGGCAGAAACAGGAAAAGAAGCTCCACATGGGCAAATTGGCGAAATTGTCGTCAAAGGACCGCAAGTCATGAAAGGTTATTGGAACCGTCCGGAAGATACAGCTGAAACTTTGAAAGATGGTTGGCTATTTACTGGAGACATGGGATATATGAATAAGGATGGATATTTTTTCGTCGTCGATCGAAAAAAAGATATGATCATTGCGAGTGGATATAATATTTATCCTAGAGAAATTGAGGAGGTTTTATATGAACATCCAGCAATTCAGGAATTAGTTGTAGCTGGTATACCTGATCCTTATAGAGGGGAGACAGTGAAAGCATATGTGGTTCTAAAGGAAGGCGCAGTTGTAACTGAGAAAGAATTAGATGAATATGCAAGAAAGTTTATCGCTGCTTATAAAGTACCGAAAGAATATGAATTTCGTAAAGAATTACCTAAAACGGCAGTTGGAAAAATATTGCGTAGGACATTAATAGAGGAAGAAAAGAAAAAGAGACAACATTAAAATTTATTTTAGGTAAAAGCCAAATGAAGTGAGGAACCATTTGGCTTTTAACTGTATCGAGAAAGAACATCCCACTCACTGCATCATAAAAGCGTACGAAAGCGCATAAATCCGTTTCCTTTGCTCTTATGAATTATGATTTGACAGATTGTATTCTAGTTATTATGATAGAGGTATGAATGAATAATCATTCATTTATTATGTAGAAAAGGTGAAGTCGTTGAAAAGGAACAAACCGAAGTACAAACAAATCGTCGATGCGGCTGTAACAGTCATAGCAGAAAATGGCTATCATCAATCGCAAGTTTCTAAGATTGCGAAACAAGCTGGTGTCGCGGATGGGACTATTTATCTTTATTTTGAAAATAAGGAGGATATATTGATTTCTGTTTTTCGTGAAAAAATGGGACTATTCATTGAAAAGATGAGAGCAGCTATTCAGACGAAAGAAACTGCTTCTGAAAAATTATTTGTCCTGATCGAAAATCATTTCAATATATTATCGAATGATCGTCATCTCGCCATCGTCACTCAATTGGAATTAAGACAGTCCAATAAAGAATTAAGAAAGAGAATAAATGAGGTATTGAAAGACTATTTACACTTAATTGATCATATTATTTGCCATGGGCAAGAAAAGAATGAGTTTTCTGCTCACCTAAACGTAAGACTAGTGCGGCAAATGATTTTTGGAACAATGGATGAAACTGTGATGACTTGGGTGATGAATGATCAAAAGTATGACTTGGTTTCGCTTGCACCCCAAGTCCATGAATTATTATTACAAGGTTGTAAGCAGCGCTAAGCAAGTGAAGGAAGGATCACAATATGAAAAATATTAGGGGAAAGTAATTTCAAAGTTTATGAATCTCACTTCTTGCACGATGGTAAACGTGGTTACTTGAAAGCGATGGGTTGTTTTAGTGAGATAATCTCCTCACTATCACTCTCGTTTTCTGTTAATTTTTAAAGCGGATTCATATTGCCAATACGATAAAAAAGGGAGACTAAAGCAAACATGAATATCTTTGTCTTATTAAAAAGAACTTTTGATACGGAAGAAAAGATTACGATTGCGAATGGTCAAATTATGGAAGATGATGCTGAATTCATTATTAACCCTTATGACGAATATGCCATCGAAGAAGCTATTCGTGTACGGGATGAGCATGGCGGAGAAGTACATGTCATGACAGTCGGAGATGAAGAAGCTGAAAAGCAATTAAGAACAGCTCTCGCAATGGGAGCGGATCGAGCTACCTTGATTAATATTGCGGATGATTTAGATGAGACTGACGCTTTTTCAATCAGTAAAATCATTGGCGAATTCTTAAAAGACAAAGAGGTAGATCTGATATTAGCTGGGAATGTAGCGATTGATGGCGGTTCGGGACAGATTGGCCCTCGTGTAGCTGATATTTTAAATATCCCATATGTCACTACTATTACGAAGTTAGTCATAGAAGGAGAAAAGGTGACGGTTACAAAAGATGTAGAAGGGGATTCAGAAATGATTGAGACTAAGTTGCCTTTACTTGTAACGGCTCAACAAGGTTTAAATGATCCGCGTTACCCTTCACTACCAGGAATTATGAAAGCGAAAAAGAAACCATTGGATGAGCTTGAATTAGACGATTTAGACCTGGAAGAAGATGTGGAAGTAAAAACAGAAACGATTGAAAGATTTCTACCTCCTAAAAAGGAGGCAGGGCGAATTTTACAAGGGGACTTACAAGACCAAGTTAAGGAACTTGGGGCATTATTGAATAAAGTACTCTAAAATCAAAAAAGGCTAGGAGGGAGTAAAGTTGGGAAAAAAAGTTTTCGTATTAGCTGAATTGCGAGAAGGGGTATTACGAAATGTGTCCTTTGAGGCGATTGCCGCAGGAAAACAGTTAGCAGACGGGGGAGAAATTATTGCGTTGCTGATGGGAGAATCTGTGCAATCCTATACGCAAGAACTTATTGCTTACGGTGCTGACCGAGTCATTACAATAGAAAGTGATCAATTAAAACACTATACCTCTAACGGATATTCCCAATGTTTGCTTACAGCGATAGAAAAAGAGCAACCAGATGTCTTGATTATGGGGCATACCGCATTAGGGAAGGATTTATCCCCTAAAATTGCAAACCGATTGAATGTCGGTCTCATTTCAGATATTACAGCCATTGAGAATATTGATAACCAATGGACCTTCATACGACCTATTTATTCCGGAAAAGCTTTTGAAAGGAAAAAGATGGTGGGGGATTTTATCTTTGTCACGATTCGCCCTAATAACATCGAGGCAATCGAGAAGGATGATACCCGTACAGGTGCTGTGGCGGCTATCGATGTAGAGGTGAAAGATCTTGCTATGACAATTAAAGAAGTGATTAGAAAAGCGAGTGAAGGCGTTGACCTGGCAGAAGCCAAAGTCGTTGTGGCTGGAGGTCGTGGTGTGAAAAGTGCGGATGGCTTCAAACCCTTACAAGAACTGGCTGATGTTCTTGGGGGAGCCGTAGGCGCTTCTCGAGGAGCTTGTGATGCCGATTATTGTGATTATTCCTTGCAAATTGGTCAGACAGGGAAGGTCGTCACCCCTGATTTATATATAGCATGTGGAATCTCGGGTGCAATTCAGCATTTAGCTGGGATGTCCAACTCAAAGGTCATCGTGGCCATCAATAAAGACCCTGAAGCGAATATATTCCAAGTGGCGGATTATGGGATTGTCGGGGATCTATTTGAGGTTGTTCCACTTCTCACGGAAGAATTTCGCAAAATAAAGGCGAACAATGTAAGTTAAACCAAATCCCAATTAAGCACTCCGAATATGAAAAGTATGAAGCAAAAAATTCGCAAGTACATCTTTCTAATGATATACTGACTTTAAGTTTTGAATGTATATAAGGAGGGTGTATAAATGGCTATTTCGCATGTAACAGATCAAAACTTTGCCTCCGAAATTAGCGAAGGCGTGGTATTGGTTGATTTTTGGGCACCATGGTGTGGCCCATGTAAAATGATTGCTCCTGTATTGGAAGAATTGGATGCAGAACTTGATGGAAAAGCAAAGATTGTGAAACTAAACGTAGATGACAATCAAGAAACTGCTGGTAAATACGGTGTCATGAGCATTCCAACTTTGCTTGTTTTTAAAGATGGAGAAGAAGTTGATAAAACAGTAGGCTTCCAACCGAAAGAAGCATTGGAAGAATTTTTAAATAAACATATCTAATGTGACAAAAATCCGGGCCTAGCGTCCGGATTTTTTAATCGGAAAAGAGAGGAGGGATAGGGTATGAATGATCATATTAAAAATAAATTAGAAATTCTCCCAGACCAACCTGGTTGTTATTTAATGAAAGATCGGCAAGGGACCATAATCTATGTCGGAAAGGCAAAAGTTTTAAAAAATCGAGTGCGATCTTATTTCACTGGTTCGCATGATACAAAAACGCAGCGTCTTGTGAATGAGATTGAGGATTTTGAGTATATCATGACATCTTCTAATATCGAAGCTTTAATTTTAGAAATGAATTTGATTAAAAAACATGATCCTAAATATAACATCATGTTGAAGGATGATAAGAGCTATCCTTACATTAAAATAACAAATGAACGGCACCCCCGCCTTATTATTACGCGTAAAGTAAAAAAAGATAAAGGCAAATATTTTGGCCCCTACCCGAATGTACAAGCTGCAAATGAAACCAAAAAGTTGCTTGATCGTCTTTATCCTCTTCGAAAATGTCAAAGCTTGCCTGATCGTGTGTGTTTATATTATCATCTTGGGCAATGCTTGGCGCCCTGTGTGAATGAAATCCCACAGGAAACGTATAAAAATATAACAAGTGAGATTACAAAATTTTTAAATGGCGGTTATAAAGAAATAAAAGCCGATTTACAACAGAAAATGCAAGTGGCGGCGGAAAAATTAGAATTTGAGCGCGCAAAAGAGTATCGTGATCAAATTTCTAGTATCGAGACCACAATCGAGAAACAAACGATGATGTCGGCTGATTTTATCAATCGCGATGTATTTGGGTATGCGATTGATAAAGGGTGGATGTGTATTCAAGTGTTCTTTGTGAGACAAGGGAAACTAATTGAAAGAGATGTCTCCATTTTCCCTATATATGGTGAGCAAGAAGAAGAATTTCTTACGTTTATGGGGCAATTTTATTCTCAGCCGAATCATTTTAAACCAAGGGAAATTTTGATTCCAGAAAATGCGGATCAAGAATTAGCTGAACAACTCCTAAATGTCAAAGTTCTCCAGCCGAAAAAGGGACAAAAAAAGGATCTTGTCAATCTGGCAACAAAAAATGCCCATATGGCATTAAACGAGAAATTCTCCCTTATCGAAAAAGATGAGGAACGAACCGTCCTTGCGATTGATAAGCTTGGTGAAGCAATGGGGATTTATACGCCATACCGGATTGAAGCTTTTGATAACTCCAATTTACAGGGTGCTGATCCCGTATCTGCCATGGTTGTCTTTATTAATGGAAAACCGGCGAAAAAAGAATATCGCAAATATAAAATTAAAACCGTTCAAGGCCCAGATGATTATGAATCCATGCGAGAAGTTGTAAGGAGAAGATATACGAGAGTCCTTCGAGAGGGATTACCTTTACCAGACCTCATTTTAATTGACGGGGGCAAGGGACAGATTGAGGCGGCAAGAGATATATTAGAAAATGAGTTAAATGTTGAGATCCCCATTGCCGGACTTGCTAAAGACGATAAGCATCGAACTTCCCAGTTACTATTCGGAGACCCTCTAGAGGTTATTCCACTAGGGAGAACCTCACAAGAATTTTATTTATTACAAAGAATTCAAGATGAGGTGCATCGTTTTGCCATCACCTTTCATCGACAGTTACATGGCAAATCTGCTTTCCAATCAATATTGGATGAGGTTGAAGGGATTGGCCCAGCAAGGAAAAAACTATTGCATCGTCATTTTGGTTCCCTTAAAAAGATGAAAGAAGCGAGTGTAGAGGAGTTTATTCAAATCGGCTTACCAACTAAAACGGCAGAATTATTAAAAGAAAATTTACAAAAGCAAGTTGAAAAGAAAGAATAGGAGTGCTATAATGTAGAAAATTTCAAAAAGATAGAGGCGCAAATCTTTAAGAGTAAGAACTTGGAGAAGTACGGGCTTCCTTGAAGGGTTCTGAAAGGGGAGATTTGCCGAAGTGGAGAAATAACCGTTATTTTCTCTGCTGGTCCTACGTTTAAGAAATGTAGGATTGTCAAAATGGCGAAAACCATTTTGGAGAGCTATCCCATGTTGTGATCTGAAGTATTGATAAGTCAAATTCACAAGCAATGAGGATAAACGCTCATTGCTTTTTTATTGCTTAGGAAACTATAAAATTCTAGCTTGTGGATAAGTTCTAAAAGTGGGTATTGACGTCTGGCTCCAGCGCCCAGCGACTAGCAAACTTTCGGTGCCTTCCTACGATAAGTCAACATCGATTCACCCTTCGGGTTCATCGTGTTTCCTTTATCTCGTCAGGCCCCTAAAAAGTTTGTACGTCGCTAAACGGGCGCTTGCGCTTTTGTTCTGTGGAATAAAGCAGTTGCTTCGATCAAGGTTGAAAAAGGGAAAGGGAAGGTTGGAACATGGACACAATCGTAATTAAATTTGGTGGATCTTCATTAAGTACAACAGACAAAATTAAAAATGCCGCGGATCGAATCATCCAGATTCGTAAACAAGGTAAAAATGTGGTAGCCGTTGTTTCCGCAATGGGAAAAACAACGGATCAATTACTTTCACTTGCAGAGCAGATTACGGATAAACCAGCTCAACGCGAAATGGACATGCTGCTTACGACGGGAGAACAAGTATCGATTTCACTCCTAACGATGGCATTGACGAGTAAAGGATTCGAAGCAATCTCCTTAACAGGCTGGCAGGCTGGGATTGTGACCGAAAATATACACTCAAATGCTAGAATTTTGGATGTTAAAACGGCAATGCTTCAGAAACGATTGGATGAAGGCAAGGTAGTGGTAGCAGCTGGATTTCAGGGGGTAACCGAAGAAGGCGAAATCACGACTTTAGGTCGGGGTGGATCGGACACAACAGCAGTTGCGATTGCGGCAGCATTAGGAGCTGAACGGTGTTTGATTTGTACAGATGTAACAGGAGTGTATACATCAGATCCGCGCTTTGTCCCTAATGCTCGAAAATTATCTTCTATTTCTTATGATGAAATGCTAGAATTGGCAAACCTTGGAGCTGGTGTTTTACACCCACGTGCTGTTGAGTTTGCGAAAAATTATGGGGTAGCGCTAGAGGTTCGCTCAAGTGTGGAAAACGTGGAAGGTACAGTAATTGAGGAGGAAGTATCAATGGAACAAAATCTGATTGTACGTGGTGTGGCATTTGAAAAAGGTATGACAAGATTGACGATTTTAGGTTTAAGTAACGAATTAAACGGACTATCATCCATTTTTACTGTTTTGGCTAATCATCAAATCGATGTGGATATTATTATCCAAAGTCAAACAGATACAAATAAAACCAACCTATCTTTTTCGATTAAAACGAAAGATTTAGATAATGCGATCGAAGTATTGGAACAGAATAGACAGGTAATTGGCTATGAAGGAATCGAGCATGAGGCTGAGTTGGCGAAAGTATCCATTGTTGGCTCAGGTATGGTATCGAACCCAGGTGTTGCAGCTCGGATGTTCCAAATCCTTGCTAAAAACCAAATTCAAGTGAAAATGGTGAGCACTTCGGAAATTAAGATTTCTGTAGTCGTAAATGAAGACCAAATGGAAAAGGCGGCTCAAACATTGCATGAAGAATATGAGTTAGGGGCTGTTCCAGCAGAAGCTACAAATTAAAAGTCAGACCTTCGAACCCAATGCATAATCTACAACACATATAGCCCAAAACCAGGAAAGGCTTGCTCTTCTTTGGTTTTGGGACATTTGCATGTGATGAGCTTAGATGACACGGTGATATCGTAAGGAGCGGGCTGTTCGTATGTAACGAGACAAATATTTGCGGCTGAAAAATCGTGTTTAGCCCCTTCATGTTTAGCTTTGTACAGGATCTTTTAAATCCCATCGTACAATAAAAAACACTTTCTTTTTTTTCTTTACAATTTCTTCATGTGCTTCAGTGACAAGATTTTTTTGTGATTGGACTTGCTCTGCGATAAATCCAGCTTCCAGACGGAAGGAGGGTTCATTATGCATAAGCAATCGTCTTTCAACAATATCACCGGTAAGTTCTAGCTTCATTTCTTTTTTATTCTGTTCGACTAATTCTAAATCTCCCCCATGCGGCTTCCTTAAAAAAAGAAGAAATTTCTTCATTTGAAAGCAACGGGAAGGTCCGCGCTATATGTTTGCCGACCCAATAGGATATTTCATCGGTATCATTTCCGAGCATTTCAGGAATTAAAATATCCCGAAGCAATTCATAAGCAAACAAGGGGACCAATTGGTCAGTTTTAGCTTCTTTTTGAAAAGTTTGTGTTGATGCAGGTTTCACAGTCCTATCTCCCTCTTTTTCTTTCATTCTTATTATATACAAAAAGAGATCGATTTTGAAAAAAATTGCTAAAAAAATAGAAAAATATTTAATAAAAATATCTAGCTTATGGATCACTAGCTTATGTTGCGGTTGATGTCTAGCTCCAGCGCCCAGCGACTAGCAAACTTTCGGTGCCTTCCTACGATAAGTCAACACGATGGTTGGTCAGAATGGCGTTACGCCAGGAAGGCGCGTATTTAGCCTTTGAATCTTTTCATCTTTATTATAAAAGTTTGTATGTCGTTAACCGGACGCTTGCGCTTTTCTTAAAAGATAAGAAAGTATAAATTTTGGCTAATGCTTGATCCAGCTCCAGGCGCCATCGGCTCGAGGTCAAATAACCTGAACCAATGAAAGGCAAAAAAGCGCCTTTCTTTGGTTCAGAACATTTGCTTGTCGCCGATAGGCGGGCGCCTTGCGCTTTTCTTATTAGGAAACCGTTGTCTTGACGCTTTATGTAGGGAAGAGTAAAATGAATATGTCCACAAAATTGTACTAAATTAATTTTGTGCTATAGAAATCTACTCCTGATAGATTTCCGGTACAAATGTAAATGATTAAGGGGGGTAAATTGTGGCGGGAAAAAATGAATTTTATTGGCGCAGGCTGCATTCTTTACTGGGGGTTATTCCAGTAGGAGTTTTTTTAGTGCAGCATCTTGTTGTCAATCACTTTGCTACACAAGGAGAAGCGGCATTTAATACAGCTGCAGGTTTTATGGGGAAATTGCCATTCGTTATTTTCCTTGAATTCTTAGTTATATACATACCAATCCTTTTTCACGGAATTCTCGGGATTTATATCGCGTTTGTGGCAAAGAACAATCCAATTAAGCTGGGTTGGTTTCGGAATTGGATGTTTACGATTCAAAGGATAACAGGAATTATCTTATTAGCCTTTATTGCTTGGCATGTTTATCAAACACGTATTCAAGCTGCTTTCGGGGCTGAAGTAAATTTTCAAATGATGGAGGATATTTTATCCAATCCGATTGTTTTGATCTTGTATCTACTAGGAATCCTTTCGGCGACATTCCATTTATCAAATGGTTTATGGTCTTTCCTAGTCAGATGGGGAATTACTCAATCACCTAGATCTCAAAAAATTTCTTCATGGGTAATGGGTGTAGTTTTTGTAGTGCTTTCCATCATCGGTGTACGTGCAGCATTAGCCTTTGTTTTTCCTGACTTTTTTGTAGGTTAGTGGACAGCAAAGCAATTGAACTATGGGTAAAAAAAGGAGTGAATCGCAACGATGAATAACGGTAAAGTCATCGTGGTCGGTGGAGGCTTAGCCGGCTTAATGGCAACAATAAAAATAGCTGAAGCAGGGAAGCAAGTGGATCTATTTTCACTTGTTCCGGTAAAACGTTCACATTCCGTCTGTGCTCAAGGGGGAATCAATGGAGCGGTGAATACGAAGGGTGAAGGGGATTCACCTTGGATTCACTTTGATGATACAGTATACGGTGGGGACTTTTTGGCTAACCAGCCACCAGTAAAAGCAATGTGTGATGCAGCACCTGGGATTATAAATCTATTAGATCGAATGGGTGTAATGTTTAACAGAACACCAGAAGGATTATTAGATTTCCGTAGATTTGGAGGAACTCAGCATCATCGGACGGCCTATGCAGGAGCAACAACAGGTCAACAGCTTTTATATGCATTGGACGAGCAGGTTCGTCGCCATGAAGTAGCTGGACTTGTAAACAAATATGAGGGTTGGGATTTTCTGGGGATTATTCAAGACGATGCAGGCGCTTGCCGCGGAATCGTTGCCCAAAATATGACAACAATGGAGATTCAATCTTTCCCTGCTGATGCCGTTCTTTTAGCAACTGGAGGTCCTGGAATTATTTTTGGTAAATCGACAAACTCTGTTATCAATACGGGGTCTGCTGCTTCAGTTGTATATCAACAAGGTGCGACCTATGCGAATGGAGAATTTATTCAAATCCATCCAACTGCGATCCCAGGAGATGACAAATTGCGCTTAATGAGTGAATCTGCGCGTGGTGAAGGTGGAAGGATTTGGACATATAAAGATGGGAAACCATGGTATTTCTTGGAGGAAAAATATCCTGCATACGGAAATCTTGTCCCTCGTGATATTGCGACACGGGAAATTTTCCATGTATGCGTAGATATGAAATTAGGACTTAACGGTGAAAATATGGTATATCTCGACCTTTCTCATAAGGATGCCCATGAGCTTGATGTGAAGCTTGGTGGAATCATTGAAATTTATGAGAAGTTTACTGGGGAAGACCCACGCAAAGTACCAATGAAAATATTCCCAGCCGTTCATTACTCTATGGGCGGCCTATGGGTCGATTACAATCAACATACAAATATTGAAGGATTGTTTGCTGCTGGAGAATGCGATTATTCACAACACGGTGCAAACCGACTAGGAGCGAACTCTTTATTATCCGCTATTTACGGTGGAATGGTCGCAGGTCCTGAGGCTGTAAAATATATCGATGGACTTGAAAAAAGTTATGATTCTTTGTCTTCCTCTTTGTTTGATTCAGCTACAAAGAAAGAACAAGAAAAATGGGCTGATATTATGGCCATGGATGGCGATGAAAATGCTTATGTTCTCCATAAAGAATTAGGAGAATGGATGACAGATAATGTCACAGTCGTTCGTTACAATGACAAATTGAAGAAAACGGATGATAAAATTCTTGAACTCATGGAGAGATGGGAAAACATTAATATTAATGATACATCTGGTTGGAGCAACCAAGGTGCTATGTTTACAAGACAATTAAAAAATATGCTCCACCTAGCACGTGTAATTACCATCGGGGCATTAAATCGGAATGAAAGTAGAGGGGCTCATTACAAACCAGATTTCCCTGATCGTAATGATGAAGAATGGTTGAAGACAACGAAAGCTAATTACAATGCTAGTACCAACTCCCCTGAATTTAGTTATGAAGATGTAGATGTTTCACTTATTAAACCTCGTGAACGGAATTATGCTAAAAAGAAAGAGGTGAAATAAGGATGGCCGAACAAAAAAAGGTAACTTTCATTATTACCCGTCAAAAAGATAAGGAATCAGAGCCTTATGAAGAAAAATTTGTTTTGGATTACCGTCCTAATATGAACGTGATTTCCGCATTAATGGAGATTCGTAGAAATCCTGTTAATGCGGAAGGGAAGAAAACAAGCCCAGTTGCTTGGGATATGAACTGTCTAGAAGAAGTTTGTGGTGCTTGCTCCATGGTGATCAATGGCAAACCCCGCCAATCTTGTACAGCTTTGGTGGATAAACTGACTCAACCGATTCGTCTTGCTCCAATGGCTACCTTCCCAGTCGTTCGAGATTTAATTGTCGATAGAAGTAGAATGTTCGATTCTCTTAAGAGAATTAAAGCGTGGATTCCAATTGATGGTACTTATGATTTAGGACCAGGACCACGTATGCCGGAGAGAAAGCGCCAATGGGCTTACGAACTTTCAAAATGTATGACATGTGGTGTCTGCCTTGAAGCTTGTCCAAACGTTAACAAAAAGTCCAACTTTATTGGGCCAGCCTTCTTATCCCTTGTTCGCCTTTATAACGCTCACCCAACCGGTGCAATGAATAAAGATGAACGTTTGGAAGCTTTGATGGATGATGGTGGGATCGCCGATTGTGGAAACTCACAAAATTGTGTGCAAGTTTGTCCGAAAGGCATTCCGCTCACGACATCAATCGCAGCGATGAACCGTGCAACTAATGTTCAAATGTTTAAAAACTTCTTTGGAAGCGACCATATGGTTGATTAAAGTGAAAAAATCAGTAGCTTAGGCTACTGATTTTTTTAGTTAAGAATCACATAACGTTATTGGATAAGACGTAGGAGATCAGGTAATAGAATACTTGCGAATAACTTTCTGATTAGAATTACCCCGGGTGTAAATATATAAAAATGCCCTTCCCTTAGCACTTTAAACAGAGACAACCTAACATTTTTAACAAAGTTACTTTTTTCCATTGTCCCAAATGTATTTTGCAAGCAAAAAGTTTAGAAGAATGCAGCGAGAAGTTTAGAACTTTGCCAGCCCT
>NZ_VTQV01000023.1 GCF_008764245.1 Bacillus subtilis
CAGCGCCGATGGTAATAAGGGGCTTCCCCTTGTGAGAGTAGGACGTTGCCAGGCAAACGAAGGCATCCTCATGAAGAGGGTGTCTTTTTTATACCGAAGGTATAAATGTAATAGAACGATATGCAATGTAGGCGAGGAACAGGAGGACCAAGAAGGTCAAGGAAGCGAAGGAGAGAGACTCGGAATGGGCAACGCCCATGAGACTCGAACGAGAGAAGCTGACGCAGAGATTCGCCGGTCATCCTGCTCCGTAGCCCGAACACGGTAGTTAAGCTCGCGCGCCGATGGTAATAAGGGGCTTCCCCTTGTAAGAGTAGGACGTTGCCAGGCAAATGAAGGACATCCTCATGAAGAGGGTGTCTTTTTTATATGGATAAAATCCAGTTTAAAAACTTGCAGCAATTACTAAATATGATATAGTAAAATTGAAAATAAAATATCGTTTTACACCACTAGGGGAGTCTGAAAGAGACTGAGACACATACAAAAGAGATGTGGACCCTTGGAACCTGATCTGGTTAATACCAGCGTAGGGAAGTGGGGCTGCTTTTTTGGTATACGTTTATAAAGCAATCCGCTTCCTTATTTTGATTAGGGAGCGGATTTTTTATTTTTTACAATCGCTTTTAAAAAAAGAGGGGTGCAAGGGGATGGAGGATTATTATTATCTTAATAAAGTGAGGGCAAAAACACCTTTAGTGCACTGTATCACGAATATTGTTGTAGCTAATTTTCAAGCGAATGGGCTATTAGCTTTGGGAGCATCTCCTGTTATGGCTGATGCTGTTGAGGAAGCTCCTGAAATAGCCGCAGCGGCGAATTGTACAGTCTTAAATATAGGAACTTTAAGCAAGGAAACGATTGAAGCAATGATATTAGCAGGGAAAAGTGCGAACCAGCATAATATTCCCGTTGTTCTTGATCCAGTCGGTGCAGGAGCGACCCAATTTCGAAAAGCGACTGTTTTTCGAATTTTAGAAGAGGTGAATGTTTCACTTATTCGCTGTAATGCGGGGGAGTTAGCGACTATTGCTGGTGTTGAATGGCGTGCGCGTGGTGTTGATGCTGGTGAAGGGGACGTGGATTTACCGACACTAGCTAGAGAAACGGCCCGACGTTTCCATTGTATAGTGGCTGTTACAGGTGAGACTGATGTCGTGAGTGATGGAAAAAGGGTGAAAGAAATCGCCGGTGGTCATCCACTCATGTCCAAAATTACGGGATCTGGTTGTTTATTAAGTGCGGTTGTGGGGGCTTATCTGGCAGTAAGTGTTGGAGAGAACTTTGCTGCAACTTATGAAGCTTTAGCTTTCTATAAGAAAGCTGGGGAGAAGGCAGCACAAAAGTCTCAGCAACCTGGTCATTTTGCTGTTCATTTTTTAGATGAGCTCTACGGTGATATGTAATCTAGTAATCTTAGAAGGGGGAAAAATAAATGACATCTGTAGCATTAACGATTGCTGGATCTGACAGTGGTGGAGGAGCCGGAATTCAGGCGGATCTAAAGACATTTCAAGAATTGGGGGTATTTGGTACTTCTGCGTTGACGGCAGTTACCGCCCAAAATACCCTTGGTGTTCACGGAGTGTATCCACTGAATGCTTCGGAAGTGGAGAAACAAATTTGTGCCGTTATGGATGATTTTCCAGTAACCGCTGTAAAAACGGGCATGTTATTTTCGGCAGAAATTATTCGTGAGGTGGTTCGGACATTAAAGTATTATCAAGCACCAGCTCTAATCATTGACCCGGTGATGATTGCAAAGGGTGGAGCTTCTCTATTACAAAATGAAGCTGTTAAAGCTTTAAAAGAAGAGCTTTTACCATTAGCTGCTATTATTACACCGAATATTCCTGAAGCAGAGTTGCTAGCTGGAATGAAAATTGAGACAGCCATGGACAGTGAAAAAGCAGCTGAACTTTTATTGGAGGCTGGAGCAGATGCAGTGGTGATGAAGGGAGGACATCTTGCCAATCAAGAAATTGCAGAGGATCTATTTATGTCCGCAAGTGGTAAAAAGTTTAAACTGCGTTCCGAACGGATTCATACAAAGGATACGCATGGAACGGGTTGTACTTTTTCAGCAGCCATTACGGCATCTGTAGCGAAGGGAAAGAGAATGGAAGAAGCGGTCAGAATTGCCAAAGATTATATTCATGTTGCCATTAAAGAAGGTTTACATCTTGGGAAAGGACATGGACCGACAAATCATTGGGCCTATCGATCCTATAAAGCGGAGATAAAGGAAGTGGTTTTACTTGATTAGAAATATTTTGCGATTGTACTTTATTATGGGAAGCATGAATACGCAAGAGAATGACCCATTAGACGTGTTAGAAAAAGCTTTACAAGGCGGAATTACTTGTTTTCAATTGAGGGAAAAAGGTGCTGCATCTTTACAAGGGCAGGAAAAATATTCATTCGCGGAAAAGTGTATGAAGCTTTGTCAAACATATCATGTCCCCTTTATTGTCAATGATGACGTGGAGTTAGCTCTTGCGCTAAATGCGGATGGGATCCATATCGGCCAAGAGGACGAAGCCGCCGCACTGGTACGAAAGAAAATAGGACCTGAAAAAATCTTAGGCGTTTCCGTACATAATGTGGAGGAGGCTTTTTTAGCTCAAAAAGCTGGTGCAGATTATGTCGGGATAGGACCTGTCTATACGACTTCATCCAAAGAGGATGCAAGAATTCCGGCTGGAACGAAAGTGATCGAACAGGTTGCGATCCAATATCCTAATCTACCGATTGTAGGAATCGGCGGTCTTACAGAGGAGAATCTAGTTCCTGTGATAGAGGCTGGAGGGGCTGGTGTCGCTCTCATATCAGCGATCGCTTCATCACGAAATCCGCGAAATCAAGCAAAACAATTACGGGATAAGATTGAACAGGTTTTGGAAAAGGAGCGTTTTCCAATTGAACACCCGTAAAATGATTGTGATGACAATGTTTGTCGCAATCGCTGTGGCTGGCTCTATTTTTATCTCCTTTCCTGCTGGAATCGCACGAGCTTATCCAATCCAACATGCTGTCAATGTCATGGCTGCTGTCACGCTTGGACCAGTAGGGGCGGTTATTATTGCTTTTTTAACGGCGCTTATCCGCATCTTAACTGGGACAGGTTCTTTGCTAGCTTTTCCTGGTGGGATGATCGGTGCCTGTCTTGCAGGGCTAATGTTTAAGCGGTTTGGGAAAATTTGGTTAGCAGGGATGGGGGAATTGATTGGCACCGGATTAGTCGCTTCTCTCCTAGCTGTTCCCTATGCAAAAATATTAATGGGAACGGCAACAACAGCTTTCTTTTTCTTTCCCTCCTTTTTTATCTCGAGTGCGAGTGGGATGTTAATTGGAATCATTTTAGCTGCGCGTTTACAAAAAGCTGGTGTATTGAACCGAATGAAGCAAATCTCTTTGTAATAAAGAAAACCTATTCCTAATAAAGATCATGGAGTAGGTTTTCTTTATGCGTCAGGAATGTTTATCTTTGAAACGGGTAAATGTATATGGAGGCGCAGGCAGAATCACAATGATATAATGAGAGCAAATCTAGATGGAGGGTATTTATGCTGCAAAATGGTCTTGTCATGGTTGTAATTATTTTAGTTATTAATATCGTGTATGTTTCCTTTTTTACGATTCGAATGATTTTGACATTAAAAGGTTATCGCTACATGGCAGCATTGATCAGTATGGTCGAAGTCGTGATTTATGTTGTGGGTCTCGGTCTTGTTCTGGATAATCTAAATCAAATTCAAAACTTAATCGCCTATGCAGTGGGCTATGGGCTTGGGGTATTAGTCGGTACGAAAATAGAGGAAAAAATGGCACTGGGTTATATTACCGTAAATGTCATTACAAAAGAATATGACCGAGATCTGCCGAAACAATTACGGGATGCAGGCTATGGTGTGACAAGTTGGGCAGCACAAGGCTTGGAAGGAGATCGTATGGCTCTACAGGTATTAACGCCACGTAAAATGGAACTAAAATTATATCAAACCATTAAAGAGTTAGATCCAAAGGCTTTTATCATTGCCTACGAACCGAAAACGATTTATGGTGGGTTTTGGGTGAAAGCGGTAAGGAAAGGTAGATTGCATCGATGAAAAAGGAATTTGAAGTATTGGAAAATGAAAGTATTGAAGAGTGTTTGAAAAGAATGGAAAGAGAAGGCTATCTTCCGATTAAAAGAAGCGAAAAGCCTATTTTTCAAGAGGTAAAACGAAATGGAAAAATCGAATACGTCCCAGTTTCACAGAAAATCGTTTTCAAAGGAGTGAAGAACGACTAAAACACGAACGATGAATATTCGTGTTGATAAAATGTTCGATTTTAGATTGACATTCTCTTCTTGGATTTGTTAAGATGAACATAACAAGAAAGGCCTCATATATAATGGGGATATGGCCCATAAGTTTCTACCTGATCACCGTAAATGATCGGACTATGAGGAAGTGGAACTTGGGGAGAATATACATATTTTTTACTCCCGGATAGTCTGCTTTCTGTCATAGAATGCAGACTATCCTTTTTTTGTTTAGTAAAAGTTCGCGGGTTGTTGGGGATTTACCGGCTTAGGCTGTCCCAATCCTTTATAAAAAGATGGGAGGATCACCATGGATGTGAAAATTGGAATTGTAATGGGGAGTACATCTGATTGGGAAACGATGAAACATGCTTGTACTGTTTTAGATGAGTTAGCCATCCCCTATGAAAAGCGAGTCGTTTCGGCACATAGGACTCCCGATTATATGTTTGAATACGCGGAAACAGCGATTGATCGGGGGATAAAGGTGATCATTGCAGGAGCGGGAGGAGCAGCTCATTTACCAGGAATGCTTGCAGCAAAAACGGTATTGCCTGTTATAGGAGTACCAGTAGAATCCAAAACCTTAAAAGGAATGGATTCTCTACTATCGATTGTGCAAATGCCTGGTGGAGTTCCAGTTGCAACAGTCGCCATTGGAAAAGCAGGAGCAACCAATGCTGGCCTGTTAGCAGCACAAATTTTAGGGGCGGAATGTGAACCAATTCAAAAGCGTCTCATCGAAAGAAGAGAGATTTTAAAAGAAAAAGTTTTAGAAAGCAGTGATCAGCTTGTCTAGTTCATTTATTAAACCAGGGCAAACCATTGGCATTATCGGTGGTGGACAATTGGGAAGAATGATGACATTATCAGCGAAAGAATCCGGTTTTAGAGTCATTGTACTGGAGCCCTCTCCCCAATCGCCTGCCGGTCAGGTTGCGGATGAAGAGATTGTAGCGTCCTATCACGATCGTAATGCCTTATCTGAACTTGCGGAAAAAAGCGATGTGATCACATATGAGTTTGAAAATATTGATTATCAATCTTTACAATGGTTAGCGGAAAAAGCTTATATTCCGCAAGGGGCAGAATTAATCAAAATTACTCAAGATCGAATTTTAGAGAAGCAATCCTTAACAGATGCAGGGGTAGATGTTGCACCTTATCTCGTTATTCGGGAGAGGAAAGATCTGGAACAAGGGATTCAAACTATAGGCTACCCTGCCGTGTTAAAAACAGCTCGTGGAGGCTATGATGGCAAAGGCCAATTCGTAATAAAAACACAAGAAGAAATAGAAGCAGCAGCCCGTTTGTTAGAACAGGGGCCATGTGTGTTGGAAGCGTGGATTTCCTTTGCAAAAGAAATATCCGTTGTCATGACAAAAGGAGTAACGAATGAGCTGACGTGTTTTCCAGTAGGGGAGAACCTTCATCTTCAAAATATTCTCCATAAAACAATCGTGCCAGCAAAAATTTCGGCAGAGATCGAACAAAAGGTCCATCAAATAGCGAAACAAATCGCCGATCACCTTGACTTGGTTGGGACATTAGCTGTTGAATTATTTCTCACGGAGAATCACGAAATCTATGTGAATGAATTGGCGCCAAGACCGCATAACTCAGGACATTATACGATTGAAGCATGTAATATTTCCCAATTTGGTCAGCATATAAGAGCGATTTGTGGTTGGCCCTTACAGAAAATTCAATTGTTACGCCCGGCGATTATGATCAATATTTTAGGGCAACATGTTCAACCTGTCATAGAAGAAATCCCGAAAAAACCGAATTGGTCGGTTCATTTATATGGAAAAGATGAAGTAAAGCAAAACCGAAAAATGGGCCATATAACCGTGTTAACGGATAATATCGTCGAAACAACAAAAGAGCTAAAAACCACAAACATTTGGTCAGAAACAAATGAGTGACGAGCCTATCACAAACAAATAAGAGCAAACCATTTTTAGCTATACGGATCCAAAAAATAGATTGATATTCTTCCAAACAAAAATGTTTGTTTTAAAAGGAGAGAAACAATATGACATATAAAGTAAAAGTATTTGTCACTCTAAAAGAAAGTGTCATTGATCCTCAAGGATCAGCGGCCACAAAAGCGCTACAAAAAATGGGATATCCCGGGGTAAAAGAAGTTAGGGTTGGAAAATTAATGGAGTTGCAAGTGGAAGAGACGGATGGAGATCTGTCAGCAACAATCGATGAGATATGTAAAAAACTCCTTGTGAACCAAGAAGTAGAAGACTACAGTTTTGAAATCGAGGAGGTTGCAGCTCAGTGAAAGTTGCTATCATTGTTTTTCCAGGAACAAGCTGTGAAAATGAGATGCATACGATCTGCACTCATCAATTAAAGCTAGAGGCAGATTTTGTCCGTGAGTATGAAACGAATCTAGATGACTATGACGCTATTTTGCTTCCAGGAGGGGCTTCGTACGGAGATGCGATTCGCCCAGGAGCGATTGCTGCCCTCCAGCCTGTCATGAGTACGGTAAAGAAAGCCGCAGAGGCAGGGAAACCTGTACTTGGTATAGGAAATGGTTTCCAGATTCTAACCGAAGCAGAATTATTACCAGGTGTTTTATTAAAAAATGATCAACTAAAATTTATTTGTGCCTCTATGAAACTACTTGTTCAGAATAATGAAACTTTATGGACGAAAAAATACGAACAAAATGAAAAGATATCTGTCCCAATTGCCCATGGATATGGCCGTTATCATTGTGATTCAGAAACATTACAAACATTAAAAGACAATCGTCAAATTCTTTTTACCTACGAAGAAAATCCAAACGGCAGCATAGAAGCCATTGCCGGCATTTCTAATCGCGCCGGTAATGTTGTTGGCATGATGCCCCATCCTGAACGAGCGGTAGAGGAAATTTTAGGTAGTGTAGATGGAAGCAAACTTTTTCAATCTATAGTAAGTGATGGGAGGCAATCACATGACGCATGAACCAACACCAGCACAAATTAAAGAAAAGCAGATCTATCGTGAAATGGGGATGACGGACGAAGAGTTTGCTTTGGCTGAAAAAATGCTAGGTCGAACGCCAAATTATACAGAAACAGGCTTGTTTTCTGTTATGTGGTCAGAACATTGTAGTTATAAAAATTCAAAAGCGATTTTAAAAACCTTCCCTACAGAAGGTCCGCAGGTGTTGCAGGGACCTGGAGAAGGTGCTGGCATTGTCGATATTGGTGACAATCAGGCTGTCGTGTTCAAAATTGAAAGTCATAACTCACCTTCTGCGATTGAACCATATGAAGGAGCAGCAACAGGTGTTGGTGGCATTATACGTGATGTATTTTCTATGGGAGCCAAGCCAATTGCGTCTTTAAACTCTCTAAGATTTGGCGAATTGGATTCACCAAGAGTTCGGTATTTACTTGAAAAAGCGGTAGAGGGAATCGGTGATTATGGGAATAAGCTTGGTGTTCCTACAGTGGGGGGAGAAATCCAATTTGATTCCGCTTATGAAGCAAATCCGCTTGTGAATGCGATGGTCGTTGGGGTAATTGATCATCAAGATATGCAGAAAGGCCAAGCGAAGGGTGTTGGAAATACAGTCATGTATGCTGGGTCCCCAACGGGTCGAGATGGGATTCATGGTGCTACCTTTTCTTCTTCTGAATTAGCCGAGGAAGTAGATCAACAAGAACGCGCAGCTGTCCAAGCTGGAGATCCCTTTACCGAAAAATTGCTTATGGACGCTTGCCTAGAATTAGTAAAATCCGATGCGTTAATTGGGATTCAAGATATGGGAGCCGCTGGACTGACAAGCTCTGCAGCTGAAATGGCCAGTAAAGCAGGATCAGGTATTGAAATGAATTTAGATCTTATCCCCCAACGGGAAGCAGACATGACACCGTATGAAATGATGTTATCTGAATCACAAGAACGAATGCTACTCGTTGTTAAAAAGGGCAGAGAGCAAGAAATAATCGATCTTTTCTCCCGTTATGATTTAGAAGCTGTAGCTTGCGGAGTCGTGACAGATGACAAAA
Source organism: Bacillus subtilis (assembly GCF_008764245.1). Lineage (GTDB taxonomy): Bacteria > Bacillota > Bacilli > Bacillales > Bacillaceae_C > Lederbergia > Lederbergia ruris. Next base: position 8,332 of record NZ_VTQV01000023.1, read on the forward strand.
TGTTCCGTTTGTTCCATAAGGGAAAGGTTGTGGCGGAGGTGCCGGCAGATGCTTTGGCGGAAGATGCTCCTGAGTACCACAAGCCATCTAAGGAACCAGATTATTTTCGCGAATTTCAAGCAATGGCACCTGAAACTCCTGAAGTAGCGGATTATACAGAAACGCTTGCAAAGTTATTACAACAACCAACCATTGCGAGTAAAGAATGGGTTTACCAGCAATTTGATCAACAAGTTGGCAATCAAACGATTGTCAAGCCAGGATCTGATGCTGCGGTTGTTCGCATTAAAAATACCCAAAAGGCGATTGCGATTACAACCGATTGTAATGCACGGTATATTTATTTGGATCCAGAGACAGGCGGGAAAATTGCCGTTGCCGAAGCGGCTAGAAACATTGTCTGCTCTGGTGCAGAACCACTAGCGATCACAGATGGATTAAACTTTGGCAGCCCGGAAAAACCGGAAATTTTTTGGCAGCTTGAACAATCAGCAGCAGGGATTCGTGAGGCTTGCCTGGCTTTAGATAGCCCCGTGATCAGTGGGAATGTATCTTTGTTTAATGAAAAAGGTGGTAAAGCGATTTATCCAACCCCGATAATCGGGATGGTAGGACTCATTAAAAACCTAGCTCATGTGACAACGCAAAGCTTTCAATCCGCTGGTGATTTGATTTATATAATCGGAGAGACAAAAGAAGAGTTTGGTGGAAGTGAATTACAAAAGCTTGTACACGGAGAATTTTTCGGGAAAGCACCAGAAATCGATCTCATCGTGGAAGTGAGAAGACAGAAACAATTGTTAGAGGCGATTCGTAGTGGAAAAGTTGCTTCCGCTCACGATGTTTCAGAAGGTGGAGCAGCAGTGGCGATTGCTGAATCTCTGTTCGGTACTTATTTGGGGGCGGAAGTTGAGCTTTCTGGTCATCCTGTTGCCGCTCTTTTCTCGGAAACACAATCTCGCTTCATTGTATCTGTAAAAGAAGCAGATCAAGCAGCATTTGAGGAGATTGTGGAAGATGCCAAGCTAATCGGAAAAGTAAAAGATCAACCTGAATTGGTGGTCCGACTTAATCAACAACCATTGATTCAAACGGAAGTAAAAATATTGGAAGATGCCTGGAGAGGAGCTATTCCATGTTTGCTGACAGCAAAGGATTAAATGAGGAATGTGGTGTTTTTGGGATCTGGGGACATCCGGACGCCGTCCAAATTACGTATTATGGGTTGCATAGTCTTCAGCATCGAGGACAAGAAGGAGCAGGAATCGTAGCGACAGATGGAAACAGTTTAAAAGGGATTCGGGGCGAAGGGCTGGTAAATGACGTCTTTAATAAATCGAATCTTGCTAGTTTACCAGGACACAATGCAATTGGGCATGTGAAATATGGAGGAGCAGACAAGGGGGGGCTGGAAAATGTTCAACCTCTTCTCTTCCACTCTTCAAGTGGAAGTCTAGCGTTAGCGCAAAATGGCAACTTGATTAATGCATTTGATTTAAAACACCAATTAGAGATGCAAGGGAGTATTTTTCAATCGACTTCAGACACAGAGGTACTTGCCCATTTAATTAAACGGAGCGGCTATTTAGCCACGAAAGACAAAGTGAAAAATGCTCTTTCTATGGTGAAAGGCGCTTATGCGCTTGTTCTCTTAACAGAAGACGAAATGATTATAGCCCTTGATCCCAATGGTCTAAGACCCTTATCAATTGGAAAAGTCGGAGACTCCTATTGTGTTTCATCGGAAACATGTGCATTTGACTTAATTGGCGCGGAATTTGTTCGTGATGTGGAGCCAGGAGAATTGATCATCATCAACGATGAGGGATTGCATGCAGAACCTTTTGCTCTCTCGACTTCACGGGCAATGTGTTCCATGGAGTATGTCTATTTTTCAAGACCAGACAGTGATATCCAAGGGATTAATATTCATACAGCAAGAAAGAATCTTGGAAAAATGCTCGCAAAAGAAGTAGATATTTCCGCCGATGTCGTGACAGGTGTTCCTGATTCTAGTATTTCCGCTGCCATTGGTTTTGCTGAAACGATGGGGATTCCCTATGAGATGGGATTAATTAAGAACCGTTATGTTGGTAGAACGTTTATTAAACCTTCTCAAGAACTGCGAGAACAGGGCGTGAAAATGAAGCTTTCTCCTGTTCGAAAAGTCGTTGAAGGCAAACGAGTGATTATGGTCGATGACTCAATTGTTCGTGGCACAACGAGCAAACGGATTGTGAAAATGTTAAAAGAGGCTGGTGCAACCGAAGTCCATGTATGTATTAGTTCTCCTCCAATGAAACACCCTTGTTTTTACGGGATTGATGTGTCCTCTCATGAAGAATTAATGGCTTCCACTCATAGTGTTGCTGAAATGTGCAAGATCATTGGGGCTGATACTTTGACATTTTTAAGTGTTGAAGGGATGTTGGAAGTGATTGGCCGAAAGGGATATGGAGATAATTGTGGGCAGTGCGCTGCATGCTTTACTGGGGAGTACCCAACGGAAATCTATCCGGATACACTCTTACCTTACGAAAAAGAAATGAGCCGGCCTTGATAGGAATGTTCGAAAATGAAAGAGACAGTGCAAAAATAATATAAGGGGGGCACATAACGTGACAAATGCCTACCAGCAAGCCGGCGTAGACATTGAAGCCGGGTATGAAGCGGTTGAAAGAATGAAAAAGCATGTTCAGCGGACAAATCGATTAGGTGTGTTTGGTCAATTAGGTGGCTTTGGTGGTGTGTTTGATTTATCCCAGCTTCAGCTACAAGAACCTGTATTGGTCTCAGGGACAGATGGTGTCGGCACTAAATTAAAACTGGCATTTATGATGGAGCGACACGACACAATTGGAGTGGATTGTGTCGCGATGTGTGTGAATGATATCGTTGTGCAAGGAGCGGAGCCCCTTTACTTTCTTGATTATCTAGCTGTAGGAAAAAACAGACCCAAAAAGATTGAAGAAATTGTCAGTGGGATTGCGGATGGCTGTGAGCAAGCTGGCTGTGCTTTAATTGGTGGGGAAACAGCTGAAATGCCCGGACTATACGAAGAAGAGGAGTATGATTTAGCTGGATTCGCTGTTGGGGCCTGTGAGAAGGCAAAATTTATTACTGGGGAAACGATTCAAGAGGGAGATGTGTTAATTGGATTAGCCTCCAGTGGCATTCACAGTAATGGCTACTCCCTTGTTCGAAAGATATTCTTTGACCAACATTCATTTTCATTGAATGCCAAGTTGCCTGAGTTATCCCATCCTTTAGGAGAAGAGTTACTGACACCAACCCGTATCTATGTTCAGTCTGTTTTAGCTGCCTTGCAACAGTTTGAAATTAAGGGGATGTCCCATATAACGGGTGGAGGGTTTATTGAAAATATTCCCCGGATGCTGCCAGAAGGGCTTGGTGCCATTATTCTTAATGAATCATGGCCGATTTTACCGATCTTTCATGCCTTAGAAAAATATGGTGAGCTCGATCAAAAAGAAATGTTTAATATTTTTAATATGGGAATTGGATTCGTTGTAGCCGTGAGTGCGAAAGATGCAGATCAAGCAATAAAAACGTTTATTGAGCATGGGGAAAAGGCATATAAAATTGGGGTTGTGACAAAAGAAGAAGGTGTTCAATTCGTTGACAGGGAGAGAGAAAGATGAAGAGGATGGCCATCTTTGCTTCAGGAACAGGTAGTAATTTTCAAGCGATTGTGGATGCTGTACAGAAAGGTAGTCTTCAAGCAACCATCGCCTTACTCATTTGTGATAAACCAGAAGCGCCTGTGGTAGAGAAGGCTAAGCGGGCCAATATTCCGGTTTTTACGTTTAAGCCGAAAGAGTTTGCATCAAAGGCAGTCTTTGAATCACTCATTTGTAAACAGCTTCAGGATGCAAAGGTGGATTTCATTGTACTTGCAGGTTATATGAGATTAATAGGGCCGACTCTATTACAGGCTTATCCAAATAAAATCATTAATCTTCATCCCTCCTTGCTTCCGGCATTTCCCGGGAAAGAAGCGATCAAGCAAGCATTTCAGGCAGGGGTGAAAATAACGGGGATTACCATTCATTATGTTGATGAAGGGATGGATACAGGTCCCATTATTGCTCAAGAGGCTGTGGCGATCCATGACGATGATACGCTTTTCGATGTGGAGAGAAAGATTCATCAGGTTGAACATATCTTTTACCCACAAACTTTACAAAAGCTATGTTTGACAGAATATGAGGAGGAATTTATGTGAAACGAGCTTTAATTAGTGTTTCCGATAAAACGGGAATTGTTGATTTTACAAAAGGACTTGTAGAGTTAGGATTTGAAATTTTGTCTACTGGTGGTACCAAAAAAACGTTGGAAGAAAACCAAGTTCCTGTTAAAGGTGTAGAGGAGATTACAGGTTTTCCGGAAATTTTAGAAGGAAGAGTAAAGACTCTTCATCCCATGATTCATGGAGGATTACTGGCGAAAAGGGATTCAGAAGATCATATGCAACAATTGGCAGACCAAGGGATTCGGCCGATTGATCTAGTCTGCGTCAATCTGTACCCATTCCAAAAGACGATTGAAAAGCCAGATGTGACACCTGAAGAAGCGATTGAAAACATTGATATTGGTGGTCCTTCGATGTTAAGAGCAGCTGCTAAAAATCATGCTGATCTAACAGTTGTGGTTGATGCAGCAGATTATGATCTAGTTTTAGAAGAGCTGAAGGAGAAAGGGAATGTATCCCCCACTTTTAAACGAACATTAGCTGCTAAAGTCTTTCGCCATACAGCTGCTTATGACGCACTTATTGCTGAATATATGACACAACTGGCCGAGGAAGAAGAACCAGAACGTGTTACATTTACATATGAATTAAAACAAAGCTTACGCTATGGGGAAAATCCGCATCAAAAGGCAGCTTTTTACCAGCATCCATTAGGCTCGAAATTTTCAATCGCCAATGCAACGCAATTACATGGTAAGGAGTTATCCTACAATAATATTCGCGATGCAGATGCCGCTTTGCAAATTGTGAAGGAGTTTACGGAGCCGGCAGCGGTAGCGGTGAAACATATGAATCCATGTGGGATCGGGATTGGAAAGTCGATTTCAGAAGCATTTACAAAGGCTTATGAAGCAGATTCTACTTCCATTTTTGGAGGAATTATCGCTTTAAACCGTGAAGTGGACCGCGAAACAGCGACGCAACTACATGAAATATTTTTAGAGATTGTGATTGCTCCCGCTTTTTCGCAGGAAGCGTTAGAGGTATTACAAGCGAAAAAGAATATTCGCCTTTTAACGATTCCTTTTGATGAGGGTCATAGGCAAGAGAAAGTTTTAACTTCTGTAGAGGGCGGCTTGCTCGTCCAAGACCAAGATGGTTATACATTTGAGGATGGCAATATCTCGATTCCAACGAAAAGAGAGCCGACAGCGGAGGAATTAGAATCTTTAAGACTAGCTTGGAAAGTGGTAAAACATGTTAAATCCAATGCAATCGTCGTAGTGGGAGATAATATGACACTCGGCATCGGAGCGGGGCAAATGAATCGTGTCGGCGCCGCAAAAATTGCGCTTGAACAAGCAGGAAAACGGGCCAAAGGAGCGGTCATGGGTTCAGACGCCTTCTTCCCAATGGGAGACACAGTCGAAGAAGCAGCCAAAGCCGGTATTACGGCGATCATCCAACCAGGTGGCTCCATACGCGACGAAGACTCCATCAAAGAAGCCGACAAACACGGAATTGCCATGGTATTCACAGGAGTACGACACTTTAAACATTGAGAGGGAGTGAAAGACCTTGAACATTTTAGTTGTTGGTAGTGGTGGCAGGGAGCATGCCCTCTGTAAAAAGGTAAAAGAAAGCAAGCTTGTTTCCAAAGTGTATTGTGCTCCTGGAAATGGTGGAATTAGCGAGGATGCAGTTTTGGTCCCAATTCAAGAGACGGATTTTTCAAGTCTGATTGAATTTGCACATGAAGAAAAAATCGACCTTACGATTGTGGGTCCAGAAGTACCGTTAGCTGCTGGAATCGTTGATGAATTTGAGGCGGCTGGTTTGAGAATATTTGGACCGCGAAAAAATGCCGCTATTCTTGAAGGAAGTAAAACATTTGCGAAAGACCTTATGAAGAAATACAACATTCCTACGGCCGCTTATGAAACGTTTACTTCCTATGAAGAAGCGAAAGCATATGTGCATCAGAATGGTGCGCCAATTGTGATCAAGGCGGATGGGCTTGCCGCTGGTAAAGGGGTCGTGGTCGCGATGACGGAAGAAGAAGCCGATCAAGCCTTAGAGGAAATGTTGTTAGAAGCGAAGTTCGGAAAATCTTCTTCCAAAGTGGTAATCGAAGAATTTTTAGGTGGAGAAGAATATTCATTAATGGCTTTTGTAAATGGTGAAGCGGTCTATCCTATGGTCATCGCCCAAGATCATAAGCGGGCTTTTGACGGTGATCAAGGACCAAACACTGGCGGGATGGGGGCTTATACACCTGTTCCACATATCTCTACATTAGAAGTTGAAAAAGCTGTACAGGAAATTCTTCTTCCTACTGCAAAAGCGATGGTCCAAGAAAATCGTCCTTTTACTGGAATTTTATATGCGGGTTTAATTCAAACGAATGAAGGCGCCAAAGTCATTGAATTTAATACTCGCTTTGGAGACCCGGAAACACAGGTGGTTTTAGAAAGATTGGAAACAGACCTTGTACAGCTTTTACTTGATTTGTTAGAAGGAAAAACGCCTAAATTGGTTTGGTTAGATACAGCCGTTGTTGGCGTCGTATTAGCGGCAAAAGGTTACCCAGCTGAGTATAAAAAAGGAGTTCCAATACCCGAAATTGTTGTAGGTAGTCCGAATGTATCGCTCTATCATGCAGGGACGAGTCGACCTGATAAAGAAAAAACGTATTACTCAAATGGCGGGAGAGTATTGTTAATGTCAGCCAAAGCTGACACCATATCATCTGCAGTGAAGCAAGTTTATTCCGAAATGGCACAAATACCGGAAAATGAGTTCTTTTATAGAAAGGACATAGCAGGGAAAGCATTAGTAAAAGTGGATGGGTGAATAGCCTATCCGCTTTTTTAAATAGTCTCTGTTATTATTTAATGTTGATACTTGTATAAAATTTAAAGAGGCTAGGACAAAAGTGTTTTCACCGAAGAGTAAAACGAACTACTAGCGTGTATAAAACTCGCTCCGGATATATACTTCGCTTTCCGCGGGCGAGTGTCAAGCCTCCTCAGGCTTTGCCTTCCGGGGTCTTGACGAACTCTTACTTCCCGCAGGAGTCTACGTATATTTCCTCCGCTAAGGCAATACATTGTTCGTCATTGAAGTTTAGCATTTTAGTTGTGTCCCAGCCTCTCAATCCTTTTTAACGTCCCCGTTGAAAAAGTACGTTAAAAGAACTCATATAACCCGTTGGCAAAATAATCATAATCATCGTTATCAATTATCTTACCTCCATAGCCTTCAAAGAAGATTTGTTTATCTAATTCATTTACAAAGGCATTTGGTTTAGGGCGAATAGCTAACGAAACATCACAACGAGGGTCACCATAAGCACCACTACTCCAATCGATAACTCCAGTAATTACTCCATTTGAAACCATAATATTATCAATCGTAAAATCTCCATGAATAAGAGTTTGTTTATAATCTTTTGGTTTCTTTATTTTCAATCTTTTTAATAACTCTTTAGTACCATCAACCTCGTGATTATTGAAGTTATATTCGGCTTGATATAACATCTGGTCAAGCCAGGGTTGTTCATTTATTATAAGTTCATCGGGACACGGGGTTGAGTGGATTTTAGACAAGATTTTGCCAAAATTAAATATGATTTCCTGTCGTCTTTGATTGTTATCTTCATTTAATAAAGCCATTCTTATAGTTTTTCCCTCTAAAAAGTCTATAAGAGCCCAAGATTCAATATTATTATTATGTTCTATGAATTTTTTTACTTTTGGAACGGGTAATTCTGTCTTTTTGTTCAAGCAATTTAAGATAGATACTTCTTTCTTTAACATTGAACTAAATAATTTTCCCTTTGTTCTTTTAAGTGCAAAAATTCCTTGGTCACTTTCAATTATTCCTAAATTAGATGTATAGCCTTGACGTGGGAAACTTATAGAAATTATCTTATTTAAGTATTCTCTAATCTCAATTGGAATTTCATTGATATGTATTGGTGGCAATTGTTTCTCCTCCCCAATGAACTTTTTCTTCAACTACACACACTTTGAAGAAGGACTACATATGAATTTGAATTTTGACAGTATTTCGACTAACAACAAATAAGAACCAGGCAAGGCAATTATCAAGATACTTTGTACAACGCCTTTAAAGCGGTCTATCCACTTCTTTGAAACGAGTCTCTCTCATTTCATTGATTAAACGACCACCAGCCAAGGAAAATGGAGCAACATAGCGTTTAACCCTCTATTCGGGTGTGTGATAATTTATCAATATTCTTCAACAAATTGCTAAACGCTTTGCTCGCTCTGATAACCTTAACGAACTATTGTTCCTATGTTGATTATATAAAGAATTCGGTCAGGTATCAAATATCAACAATTACCTTTAAATAAAATCCATTTTTAAGTATAGACTCCCATTTATTACACCAGCTTTACCGTTCTATTACAATTCACAAAAATGTACGATTGAGGGATAGATCGTAGCATCTTTACAGGGTATAGTATGTTAGAATGTCATTATAAGAAGATGTTCAAAGTAAGGATCAAATGGGAACAAAGGATAAACGGCTAAGCTATGGATCAAAGGCTAAATACGCGCCGTCCTGGCGCAACGCCTTTGTGACCTGCGTCCTGTAGGCCTAAATGAGACTTTGAATTTTATGGACATTTTTGAACATCACTTTAAAAGAAGGCGATTTGATGGGAGGATTAGGATGTTAGAACAGAGATTTAGATGGAAAAATAAGCAAATTCGTGAACAAATATCTGTTTTAGATGGTAAAGCGTCTCCTTCAATTTTACTGAAAAATGCCCGTTTTTTACATTCAACCTTACGTGAATGGGTCGTTGCTAATATATGGATTTTACATGATCGCATTATATATGTTGGAAAAGAGTTACCAAGGAAGTTAAAGGATTGCGAAGTGGTGGATTGTTCTGAATGGACGCTTGTCCCCGGTTATATAGAGCCTCATGTTCATCCGTTCCAATTATATAACCCGCAAACATTATCTCGCTTTGCTGCGCAAACAGGCACAACGACATTGATTAATGACAATCTTCTTTTCTTTTTACACTTAAACAAAAAGAAAGCGTTTTCCTTGATGGATCAATTGAATGAATCACCCATAACGATGTATTGGTGGAGTCGGTATGATGCGCAAACAGCTATGGGCGAAGAGGAACTCGTTTTCACGAATAGGGATGTAAAATCATGGCTTGAACACAAGGCTGTTGTTCAAGGTGGCGAATTAACAGGGTGGCCCAAGCTGCTTGATGGTGATGATTTAATGCTTTATTGGATTCAGGAAACGAAACGACTTGGAAAAAAGGTGGAAGGTCACTTTCCAGGGGCGTCAGAAAAAACATTGGCTAAAATGAAGCTTTTCGGTGTAGATGGTGATCATGAAGCCATGACAGGAGAAGAAATATATGAACGGCTGCTTCATGGGTATGCGGTATCGCTACGACATTCATCCATTCGACCTGATTTGCCAGTATTATTAAAAGAAATGAAAAGGATGGGACTCACTACTCAATATGATTCTCTGATGATGACGACAGACGGAGCAACGCCAGCCTTTTACAAGCAGGGCATGGCAGATTATCTCATTCGGCTAGCGTTAGAAAATGATGTACCTGCTATTGACGCCTATCATATGGTTTCCTATAATATTGCCCGCCATTTTAATCTTTCCTCTGAACATGGGCAGATTGCAACTGGGAGAGTGGCGAATATCAATTTCCTTGCAAATGAACATGAACCGACACCTGTCTCCGTGTTAGCGAAGGGGCAATGGGTCCGAAAAGCAGGGAAAGAGGTCGTTTTTGCTGATCCTATCCATTGGCCGCAATATGATTTAGAGCCCCTTCAGTTAGAATGGGAGCTTGAGCGCGATGATTTACAATTTTCAATGCCATTTGGTATAGAAATGGTGAATGATGTGATTACAAAGCCGTACACGATTGGTGTTGATTTAGCGATTGACCCATTGCCTAAAGGACAAGATGAAAGTTATTTAATGTTGGTGGATCGTAAGGGGAAATGGCGGATTAATACGATGATCAAAGGCTTTGCAACATCGGTTTCAGGATTTGTCTCTTCCTTTTCTTCTACAGGTGATATTATCTTGATTGGGAAAAGAAAAGAAGATATGTTACTTGCATTTAAAAGGATGAAAGAGATTGGCGGAGGAATCGTATTGGCAGAAGAAGGAAAGATTATTTTTGAAATGAAACTTTCTCTTGCTGGGTTAATGTCAGATCTACGAATAGAAGATCTAGCACAAGAAACGGAAACGTTAAAAGATCGATTAGTGGAGAGAGGATATCTTTTTACAGATCCGATTTATTCTTTATTATTTTTTTCGGCTACTCACTTACCTTATATACGGCTTACTCAAAGTGGATTATATGATGTGATGAACAAAAAGGTACTCTTTCCGACATTAATGCGTTAAAATAGTAGATGTAAAATTAGTCATAGATATAGGAGTTGGCATTTTTGTTTTCAAAAAGGAGAAGAACTTGTATACTTTTGCTTGTAATTGGTCTTGTCTTGGCCGCATGTGGGAATAATGAAAAAGAAGAACAGCAGACGGCTCCTGAACCAGATAAGGAACAATCATCTTTTCGTTACCCGCTTACTGGTTTGCCGGCAGAAACCGCTTCTACTCAAAGGGCAATTGCCGTCACAGTTAATAATCATCCCATAGCACGACCTCAAAGTGGGCTATCCCAGGCAGATATCGTATATGAATTATTAGCGGAAGGATCGATTACCCGGTTTTTAGCGATTTATCAAAGTGAAATACCTGAGCGAATAGGGCCTATTCGGAGTTCTCGCGATTATTTTATTGATATTGCGAAAGGATTCCAAAGCCTGTATATCGCCCATGGTTATAGTCCTAGTGCTAAAAAAAGGTTATTATCTGGGGAAATCGATCAGTTGAATGGCATTCAATACGATGGAACGTTGTTTAAACGGTCTTCTGATCGTCAAGCTCCTCATAATTCCTATATTACGCAAGGAAACATCGTAAAAGGGGCTGAAAATGAAGGGTATGAGTTAGACACCCCACCAGAACCATTAGAATTTCTGACAAATGAGGAAGTGGAGAGCCTTGAAGGAGATCAAGTTGGCGCCATACAAGTTTCTTATAGCCAAAATGATCAATTTATCTCGAACTATGAATATGATCAAGAAAACGAAAAGTATACACTTACCTCTAACGGGGAACAAACAATTGATTCGGAAACCGAGGAACCAGTTTTATTGGATAATGTGATTGTGATAGAAACCGAACACCAGGTAATGGATTCAAAAGGAAGACGCGCAATTGATTTGACATCTGGTGGAAAAGCATTACTATTTCAAAAGGGTTTAGTTAGAGAAATAGAATGGAAGGATCTTGATGGTCGCCCTTTACCATATGAGGATGGCCTTCCAGCTAAGCTAGTGCCAGGCAAAACTTGGATCAGTATTATACCGAGCCTAGATATCGTTTCTTATAATAAATAGTGTGTGTGCTAAAGGAGATTATAGGTGTATGCAAATTGAAAAATTGAGAGGAAAAGAATTAGACCAGCTTTTTGATGCGATTCTCACATTGCAAGATCGGGAGGAGTGTTATCGCTTCTTTGATGATTTATGTACCATTAATGAAATACAATCCTTATCGCAACGTTTAGAAGTAGCTAGGATGCTGCGAGAAGGTAATACGTACCATAAAATTGAAGCGGAAACGGGAGCAAGTACCGCTACGATTTCCAGGGTGAAACGCTGTTTGAATTATGGAAATGACACATATGAAATGGTTCTTGATCGTGTTGAAGGGGAAAAATAAAATAGAGCCATTCATTTCGTCTTCCAACGGAATGAATGACTATTCTTTTTTGTTGCTTAGCGTAATATAAAATTCTAGCTTGTGGATAAGTACTAAAAGTGGGTATTGACATCCAGCTCCAGCGCCCAGCGACTAGCAAACTTTCGGTGCCTTCCTACGATAAGTCAACATCGATTCACCCTTCGGGTTCATCGTGTTTCCTTTATCTCGTCAGGCCCCTAAAAAGTTTGTACGTCGCTAAACGGGCGCTTGCGCTTTTATTCTTAAATACGGGGGCAGTGAGATAGCAAGCTGTTCCTTTTTGTGTTTTTCCAATACTGATATCCATAAAATTTCCCCATCTACTTTAGTCTCCCCATCCCTAAATGCTATAATGATAGATGCCCAATAGAAATGGAGGACCCAATCAATATGTACGATGTGAAAGAGTGGCGCCATGCCTTTAAACTAGATCCTGATAAACCAATTTCAGATAAAGATTTGGAAAAAATATGTGAATCAGGAACAGACGCCATTATCGTTGGTGGTACGGATAATGTAACATTGGAAAATGTGTTACATCTGATGTCTAGAATAAGAAGATACACGGTACCCTGTGTATTAGAAGTAAGTAACCTTGAATCACTTACACCAGGATTTGATTTATACTTTATTCCATCTGTTTTAAATACAGAAGAAATTCAGTGGCTTTCAGGTCTCCATCATCAAGCGATAAAAGAATATGGGGAGCTAATGGACTGGGATGAAGTCTTAGTGGAAGGCTATTGTATCCTAAATTCCGATTGCAAAGCGGCTCAACTAACAAAGGCCATTACTTCACTTGATGATGAAGATGTTATAGCCTACGCTAGGATGGCTGAGAAAATGTTTCAAATGCCGATCTTTTATATGGAATATAGTGGGAATTATGGTGATCCGAAATTAGTGGAAAAGGTAAGTGGTCAATTATCAAATACCATTCTTTTCTATGGTGGCGGTATTCAAACAGTCCAACAGGCAAAAGAAATGAAACAATTTGCTGATTGTATTATCGTCGGGAATGTCGTCTATGAAAATTTAAAAGAAGCTTTGAAAACAGTTCATGTGCTTCCGTGACTTTTGTATAAAATCAAGTTATAATAGAACAAACGTTTTCTAGGTAAGGAGGTAGTAGAGTTGCAAATTTCGGGTACACGTCTCTTAGAAGGATTAAACCCTGAACAAAAAGAGGCGGTCAAAACGACAGAAGGGCCTTTGCTGATTATGGCGGGGGCAGGTAGTGGAAAAACAAGAGTCCTCACACATCGGGTGGCCTATTTAATGGTAGAAAAAGAGGTCAATCCTTACAATATTCTTGCGATTACATTTACAAATAAGGCCGCACGAGAGATGAAGGAACGGATTGGAAATATTATGGGCGGCTCGGCAGAAGCTGTTTGGATTTCTACTTTCCACTCCATGTGTGTACGGATTTTACGGCGTGATATTGATCGTCTAGGCTATAATAGTAATTTCACTATTCTTGATTCAACTGACCAACTATCGGTTGTAAAAAATGTGATCAAGGATTTAAATATTGATTCAAAGAAATTTGACCCAAGAGCTGCACTTGGTGCAATAAGTAGTGCGAAAAATGAATTAGTGACGACGAAGGAATATGAAAAAACAGCAGCTGGTTTTTATGCGCAAACCATCAGCAAGATTTATACAGAGTATCAACGGAGATTACGTCGCAATAACGCTCTAGATTTTGACGATTTAATCATGGTGACCATTCAATTATTTGAACGCGTCCCCGAAATATTGGAATTCTATCAACGTAAATTCCAATATATTCACGTCGATGAATATCAAGATACGAATCGTGCTCAATATATGCTTGTCAAAAGTCTTGCCGCACGCCTCAAAAATATTTGTGTCGTGGGAGACTCGGATCAGTCGATTTATCGATGGCGGGGAGCAGATATCGCCAATATTTTATCCTTCGAAAAAGATTACCCAAATGCCAAAGTCATTCTTCTCGAACAAAATTATCGTTCTACAAAGTATATTCTTGATGCAGCGAATGAAGTCATTCAAAATAATCCAAATCGCAAACCGAAAAATTTATGGACGGAAAATATAGAGGGGAAAAAGATTAGCTATTATCGGGCAGACAGTGAACAATCAGAAGCTCAATATGTAGCAGGGAAAATTAAGGAATTAAGTACAAAAGGACAACGGAAACTTTCGGACTTTGTGATTCTTTATCGAACAAATGCTCAATCTCGTGCGATGGAGGAAGTATTATTAAAATCAAATATCGAATATAAAATTGTTGGCGGTACAAAATTCTATGATCGAAAAGAAATTAAAGACTTACTTGCCTATTTAAGATTAATTGCGAACCCAGATGATGATATTAGCTTGCAGCGCATTATCAATGTTCCAAAACGTGGAATTGGAGCAACCTCTTTAGATAGAATTGCTGCATATGCCAGAGAACGAGACCTTTCCATGTATCAAGCGTTAGCTGAAGTTGATTTTATTGGTTTAACTGGGAAAGCTGCGAATGCAGCCGCTGAATTTTATCTATTAATTCGTAATTATGTCGGCATGCAGGAGTATTTGCCTGTAACAGAGTTAGTTGAAGAAGTAATCGAGAAAACAGGATACCGCGACATGTTAAAAGCGGAAAAATCGCTAGAAGCTGAAAGTAGATTAGAAAATATCGAAGAGTTCCTTTCTGTTACAAAAAATTTCGAAGACGGAAGTGAAGATAAAAGTTTAGTTGCTTTTCTTACGGATTTAGCGCTTGTTGCCGACATTGACCGCCTTGATGAAGAAGGCGTACCAGAGGAAGGGGTCACACTAATGACCTTACACTCAGCAAAAGGCCTTGAATTCCCAGTCGTCTTTTTAATTGGAATGGAAGAGGGCGTTTTTCCGCATAATCGTTCTTTGATGGAAGAAGCTGAAATGGAAGAAGAAAGAAGAATCGCCTATGTTGGGATCACACGTGCAGAAGAAGAATTATACTTAACGAATGCGCAAATGAGGACCTTATTTGGTCGTACCAATATGAACCCAGTTTCTCGATTTATTGCGGAAATTCCAGCCGAACTTCTGGAAAATGTCAACGAACAAGAAAAACAGAAAAGAGCTAGCTCGGATCGTCGAGTCATGAATAGGGAACGAAGAAAACCTGTTACAAGACCGATGCAGACCGATAATTCCCCTGATTCTGGTTCGGAATGGAAGGTTGGGGACAAAGCAGAGCATAAAAAATGGGGAATTGGGACCGTTGTGAGCGTCAAGGGGGATGCAGATAATAAAGAATTGGATATTGCCTTTCCAAGCCCTGTTGGAATTAAACGACTGCTTGCCCAGTTTGCCCCTATCCAAAAAGTCTAGGCCAACAGGATGTTGGTCAGAACAGCGAAGACAGGCGTTTGCGCTTTTGTTGCTGAGGCATAATAAGTAAGGCATGACACTTACTAGCTAGCTGGGCACTGATCTCTAAAACTTAGAGCTTGCAATGAAAAGTATTGGTTTTGGTGGAAAGGTTGATGTGAGGATGAATCAAGAAAGTATTGCAAAACAGGTGAAGGAGCTTCATCAGTTACTGAATAAATATGGATACGAGTATTATGTTCTAGATAATCCTTCTGTTCCTGATGCAGAATATGATAAGCTTCTTCAACAACTGCAGGAGTTGGAAGAAAAATACCCTGAAATGATTACCCCAGATTCACCTACACAGCGAATTGGAGGAGCCGTCTTATCCCAATTCGAAAAGGTGCGTCATCAAACCCCGATGTTAAGCTTAGCTAATGCCTTTTCAGAAGCGGATCTTCGCGATTTTGATCGAAGAGTTCGTCAAGGTATTGGGGATGATTTCTCTTATGTATGTGAATTGAAAATAGATGGGTTGGCTGTTTCATTGCGCTACGAAAATGGGCTTCTTGTTCAAGGTTCGACAAGAGGAGATGGAACAGTAGGAGAGGACATAACAGCTAATTTGAAAACCATTCGCTCCATCCCCTTAAGATTAAAGGAACCATATTCTCTAGAAGTGCGTGGGGAGGCATATATGCCGAAGAAGTCTTTCCTAAAGCTGAACGAGATCAGGGAAGAGGAAGGACAAATGGTCTTTGCCAATCCTCGTAATGCGGCAGCAGGTTCGTTAAGGCAACTTGATCCGCGGATTGCTGCTTCCCGCAATCTAGATATTTTTCTTTATGGAATTGGCGATTTTGGCACAACAGGTGTGACTTCCCATAGCGCTGGTTTAAACTTGCTTGAAACGCTTGGTTTAAAAGTGAACAAAGAAAGAAAGCAATGCCATTTCATTGAAGAAGTGCTTGAATATATTGAGAAATGGACAAATGATCGTTCTCAATTGGATTATGATATAGATGGCATCGTGATAAAGGTGGATTCTCTTGATCAACAAGAACAATTGGGGCAAACAGCTAAAACGCCGCGTTGGGCAATTGCCTTTAAGTTTCCCGCTGAAGAAGTTGTGACGAAATTAACGGATATTGAGCTCAGTGTCGGCAGAACAGGTGTCATCACACCAACCGCCATTTTAGAACCTGTTCAAGTAGCAGGAACGACCGTACAAAGAGCTTCACTTCATAATGAAGACTTAATTAAAGAAAAAGATATTCGAATTGGTGACTGGGTTGTCATCAGAAAAGCGGGCGATATTATTCCAGAGGTCGTACATGCATTGGAAGAGAGAAGAACTGGAAAAGAACTTCCATTTCAAATGCCTGAACATTGTCCGGAATGTAACAGTGAACTAGTCAGGTTAGAGGAAGAAGTGGCCCTGCGCTGTTTGAACCCGAAATGCCCAGCGCAAAGAAGAGAAGGATTGATTCACTTTGTGTCTCGGAATGCGATGAATATTGATGGTCTAGGTGAAAAAGTCATTAGTCAGCTTTTTGCTCTTGATTTAGTGAAGGATCCTGCTGATCTTTATTCCTTAACAAAGGATCAACTCCTTACAATGGAAAGAATGGGGGAGAAATCAAGCTCCAATTTAATTCAGTCGATTGAAAACTCTAAATCAAACTCATTAGAAAAATTATTATTTGGATTAGGCATTCGCCATGTTGGAGCAAAGGCAGCAACTACTCTGGCGGAACATTTTGAGACGATGGATCGCTTGGCTTCTGCGACAGAGGAAGAACTCCTACAAATCGATGAGGTCGGAGAAAAGATGGCTGATTCGATTGTCAGCTTCTTTGAAAATCAGGAAGTGGAACAGTTACTAACAAAATTGAAACAAGCTCATGTTAATATGACATATCTTGGTCAAAAAAGAAGTGAAACAGCCGACAAGGATTCTTATTTTTATGATAAAATAATTGTGTTAACGGGTAAGATGGAACAGTTAACCAGAAATGAAGCCAAAGAAAAAATTGAATCCTTAGGTGGAAAAGTGACAGGAAGTGTCAGCAAAAAAACCGATTTGGTGATTGCTGGTGAAGAAGCGGGTTCTAAATTAACGAAAGCGAAAGAACTAGGCATTGAAACCTGGGATGAGCAGAGGTTTTTGGAAGAATTACAAATACAATGATATCAACAGATTACCTTAACAAAAAAACAAGGTGGAAAATCTTATGAAGAAGTGGTTTATTAGCAGTTTGATTATCCTTTTGTTGAGTGGCTGTGCTCCGCAAATAAAGAAGGAAAATGAAGTTGTTCAAGAGAAGGATGAAAAAAAAGAGACATCGATTATCCCTAATTATCAAATATCTGATTCACTCTATCGTACGACAATCCCTTTTAAACCGAGCAAAACAAGAGGGATGGTTGTTGATCGATTGAATTCTACTTATGATATTAATGAATTTGAAACAGGCTTAATGCGTGTGGCCAAAGAAAACTTTTCGACCGACACGTACTTTTTCCAAGAGGGGCAAAATTTAGATCAGGAAACGGTTCGCAGTTGGTTGAATCGAAAATATACGAAGGCACAATTAAAGGAATTAAAATTAGACGAGGAGGATAATGTCGGGCTTAACCCTGTCAATGATGAAAAAGGTTCTGTAGAAGAGCAAAATGAAAAAAGCCCTATTTATCTAGCACATATCCTCGAACATGACTATTTAGTAAAGGATGGTAAAACCGTAAAACTAGGTGGTATGGTGATTGGTCTTGCCCTGAACTCTGTTCATTATTATCAAAAAGAACAGTATGGTGCGACATTTGAGCAGCCGATTGAACATGCTAAACTTGAAGCGGAAGGCAAAAAAATAGCAGACGAGGTTCTTAAACGTCTCCGCTCCATGGAAGGGCTAAGCAATATCCCGATTACAATCGCTTTATTTGAGCAAAACAGCAAAAATGCCGTTGTTCCAGGAAGCTTTTTCGCTTATGCCCATGCGGCAAAAGGTAACTCATCCTTAGGGGATTGGAAAAAAATTGATGAAAAGCACTATCTATTTCCATCTTCAGACGCTGAAGAGGATCATCGCGAAGATGTGGCTTACTTCATGAGATTTAAAGATGATATAGAAAAATATTTTCCCAATTATAATGGACTGATTGGACGAGCTTTTTATAAAAATGATCAATTTGTTAATTTAGAAATTGATATTCCTATTCAACTTTATGGAGAGGCGGAAGTCATTGGTTTCACTCAATGGGCAACCTCCTTAGTGATGGATCATTTTCCTGATTATTTTAATGTGAATGTCAATATTTCCTCGATCAACGGGGCTGAGGCCTTAATCTCTAAAAAATCAGGTGATAAGGAGCCGTTTGTTCATATTTATAAATAGATTATACAAACGATAGAAAAAATACCTGCGAAACGACCAAGACATTTGAGAAAAGATTTTGCTTAGAAGCTTAAGTAGCTTGCTTGTTAGGAAGATTATTTGATATCATCAATAGTATTGCAGGTGCCCGGTTTTATGGCGCATTCACAACTTATATTAGTGGGGAAAGCGCCAGAAAATCCCCTACTGATGAAAGTTCCACTTTATTTTAATATGCGGAGGTGTTGAAGGATGTCGGAAATCTCGAAAGAACAGGTGCTTCATGTGGCTCACTTAGCTAGACTGGAAATGAGTGAAAAAGAAGCCGAAAATTTTTCAGATCAACTTGATGATATCATTGCTATGGCAAATACATTAAATGAACTGAACACAGACAATATTGAGCCAACTTCTCATGTTTTTGCTCAGAAGAATGTGATGCGTGATGATAAGAAAGTCGAAGGTTTACCACTAGAAGAAGTAATGAAAAACGTACCAGAACAAGAAGATGGACAAATCAAGGTGCCATCTATTATCGATTAAGGAAGGGGGCAACAATATGTCATTATTCGATCATTCTATTAAAGAATTACATGAACAACTACATAAAAAAGAAATAACAGCTTCAGATCTTGTCGATCAATCGATTAAGAGAATCCATGAGGTTGATGATCAGGTTAAGGCATTTTTAACAGTGGATGAGGAAAATGCTCAAAAGAAGGCAAAAGCGCTTGATGGACAAGTTGGAGATTCAATCCTTGCTGGAATACCTGCTGGAATTAAAGACAATATTGTCACAAAGAATCTAAGAACTACCTGTGCTAGTAAAATGCTTGAAAACTTTGATCCGCTCTATGACGCTACCGTGATGGAGAAATTGAATGGGGCACAGGCGATTACGATTGGGAAAGTGAACATGGATGAATTCGCGATGGGATCAACAACCGAAACATCCGCATTTCAAGTAACGAAAAACCCATGGAATCTTGATTTTGTTCCAGGAGGTTCCTCTGGTGGTTCTGCCGCCGCAGTAGCAGCTGGACAAGTACCTTTTTCACTTGGTTCAGATACAGGAGGATCCATTCGTCAGCCAGCCTCTTTCTGTGGAGTCGTGGGGATGAAACCTACATATGGCCGTGTTTCTCGTTATGGTTTGGTTGCATTTGCCTCTTCACTGGATCAAATCGGCCCGATTACGAAAAATGTTGAGGATAATGCGTACGTGTTGCAAGCTATTGCCGGTTTGGACGAACATGACTCAACAACCGTGGACAAAACCGTGCCAAAATATACAGAAGGGCTTACAGGGGACATTAAAGGCTTGAAAATTGCTGTTCCAAAAGAATACTTAGGGGAAGGAATTGGTCAAGCATCACGTGAAGCTGTTCTTTCCGCGTTAAAAGTATTGGAAGGTCTTGGTGCTACTTGGGAAGAAGTATCTCTTCCTCATTCTAAATACGCCGTTTCATCTTATTTTTTACTTTCTTCTTCGGAAGCCTCTGCTAACCTTGCTCGGTTTGATGGAGTACGTTATGGCTATCGGACACCGAATCCAGAAAATCTAATGGAACTTTATAAAAAAAGTCGTTCGGAAGGTTTTGGTGATGAAGTGAAACGTCGGATTATGCTGGGAACCTATGCACTTAGCTCCGGTTTTTATGATGCCTATTATAAAAAGGCCCAGCAAGCAAGAACATTAATTAAACAAGACTTTGACAATATCTTCGAGAAATATGATGTTGTGATTGGTCCGACTACACCAACTCCAGCTTATAAAATTGGGGAAATGTTGGATGATTTGGTGACCATGTATGCGCGAGATCTATTAACCATTCCAGTCAACCTAGCAGGTCTACCTGGCATTTCAGTGCCATGTGGCTTTACAGAAGGTCTCCCACTAGGATTACAAATTATTGGAAAACACTTTGATGAACAAACGGTTTATCGTGTAGCTCATGCATTTGAACAGTCCACAGATTTTCACAAACAAAAACCACAATTGTAAGGGGGGAAAATCATGAATTTTGAAACAGTAATCGGACTTGAAGTCCACGTAGAATTAAAAACAGAATCAAAAATCTTTTCACCTAGTCCTAACCAATTTGGGTCTAAACCGAATACCAACACTTCTGTTATTGATTTAGGCTATCCAGGAGTATTGCCGGTACTGAATAAACGTGCGGTTGAATATGGAATGAAAGCAGCAATGGCTTTAAATTGTGAAATTGCCACAGATACCAAATTTGACCGGAAAAATTACTTCTATCCAGATAATCCGAAGGCGTATCAGATTTCGCAATTTGATAAACCAATTGGGGAGCATGGGTGGATCGAGATTGAAGTCGATGGCTACAAAAAGAAAATCGGTATTACACGCGTACATCTTGAGGAAGACGCTGGGAAATTAACGCATGCTAAAGATGGTTCGCTTGTTGACTTGAACCGTGCAGGCACACCACTGATTGAGATTGTCTCTGAGCCAGATATCCGTACTCCTGCGGAAGCATATGCTTATTTGGAAAAGCTAAGATCAATTGTTCAATTTACTGGTGTATCTGATTGCCGAATGGAGGAAGGCTCTCTACGTTGTGATGCCAATATCTCCTTACGACCAATCGGCCAAGAAGAATTCGGAACTAAAACAGAATTGAAAAACTTAAACTCGTTTAACTTTGTACGTAAAGGACTTGAATTTGAAGAAAAGCGTCAAGAGAAAGTGCTTCTTTCTGGTGGAGAAATCTTACAAGAAACACGCCGTTTCGACGAATCCACAGGTGAAACGATCTTAATGCGTGTA
Source organism: Bacillus subtilis (assembly GCF_008764245.1). Classification (GTDB taxonomy): domain Bacteria; phylum Bacillota; class Bacilli; order Bacillales; family Bacillaceae_C; genus Lederbergia; species Lederbergia ruris. The sequence continues at coordinate 29,907 of NZ_VTQV01000023.1, forward strand.
AAAGAAGGCGCAGATGATTACCGCTATTTCCCTGAACCTGACCTTGTACAATTGTATATTGATGAGGAATGGAAGGAACGTGTTCGAGCAGAGATCCCTGAATTACCAGATGCACGCAAAAAGCGTTATGTAGAGGAATTAGGTTTACCTGCTTATGATGCAATGGTTTTAACTTTGACAAAAGAAATGTCCGATTTCTTTGAAGAAGTCTTAAAAGCTGGAGCAGATGCAAAATTAGCCTCGAACTGGCTAATGGGTGAAGTTTCTGCTTATCTCAATGCTGAGCAAAAAGAACTGCATGATACAGCTCTTACTCCAGAAGGTTTGGCGGGTATGATTAAGTTAATTCAGGATGGAACGATTTCTTCGAAGATCGCGAAAAAGGTATTCCGTGAACTAATTGAAAATGGCGGAGATCCTGAAAAGATCGTCAAAGAAAAAGGATTAGTGCAAATTTCGGACGAAAATGCACTTCTACCGATCATCACTGGAATTTTGGATGCCAATGAGCAATCAATTGAAGACTTTAAAAATGGAAAGGGCCGGGCACTTGGCTTCCTAGTTGGTCAAGTCATGAAAGAAACAAAAGGCCAAGCTAACCCGCCGATGGTGAATAAATTACTAAAGCAAGAAATTGAGAAAAGATAAGCGAATAAAGGTGTAAGCTGATTCGAACCAGCTTGCATCTTTATTTTTTGTAAAAATTGATTTTACTATCATTTACGTTCAAACGGCCCAATTACGACCAAAGTTAGCCCGATTTTGCGACTCGATCGCCCGTTTCTGGTCTAAACTCGCCCGTTTCCGCTCTACTATCGTAAAACTTTAAAATACTCTCATAAAATTAACTACAAGATTTTATTCGAATGTATTGGCTTGTTTTTCCGAACCAGATATAATGTAAGCAAGTTAAAACGGAAGGGGAAGAATGATGAATCTTTCACAATGGTTTCAAAAAGGAATACCATCTAAAGAATATATTCAATCAATGAAAAATCATCAAGAAAATTCAAAGTATATTTTGGAACAATTTGCGGTTCCTGCTCAGGATGAAGAATTTTTTTCCGAACTGAAGAAAAAAGATTTACGCGTAATTGTAATCACCGAAGATTGGTGTGGTGACGCCATGGTGAATGTTCCGATCCTATTACGTCTCGCCGAAAAGGCGAACATGGAAGTGAGAATGATCCTTCGTGACCAAAATTTGGAGCTGATGGATCAATATTTAACGAATGGGACATCTCGATCCATTCCGATTTTCATCTTCATAGATCAATCCGGTAATGAATATGCAGTATGGGGACCTCGAGCAGATTCTGTCCAATATTTTGTAGAGGAACAGCGTTCAAAACTTCCTCCGAAAGATGCACCACAATTTGAAGAGCGACAAAAGGAAATGTATGAGAAGATGATGAAAAAATATATCGAAGATCGTTCGGTGTGGAATGATATTTATGAAAGCATTAAGTTGAAATTACAATAACCATTTGAATGAAAGGGGTGTTGAATAGTGAATCAAGCAGTGGATCAATATGTACGTTTTTTACGATTGGAACGAGAATTACCGACAATCAACTATTTACAACGCCTCATTCAACACCATTTAACATTAGTTCCCTATGAAACTTTCAGCAAGTTTCATTATTTTACTCTTGCACCAGATTTTATTCCGCCTCTCTCATTATTTGTTCATAACTTAGTGGAAAAGGGATGGGGAGGAACTTGTTTTACATTAAATATGAATTTTGCTAGGCTTTTGACGGAGTTAGGATTCATCTGTTCATTCGTGAGAGTGGAACCAGGTCATTTGGCCATTATGGTTGAAATCCAAGGGAAAAAATTATATGTCGATGTTGGCTATGGTTCCCCTATAATGAAGCCAGTCGATTTAGAAGCAAGACCACAGCATAAGATGCACGGCTTTGGCGAGGAAATTACCATCACACAAAAGCAGGCTAATCTATATGAGATTGAGCGAAAATCGAATGGAAAAATATTTGTAACGAAGCAAATCATTTGGAATCCTCTCACAGAAGAGGAGATCACAGATGATATTCGCCAATCCTATCTAGATGAGGATGAAAACATTACGATGAGAAGAATCACGGCTGTTCGTTTTAATGGGCATCAATGTTTTTATTTACGCAATAAGATAATGAAAGTGATGACATTCCGCAACATTCAAGAGATTAAACTAAACTCATTGGAAAAATGGTTAAAGCAAGTTCAAGAAGTTTATCAAATAGAGGAAGAATCTTTGCGAGAGTCGATTGATTTTCTAAACGAAAGAAATGTCACAGTATTTGAAAATGAAAGGTAACTTACACAGAATATGCTGACTTCTACGTTGCCCGCAGGGCGTGGGCAACACGGAAGTTCCTCTCCCACCAATGAGCATTAAATATTTTAGGAGATGATAAGTTTGAAGAAAAATGAAAGTCTGCGAGTCATGACTTATAATCTACGAAATAATAGTGATGTGCCACCGAATTCGTGGGAGGAAAGAAGAGGACTGATCCAAGCCTTAATTCAGCGAGAAAAACCTGATATAATCGGCACACAAGAAGGGCTTTATCCACAAGTTAAAGATATGGAGGCGTTGCTTCCCGAATATGGATGGGTTGGTCTTGGAAGAGATGGTGGAAGTCATGGAGAATTTATGACCATTTATTATCGAAAAGATCGATTCGACATCATGGAATTTAATCATTTTTGGCTCTCTGACACACCTGAGCAAATTGGATCAACCGCCTGGGAGAGTGCTTGTACAAGGATGGCTACATGGGTACGTTTATTTGATAGCGAGACTAAGCAGGCTTTTTATCATGTAAACACACATTTAGATCACCAATCTGAAAAAGCTAGAGTGAATGGAGCTAAGCTGATTATTCGCAAGACAGAAGCATTTCAAGCAAATCTACCGATCATCCTAACGGGTGATTTTAATACAGTGGCTGAGACAGAGACTCATCAAACCTTTCTCCGAGAAGGTCAATATATCGATACTTGGCACGATGCAAACGAACGGATCAATGAAAATTTAGGAACATTTAATAATTTTAAGGATCCTTCTGGCGGGGAGGGGAGAATTGATTGGATTTTGCATAAAGGAAAAATAACCACATCTAGCGTCCATATTGTGGATGACCAAGTGGATGGACGCTTTCCAAGTGACCATTTTCCCCTGATCGCGAATTTGCAATTTCATAATCATCAATAAGGACAGCCCTGCAGATCAACATCCAATTAGAAGTTGAACTGCAGGGCTGTTTGCCTTCTAGTATTCTCATCACAAATTCTTTTATTCCCCTCATCTAAAAAACTTCCAAAAAGTGTAGTGCTAAAATTTTTTATGGCGTCTATCAAGAAGAGAATGTGAAAATGGGAGGCGTGCTTTACAATGGTGAAGAGAGGTTTATATCCCTAGTAAAACAAAAAAATAATAGCGTAAAGTGTAGGGGTCAGCATTCAACAAACGTTTAGATACATAGAGGCCAAAGGGGAAGGGGGAAGAGGAGTTGGATGATGTACTCATCGAAAAAATAAAGAATGGAAATGATCATGCTTTTCGATTACTTGTAGAGAAATATCGGAATTTGATCTTCCATACTGTCTATGGCGTACTTCGCAACGAGAAAGATGCAGAAGATGCGACCCAAGAAGTGTTTTTAAAGATCTATACTTCTCTCCCCAAATATGAGAATCAAGGTTTTAAAACATGGATGACTAGAATTGCGGTAAACCATGCGATCGATATAAAACGTAAGAAAGTAAGAAGAAAAGAAGATCAGCAAGTTGAATATGAAGAAAGTTACCATACTCCCTCAACTGAAAATGTTGAATTTCTTGTGATCCAAAAAGAACGAAGACATTTATTAAGGGAACGTTTAAAAGAATTACCTGCAAATTATCGCGAGGTCGTGGAAGATTTTTATATTCAAGAAAAGTCCTATCAGGAAATCGCTGAAAAAACGAATGTCAAGACGAAAACGATCGAAGTCAGGTTGTATCGCGCAAGACAATGGATGAAGAAGCACTGGAAGGAGGATGATTTTTCATGAATCACTATAGCGTTGAAAATTGGCTGCAATATGTACGTGATGAACTCAAAGAAGAAACTCGTATTCAATATGAAAACCACCTTTATCATTGTGATCACTGTTTAGAATTATATTTGCAGGCAGTGGAATCCAATGATGCCCAGGAGCTGGATTTATCTAAACAAGAGAATTTTACAGATCTAATTATGGAACAAATCCATGAAATGGAAAAGCCAATACAGCCTGAGGAGAAAAAGTCCCGCATTCTCCATTCACGAAAACAAACATTTATTCACTATGCGATTGCCGTGGCGATGACGATGATCTTCATGTCGACAGGTGTCTTTACTCAATTGATGAAAATGACAGATACCGTTGAAAATAATGAATCCCGTCACAGAGAATCCTTTGTGCAAAGCTTTCTTGATAAACAAGGTTCGATTATAAATAAATTTGAAATGGATGTTCACTTTAAGGAGGGAAAACAAAATGAATAAAAATCCGTTTATAGCTTTTTTGCTCGCCTTTTTCCCGGGTGGCGGTCTAATGTATATGGGGAAAGTGTTACGTGGGCTTTTTTATACGGCGACTGTGATTGGCATCCCCCTTTTTTCCGTGATGATTGCGGTTATGTTTAGTTATGATGTTTTTGTCATCTTTTCACTTGGAGGAGTTCTCCTTTATCTAGTGAATTTCATCGATACAGTTGTCACTGCTTCCAAACTTTATCCGCAAGGCAATCAGGTGGATGAAGAAGTAGTTGCAGGGAAGAAAACACATGATTCAGAGCGCTTCTTCACGATTATCCTTTCGTTTGTTCCTGGATTAGGGCATTTCCAGCTCGGCTTGGTGTATCGGGGGACGACATTACTAGTTGCTTTCTTTGGAGCGGCGATGATGATCTTTTTTGTCACTTTGATGACAGAAAGAAGCGAGTTTCTCATTTTTCTGGCCTCGCTTCCGATCATTTGGTTCTTCGGCTTTTTTGATGCATTGAAGCAATTAGAGAAAAAACAAAAAGGAGAAGAGCTGCAAGACAAATCGATTTTAGAAGACTTGGAAAATCGCAATTCGGATGGAAAGAAAAGTAAAGCGATCGCGACATTACTAGCGATTCTTCCCGGGGCTGGGCATCTCTATCTAGGCTTACAAAAACGCGGAATCCAATTGATGGCAGCTTTTCTATTCTCTATCTATATTTTAGATGTACTAAGACTTGGGATCTTTCTGTTTATTGTCCCCATCATCTGGTTCTTTAGCTTTTTTGATGGTTTACAAAAGGCTTCAAGATCAGATCAAGAATTAGAGAATGAAGATGTACCGCTTATTTCCTTCTTCTTGAATCATCAGAAATGGGTGGGGATTGGGTTAATTGTCTTAGGTTTTTATTATATTGGGATGAATGTTGCCCTTCCAATCGTGGAGCCTTTTATCCATAGATGGTTTTCGTTTGATCTTTATTATGTGTTGCATGAATATATCCAAACCGGTTTTATTTGTCTCTTGTTGATCGGTGGAGGAATCAAATTATTAACAGGTAACAAAACAAAATCTAAGCAAGAAAAGGGTGAAGCAAAATGAGGACATGGCGTGTTGGCTCCTTTTCAATGGGAGGAGCCCTCGTTTTTCTGGGCGTGTTTTTACTACTACAACAATTTTTAGGGTGGGACCCTGCTCTCGTTTTAATGTCATGGTGGCCTGCATTATTCATTGTTCTAGGTATTGAGATTTTATTATATCTTTTCTTTGTCAAAACGGAAAACAGTCGGGTAAAATACGATTTTATTAGCATTATTTTCATCGCGTTGATCGGGACAACGGGGATTGGGATGGCGGTCCTACATTCTACTGGATTATTCGACTTTGCGCAAAAAGTTGTCTCAGCGGAAGTGCGTGAGTTGGATTTACCAAAATATGAAGAGAGTGATGTAAAGGGAATAAAACGGGTGCAAGTGGATACGGGCCCATTTGCTATTGCCGTTGAAACAACGGATCAAAAGGAAATTTCCCTTTTTGGGACTTACCAGGGGGACGTGCTCGCTAATGAAACGAGAATCAAAGAGGTTTCGGATTATGCTATGGTCGAGAAAAAAGGCGACACGATCTATATTAAAATGAAAGCAGTCCCCTATAATCATTTTTACCGGCCGATGGATGGAATGAAAGCCACTCTCTTGCTCCCACAAAACATAGCTTTAGAATTAAAGGGCAATTGGCAACCTATTACAGTTACTCCTAGAAATCTTCTTAGTGATTGGAATATTGACGGTGCAGAATCTGTTCACGTAAATGTAGAAAAAACAACAGCTAATCTAGCGTTAGGGATAGAGAACGTTGATTACTTAGATGAGCAGGATTGGGATAAAATAAAAAAGACAGACGAGGATTCGATTGAATCTGCATTGCGGAAATATGGAAAAGGGGAACATCGCCTAACCATACAGGGGGCGTATAATGTTCTTTTAAATGAAAAATAACGTAGGGGGATGATGTTATCATTCCTCTTTTTCTTACAGATAAATTCAGACACTCATTCGTGAATGGATTTTATTCTTTAAAAAAGGTATGATAGATTCAACAGACATGACAACACTATACGTATATTGCATTGCACAACAATGCCTATTTTTTATGAATGGGTGATGAGATTGAAAAGGGCACGCATTATTTATAATCCGACTTCTGGAAGAGAGATTTTTAAACGTAGTCTTGCAGATGTCCTAATGAAATTAGAAAAAGCAGGTTATGAAGCTTCCTGCCATGCAACGACAGGGGAAGGAGATGCCATTAAGGCGGCTAAGATCGCGGTGGAAAGAGAATACGATGTCGTTATCGCTGCGGGTGGGGACGGAACGATTAATGAGGTTGTGAATGGATTAGCTGAGCAGAAATACCGTCCTAAGCTAGGGGTCATTCCGACGGGAACAACGAATGATTTTGCCAGAGCTTTGCATATCCCTAGAGATATTGATGCAGCGGTGGATGTGATTATTCAAAATGATACCATTCCCGTTGATATTGGCCGAATGAATGATCATTATTTTATTAATATTGCTGGCGGTGGTCGGTTAACTGAACTGACTTATGAAGTGCCAAGTCGATTGAAAACGATGATTGGCCAGCTCGCTTATTATTTAAAAGGGATTGAGATGTTGCCATCGATTCGTGCAGCAGAAGCAACGATCGAATATGATGGAAAGCTATTTGAAGGTGAAATTATGCTCTTTTTAGTAGGGTTGACGAATTCGGTTGGCGGGTTCGAAAAATTAGCCCCAGATTCCTCCATCAATGATGGCCTATTTACTCTAATGATTTTGAAAAAGACAAATCTAGCGGAATTTATTCGGATTGCAACACTGGCTTTGCGCGGTGAGCATATCCATGATCCGAATCTTATTTATACAAAGGCCAATCATATCAAAGTGAAATCACCAGCGAAAATGCAATTAAACATTGACGGTGAATACGGTGGTCTGCTTCCAGCTGAATTTTTTAATTTATATCGCCATCTTGATGTGTTTGTTCCGATTGATAAGATCAGACAGGAGGATAAACTCCTAGAGAATGAATCACATGATTAGACAGAAAAGGGAATGCTCTTTAAAATAGAATGAGTAAGTGAACGCAGAAAAATACTCTATTAAATGAGCATTTTAGGATTTTAAAGCTTGATAAAAAGGAGAGAAATGTATGAAGATTACGATTTGGAATGAAAATAAGCATGAAAAAACCAATCCAAAAGTAGCTGAAATCTATCCAGAAGGCATCCATGGGGCTCTTGCAAAAATATTTGAAGGCACAGAGCATCAAGTGCAAACAGCCACTTTGGAACAACCTGAACATGGATTGACAGAAGATGTTTTAAACAATACGGACGTTCTTTTTTGGTGGGGGCATATGGCTCATCATGAGGTGTCCGATGATATCGTGGACCGTGTACATAAACGGGTATTAGAAGGAATGGGCTTGGTTGTTTTACATTCCGGGCATTTCTCGAAAATTTTTAAAAAGCTGATGGGTACTTCATGTGACCTAAAATGGCGTGAAGCAGATGATCGGGAACGTCTTTGGGTTGTGGACCCGACTCATCCGATTGCCGAAGGAATCGGAGAATATTTTGAGCTAGAAAAAGAAGAAATGTACGGAGAACATTTTGATATTCCAGCACCTGATGAGCTTGTCTTCGTTAGCTGGTTTGAAGGTGGAGAAGTATTCCGCTCTGGTTGCACTTATAAGAGAGGAAACGGCAAAATCTTTTATTTCCGTCCAGGACATGAAACCTATCCAACATACTACAATCAAGATGTTCAAAAAGTCTTAGTAAATGCGGCAAATTGGGTGAAACCAGTGGATCGTGCCTATCCAACTTATGGAAATGCAAAGCCAATAGAGGAAATCTCTGCTAAAAATTAACAAAAAATCCATGGAGAACATTCTCCATGGATTTTTTTTGAAAGATAAAAAGGTGTAAAATTTGGCTAGTGTTTGGATCCAGCTCCAGCGCCTAGCGGCTAGCAAATTTACGTCTTCTTCCTACGATAAGTCAACATCGGTTCGTCCTTCGTCCATACCGTGTTTAGGCCAACAGGACGTTGGACAAAACAGCGTTGCGCCAGGACGGCGCGCTTTTAGCTGTTTATCTTTTAAATTTGTACGCCGCTAAACAGGCGCTTACGCTTTTCTTAATTATGATTCATCGGTATTTTTTTGTTGAGACAGATAGCCAATAGCGAAAATACCGGCAGAGGAAATAAGAAATCCGGATGAAAGAAACATCCACGAAATGGTAAGGTCCATATTGTCATTGAACTTTTTTGCCACCAATATATAGCCAACGGAGAGAATAAAGCCAATTGTGAATAAAAAGGCGGCCACACGGTACTTTTTCCAATTCTCTTGATGGCGATTTTTTCGAATATCAATAAAGCCCCAAATAAAAGAAAGTATAACCAGTAAAAAAGAGCCGATAATAAGCAGAATACCAAGCAAAATAAATTCTCCCCTTCATACTTTTTCCATTTCTTCTATTGTACCAATCTTTTTCAACCAAAGGAAAGTTCCAGGAAAAAAGCACTGATCGAAAAGAAAATAAAAAAATATATTGTAAAAAAATATTGTAAAAAAATATAAATATGGTATATTACTAATTGAGAATGAATATCATTATCTAAAAGAAAATAGAAAGTGGTGAAGGGTTTTATTTTTTTATGCTATAATGATAATGGTTATCAATTGAAAAATATACATATTCTAATAGAAGAGGTGTAGAAATGAAGAAACTAAGTTTTATTTTTGCCATTCTGTTTGTAACAGCTGTATTAGCTGCTTGTGGTTCAAATACTAATAAGGATAATGAGCAAGCAAATGAAGGAAATGGAAATAACAATGAGCAACAAGAAGAAACATTGACAATCAAACATGAGTTAGGAGAAACTCCCGTTCAAAAAAATCCCCAAAAAGTTGTCGTATTTGATTTTGGTGCGCTTGATACTCTAGATGCTTTAGGTGTTGAAGAGGTTGTAGGACTTCCAAAAATGAATATTCCTAACTATTTGTCAAAATATGAAGGTGACGAGTATGAGAATGTTGGGAGTCTAAAGGAACCTGATTTTGAAAAGATTCATTCTTTGGATCCTGATCTGATCTTGATCTCAGGAAGACAGTCAGAGCTTTATGATGATTTTGCGGAAATCGCCCCAACGATTTACGTTGGCTTAGATACAACAAGATATATGGATTCTTTTAAAGAAAATGTGAACACATTAGCTGAGATTTTTGGAAAAGAAGAAGTAGCGAAAACAGAATTAGAAAAAATTGATGATAAAATTGCCGCTCTACATGAAAAAGCGAGCAAAGATAATGGAAAATCTCTAGTGATCTTGGCAAATGAAGGAAAGATGAGTGCATACGGACCAAGCTCTCGTTTCGGCATTATTCATGATGTGTTTGGATTTGCTCCAGTAGATGAAGGGATCGAAGTTTCTACTCATGGACAAAACGTATCGTTCGAATATCTTCATGAACAAAACCCAGACTATCTATTTGTCATTGACCGAGGAACGGCCATTGGTGGCGAGTCAAGTTCCAAACAATTAGTTGAGAATGACTTAGTGAAGAAAACAAATGCTTACAAAAATGATAAAATCGTTTATTTAGATCCTGAAAACTGGTATCTATCTGGCGGAGGATTAGAATCCGTATCTGCCATGGCAGATGAAGTAGAAGTTGTGTTAGAATAGAGGTAAAACAAAGGCTGCATCTAAAGCTATTACTGGCTTTAAATGCAGTCTTTTAAAATATCTTATAAAAGGAATCCACAAATAGGCAAAGAGCATGACATTTACAAAAAATTACTAGAAAGGACTGGTTTTTTTGTTAGGACAATGGTTAAAAGAATCAAATTACACAGTCGTTCTGACTGGGGCGGGGATGTCAACAGAAAGTGGGCTTCCCGATTTCCGTTCTTCTGGTAAAGGGTTATGGACAAAAAAAGATCCTAGCCAAATTGCAAGCACCGAAGCACTGAATCAAAATGTCGAGGAATTCTTTCAGTTTTACCGTCAGCGTGTATTGGGCTTGAATGAGGCTAAATACCATCGTGGGCACGAAATTCTCGCCAAGTGGGAAAAAGAAGGACGAATTCAAAGTTTGATTACGCAAAATATTGATGGTTTTCACACAGATGCGGGGAGTCAGAATGTAATCGAATTGCATGGGACGATGAAAAAGGTGCATTGCCAATCATGTGGTCGCGAGTATGGAAATGAAAAGTATGCTAATGAGCAATTTATTTGTGAATGCGGAGGCAAGCTACGCCCTTCGGTTGTCTTATTTGGTGAAATGTTGCCAGAGGAAGCCCTTGTGCAAGCAACAAAAGAAAGTGAAAAAGCTGATTTATTCATCGTTCTTGGTTCGTCATTAAGTGTCACACCTGCCAATCAATTTCCCTTGATCGCCAAACAAAATGGGGCCAAGCTTGTGATCATTAATCTTGAGCCAACAGAATTGGACATTTATGCTGATCTAGTGATTCATGATCGGAAAATTGGTGAAGTTCTAAACGAAATAGATCAGTAACTTGGTCATGAAGCCTATGTATAGTCAATTCCGATCACTTCGTTTCCGAAAAGCAGCAAATAAATCCCTTCACCTCGATTATGGTGAAGGGATTTATTTTGCCTATTTTTCGTCAATATAAATGGTCGTGTTAGATTACCGTTTACATTTTTAACGAACAAACCTATTTTACGCCTTTTGTCCACTCCTCAATAAGGTCTGGATGGTTATCAATAAATTCCCGTACAACATCTTCAGGATCCCCATCCTCATTAAAAATAGGCGCCATTAGTTCTTCCGCAATCATATCTGGATCTTCCGTGTATTGTTCTAATATCTTATAAGCGGCTGGCGCATCTTCCTTAAACCCTTTACGAGCGACCGTGTAAATTTGATCACCATCTCCATATACCCCTTTAGGATCATCTAACATTTTCAAATCCCAGACACCAAAGGCCCAGTGCGGGGTCCATAATGTAACCACAATTGGCTCTTCTTTATCATATTTAGTTTTTAGTTCTGCCAACATCGCAGATTCAGAACTGGAGGATAGTTCCCAGTCATCTTTTAGATGATATTCATCCATTGCGATCTCTGTATTCGACATCAATCCGGCACCAGGATCAATTCCAGTAATTTTCCAGTCGACCGAATCACCTAACTCTTTATTGTTTTGCAAATCCTCTATGGAATTCACATCTTCCATGTAACTTGGAACAGTCAGGGCATTTAGTGTTTGTTCATCGTTCATATTCACTTTTACCACATCATCACCATATTTTTTCTCGTATTCACCGTGAATGACTGGTAAGGAAGCACCTGTAAAGAAGTCAGCGGAGCCATCAGCCACACTGGACCACATGGGACCAGCCTCCACTTGTTTCAACTCCACATTATACCCAACATCTTCGAGAACAGCGGCGTATAAATAGCTCACAGGCATTTCCCGTGCCCAAGCTACATAAGGGAGGGTTAAATCCTTCTGTCCTAATTCGATACCGGATCCTGTATTAGAAGCATTATCTTCCTCTGAATCGCTTCCACATGCCGCCAACAACATGGAAAGAGCGAGCACAAATACTAAACTAACAAATGGCCATTTTCTACCCATACAATCAATCCTCCATATTATTTTTAAAATTGCTCAGCTTTTATGTCCATATTTGCTCAAAGCATTTTGAATACCCAGTCCTATAAAACAAAAACCCCTCTGCTATTATGTCGGCAGAGGGATTTTTATTCTATTCTTTCATTATAAATGAAGTTATTTGACGCCTTCAGTCCATTGTTCAATAAGATCTGGATGGTCTTCCATAAATTGTTGTGCAACGTCTGCTGGATCTTTATCTTCATCGAAGACTGGTGGCATTAGTTCCTCTACCATGTCATAGTCTTCTGTATATTGTTCTAGGATTTTATAAGCTGCTGGAGCATCTTCCTCTAATCCTTTGCGGGCGACGATGTAGATTTGATCTCCATCTCCTCCGTAAATTCCCTTAGGATCTTCCAACATTTTCATATCCATTACACCAAATACCCAGTGTGGTTTCCAAAGTGGAACAACGATTGGTTCTTCTTTATTATAGGCAGACTTCAATTCAGCAATCATCGCTGCTTCAGAACTCGATACCAGTTTCCAATCATCTAATCCATATTCTTCCATAGCTGTCTCGGTATTAGCCATTATGCCGGCACCGGCATCAATACCAGTAATCGTCCAATCGACTGAATCTCCAAATTCTTTATTATCTTTCAAGTCTTCAATGGAGTTTATATCTTCCACATAGCTTGGCACGGCAAGTGCTAATGGTGCCTTATCCAATACTTCATTTACTTTTACAACATCATCTTCATACTGTTCCCAATAACTAGCGTGTGTAGATGGTAACCAAGCGGATGCCATGAAATCAGCGGAACCATCGGCTACACTAGACCACATCGGTCCTGCTTCAACTTGTTTGACATCAACGTTGTACCCAACATCTTCAAGAACAGCAGCCAATAAGTAGCTGACAGGAGTTTCCCGTGCCCATGCCACATAAGGAAGGGTTAAATCTTTCTGACCTAACTCAACTCCACTGGTTTCTTCTCCTGCAGAATCATCCCCATTTGATGATCCATTGTCGTTTTCATTTTCGGCATTATTCCCACATGCTGCCAACATCATCGACAGTGAGAGCATAAGCACTAAGCCTACGAGATAAAATTTCTTTTTCATCATGTAAAAAAATCCCCCTAAATAATCATTATATTTGCAACCTCAAAAATGAGGTGATACCTATTTTTTGTTTACTCCTTGTGTAATACGATCCAGCACCATGGCAATAATAACAAGTGCCAAACCACCTTCAAATCCTAGCCCAATTTTAATTTGAGTGACTGAACGATAGACAATTTCTCCGAGACCAGGTGCTCCTACAAGCGAGGCGGTGACAACCATCGATAGCGACAACATGATCGTCTGATTCACGCCTGCCATCATAGTAGGCATGGCAAGTGGAATTTGTACTTTTCCAAGTCTTTGCCCTGTTGTTGAACCAAAAGCATTCGCTGCTTCTATTAATTCTCCGTCTACCTGACGGATACCAAGATTGGTCATTCTAACTGTCGGTGGCATGGAGAAGATAATCGTTGCGATGACTCCTGGGACCATACCAATACCAAAGAAAACAACAGATGGAATCAAGTAAACAAATGCGGGCATTGTTTGCATGAAGTCAAGAATCGGTGTAATTGTGGACTGGACGGAGTCTTTTTGCGACATCCAAATGCCAATCGGTACCCCAATGATGATGGAAAAGATAACCGATATAATGATGAGCGATAAAGTATCAAGCGTCTCTGACCAATAACCAAGATTATTGATTAAAGCAAGCCCAATAAGTGAAAAGAGTCCTGTTTTCCAACCTGCTACTCGCCAAGCGATAAGTGAGATTATAATGATAAGGATGTAAGGTGCACCAGGAATATGACCAATCGACAATAGCCATACGAGTGCATCCGTTACACTTTTAATCCCACTAGAAATTCCATCAAAGATGACCCCAAGATGATCAGTTAAAAAACTTACAAAAGTTTCAACCCACTCTTTTAGTGGCAGTTTTGGGAAAAGTTGATCTTCCATTATGAGATCACCCCATTTCCATTAATGACCTCATCATTCCCAGCCATTGCGCCCATGATCGCACCTTTTACAACGATACCTTGCAAACGTCCTTGATCATCGACAACAGCTAAGGGTACATCGGCTGAAGCCATTGATTCAAATAAATCGGCTAAAAATGTGTCCGGGCTAACAGTCGGGACATCTTTGGTCATGACATCTTCAATTGTTTTCTTTTCTTTAATGGCATCTGAGGCCTGATTTGCTGTAATATAGCCTAACAGCTTTCTTTTTTTATCCATCACATATACGGTGGAAATACCTTGATCTCGCATCATTTGTAAGGCAACGCGTGGTCCTCTATCGGGGGTTACATTTTCAGCGCGTTTCATAATATGACCGGCTGTCAATACTTTAGATAGATCGACATCTTCCACAAATCTTTCTACATAATCATTGGCTGGATCCATTAATATCTCTTCCGCTGTGCCAATTTGGACAATGACACCGTCTCTCATTAAAGCGATTCGGTCACCAAGACGTAACGCTTCATTCAAGTCATGAGTAATGAAAATAATGGTTTTCCCAACAGAGTCATGTAAATCGAGTAACTCATCTTGCATGTCTTTACGAATCAGGGGATCAAGCGCACTGAATGCTTCATCCATCAATAAAATATCGGGATCATTAGCGAGTGCCCGTGCTAATCCTACACGTTGCTGCATTCCACCCGAGAGTTCATTTGGATATTTATCCGTATAGCCACCAAGGCCAACTAAATTTAATGCTTCACGTGCTTTCTGGGCGCGTTCTTCCTTATCGACACCTTGGATTTCTAAACCATATTCGGTATTTTGTTGGATTGTTTTGTGAGGGAGTAGTGCAAACTTTTGAAACACCATACTCATTTTTTTGCGGCGGACTTCACGTAACTCCTCTTTGTTCATCTTTGTGATATCTTTTCCATCAATCCAAACATTACCGGACGTAGGTTCTATTAAGCGGTTCAACAATCTGATAAGCGTGGATTTTCCGCTCCCAGAAAGACCCATGATGACGAACACTTCACCTGAAGTAACCTCGAATGAAGCTTGGTTCACACCAACGGTCATTCCGGTTTCACGCAGAATCTCATCTTTTGTTTTATTTTCTCTCAGCAGTTGAACGGCGCGCTTTGGATGTTTGCCAAAGACCTTTGTCAACTTTTCAACCTTAATTTCTATGTTTTTTTCCCCCATACTCTTCCTCCTTCGGTTACCTATATAATGTTAGGGAAAGATGACGGGAATGACAAAGACCATATATCGTCTCATTCAGTTAATTTTGTATGTACAGAATAAACTGTACAAAGTAAACAACGGGTTTTCTTAAACATCCTCTCATTTCCTCCCGTTTCCTACAACACTTAAATCTTTACTTTCCGCATACGAATATAATAAAGTGGAGACATTAAAGCATTTTTGTTAATATGGATGAGGTTTATATAATTTTTTTCTTCTATAATATATTGAAAAATTCTTATAAATTATTATGATTATTAGGATGTGAATGATATGGAAGATATGGAGCAGCTGGATAAGGCACGTGAAAGAATTATTGAGACCATCGCCCAGAACATTCATTTATATGGACTCACTCCATCAGCCGGTAGACTTTATGGGATGATGTTTTTTCAACGCAAACCACTGACCCTTGATGAAATGAAAGAAGAACTAGGAATGAGTAAAACAAGTATGAGTACTTCGGTAAGGGCCTTGTCCGATTTAAAAATGGTGGAACGGGTTTGGAAAAAGGGTGTAAGAAAAGATTTATATCAGGCGGAGGAAGATTGGTATCAGAGCTTTATTGATTTATTTTCTACCAAGTGGGAGAGTGCCATTTCTGTCCATAAGATCGAAATAAAAAAATCCCTAGCTGAGTTAAAAAAATTAGTTTCGGACGAACATACAAGTGAAGATGTGATAGAATTAGCAAGGGGAGATATCGAAAAATTAGAATATATCTATGCGTATTTTGAATGGTTAGAAAGAGTCGTGGAATCATTCGAAAGCCATGAGATTTTTGATTTCGTACCGAAGAAAAAAGAGTAATGGGCTGGTGGACATATATGTATGACAAGGCGTTGGTAGATGATATTAGGGGGCAGGCAATGTATATTGATTATTCAGGAGGGATTCCCGATACATTGCTTCAATGGCTATACGAAGAAAAATTGTTTAAATTATTCATTCCTGAAGAACTAGGCGGGAGAATGTTAGATTTACCGGCTGCCTTGCGGGTATTCCAAAAAGTATCGGAAACGGAAGGAAACATGGGTTGGCTTACAGCGATTGGCTCAGGTGGAGGAATGTTTATTCCCAATATCGAAAAATCATTAGCTGAGCAATTGTTTAAAGATGAGAAAGCGGTGATAGCAGGAAGTGGTTATCCCAATGGCAAGGCAAGGAAAATCGATGGGGGCTATATCGTAAGTGGGGAGTGGAAATATTGCAGTGGTTCTCCATTTGCTTCTTTTTATACGGCCAATAGCCAAACAGAAGAGGGAGAAATACGTAGCTTTATCTTCATGCCGCATCAAGTGGAAATCATCGAAGATTGGAATGCTTTAGGGTTACGAGGAACGGGCAGTCACACAATAAGAGTAAGGAATGCTTTAGTTTCAGATGAATATACCTTTAAATTGGATGTTCCGAAAAATGAATATGCTGGACCAGTTCATCGTTTTCCTTTTCTTCCTTTTTCACAAGCATCATTTATGTCGGTTTGTTTAGGGATTACGATGCACTTTTATCAAGAAGCAAGACAGATTGTGAAAAGAAGAATAAAGAATGATGATACAAGGTTCCGTTCTGTTGATCTGCTGTTAACTGAACAAGAAACCATTTTCCAACAAAAAGTAGACACTTTTTATACAGAGATTGAAAGGTTATGGAATCTTCATGTACAAGGAAACAGCCTTTCTGAAAAAGAAATTAACCAATTCAGTAAAATGTGTAAAGAAGATCTGCAACTGGTGATTCAAGGGGTGGATACGCTAATGCGATATTTAGGGATGGACGCGATTATGGAAACTTCCTCCTTAAATAAAATTTGGCGAGATTTGCACACCGCTAGTCAGCATGCTTTTATTACTCCATTATGATTGTTTTTGCTGTCAATTTTCAAGCTATTCCTTTATGATGAAAGGGATAACAATTTACATTAAAAGGAGTGTCAAACTTGATTAAAGTCGCTTTACTAAGTAGATGGCATGTACATGCAGATGATTATGCCAACAGTGCCAAGCAAAACCCGGATTTATCAATCGAACTAATATGGGATGAGGAAAGAAAACGTGGGGAAGATTGGGCAAAAGAATTAAATGTCCCTTTTGAAGCGGATCTTGATAAAGTATTATCTAATCCTAATATAGATGCAGTAATTGTGAGTACGCCTACGAATCTACATAAAGAAATTATTGTAGCAGCCGCTAAAAATAAGAAACATATTTTTACTGAAAAAGTACTCGCTTTTACTGTACAAGATTGTGAAGACATCTATCAAGCTGTGGAAGAAAATAATGTAAAGTTAATGTTGTCTCTTCCACGTCTAACAGAAAACTATTATTTATATGCACAAGAAGCTTTAGATTCTGGTAAACTAGGAAGACTCACAACGATTCGTTGCCGGCTTGCGCATAATGGCGGTGTCGGACAAAATGGAGCGAAAACAGGTTGGTTACCTGAGCGATTTTTTAATAAAGAACAGGCTGGTGGTGGCGCCTTAATGGATCTAGGTGCTCATCCAATCTATTTAACCAATCGCCTGGCTGGACCTGCAAAAACTGTACAAGCCCAATTTCAACAATCCAAAGAATTCGCAGTAGAGGATAATGCCGCGGTTTTAGTAGAATATGAATCTGGCGCAATTGGGATTATTGAATCTGGCTTTACTTCCTATGGAAGTCCATTCCAATTGGAATTATATGGAACAGAGGGAGTATTATTGATTGAGGAAGGAAATGTTCGTATCCAAAGCAGTCACTTATCTGAACAAGGTTGGCAAACACCGGAATTACCAGAAGCCTTGCCAATGCCAATGCAACAGTGGACCTCTTCGATTTTACATGGGACAACGCCTAGCATTACAAAAGAAGATGTGCTTGGTTTAACGGCTGTGAATGAGCAAGCGGCTTTATCTCAAGAAAAGGGTAAAAAGATTGAAATGTAATAGGCGGAAAATAATAAGAGATCATCACCTATTTTAGGATAGGTTGATGGTCTTTTTTTTGTAGTAATGAATAAATTCACGAGGGAAATTATAAGATTCATATATAACAAACTTTGGTTATAGTGAAGGGGCGGGAGGAAAATTGGCTATCTTGGTTACAGGTGGTGCAGGTTATATTGGGTCTCATACTTGTTATGAATTGCTTCAAGCCGGTTATCAAGTGATTGTCATTGATAATTACAGCAATAGTCGTCCCAAATCATTGCGGAGGGTAATGGAATTGACAGGGCAAAAAATCCAAATATATTCCATTGATTTACTGGATGAAACAGGTTTAGAAACAGTGTTTTATGAAAATCATATTGAGGCAGTTATTCATTTTGCCGGCTTAAAAGCCGTGGGGGAATCTGTTGCTTTTCCGCTTTCCTACTATCAAACCAATATTATAGGGACAATTAGTTTATGTGAAATGATGAGAAAGTATCATGTGAAAAACTTGGTGTTTAGTTCTTCCGCAACGGTATATGGAAAACCGAAACAGGTTCCGATAAAGGAGGATGCTAGTCTTTCGGCAATCAATCCATACGGACGAACGAAATTAATGATTGAACAGATATTAAAAGACCTGTATCAATCTGATGCAAGCTGGAGTATCGCACTTTTGCGGTATTTTAATCCAATTGGAGCCCATCCAAGTGGGAAAATTGGCGAAAATCCAAAAGGAATTCCCAATAATTTGATGCCTTATATCACGCAAGTCGCAATCGGAATACGAGATGAATTATTGATTTTTGGGAATGATTATCCAACTCGCGATGGTACGGGGATTCGTGATTATATTCATGTTGTTGATCTAGCCAAGGGCCACGTGAAGGCATTGGAAAAAATACTGAACACAACGGGGATAGAGGCTTATAATCTAGGGACGGGAGAAGGGTACAGTGTATTGGAATTAGTAACCGCATTTGAAGCAGCTTCAGGAAAGAGAATACCATATAAAATAGTGAATAGGCGGCCTGGTGATGTTGCGGTGAGCTTTGCCGATGTGTCCAAAGCCAAAAGAGAACTTGACTGGGTCGCTACCAAAGGAATACAGGAAATGTGTGTAGATGCATGGAATTGGCAAACGAAAAATCCAAAAGGCTATGAAGTGAAAGGGTAAGGACTGGAGCACTGAAAAGGAAAGAAAAAAGCAGAGTTCCAGTTTTCTTTTTTATAGTTAATTATGTGAATCTCTTCTTTCTCCTCCTCATTCCACTTACCTCAATGAAAAGGTCGATCATTGTGATACCCGTCGCAAATCCACGGATGATAGGTGACTTTTAAGAGGACTGAAGTAGTGTGAATTGAATCATCTTATTAAATACGATAAACTTTTAAAAAAGAGCTACGGGAGAGGACTTTACATGAGATTAGCGTTTATTTCAGATATTCATGGGAATGCAACCGCTTTAGAAACGGTGATGAAGGATCTTAAGGAAAAAGCAGTCGACAAAGTCTTTGTACTAGGGGATCTTTGCTATCGCGGACCAGAGCCAAAGCGTTCATTGGAATTGGTCCAATCTTTAAATTGTCAAGTGATTAAAGGGAATGCAGATGAGTGGGTTGTGAGAGGTGTGGAAGAAGGAGAGGTTCCTGACCAAGCTTTGGAAATGATGAGAAAAGAGCGAGAATGGACATACTCTCAGTTGAATGAAAAAGATGTGAATTACTTACAAAATCTTCCGGAAGAGATTGTCACTACTATTGAAGACGTGAATATCCATGCTTTTCATGCGACACCGGATAGTTTATTTGAAGTTGTAGTGCCATTTGCAGATGATGAGACCATACAGGAAAAATTAATGGGACGTGAAGCTAATTTATATCTTTATGGTCATATTCATACCCCTTATATTCGTTTTATCAACGGAAAAGCGGTGGTGAATTTAGGAAGTATTGGCCTGCCTTTTGATGGTTCAAGTCAAGCATCCTATAGTCTTGTCGATATACAAGATCGAAGCATACAAGCATCAATTGTTCGGGTTGATTATGATATAGATGAAGTCATCGAAAAACTGCAATCATCGGATTATCCAAATAAAGAATTCCTCGTGAATGTTTGGAAAAATGGCCGACCTTAATGAGAGGGAAGGTACAAGCAGGTTGAAACATCAAAACAAAATCAAAATCGTTCTTTTTATTGCTGTTTGTGGTGTGTTCATTTTTATAGCAAAAAGTCAGGTCTGGCTCCCTATCTCAACAAAAGCTGGCGGATTCACCATCACAATGGAAAGCAATTTTCCGCAACTTAGAACCGTTGTATTGGAAAAGGAATCTATCTATTCTGCGTTTAGTCAGCAACCACCCGATCCTGTTAACGAGTCGGCCACCATAGCTGAAAAAATCAATTCGATTTTACAGAACCCGCGTCTTGATGGGGTTATTACGGGGATCAGTGTTCGAAAAGCAGACAGCGGTGAACTGATCTATTCGCATAATGGTCAAACTCAATTACGTCCGGCCTCTAACCTGAAACTGCTGACCACTGCAACAGCTATGGAAGTGTTAGGACCTGACTACCAATTTTCTACGGAAATTTTAACAGATGGAAAAATAAAAAAAGGCGTATTGCACGGAAATTTGTACATCAAGGGAAAAGGCGATCCAACCCTTCTGCAAAAGGATTTAGAGGCATTTGCTTTAAAATTAAAGAAGAAGGGGATCAAAAAGATTCAAGGCGATATTATTGGGGATGATAGCTGGTATGATGATGTCCGCTATTCCCAAGATTTAATCTGGTCTGATGAATCGTATTATTATGGTGGGCAAATTTCAGCCCTTACGATTTCCCCTGACGAGGACTATAATGCAGGCAGTCTAATACTGGATGTAGAGCCAGGAAAAAAAGAGGGAGCGCCTCCCATTATGGAGATAAAGCCTAAGTCAGACTATGTGGAAATTGTCAATCAAGCAAAAACAGTAGCCAAGGAAAAGCCTGAGCCTGATGATCTTTCGATTGTAAGAGAACATGGGACCAATCGGATCATCATTCAAGGAGATGTTCCGCTTGAAACAGCAAAAACAAGGGTGGAAATGGCGGTTTGGGAACCGACTGATTATGTTGTCAATTTAATGGGAGTGGCTTTGAAGGATAAGAAAATCGCTTGGAATGGAAAAGAAAGGACAGGGATTACACCAGAGTCTGCTGTTGTTTTAGTTTCCAAAAAATCTATGCGATTACAAGATTTATTGATCCCCTTTATGAAACTAAGTAATAATATTCATGCGGAAATATTGGTGAAGGAAATGGGGAAAGTGATTCATGATGAAGGGAGTTGGGCCAGTGGACTAGCTGTCATGGAAGTGACGCTTGCTGATTTCGGATTAAATATCGACCAAATTTTATTACGTGATGGATCAGGGATTTCTGATAAAAATCTGCTCCCGCCGAATGAATTAACAAAATTACTATTTGAAGTCCAAAAAAAGAGCTGGTACCCCGCCTTTGAAGCATCCCAACCGATTGCAGGTGAACCAGGTAAAATGGTCGGGGGAACTTTACGCTATCGTATGACAGATGAAGTGCTGAAAGGAAAGGTGAAGGCAAAGACAGGCTCCCTTACAGGCGTAAGCACCCTCTCAGGATATGTGACAAATACAAACGGAGAAAAGCTGATTTTTTCTATTATGATGAATAATTACATACAAGGATCTATGAGTAAAATCCAGGATGAAATTTGTCAAATGCTCGCAGAAGCTACTTTAGAATAATGTGTCCGTTTTTCAAACATACTTGAAGAGCGGACTCTTTTTTATTTCCCTTATATTGAAATTATATTATATTTAATATAAAATATAATATATATACTTTATATGTATTATGAATCATAGGTGGATGGGGGATTTTTTGTATGGATTTGGAGGAGTTTAAACAATATCTCTGGGATTATTCAAGGGAAATTAATGAAAATACGAATAAAGTGTTTAATCCAATTATTGAACAGTTTGGACTGACGACACTTCAGTTTCGGATTCTTATGGAAATTCGCCAAAGTGGCTCCCATACGATCGGGAGTCTTGCGAATGAAATAAAAATGGCAGGTACAAATATCTCTACAATGTGTAAGAAGCTGGAGAAAATGGAGTTGTTGGAGCGGATTAGAAAGCCTGAGGATGAAAGGGTTGTATTGGTGATCCTTACGCAAAAAGGAAAAGAAATTGTCACAGAAATTGATCAAGTAATCATTAAGAAAATCAGCTTATATACAAAATCAGAATCTGAGCAAACTATGGATGAGATCATTATTGGTTTAAAACAATTAAATAAGTTATTACAAAAAATGGGACAAACTGTAAAATCATAATCAGAATAAGGAGAAAACATATATGAAAATACAAAAGAATCCGAAGAAGCCACTGATCTATTATATTTTAATATCTGTTTTAGTGGTGATGGTCCTAAATGCTTTTGTCTTTCCTTCTATTATTCAGCAAAGGATATCAGAAGTGGATTATGGGACCTTCTTAAAACAAATTGAACAAGGGAACGTGAGTACCGTTGAAATACAAGATAATCAAATTGGCTATACCGTTGTAGATGGGAGTGGTAGGGAAAAGGTTTATGTTACGGGTCGTATGGATGATCCAGACCTTGTGAATCGACTATATGATGCGGATGTCGAGTTTACAAAGGTAGTCCCGAAAGAAGCCTCCCCGCTTTTAAAATTTATATTAGCCTGGATTTTGCCTTTAGTCATTTTTATCGCACTTGGACAATTTTTCGCCCGTAAATTAGCTGGGAAAATGGGTGGTGGCGCGAATGCCATGACTTTTGGAAAAAGCAAAGCGAAAGTCTATGTAGAAGCGCAAACAGGTAAAACATTCGCAGATGTCGCTGGACAAGAAGAAGCGAAGGAAGCCTTACAGGAAATTGTTGATTTTCTTCACAATCCAAAAAAATACCAAGAAATTGGCGCTAATATTCCAAAAGGAGCATTATTAGTAGGGCCACCTGGAACAGGGAAAACCTTATTAGCCAAAGCAGTGGCCGGTGAATCTAAAGTTCCCTTCTTCTCTATCTCGGGATCGGAATTTGTGGAAATGTTTGTCGGAATGGGAGCAGCAAGAGTGAGAGACCTATTTAAACAAGCACAAGAGAAGGCACCATGTATTGTTTTTATCGATGAAATTGACACAATTGGAAAAAGCCGAACTTCAGGAGGACCAAGTGGAAATGATGAGAGAGAACAAACTTTAAACCAGCTATTAACCGAAATGGATGGTTTTGATGCAGATAAAGGAGTCGTTATTTTAGCGGCAACGAACAGACCTGAAACATTAGATAAAGCATTACTTAGACCAGGAAGATTTGATCGCCGTGTGCCAGTGGAGTTACCCGATCTTTTAGGACGAGAACAAGTATTAAAAGTGCATGCGGAGAAAGTAAAAATGGCAGACGATGTGGACTTTAATGCGATTGCGAGAGCGACATCTGGAGCATCTGGGGCTGACTTAGCCAATATGATTAATGAAGGAGCGCTTCGTGCCGTAAAAATGGGACGGAAAGAAGTGAATCAAAGTGATTTGGAAGAATCGGTTGAGGTTGTTTTAGCAGGATATCAGAGAAAAAATACCCTCATTTCGATGAAAGATAAATTAACCATTTCATACCATGAAATTGGCCATGCGCTAGTTGCTGCTAAACAAAGCCATTCTGCCCCTGTTCATAAAATCACCATTATCCCAAGGACTTCCGGTGCTCTAGGCTATACGATGCAGGTCGAGGAAGGCGAAAAAGTACTCATGAGTAAAGAAGAGGCTTTGGATAAAATCACTACCTTTATGGGAGGGCGTGCGGCTGAAGAAGTCATTTTTAACCGGGTAACCTCAGGCGCCTCCAATGATATTGAACAGGCTACAAAAATTGCGAGATCCATGGTGACGCGATTTGGAATGAGTGAAGAGTTTGATATGATGGCACTTGAAACGGTTAATAATCCTTATTTAGGTGGAGATACATCCCTCTTGGTTTCATCTGAAACAGCAGCCAAAATTGATGATGAGGTCTTAAAAATCATCAAAACTTGTCACCAGAAGGCGATTCAAATTTTAGAGGACAACAAGCAAAAATTACATGAGCTTACAAAATATTTATTAGAAAGAGAAACAATCACTGGCGAAGAGTTTATGACCATTTTAGAAGCGAAAGAGTCAAATCTGTAAAATGAGAGAGATCCAACTGGTCATTGGGTCTCCTTTTTGAGTAAATAGGCATTGGGAATGGAAAAAGTATCGCGCCGTCCTCGTTTCCAGGGAAACAGAAGAAAAAGGGGAGGGCGAGAGTCATGGCTGTCCCCGTTTTGGAAGGAAACGCAGAAAAGGGGCACGGCGAGAGGTGCGGCTGTCCCCGTTTTGGAAGGAAACACAGAAAAGGGGCACGGCGAGAGGTGCGGCCGTCCCCGTTTTGGAGAAAAGGGACAAGACATAATTTAGATTTTTAATAGCCGGTTATGTGAGGAAGTCATTCTGTGGTAATATCTAACTAGAATAACCAATGAATGAAGGGAGAAATGAAAAGTGGCTGAGATTAAATTTGAAATCACTGAGCAAATTGCCGTTCTTTCAGAGTCACCAAAGGGTTGGACAAAAGAACTTAATCTCATTAGCTGGAATGGGCGAGAACCGAAATACGATATTCGTGATTGGGCCCCCAACCATGAAAAAATGGGGAAAGGTGTCACATTGAGTGAGGCAGAACTTGAAAAGCTAAAGGATGCATTAAAATAGGAATACACGATCCGACTTTTATATTTCCTTTTTAACGAGATAAGAAAGTTGGCTAGTGTTTGGATCTAGCTCCAGCGCCTAGCCCCTCGAGGTCAATTAACCTGAGCCAATAAAAGTCAAAACCGGACTTTTCTTGGCTCAGAACATTTGCTTGTCGGAGGGCAACAGGATGTTGGTCAGAAAGGCGTTGCGCCAGGACGGCGCGAACTTAGCATTTCTTCCTATTCCCAAGGCGCTTGCGCTTTTCTTAAGACATTTTGGAAAAGGACGACAGCAATGGCGAAAGTACAATTACCAGTTCAAAAAAATCAAATCATTGAGGTTACCTTTGAAGATTTAACCCATGATGGCAATGGGGTAGCTAAGGTGGATGGTTATCCACTATTTATTGCCAATGGCCTCCCAGGCGAAAGGGCGAAAGTGAAGGTCACCAAACTGAATAAAGGCTATGGCTTTGCGAAAATCTTGGAAATCTATGAAAAAAGTCGGTATCGGGTAATCCCCGAATGTCCGATTTATGAGGAATGTGGCGGCTGCCAGCTTCAGCATTTAAGCTATGAAGGACAATTGATTGCCAAGGAAAAACAAGTTCGTGATGTAATGCGGCGGATCGGAAAAATAGAGAATGTCACCATACATCCTGTTCTTGGCATGGAAAGTCCATGGCGATATCGCAATAAATCACAGGTCCCAATTGGTGAAAGGGAAGGTGGCTTAATCGGCGGGTTTTACCGACAACGTACACATGACATTATTGATATGAAAGAATGTTTGATTCAAGTCGAGGAAAATGATCATGTTTTGAAAAAGGTAAAAGAGATATGTGGAAAATATGGGATCAAACCATATGATGAAAAATCCCATAAGGGTGTGCTTCGCCATGTGATGGCTCGCTATGGCAAAATAAGTGGTGAAACGATGATCGTACTTATAACGAAAACGGCGGAATTACCGAATCGGAAAAAAATTATTGCGGAATTGGTGGCGACCATTCCAAACCTCAAATCGATTGTGCAAAACGTGAATTCGAAACGGACCAATGTCATTTTCGGAAATGAGACAAAGGTGCTGTGGGGCAGGGAAACCATCACTGATTCAATTGGAGAGATTCAATTCGCGATATCCGCACGCTCTTTTTACCAAGTCAACCCGGAACAAACAAAGGTATTATATGAAAAAGCATTAGAATATGCGGGACTGACTGGTGCAGAAACCGTGATTGACGCATACTGTGGGATTGGCACGATTTCGCTTTTTCTCGCGCAAAAAGCGAAGAAAGTGTATGGAGTCGAAATTATCCCCGAAGCAATTGATGATGCCAGAAGGAATGCTCAATTAAATGGTGTAGAAAATGTTGAATTCGCAGTGGGAGAAGCTGAAAAGATCATCCCTAACTGGTACAAGCAAGGCATCGAAGCAGATGTCCTTGTCGTGGACCCGCCTCGGAAAGGCTGTGACCAAGCCCTTTTAGACACGATCATGCAAATGAAGCCGAAGAAAGTTGTGTATGTATCATGTAACCCAGCTACACTTGCCCGCGATTTACGCATACTGGAAGATGGCGGCTATCAGACTTTAGAAGTCCAACCTGTGGATATGTTTCCGATGACGGCGCACGTGGAGTGTGTATCGTTGCTACAAAGAGAAACTATATAGAAATCCTTAGTTTTAAACACTTTCACAAGCATTTCGTGTTTGTAGGAGAAGGTGAAAAAACGAGGAATAAAGTACTGAAAAACCATATTACTGTTTCGGTGGTAATTGATCTGGGGTGTGGGAACACAATAGAATAAAAATATTGTAAGGCGTTCAAATAAAATGAACGTCTTTTTTTTTACGCCTAAAAACGGAGAATGGAAGGTGAAATATGACGGAACCAACGTTAGGAAGTTTATTTGATGGTATCGGTGTATTTCCATTAGCTGCTTCTCGTTACGAGATTCAACCAATATGGGCAAGCGAAATTGAAAAAGCACCTATATCTATTACGAAGCGACATTTTCCTAACATACATCATTTAGGAGATATTACAAAGGTAAATGGTGGAGAAATACCACCTGTTCATATCATTACATTTGGTTCACCTTGTCAGAACTTATCCAATATTGGTAAACGAGAAGGTCTTACAGGAAGTCAATCGAGTTTATTTTATCATGCAATCCGAATTATTGAAGAAATGAGGTGTGCAACGAATGGAACATATCCAGTTATCGCTGTTTGGGAAAACGTCATGGGAGCTTTTTCAACAAATAACCGGCTGGATTTTAAAGCCGTGTTGGAGTCGTTCACAAAAACCGAAATTCCAATTCCTGCTTCTAGAGAATGGGCAAATGCAGGAATGGTCCGAGGGGAGGATGTTGAAGTGTGTTGGCGACTCTTGGATGCCCGATATTGGGGAAAGCCCACGCTCCCTCAAAGAAGAAGACGTATCTTCCTCGTGGCAGATTTTGGAGGAAACCGTGCCAGAGAAATATTATTTAAAGCCCGCGATTTGCAATCGTTTCCTACGTCTTGCGGAAAAGACAGGCTGTCCTCCACCAGCACCAGTCGAATATCTGCTCCTAAAACAAGGGGGAAATTACCCATCGTCCGTCCCTTTCAAGAAAGACGCATGCGAAGTGCCGCGAAAGACAAAAACAAAACAGGATTCCATGGAAGTTTTGGACAAACACATGACCCTTTTCCCACTTTGCTCGCAGGCTCTGTAAATTATTTTTCATTTTGGTATGAAGGAGAAGAAAAAGAAGGATTTATTCGTCAGCTTACCCCATTAGAATGTGAACGTTTGATGGGATTACCAGAGGGTTGGACAGCTTTAGGACACAAAGATGAAGCAATTAGTGATTATGCAAGATACAAAGCCCTTGGAAATGCGATAGCTGTACCATGTGCAACATATATTATGGCTGGTATTGCGGAATTTTTATAGATAAACAAACTAACGTGTGACAAATTCTGTCTGTCATGCTTTTTTTATTGCTTCATCCATGAAGGAGTGTGGTTTCTTTGGAAGAGAATGAAACAAAGGTGATGGAATGGATTGAGGACCATTTTGTAATAAATGAAATTGAAATAGAAGATTTTCCATTCTTTCCTTGTGGGAAATTGATTCGTGATAAAAATGAAGAAGCGATGATTGTGTTTTGGTGTGTCATTTATGGGCGTGTGGATTATCGACTACAAGAAGCATAGGAGTGATTCATTCATGAAAATGTATTTTACTCGTTCACCTCCCTTCTGCTCTTGTTTTCCATTTGAATAGATAATCAAAAATTAAAACAAGAAAAGAGGGCTATATCATGGAATTAAAATATGTGATTCCAAATATGGAAAAGACGTTTGGAAATTTAGAATA
This sequence comes from Bacillus subtilis, assembly GCF_008764245.1. Taxonomy (GTDB): domain Bacteria; phylum Bacillota; class Bacilli; order Bacillales; family Bacillaceae_C; genus Lederbergia; species Lederbergia ruris. The sequence continues at coordinate 58,438 of NZ_VTQV01000023.1, forward strand.
TGCAGGAGAAGGTAAAGTCGAACAGCGACGGATTAATGGACGTATGACCACTCTTTCTAGGAGTTATAATCTGTATTCCGATATTCAACGGGCAGATGATATTGAAGTGATTCTTCCCCAAGAAGCTGGAGAAAAGTTTTTTGAACATGAGGAAAAAGTAAAATTAGTGAATGCAAGAATTACCGCAGAAGGTTATAAAATTGGTGATCGCGGATTTACAAAATATATCTTACATGCAGATGACATGGTCAAAGCATAAGGAGGAAAAATAGATGAGATTAGCACAAGGTATTGTCATTGATAAGGAAAAAACGTTTGGTTTACTAAAATTTTCAGCATTACGTCGTGAAGTGTTTCTTCAAAATGAGGATGGCACGGTATCAAATGAAGTGAAAGAACGCACGTATGATTTAAAGTCTCGTGAACAAGGTCGCATGATTCAAGTTAGTATTCCTGCTTCTGTGCCTTTGAAAGAATTTGATTATAATGCGGAAGTCGAACTGATTAATCCTGTCGCAGATACCGTCGCAAATGCGACTTTTCGTGGCGCTGATGTCGATTGGTATATTAAGGCGGATGATTTGGTTTTAAGGGGAAAGACAGGAACAACGGGTAGTAACACTTCAAAAGCTACACCAACAAAGGATAAATAATGAAGACCTTCCGAAGGCGAGGGGAACGCATTAAGGAAAAAGATGCTTCCCTCGTTTTTCAATTTATATTCTTTGGGCTGGTAGGTGTATGGCTCGTTTCCTTTATCCCTTTTCATCTGTCCTTTTTACTCTCGACCACATGGCAATTGGATGACTTTCAAGCACACTTTATCAGCACCTATGGATTGGTGACATTGTTAATTAGTCTTGCCTTAACTGCCGGATGTGCATATCTCTATTATCGCTATCGGTACGACAAAATAAAACAAATCATTCACCGTCAAAAGCTCGCAAAAATGATTTTGGAGAACGGATGGTATGAAACAAAACAAATTGCACAAGAGGGCTTTTTTAAGGATATTCCATCCAATAAAACGAAGGAAAAAATCAGCCATTTTCCAAAGATGTATTATCGGTATGAAAAAGGATTATTGTATATTCAAGTGGAAATAACGCTTGGTAAATATCAAGAACCCCTTTTAAATTTAGAGACTAAATTAGAAAGTGGGCTGTATTGTGAATTGGTATCAAAAGAGTTACATGATTCCTATGTGGAGTATGCCCTTTTCCATGATATGATTGCGAACCGTATTTCGATTGATGAAGTTGTTGCACAAAATGGACGCTTAAAGCTTATGAAGTCAATGGATTGGGAGTATGATAAGCTTCCCCATATGTTAATTGCTGGTGGAACAGGTGGTGGAAAGACATATTTTATTCTCACGCTGATTGAAGCGTTATTAAAAACAGATGCAAAGTTGTATATTTTAGATCCGAAAAATGCAGATTTAGCCGATCTAAATACTGTCATGCCCGATGTCTATTATAAAAAGGAAGACATGATGGTATGTATTGACCAATTTTATGAAGCGATGATGGCTCGAAGTGAAAAAATGAAACAGATGGAAGATTATAAAACAGGAGAAAACTATGCTTATTTGGGCTTAGCTCCTCATTTTTTAGTTTTTGACGAATACGTTGCATTTATGGAAATGCTTGCTTCTAAAGAGAGTACGACTGTATTAACGAAACTAAAACAAATTGTCATGTTGGGACGTCAAGCAGGCTTCTTTCTTATTCTTGCTTGTCAGCGTCCAGATGCAAAATATTTAGGGGATGGGATTCGTGATCAGTTTAATTTTCGTGTTGCGTTAGGAAGAATGTCCGAACTAGGATATGGCATGATGTTCGGATCGGATGTCCAAAAACAATTTTTCCTAAAACAAATCAAAGGACGCGGGTATGTCGATAAAGGAGATAATGTGATTTCTGAATTTTACACACCGCTTGTCCCAAAAGGTCATGATTTTCTAAAAGAAATTGAAAAATTAGTGTCATAAAGGCAGCCCAGTGCGGTGGCGTGCAACGCGAAAGCCGCCGTGCTGGGCTAAGCCTGCGTGGCGACAGCCACGCTTTACCCCCCGTTTCTAACAGGGGGGTAGAAAAACAATAAGAAACTGTATCAAAAGTCTAAAGGCCCTTTTGCATCAAGGGTTTAGGGCATATTACGAAGATGTCAGCTTTTAGCCCTTAGTTGACATCTTTTTCTGTTGGGAGGAATGCACATGAATGAAGTACCTTGGTATCAACAATTAAAAGAAAAACGATTGGCATACGGTGTATCGCAAAACAAATTAGCGGTACATGTAGGAATTTCAAGACAGTATATTAGTGAGATTGAAACTGGAAAAATCACACCGACCCAAACATTAAAACACGCGATGTTCGATATTTTAGAACAATTTAATCCAGAAGCACCTTTGGAAATTTTATTTGATTATGTTCGAATTCGTTTTTTAACAACGAACCCGAAGCCAGTTATTGAAGAAATTTTACGGTTGAAAATGGAGTACATGATCCATGAAGATTATGCGTTTTATTCTTACTTGGAACAATATGTTTTTGGCGACATTGTTGTCATGGTTTCGCCCGATGAAGATAAAGGATGCTTACTTGAACTGAAAGGGAAAGGTTGCCGTCAATTTGAAAACTTTTTATTAGCTCAGCAACGTACATGGTTTGACTTTTTCATGGATGTGTTTCGGGTAAATGGTGTCTTTAAACGGGTTGACCTTGCGATCAATGATAAAACAGGCATATTGGATATTCCATTTCTTACGAACAAATGTAGAAATGAAGAATGTATTTCTGTGTTTCGTAGCTTTAAAAGTTATCGTTCTGGCGAATTGGTTCATGGAGAAGAAAAACGAGATATGGGAAACACGTTATATATTGGCTCTTTAAAAAGTGATGTGTATTTTTGTGTGTACGAAAAGGATTATGAACAATACGTGAAACACGGAGCATCACTTGAAGATACAGATATTAAAAATCGTTTTGAAATTCGATTGAAAAATGATCGTGCATATCATGCAGTTGTTGATTTAATGACGTATGAAGATGCGGGACGAACATTCTTTTCCATCATTAATCGGTATATTCGATTTGTTGATAAAGACGAGAAGAAACGAAGAAGTAGTTGGCCAATGAATGCAGAGTGGCAGCGTTTTTTAGATTTAGGTGAAAATAGAAAAATTTATTTAACAACAAAACCTGAACCTTACACATTCGATAAAACACTTAGATGGTTGGCTCGACAAGTCGCTCCTACTTGGAAACTGGCTACAAAATTGGATGAAATCAATCAAACAACGGTAATTAAAGATATGTTGGATCAAGCGAAATTAAGCAAACGTCATCAACAATTATTGATGCAACAGGCGCTTAAAACAGAAGATGTCATTAAATGATAGATTGGAGGATTTACATGAAATTCGTAAAATATATTTTTATTACCATCATAGGTGGAATTATTTTATGGTTTATCGAATGTATGCGTCAAGTGACAAAATATTAGAAGATGGAAGGAGAAATGAAAGATGAACTTTGGACAAAATTTATATAACTGGTTTTTAAGTAATGCACAATCCCTAGTATTAATGGCAATCGTGGTAATTGGTATTTATTTAGGCTTTAAACGAGAGTTCTCTAAATTGATTGGATTTTTGATTGTTGCTTTAGTTGCAGTAGGATTAGTATTTAATGCGAGTGGTGTAAAGGATGTTTTACTAAATTTGTTTAATAGGATTATAGGAGCTTGATGTCTAAATATAATTAATCGTTTTAAGTTATTCGCTTAACCCTAAGATGAATAGTGCTAAATAACATAATTTATATTATAATATTAAGTTAATATAGATATAATTTAGGGGGGTATTAGGTGATGCTAGTATAGTTTCATGGACACATCTAAGTTAAATTTATACAATGACTTTTAAGGAGG
>NZ_VTQV01000024.1 GCF_008764245.1 Bacillus subtilis
TAGGACGTGGGGGAATTCCTGCAAAAAAAGATTTTAGGCTTTTAAAGGGGCGCGGAATATGGGCTGAAAAGGTTATATAATTTTAACTAAATAAAAGTTTAGTAAAGGCGGGGATTTTATGGATGGAAAAAATAGATCAAATATTATAGAGGGACAAACAGTGGACATTGTATTAAAAAAGGATCAAGCAACAGGTAAAACAACACGTGGAATTGTGCAAAAAGTCCTTACTAACTCTTCTTCACATCCCCATGGTATCAAAGTCCGTCTTCAGGATGGACAGGTAGGCAGGGTAAAGGAAATAGTGGAAGATTAAACAAAACAGTCTCCCACTGTGTTAATGCTTGAATAAGGTGGGGGAGACTGTCTCTGAAATGTTCTGACTTGGTCAAAAAGGGGCAACAATGTCATTTGTGGGTTTACATTATATAACTTAAGTGGTAAAAACTGTTTTTTAAACAGTTTGAACGGATATTTGGATACAAAGTTACTGGAAACTTATGTAAATTATATATGAATGCGCTTGCAAAACATGAGAAGGGAGAGAGAATAGAAAGGCGAGAATTGAATACTAACACCATGAATCTTCTTACATGTATATCAAAAAGAAAGGACAGGTGTATTGAACGACAACAAGGGAGAAAAACATGTTTTTACTTTTCCTTGTTTTTTGTTGCCTAATTGTTTTTTACAGGGAGACTGCTTCAGAAACTTTAAAAGGAAAATTGCAAAAGGTAAGCTCGTTCAGGGATAAGGGCAAGCAATGAATAGGCAAGGTGTAAATCAGCATAAAGGAACCTTTTGATAAAAAAAGGAGGAATTTCATGAGTAAAAGGTTTTCGATGTTCATGGTGTTGTTCATGGTGGTTTCTCTCTTTTCTCAGAGCAGTGTGCTCGCCGACTCTCAGTCACCCAATGGTAAAGAAGATAAACCACTAAGTTTTCTATTTGATTTTGGTTCTGAAACAAGCCCAACGGAAGAAGGGTATCTCAAGGTTGCGAATACACTTTTATACAATGAGGAAGTTGGATATGGTTTTGATAAAGAGGTAGGATTCCGTGATCGTGGTGAACCAGATAACTTGCGGAGGGACTTTGCCCTCGCAGATGGTGCTGAATTTATGGTTGATTTACCGAATGGTGATTATTTTATTCGAATCATTGCAGGAGACAATATCGCCTTTAATCGTAGCAGCTTTACGATCGAGGACGAAGAACATGGCAATATCACATCACAGTCAGGGGAATTTTCGGAGCTAACAACGAATATAACTGTTTCAGATGGACAGTTAAATATTAAAATTGGTGAGAATGGCCGCATCAATGCGTTGGAAATTACCCCGATGTCTGAGGTTCCAAAACTTAAGATAAGCAAGGTTTCTTTATCACCGGAGACATTTGTCAAACTAAATTGGAATAAAGATGAATCAGCTAAAAGCTATAAGATTTACCGAAAACAAGATGGAGATCAGGCGTTTACGCATCTTGGTCATTCAACAAAAGCTGAATACACGGATGAGACTGTTGAATTAGGCTCAAGCTATACGTATGCTGTCTCGTTGGTCAATGATCAAGGGATTGAAACAACCAAAAGTAATGAGGTGTCCGTAAATATGATTGATGAGTCTGTTGCTATTCCCGAAGCACCAAAAGGGTTAGAATTGGAAAATGCTGAAGAAGACTCCGTTGCTTTTAAATGGGAACCCGTTGATAGAGCAGTTGAATATCATATCTATCGGTCAAGGTTTAACCAAGAGGATTACCCTGACTATGATGTCCATTACACAAAAGTTGCGACAACAAAGGACACTCGTTTTAAAGATGATTCCATTTTCACTACTAACCATTATTATTATGTAGTTTTTGCGGTAAATGAAGGTGGAATATCGGAGGCATCAGAGGTGTTAGAAACGCCTATTACGAAAAAGCAGTTGCGGCAAATGGAAGATCTCAACCGCTCATTGGTTGCTGTAGATACGGAGAACGGTATTTATGTAGGCTGGAGGATGTTAGGGACGGACTCGAAAAGTGTCACCTTTGATCTTTACCGTGATGGAGAAAAGGTGAATAAGGAACCAATTACTACAAGTACAAACTATTTAGATGAAGAGGGAACGATCGATTCTAAATATCAAGTGCGTGTCAATAACGGTAGTGGGGATCCAGTTACGGAAGAGGTCGGAGTTTGGTCTGAACAATATTTAAGCATTCCCATAGACAAACCAGAAGGTGGCGTTACGCCTGATGGGGTGGAATACACGTACTCTGCCAATGATGCCAGTGTTGGGGATGTGAATGGTGACGGAAATTACGAGATTATTTTAAAATGGGATCCATCCAACTCTAAAGACAATTCACATAGTGGTCATACAGGCAATGTTTATATTGATGCCTATACACTTGAGGGGGAAAGACTCTGGAGAATTGATCTCGGGAGAAATATCCGTGCAGGTGCCCATTACACGCAATTCTTAGTCTATGACTTTGATGGAGATGGTAAAGCAGAAGTCGTTATGAAGACAGCAGATGGAACCGTCGATGGTGTTGGTAATGTCATTGGTGACCCTGATGCCGATTATCGTAATTCGAATGGATATATATTGGATGGTCCGGAGTACCTGACCGTGTTTAATGGTGAAACAGGAGAGGCGATGGAAACGATAGATTATTATCCTCCACGTGGCAATGTTAACGACTGGGGCGACAATTACGGAAATCGTGTCGACCGTTTCTTAGCTGGAGTTGCCTATTTGGATGGGGAACGTCCGAGCTTCGTCATGGCACGTGGGTATTATACACGAACCGTCTTAGCGGCCTATAATTGGCGGGATGGCAAATTAACGGAAGAATGGGTCTTCGATAGTGATGAACCTGGAAATGAAGCGTATGCTGGACAGGGAAATCATAGCCTATCTGTAGCTGATGTCGATGGAGATGGCAAAGATGAAATTATTTATGGCGCCGCAGTCATTGATCATGATGGTACGGGACTTTATTCAACAGGCTTCGGACATGGGGATGCAGGCCATGTAAGTAATTTCAACCCTAATCGCCCTGGGTTGGAAATCTATGAATCTTATGAAGATAAAAGCTCTCCATATGGATTTGCGATACGAGATGCAGAAACAGGTGAAGTGTTATCTGGAAAACGTACAGGTACAGATGTTGGACGCGCGCTGATAGCAGACATAGATCCGCGCTATGACGGTGCAGAATATTGGGCTTCTAGTAGTTGGGATGGATCCAGTGGTAAGAGTGGCCTCTTCTCGGTCGAAGGTGAATTGATCACCAAGGAGACACCAAGTTCCATGAACTTTGCCATTTGGTGGGACGGGGACCTTTTACGTGAGTTGCTAGATCATAATTTTAACCCTGATGTTGATCCACATGGTGTCGGTAAAATTGAAAAGTGGAATTGGGAAACGGAAAAATTAGAAACACTATTGGTTCCGGAGGGCACCCGTACTAATAACTGGACAAAGGGGAATCCGTCCCTTCAAGCTGACTTGTTCGGAGATTGGCGAGAAGAAGTCATTTGGCCTTCTGCTGATAGTACTGAATTACGAATTTATACGACAACAGACATCACGGAACACAGAATCTTTACGTTAATGCATGATCCACAATATCGTACGGCCATTGCTTGGCAAAATGTTGCTTATAATCAGCCGCCACATCCGAGTTTCTTTATTGGAGCGAATATGGAGGAGCCAGCAATGCCGAATATTGAAGTTGTAAAAGGAGATTGGGAAGATCCAGATTTGGATGTTTCTGAATTAGAATCATTAGTGAAAGAAGCAAAGTTAATTAAGAATGAAGGAAAGTATACGGAATCCTCGTATACCGCTTTACAAAAAGCCATTTCAGTAGCAGAAAAGGCAGTGGGAGAAGTGAAAACAGAGGAAGAACTGAATTCCGCGATTGCTGCTTTACAAATAGCGATCGACGGATTAAAGCCTCTAGAGGAACTGGATACATCCTATCTGCTCTCCATCCTTGAGGAGTATCAAGAGGATTTATCGGAAAAAGATTATCGATCCCTTGCTGTTCACTTGACCGCTATTGGCCAATTTGAGCAAAAGGGAGCGGCTGCAAAGGTTATCAAACACATGGGGAGTTTTAAACAACTGCTGGATTATCAGCTAGAAAATGCCTCTATTTCTCAAGAACTGTATGATTCCCTAAAAACAGAAGCCGATTCACTTATTCAGAAATGGGAAGGAGCGTAACAAAAATTTCACAAAGAGTTCCCTTTACCACGATGGTAGGGGGAACTTGAAACTGAGTGGAAACAAAGTTCAATATATAAAAAAGTCGGGAAAACGGCCCGCCTTTTTAAAAATATAGAATAATGTCGGCTAGGTGTGATTTCTTAATTCTATTCTATTTTTACTGACTTCTCGTAAGTGGAACGGATAGTTTTTCACAAATAGCTCATACTACATCAAGTAAACCATATTTAGGAGGTATAAGAATGGAATTCCAACAGCCACAAAATCACCAAAACGTTGAAACAGGTGTTGTACCACCGCAAATGAACCATGGCGGTCATGAAATGTTTGATGTTCACGAGGTGTTGTCAGGTGCCATTAACACAATGAATACCTATACGATGCTAAGTGAACATGTACAAGATCCGGAGCTTCGCGATATATTGCAACGTCAGAAGCAATTCATGGCAGATGAATATAACATCACTTTAGAATGTTTTCAAACGGGACAAGATCCTGCAAAGCCTACGCAAAGCTATAAAATGAAACAGGGGAATGACTTCACTTATGGAATGCAACCGACGGGTCAACCGCAAAAACCAATGCAGTCTGCTACAGAAATCAACGATGAAATCATAGCGCAAAGCATGCTTAATGCCGTTAAATCGGGTGCTCCTGTTAAAACAGCTGCTGCTATGGAAGCAACCAATCCGGTCGTTCGCCGTGTACTTGCCGATTCTTTGCCAAACTGTATTGAAATGGCCTATGAAATATCTCTTTATCAAAATAAGCATGGTTATTATCAAGTGCCACAACTGGCACAACAAGACATGCAGCAAATGCAAAATGGCTATGCACCTGCCACAGTCCAACCGCAAATGCCGGGGAACAATCCTACGCACTAATTTCGGTAAGCGCATTGAAGGAAGAATGGCTTAAAAGCCAATTGCCAAGTTAATGTAGCTGAGACTCTTGAGCGAGAGCTGGATCCCCTCTCATCTTAAAAAACGCCGCTTCCTCTTTCATGGAAGTGGTGTTTTTAGTGCGTTAATTGGTTCAAACAAAATGAATTTATAAAGGACTTACCGATTACAATACATATACTATTACTAAAATTGTAGATATCTACAATTTTTTTGTTTATATTAGAATAAGGAATATATATATAATAGATGTATGGACTACACACGATTTGGAGGAATGACCTTGCTAGAATTATCAATGGAAGACCCTGAAGGTTTGCAAAAAATTGCTCATGCTTTATCATCAGGAGTGCGCTTACAAATCATTAATCTGCTGAATAAAGGTAATATGAATGTCAATCAGCTGGCTGAAAGTTTGGAGATTCCTGTCTCCACTACAGCTTCGCATATAAAAATACTCGAAAAAGCCGGATTGATCAATACAGAACTTCGTCCGGCCAGTAGGGGTGCTATGAAAGTTTGCAAACGTAACTTTGATGATATACATATTCAATTAAATAGTGCCGAAAATTTCATGAAAAATACTCAGAAGGTTTTTGAATTGGAAATGCCGATCGGGCAGTACACCGATTTTGATGTCGCTCCTACATGTGGAATGGCGAATCATGAAGGAATGATTATTCCGGAAGATGCTCCTGTCCACTTTTATAGTCCAGAGAGAGCGAAAGCACAGATTATATGGACAAGAAAGGGATATTTTGAATATAAATTTCCACTCGTAATTCCGGCTGGTTCAAAAATAGAATCTGTTCAACTTTCCTTAGAGCTATGTTCGGAGGCACCTAACCATGATCCTAATTGGCCATCAGATTTAACCGTATGGATAAACGACATTGATGTCGGGACATGGACTAGCCCAGGAGACTTTGGGGATCGTCCGGGAAAACTGAATCCTAAATATTGGTGCGAAACAACTAGTACACAATATGGATTATTAAAAACGTGGAAAATAACAAAAAAAAATTCAACCATCGATGATTTTCCCCTTTCCGATGTGACCGTTGATGAACTAGGTATCTTAGACCGTATGTTTATGTCCTTTAAGATTGGCATTAAGGAAGATGCGATTCATAAAGGAGGTTTAAATTTATTTGGCCGTGAATTCGGAGATCACCCACAAGATATAAAATTGAGTGTAGAATACTCATAGAAAATGAGACCTACTCAATGCTCTTCTATTCTAGAAAAACGGAAGGGCTTTTTTAAATGAAACATAAATAATGGAACAATTCAAAAATAATAAAGATTAACCTTGACATTCATTAAATGAAGGCGTATTCTTGACATTAATTACAATAAAATAGTATTAAAACAGTTTTACTGTAATAGGGGATGTGTGACAGATAATCAGAACATGGATATTGACTCATTAGAGAAGAATAAATCGAAGGGGAGTAATGTAGATGACCACGAGTGTAACGACATATCAAAGAACAGAATATCCGAGACCGCAATTTCAGCGTCAATCTTGGATGAATTTAAATGGGACATGGAAATTTGCATTTGATGATCACAATGTTGGTGAAAAGGGAGGATGGCATGAACAACCTTCTTTTTCAACAGAGATTCAAGTCCCTTTTACGTATGAAACAAAGGCTAGTGGGATTGGTGAAGAGAAGTTCCATCCATATATTTGGTATCAAAGAACATTTGAAATTCCAAAAGAGGAAATTGGGAAAAGAGCCATTTTACGATTCCAAGCATCTGATTATGTCACCAAAGTATGGGTGAATGGTAGGTATATTGGTGAACACGTCGGGGGATATGCGGCCTTTTCCTTTGATATTAGCCATGCGATTGATCACACAAAAGAAAATGAAGTAGTAGTAAAAGTGGAAGACTCCCAGAGCTGTACTCAGCCAAGAGGAAAACAGCGATGGACAGATAAGAACTTTGGTTGCTGGTATGTACAAACTACAGGTATTTGGCAAACTGTTTGGCTCGAATTTCTAAATGAAGAAAGTATTGAAAGTGTGAAGATGACGCCAAATATTGATACAAAATCTGTTGCTTTTGACTATAAACTACACGGGGAATTGGCAGAAGATTCAAGACTAGAGACAACCATTACATTTTCAGGAAAAAAGGTGAAACAATTTTCGATTATTCCTGATCGTTCAAATATCCATTTTGAGGTAGATCTTACATCAGAAATACATGAATGGAAAGTATTTCATTGGGCACCGCAACATCCGAATTTATATGATGTTCAATTTCGTTTATATGTAGAAGGTGAACTTGTCGATGAAGTAGATTCCTATTTTGGTATGAGAAAAATCTCTATTAAAAATGGGCAGGTTCTGCTAAATAATGTGCCAATCTACCAAAAGCTTTTATTAGATCAAGGTTATTGGACTGATACTATGTTAACACCTCCATCCGATGAAGCGATGTTAGAGGATATTGAAAAAACGCTTCAGATGGGTTTTAATGGCGTTCGAAAACATCAAAAGATTGAGGATGAACGATTTTTATATTGGTGTGATAAAAAGGGACTATTGGTATGGTCCGAGATGGCTGCCACATATGAGTTTTCAGATGAAGCAGTTGAAAACTTTACAAACGAGTGGCTAGAGATTGTGCAACAGCATTATAATCATCCTTCGATCATCACGTGGGTTCCGTTCAATGAATCTTGGGGAGTGCCGAATATCCTTACAGATGAAAAACAACAAAAGTTTACAGAAGCAATTTATTATTTAACCAAGTCAATCGATGCCGAACGACCAGTTATCGTGAATGATGGTTGGGAACATACAATTTCAGATATTATCGCCTTACACGACTATGAAGAATTAGGAAAAGCGTTCTACGAGCGTTATAAAGATAAGGATAGAATTCTTAATAATGAAATCACTCATAACCATCATAAATACGCATTTGCTGAAGGATATGAATATAAAGGACAGCCTGTCATGCTAACGGAATATGGCGGGATTGCTTTTAATGACGATCGTGGTTGGGGATATGGAAACCAGGTAGATTCAGAAGAAGCGTTCTTAAAGCGTTATCAAGAAATAACGGATGCGATAAAGGCTATTCCTTATATAAGTGGATATTGCTATACGCAAACAACGGATGTTCAACAGGAAATTAACGGATTATTAAGGGAAGATCGAACACCGAAGATTGCATTGGATAAGATTAAAAAGGTTAATGATACACGCAGGGCGAATCGGTAGTCATTACAGCATTAAATTAGCTAGCGTAATAATTTGGTCTTGATACTTGATAAGTTTGAGTAAGTAAGTTATTAATTGAGGGCTCGCTTGTCACTTCCTAATCTGGGATGTTGGTGGTCTGGTAACCTCAATGATCCTTAGATTTTTAGGGGGTGGCAAGTTTTTTCTCTCTTTCAAGGTTTTATTAACTTTTTACTATAAAGTTTTTGACAATACGAAAAATTAGGGGGGTATTAAAAATGAGAAAACTAGGTTTATTATTTATGTCAATTGTCCTTGTTGTCACACTATCGGCCTGTGGTAGTAATGCTTCCGGTTCAAGTTCTGGTTCAAGCAAAGAGATAGTCTTTTGGAATCCATTTACTGGCCCAGATGGCGAAAATATGAAAAAAATGGTGGACGAATATAACAAAACAAATCCAGAATATAAAATAAAAAATATCTCTCTAAAAGAAGGAGATATGTATACGAAAATTCAAACGGTTGTGAATTCAGGGAAAAACGTCCCGGATTTGATGATTGTTCATGCAGAACGTATCAAGCAGTATGTAGATAATGAGATGCTAACTAGTTATGATGAATATTTAAGCGATTACCCAGAAATAAAAGAAGAAAATTATATACAAGAAGCATGGAAAATTGGAGATTTAGATGGTTCTAGATACAGTATTCCTCTTGATATCCATTCATTCGTAATGTATTACAACAAAGATCTTGTAGAAAAATATGCTCCAGGAGCACTTGATGATAATATTGTTACTTTTGACGAAATTAAAGCTGCCGGAGAACAATCGCAGAAGGATAAGATTACCAGCCTAGGGGTTACGTGGGTTAAACCGAATATTCTTTCCTTGTACGCACAAAATGGTGGGGAGTTAACGGAAAATGGTACAGACCCAACCTTTGATAATGATCAATCAAAGGCTTCATTCCAACAATGGATTGATTTATATGACTCACATATTACAAATAAAGATGGCGAAGACCCTGCTCAATTATTCCTTCAAGGGAAATTAATCTTCTATCCAGAAGGAATTTGGATGAATAATAATTTAAGAGATGCAAAATTTGAGTATGGATTAACCAATGCACCGCAATTAACTGATGATAAGAGCAAAATGGTCAACTGGTCTTCATCCCATCAATTTGTCATGTTTAATAGTAAAGATCGTTCGGATGAAAAAGCGAAAAGTGTTGTAGAGTTTATCGACTGGGTTCGTGACAATTCACTGGAATGGGCAAAAGCAGGACAAAACCCAGCTTCCCTTAAAATTCTTGATGAACCAGAATATAAAGAAATGGCTCAATCATTTTTATTGAATGATCCTGAGGAACAAGCTTCTCTTAAGATTTTTGACTACAAATACAATGGTTACGTGTCAGAGGAACTGGATGCCAAAGGGATTGATATTATATTCGGCAAAATTCCTGTTGATAAAGGACTTGCCGATATTCAAAAGACACTAGAAGATAAAATAGCTAAGGATGCTTCGAATAAATAGGAAGAATGAACTTAAAGCAATGGAAGCTGCTTCTATAGAATTTAGTATGCAGCTTCCACCAATTAATCATCTTGGAGGGGTAGTTATGGAAGTACCTTTGCGGTCTATGGAGCCACAGTCGAAGATAAAACCGTCCAAAAGAAAATCTGTGAACTGGACTCCTTGGGCTTTTGTTACACCACATTTGTTGATTTTTAGCCTTTTTTTTCTAGTGCCGATTCTTTATGGGATTTATATTTCTTTTACTAATTGGGATTTGATTGGGAAAGCAGATTTTGTCGGATTAGAGAACTATAAAGAGATCTTATCCCAAAAGGATTCTTCTTTTTATACACAATTCCACAATGGACTTAAAAATACATTCATTTTTGTCATTTTATCTGTTCCTAGTTGTATCATCATACCGCTATTATTGGCTAGTGCTTTAAATGCTAAACCAAGATTTCATAAGTTATTTCAATCTATTTTTTATATGCCGACTTTATTTTCTATTTCTGCTGTTGTGATTATATGGACCTTAATGTTTAATGTGAATCAAGGGCCTATTAACAATTTACTTGGTAAATCGATCCTTTGGACTGGTTCGCAGCCGTATGCCTGGGCATCTATAGTGATTGTCACAGTATGGTGGTGCATTGGCAGTAACATGATTATTTATCAAGCTGCTTTGAATGGAATCTCAAAAGATCTTTATGAGGCAGCCTCTATAGACGGAGCTAATTCTATTCAAAAATTCTTTAAAATTACGCTTCCCGGCATTCGTGGACAAATACTTTATACAGTCGTTATTACAACCATTGCCCAATTTAATGTATATGGTCAACCATTGATGCTTACAAATGGAGGCCCGGCTGACTCTACACGTGTTCTGTTAATGGATATTCAACAGAATGCATTTGGGTCTGGTCAATCGATTGCAGGGATTGCATCGGCCATGGCCTTTATGCTTGGTCTATGTATTATGGTTGTATCACTTATTCAATTTCTCTTTTTACGTAATAAAGATTAGATGTGGGGTGAAGAATGGATGAAAAAAAAACTACTGTCTTTTCCTAAATTAGTGGCTTTTTTATTTCTACTATTAATGGCAATTATATGGGTTATTCCCTTAGTATGGGGACTAGTCACATCCTTTAAGACTGATATGGAATTTAAGATGATGGGTTTTAAATTTCTGCCTGTTGAATGGGTAACCACGAATTACACTTCACTCTTAGTGGATAACTATAGTTCACCATTGTTACACTGGTTTTTTAACTCATTAATTATATCAGTTGTTCATACTCTATTAGTTCTAGTCGTAGTTGCTTTAGCTGCATTCGCTTATGGTCGATTACAATTTAAAGGCCGTAATGCTATTTTTATGTTTTTAATGGCTACAATGATGTTTCCAGGTGTTGTTAACTTAATCCCTTTGTATAAAATTGTTGATACGCTTGGTTGGATCAATTCTTATTGGGCAGCAATTGTTCCTGGAGCCGCCGGAGTATTTAATATCTTTCTAGTAAGGCAATTTTTGGCGAATATTCCGATCGAATATGATGAGGCAGCAAGAGTAGATGGTGCTGGGGATTTTCAGATATTCTATAAAGTTGTTTTGCCGCAATTAAAACCTATTTTAATGGTTGTTGCATTATTCAGTTTTACGGGCTCGTGGAATGACTTTCTATGGCCGTCCATTGTCTTCAATGATATTGAAAGAATGCCAATAACTGCAGGACTTCAGTTATTACAAGGAATGTATAACTCACAACCGACTATGCTTATGGCTGGAGCTGTAATTGCTATTATTCCTACGTTCATTATATATTTATTCGCACAAAAGTATTTTTTGGAATCCATGTCACTTTCTGCTGGTATAAAGGGATAATAAGGGGTTGTGAGTATGTCTAATAAAATGGAAAAAACTTTAGTTTATATTGCATCTGGCTGGCAGCTTTTAGATGGACTCATAACCATCTTTATCTATGGACCTTATATAAGGAACAAAGGAGCGCATAATGCTGAATTATCTTTTGTGGAAAAAGAAGGGTTAGACTCTCTCTTAGGGAGTATGTATAGCGTTGCTTCTATCTACGGGATTTTACTCATTTTACTAGGTTTGATAACTATTTACCTAACAAGGACCTATTTAAAAAAAGGCATCGTACCCAAGAAGGTTCCTTTCTGGTTTCTAATATGTGGTATCATTTCATATTTTACGATGGATATAATCAGCCTAATTCTATATATGGGCGCTGGTATTATTATTCTTGCAAAAAATCGCTCACTAAAAATATTAAATGATTAATTGAAGGAGGAAAAAATGAAAGGGTTACCTTCGGGGCCACAGTTTACCAAATATGATCAAGAGTCATTAATTGGGCAGCCCTGATAATGAATTGGCATTTCTTATGGAAGGAATTTATCATCTGACAAAAGCATTTGATAGCAAAGGGCTGGTCACTGTCAATGATGGTTTGGGGGATGGAAACAAGGTTGATTCAGAAGAAGCACTTTTAAAGCGTTATCAGGAAATAACGGATTATTAAGGGAAGATCGAACACCGAAGATTTCATTGGATAAGATTAAAGAGGTTAATGATACACGCAGGGCGAATTGATAATTATTTCAGCCACATTGTCTCCTACCAAGCAGCTTACGACCTAAATTTAAGGCTTTGCAAATCATGTAGTTCCAAAATTCTAGAGGGATGGGGAAAAATGGACGTCTAAAGGATTCGAATATTAAGTAATGGAGGTTATTCACAATGCAGTTTGTACGTGCACTTCTCATATTAGGTGGATTGTTCCTATTCCCGAGCGTTTCATTTGCCTACAGTAACCCCTTTGATCTGCCAAATTCATGGGAATGGGATAATGGAGATTTTTATGGGGAAGGAGATCCTTACATATTAAAATATAATGGCACCTACTATCTCTATGTTAGTACTGTTGATGATAAAAGCGGTGTCAAGGCTTGGACTTCGGAAGATCTGATTAACTGGGAGTATGCTGGCCTTGTCACGGAGGAACCAAGTACAAAAGCAGCTTATGCGCCTGAAGTGACCTATTGGAATGGGGCCTTTTATATGTATACATCGCCAGGCGGCAATGGGCATTATGTCTATAAAAGCTCAAGCCCGTTAGGTCCTTTTGTAAAACAAACAGAAAACTTGGGAATGGGAATCGACGGTCACGTCTTTATTGATGACGATGGTCAATGGTATTTTTATGGTACGGGGTCTGATCGCATAAGTGCTTACAAAATGGAAGATCCCTATACCTTTGGTCCAGCCATAAACACAGGTGCGGAGATGGATGGATGGACAGAAGCTCCCACAGTCTTTAAAAGACATGGGCAATACTATATGACCTATGTGGGGAATCATGTTTGGAGCAAAGCTTATCGTATTAACTACGCGACAAGTGATTCTCCAACGAAAAACTTTAAAGAGAAATCACTACAGAATCCAATTCTTCTTAAAACGGAAGGTGAAAATGTTGGACTAGGACATAATGGCATTGTAAGAGGTCCTGATTTAGATTCTGAGTACATCGTGTATCACAGTCATGCGAATCCCGGTCGCTATTTTAATATGGATCGGATTGCATGGAACGGGGATAAGATGACGGTGCTAGGCCCCACCACATTTGAACAAGAAAATCCAGGCTTACCGGATTTTAGTGATCGTTTTAAACGAAAGGATATTGGCAATCAATGGTCAGAAGTTAATGGCGGTACTTGGTCGCTTCATGATCATGCCCTGGAACAAAAGTCAATCAATGACGCTTCATGGCATCGCCTCGTTACCACTTATGAGACAGAAAACAATTATACAGCTGAATTTAACATGACTTTAGTGAATAAAGGTGAAAGTACTAACCCCCGTTATGGAGCGGTATTTTCCTACCAAGACGAGGATAATTATGGAGTCGCTGTTTTAAGTGCAAATGAAAATCAATTAGAAACAAATTTTGTTGTTGATGGTGTTGAACAGGGTTGGAAGAAATCAGCACTTCCTACTGATTTTGATTATAAACAGTTACATCAAATTAGAGTTGAAAAGGAAGACTCCAAGTTTAACATATTCGTTGATGGAATGCATAAGCAAACAAGAGATGTAAGTTCATTAAATGGTGGGAAGATTGGGTACACAACAAGCGATGCACATGCCTCTTTTGGTTATATCGCAACAAGCAATAAAGTAAATGGAAGTAGTGTATTTGATTTCCACAAACCTTTGCCAGGTAAAATAGAGGCTGTTCATTATAATTCAGGTGGGGAAGGTATTGGCTATCACATTTCTGATGGTGAATTAAATCATACGTATCGGCAGGATGAAGTTGATACTCAGCCAAATTCTGAAGGTGGGTATAGTGTTAAGCTAGCGAAAAAAGATTGGCTGCAATATAACGTCAATGTAGAAGAGGAAGGTCAATATAGTATTAACTTAAGGGTTGCTACAGGAAAAAATGGAGCAAAAGTGCGAGTATCGCTTGATGACAAGACTGATTTGACTGGTATGGTTGATGTTCCAGATACCGGTGGTCAATGGCAAAACTTTATAATCGATCATGTTTCTTTACCAAAAGGAAATCACAAGCTGAAAATCGAAGTCACTCAGGGTTCATTATCTTTTGCTAGTTTTGAGATTAGTAAGTATAAGGATGCACCCATTCTTTTTGAGGATTTTAATGATGGGTTTGATTCCGGCTGGGATCGTTATGAAGGTAATTGGAGAGTGGATACCAATCAAGATTCCATGAGTGTATTTGATGGTTTTAAACCGATTCCCGGAGATATTCAAGCAGCGTATTACATCACGGGTGGGGAAGGCGTTGCCTATCATGATACGACTCCAGAAAATATTGGCGGTGTGCTAAGAGATGATGCCGTTGATATTCGCGATAAGCCAGGAGGTGGAACTGCGGTTGGGTGGAATCAAACGGGCGAATGGTTAAAGTATAATGTCGATATTCAAGATGAAGGAATCTACAATCTGGAAATGGAATACGGCACAACTTTCGAGGACGCCAAGGTAAGATTTTGGTTGGATGACAACATGGATTTAACAGGCATAGTCGATGTTCCTGCAACAGAAGGTTGGAACGATTGGCAGATACTTAGGATGGAAAATATCCAATTGCCAAAAGGAGAACATACGTTAAAGATAGAAATTGTGAAAGGGGAATTTGATATCTCTAAATTCCACTTTAGATCTTTTGACATCCACAAACCTATCCCTGGCCCAATTGAAGCAGAAGATTATAATCTTGGTGGTGAAGGTGTCGCGTATCATGTTCATGTGGATTCAAATACCGATGGGGAATTTAGAGAAGACGGGGTAAACATTAAACCTGATCCGGAAGGCGGATATGCCATCCACGATTTAAAAAAGGGGGAATGGATCAAATATAATGTAAACATATCTGAATCAGATAAATATGGACTTGATTTTATTGCCAATAATTCCGATGAAGATACGAAAATACGTATTTCGTTAGATGATGGAATAGATGTGGAGGAAGGCTTTACCATTTCCGTTACGGATAAAGAAAAGGATTGGGAGAATATTTCTATTTCCGATTTAGATTTACCGCAAGGAAAACATACGCTCAAGATTGAAGTGATCGATGGCGAATTATCTTTTACAAAAATGATTTTCCATACATTTGATAGTGCTAACTCCTTGCCGGGAAAAGTGATGGCCGTCGATTATATGACTGGTGGTGAAGGTGTAGCCTATCATGATAAAACCCCGAGAAATATCGGAGGCAAATATCGGTATGATGGCGTGGATATTCGCAATCATCCGGATGGCACGTTTAATATTGGGTGGAATCAAACCGATGAATGGTATAAATATAATGTTGATATTGCCAAAAGTGGTGACTATGTATTAGATATAAATGTCGCAACTAAACAACAGGGTGGTCAAGTAAGATTGTGGTTAGATGATAAAATAGATCTCACGGGAGTAATCGATATTCCACGAACAGGGGAATGGGATGATTGGTCTAGTGTAATAAAAGAAAACATTTCATTACCTAGCGGAAAGCACACGATTAAGGTAGAAACGGTGAAGGGTGAGTTTGATTTTCACCATTTCAGTTTTATTGAACAAGATCAGTATCAACCAATTGACCAAGAAGGAGTTTATCGTTCAGGGGCCGGAACATTTGGAAAGTCAGTGATTGGGGATAGTGCATGGCATAATTATGTGGTTGAAGCGGATGTTCAGGTTGTGGATGGAAAAGGGGATGGCGGTATCCTATTCAGGGTAAATAATCCTGCCCATGGAAAAGAACTGAACCACAATAATGCCGATATGTTACAAGGATATGTCGCCTATATTAATAAAGATGGCGTTCATCTCGGTAAATTTAACTACAATTGGACCTACCTGACAGGGGCCAAACTTGATGATCCAATCGATGAATGGCAGCATATTAAAGTAGTTGCAAGCGGAACGAATATCAAGATATATGTAGGAGACATGGACAAGCCAAAAATTGATTACGATGATCATAGTGCTACCGCGTTTATCCACGGTAAGGTTGGTGTTAGAAGTGTCTTTAGTGATACAAAATACGATAATATTTTTGTGCGCCCTTTAGAACCAAGTACGAATGATATACTATCAATCCTTACGGAGCATCAAGGAGATTTAGCAGAAAAAGATTATCGATCACTTAAAGTTCATTTGACAGCAGTTGGACAATTTGAGAAAAAAGGAGCGGCTAAAAAGGTAATCAAACATATGGAAAGCTTCAGTCAATTGCTTGATTATCAGCTAGAAAATGATTTGATTTCTAATGAGCTGTACGGGGTTTTAACGACTACTACCAACTCGCTCATTGAGAATTGGAAAGGAAAATAAGAGGAGCTAAGTGGAAATTCCCCATGCAGGTAGTTTTCTAGCATGGGGAATTCTTATGTATAGATACTATTGGCTTCGAAGGGATTATGTCCTTACACTTCTTCTTTTGCATGGTATCGATTTGGCGAAACACCATAATAATTTTTGAAAGCCCGAGAAAAAGAGTAAAGGTCTGAATAACCAAGAGAGAGCGCTATTTCGGTAATTGTATGCGTTCTCTCTAAAATTAATTCCACCGCTCGATTCATTTTTAAAGACAGAAGATAATTACTTGGTGTCACTCCGACCTCATTAACAAATGAATCAGCAAAGTAGGAGCGGTGAATACCAACGTATTTGGCTACGTCTTTTACGGAGATATTTTCTGCAAAGTGCATATTCATATATTCTTGACTTTTTTGCAGCCAATTTCTAGGTGTAGCAGGAGCGAGGTTTTTCTGTTTTGATTGAACAGAAAGGCTGTGAAATAGTTTATACATGATACTTAAGCCAAATAGATCATCATCTTCCTCATCCTTTTTAAAATGTGTAGAAAGTTCACTTAAAATTTCAATAATTTCCTCATTTATTATCCCTTTCACATGAGTGGAATAGTTCGTAATCCCAATCCGTTTTAAAAGTGGAATTGCTTGTCTCCCATCAAAGGCCAACCAGAACATCTGGAGTGGATGGTCAGGATTGGATGAATATTGGTGCGTTTGATTAGGGAGTAAGCAAAATATATCTCCTTGCTGAATGTTTTTATTCGTCTCATTCTGATTAAACATTCCTTCACCATCCAGGATGAAGTGTACACTATAATATGTAATCATACGTGGCCCCATTTTATAATTCGACTTGGCCTTGTTACGCCCCGCTCTAATAGGCCAAAGCCCACCAGCCTTTTCCATTGAGGTTGGGGTATGAAACCAATGTTCCGCATATTCATGGGAAAATTCCTTCAAGTGTAACCCCTCCTTTTATTGGAAATGTAAAAATGTTATAGGTTCTTGTATTGTCTAGCTTCAGCGCCCAGCGCCTAGCAAACTTTCGGTGCCTTCCTACGATAAGTCAACATCGATTCACCCTTCGGGTTCATCGTGTTTCCTTTATCTCGTCAGGCACCTAAAAAGTTTGTACGTCGCTAAACGGGCACTTCCGCCTTCCTTATAATCTAACAAATTGTTATCTATTCATCTAACAATATAACATTTAGGGTTTAAGAATTTTTGGCTATCTTAGAAACTAAGGTTTATTTTTATATCTATTATATTGTGACAACTGGAGGTCTAGCAAGTGGGAAAAGAAAAACAACCTAACATTCTGTTAATTTCAACAGATCAACAACATTGGAATACGATTCATGCATTAGGGAACGAAACGATACATACCCCGAACTTGGATCGATTGGTCAAGGAAGGGATTGCTTTCGAAAGGGCATATGTTGCAAGTCCGGTTTGTTCTCCGAGTCGTTCCTCCATTATTACAGGGGAATACCCTTCGAGACATAAATGCTGGAATATAGGTGTTGAATTAGATGAAAATAGAACAACTATGGGTCAGTTAATGGTGGAACATGGATATACGACAGGGTTGTTTGGAAAGGCACATTTTAAGCCTGTATTAAAAGAGGGCAGTTTTGAAGCCCCACCACATATACATGATCGTGATTTTTGGAAAGAGTGGCAAGGTCCATACTATGGATTTGAAAAGGTCGCAATGGTTCACGGACATTCCGACGAAGATTCCTCCCATGGGATGCATTATGGAGCATGGCTAGTTGAACAGGGAATCGATCCTTCGAGGTATTTTGGTCCTGGTGGCGGACATCGTGAAGGTTCTTGGGATTTACCGGAGGAATATCATTATACTCGCTGGACAGCGGATCAGACGATGGACTTTATTGAGAATAAAGAGGCTGATAAGCCATTTTTAGCTTGGTGTAGTTTTCAGGATCCTCATAACGCCTTTTTATGTCCAGAACCATGGAATAGTATGTATGATCCTGATCAAATGCCTCCATTTATTGAAAAAGAGGGAGAAATGGCTGATAAGCCACTGATTCATCAATATCTCTTGGAAGATCGGATGAATGAACTGGATATTAATGTGACATCAGATCCGGGTCATAATACGGGGGGAGTCCAGTGTTTAGGCCATACGAACAAAAAACTTGGTTATGATAGAGCTAGGAAATGGCTTGCCTCTTATTATGGAATGATTAGCCTAATAGATCACCATATTGGACGTATTTTAGATAGATTGGATGAGTTAGGTTTGGCCGAAGAAACATTAATTGTTTTTACTTCTGACCATGGTGACTATGCCGGTAATCATGGTTTTTGGCTAAAAGGCCCGATCCATTATGATGACATTTTACGTGTGCCGTTTCTCGTTCGTTGGAAAGGGGAGTTTTCGGAAGGGAAAAGGACAAATTCTTTAATGAGTTTGGTGGATTTGGCACCAACATTTCTAGAGGTTGCTGGAATAGAAAAATATCCTTCCATGCAGGGAACTAGTCAATTAAAAACGCTGTATCAACCTGATCAAGCAACACGAGATTGGTGTTTAGTTGAAAATCGTGCAGAACCTAGCTTTTATGTAAAAACACTTGTAACAGATCGATATAAGCTAAATTATTTTCTTGATCGAGAAGAGGGCGAACTTTACGATCTTAAAGAAGATCCAAATGAATTTGTTAATTTGTATAACGAAGAGGGCTATGCAGAGGTTAAGTTGAAAATGTTTAAAAAGTTAGTGGACATCTACGGTGAGCTGGAAAATCCGATTCCTCCTAGACAAAGCTTTGCATAAATACCATATAAAAAGGAGAGTTGTATGATGACTAAGGAATCAGCAGCCTATTTAATTGCCTATTTCAGATCAGGACCTATGCAAACCGATAAAAGCGAAAAGCTCCACTATGCATATAGCCGTGATGGCTTACATTGGTATGAACTTAATCAAAATCATGCCGTTTGGTCGCCATCGATCGGAGAAGGAATATTACGGGATCCTTTTATTAACAAAGGGAAAGATGGATTCTGGCATATGGTCTTTACCATTCGTCCAAAAGGGAAATTATTAGGATATGCTAAGTCAAAAGACTTAATAACATGGGAAGATGAAAAGGCGATCGAGGTTATGGCTGACTATGATCAGGTTCAAAATTCATGGGCACCGGAATTTAATTACGACCCAGAAAAAGAGGATTATATTCTCTATTGGGCTTCCAGTGTTGGAGATGATATGAGTCATAATAAACATTATTACTGTCGCACATCGGACTGGGATACTTTTTCTGAAACAAAGCTATTTTTTGATCCTGGTTTTCAAACGATTGATGCCAGTATTGAGCAATGGAACGGAATAAACTATATGTTTGTAAAGGACGAAAGCGCCGTCTATGATCCCAAGAAGCGTTCCCAGCCAATTGCTAATAAGCTTGCTGTATCATCCGATTTAAGCGGTCCATATGAGGTGATCAGTGATTTTATTACCCCGGATTATACGGAAGGACCCGAAATATTAAAGATTCGGAATGAGCAAAAGTGGTATCTGATTTATGATTATTGGAAATATGGGAGATTCGGGATCAAGGAATCTACCAATCTTGTAGATTGGTCTGATGAGCTTGATCGTGAACAGTGTCGTTTTCCTCATCAGATTCGCCATGCGACGGTCTTTTCTTTAGAGGAAGATGAGCTATTTCAGTTAATGAATCAGTTTTCTTTGGAGGCTTACTACCCGACCACATTCCATAGTTATGTATCTTTGGCTTCTCATGCAAGTAGTGGCTTTATGCATGATGAGTTTTATATGCGTTCGATATCAATGTGGTTTAAAGCTAATACCACAGTTGGAACCCAGGTTCTATATGATGAAGGGGGAGACGATAGCGGCTTAGGGATCCGAATCAAAGATGGGAAAGTAGAAACAGCTGTCCGAAATAAAGAGAACCAAATAACTGCTTCCGCAGGATTGATAGAAACAAATCAATGGCATCACGTAACCGCCGTATTTAGTGAAGGCGCTTTAAAATTATACGTAGACGGTATTTTGATTGAGACAAAAACTTTTGATTCCCCGTTAATCGAAAGTCACTTCAATCCAGGAGGACTTGGCGCTCGATTTGGTGTAGATGCCTTTGGAGAGTCCGACGGTAAAGCTAAATTTAATGGGGTATTTCGGGACTGTAGGATTTATACAGTGCCATTACAAGAGGAAGATGTAGATTATCTGTTTCGGGCTGAGCAAAGGTAGAATGATGAATGACTTTTGATGCCGAGGGGCATGCAATCAACTTTTAAATAAAAAAATTAAAGGAGAGCAATGTAGATGACAACGACTGTAAAAACATATCAAAGAACAGAATATCCGAGACCGCAATTTCAGCGTCAATCTTGGATGAATTTAAATGGGACATGGAAATTTGCCTTTGATGATCATAATATCGGGGAAAAAGGATCGTGGTATGAGAAACCTTCATTTTCTACGGAGATACAAGTTCCTTTTACGTATGAAACAAAGGCCAGTGGAATTGGAGAGGAGACGTTTCATCCATATATTTGGTATCAAAGAACATTTGAAATTCCAAAAGAGGAAATTGGAAAGAGAGCGATCCTGCGTTTTCAAGCTTCTGATTATCTAACAAAAGTATGGGTGAATGGTATTTTTATCGGTCAGCACAAAGGGGGATATGCTGCGTTCTCTTTTGATATTAGCCATGCTACAGACAATACAAAGGAAAATGAATTAGTTGTTAAAGTAGAAGATAGCCAAAGCTGTTATCAGCCTCGGGGAAAACAGCGGTGGATGGATCAAAACTTTGGTTGCTGGTATGTGCAAAATACGGGTATTTGGCAAACTGTTTGGTTGGAATTTTTAAATGAAGAAAGTATTGAAAGCGTAAAGATGACACCGAATATTGATACAAACTCCGTAGTTTTTGACTATAAACTACATGGAGAATTGCCGGAAGATACAAGACTTGAGACAACTGTTACATTTTCGGGAAAAAGGGTTAAGCAATTTTCTATTAATCCTGATCGTTCGGATATCCATTTTGAAGTAGATCTTACTTCGGAAATACATCACTGGAAAGTTTACCATTGGACACCGCAAAATCCGAATTTGTACGATGTTCAATTTCGTTTGTATGTGGAAGGTAAACTTGTTGATGAAGTAGATTCCTATTTTGGGATGAGGAAAATTTCGATTAAAAATGGGCAGGTTTTGCTAAATAATGTGCCAATCTACCAAAAGCTGTTATTAGATCAAGGTTATTGGACAGATACAATGCTCACTCCCCCATCAGATGAAGCGATGCTAGAAGATATTGAAAAAACCCTTCAGATGGGCTTTAACGGTGTTCGAAAGCACCAAAAAATTGAAGATGAACGATTTTTATATTGGTGTGATAAAAAGGGCGTATTGGTATGGTCTGAGATGGCTTCCACTTTCGACTTTTCAGATGAAGCAGTTGAAAACTTCACAACGGAATGGCTAGAGATTATACAACAGCATTATAATCATCCCTCGATCATTACGTGGGTTCCGTTTAATGAATCTTGGGGAATCCGAAATGTCCTTACAGATAAAAAGCAACAAAAATTCACCGAATCTATCTATCATCTAACAAAATCAATTGATTCTGAACGTCCAGTTATTGTGAATGATGGGTGGGAACATACAATTTCCGATATTATCGGCTTGCATGATTATGAAGAATTTGGAAAAGTCTTCTACGAGCGCTATAAAGATAAGGATCGAATTCTTAACAATGAAATTACTGCTAACCATCATAAGTATGCAATGGCTGAAGGATATGAATATAAAGGCCAGCCTGTCATGATCACGGAATATGGCGGAATTGCTTTCAATGACGATCGTGGTTGGGGATACGGGAATCAAGTAGATTCTGAGGAAGCCTTCCTAAAGCGTTACGAAGAAATGACTGAGGCAATTAAAGCGATTCCTTATATAACGGGATATTGCTATACACAAACAACCGATGTTCAACAGGAAATCAATGGATTATTAAAAGAAGATCGAACACCTAAGATTGCATTAGATAAGATTAAAAAAATTAATGATTCATTCAGACCAAGATAGTCATTTAGAAGAGGAGTGAAAGAGGGGATTGGCAGTAGCAATCCCCACTCTTTTATTTCAAGACATTTCGTTGACCTGTTTAGAAAACAATGGGCGTCAACAAAGAACAGAGAAACATTTGGAGGGATGAAACATGTCTGAGAAAAAACCAAATATCGTATTAATTTTAGCCGATGATTTAGGATTTTCTGATCTAGGAAGTTTCGGAAGTGAGATCCAAACCCCAAACTTAGACCAACTTGCTAAGGGCGGCTTGCGGTTAACGCAGTTTTATAATTCAGCACGTTGTTGCCCAAGTCGGGCATCGTTATTAACTGGGGTATACCCACATCAAGCTGGTGTAGGGCATATGACAGAAGACCATGAGATTCCGGGTTATCGTGGATTCTTAAAGGATCAATGTGTGACGATTGCCGAAGTGTTAAAGGAAAGTGGATATCATACGTATCTATCAGGAAAATGGCATGTCGGGGAAAAGGGACCAGTAGAACGTGGTTTTGATGATTTCTATGGCATTTTAGGTGGATTTACAAGTTTCTGGGATCAAAAGGATTATTCTCGCCTACCTAAAGATCGTCCAACAAGACATTATGAAGAGGGAGAATTTTACGCAACAGATGCGATTACGGACTATGCTCTAGATTTTCTGAAGGATTCGCGTTCTGATGATCAGCCTTATTTTCTCTATTTGTCCTACAATGCTCCTCATTTTCCCCTTCAGGCACCGGAAGAGGAGATTGCCAAGTATGAGAAGGTTTACGAAAAGGGCTGGGATCGAATTCGAGAAGATCGGTTAGAAAGAATGAAAAAGCTTGAGATTGTTGGAGAAGATGCACCCCTAACGCCTCGATCAGAATATTGGAATCGGGATAGAGACATCCGAGGTACAAATCCTGCGTGGGACTCGATTGACCCGGATCGGCAGAAGGACTTAGCGAAACGAATGGCCATTTATGCGGCAATGATCGACCGAATGGATCAAAATATCGGACGAGTGATAGATGATCTAAGAGAAAATGGTGAACTAGAGAATACCCTGATTTTATTTTGTTCTGATAATGGAGCATGTGCCGAGTGGGATCCGTGGGGATTTGATAATTGGAAAACAACTTCCAATTTCCTCCACCGTGAAGCAGATTTAGAAAAGATGGGAGGACCTGACTCCTACCATAGCTATGGTTCAGGTTGGGCCAACGCATGCAGCACACCCCTTCAGTTATATAAGCATTATGGACATGAAGGTGGGATTAGTACCCCATTATTAGCGCATTGGCCAGAAACCATTAAACGTCAAGGAGAAATTGAACATCAGCCTGGTCACTTTATTGATATAATGGCAACCTTGGTTGATATTGCTAATGCCCCATACCCTGATCATTATAAAGGACAGCCAATTCTTCCAATGGAAGGGGAAAGTTTAGTCCCTATCTTTAAGGGGGAGGAAAGGCAAGAACGCACCTTTTGCTTTGAACATGAGCAACACTGCGGTGTACGAAAGGGTCCATGGAAACTATCGAAAGTCAAAGAGGGTGACTGGGAACTTTATAATATAGATAATGACCGGACCGAAATGCGGAATTTAAAAGACCAGTACCCAGCCCTCGTAACAGAATTAAAAGGAATTTGGAAAGAATGGGCAGAGAGGACAGATGTTTATCCACTTAGAGGCGTTAAGCAAAGGAAGAATTAGGTATTGTCATAACTTTTAATCTAAATGAACATGT
Organism: Bacillus subtilis; assembly: GCF_008764245.1. Classification (GTDB taxonomy): domain Bacteria; phylum Bacillota; class Bacilli; order Bacillales; family Bacillaceae_C; genus Lederbergia; species Lederbergia ruris. The sequence continues at coordinate 24,558 of NZ_VTQV01000024.1, forward strand.
TCATTTAACAGGGTTCAATGCATGGGGAGGAAGGAAAATGGAACAACCAAACATTCTATGGATATGCACGGATCAACAACGTTTTGATACACTCGGTTGTTATGGAAATGAATTTGTAAATACACCAAATATTGATCGGTTAGCAAAAAGTGGCGTGTTATTCGAGCAATGCTATAGCAATAGTACAGTTTGTACCCCAAGTCGAGCAAGTTTTCTAACAGGCAGGTATCCGAGGACAAATCGTACTAGACAAAATGGACAATCAATTCCCGCTGATGAAGTTCTGGTTACAAAGTTGTTAGCGGATGCAGGGTACATATGTGGTTTAGCGGGTAAGTTACATATCTCTGCCTGTAACCCATCTGTTTCTACTGCTAGGGAGCCTCGGATTAATGACGGTTATACGGAATTTAATTGGTCCCATCATCCAAATCGAAATTGGCCCTCTGATGACTATCAACACTGGCTCACAGAGAAGGGTGTGAAGGTTAAAAAAAGAAAGGTCGAAGGTATGCCATATATCGAATATGGTCCTGATGAGGAGAATCATCAAACAACATGGTGTGCGCAAAAGGCAATCAATTTTATTAAAAACAATGCCGATTTTGAAAATCCATGGTTATTTTCGGTGAATATGTTTGATCCCCATCACCCATTTGACCCACCGGAAGATTATTTGAAGCGATATTTAGATATTCTCGATGAGATCCCTATGCCTAACTATAAAGAGAATGAATTAGAGGAAAAGACAATTTACCAACAAATTGATCATGAAAGGGCATATGGAATAAAGGGTTTATTTCCTGCTTCTAAAATGAGTGAAAAGGATCATAAATCTTTAAAGGCTGCTTACTGGGCGATGGTTGATTTAATTGATAAGCAGGTTGGTAGAATAATTGATGTCCTTGAAGAAACAGGGCAGTTAGAAAATACAATCATTATTTTTATGTCAGACCATGGAGAGATGCTAGGTGACCATGGCATTTATTTAAAGGGTCCTCACTTTTATGATCCAGCTGTTAACGTTCCATTCATCATTTCATGCCCAAGCAGAATACAAGGGAATAGACGAATGAATACGATGGTTGAGCTAGTGGATATCGCGCCAACATTGTTAGAGGCGATTGGACAACCGAATTATAAAGGTACGCAAGGAAAGTCTTTATGGGATTTATTAATAGGTTCAAATGAAGAAGGGCCTCATAGGAATGATGTCTATTGTGAATTTTACGATGATAGAAGAGGGGATGATCAACGAAGAATATCAGCGAATATGCTTCGGACAGAAAAGTTTAAACTTATTGTTTATTCAGGAATGGAACACGGAGAATTATATGATTTGGAAAAAGACCCGAATGAATCATCAAACCTCTGGAATGACATACATTATCAGGCCATAAAAATGAAATTGTTTAAGCGGTTATACGATAGAATGATGGAGACAATGGATCCTTTACCTGAGAAAATAGCAGCTTGGTGATGACTAAATACTAGGTTAATCTTACTTATCCTTTTTGAGAAAAGATTGCAGTGACTAAGAAGTTATTTAACACATTCATTGTTTATAATAAATTCTATAAAGCTGATGGGGGAAGAGTGAGTAATATAAACGTTCCTTTTTGAGGAGGCAAACTATGAAGGGAAAACCGAACATTTTATTGATTCAAACAGATCAACAATCAGCAGAAACCTTAGAGATGTACGGAAATCCTATTGTAAAAACACCTAACCTTAAAGGTCTAGCTGAGGAAGGTGTGTTGTTTGAAAATGCCTTTTGTAATTATCCAGCATGCGTGCCATCTCGTTCTTCGATGATGTCGGGAAGGTATGCATCAACTATTCGTTCTCATGCTAACCACATGTTATTAAATCCACTTGAGGATTCGTTACCGAAACTCTTAAAAGACAATGGTTATCAAACTGCTTTAATCGGTAAAAATCATGTATTTATGGATGGAAATCAAGTGAACTTTTATTCGAAGGGTGAAGAAAAGCCTGATGTACTTCATGATGCGTTTGATTATGTGAAAGAGGGAAGGCATGGACATTTAGTGGATGGTTATAGAGAGGATCCCAAGGTACAACAGGCGCATCAATGGGCGCAAGATCATTGTTGGAACAGTCCTTTAGGCCATGGGGCAAATCCAGCTTCCTATAAGGATTGTGGGACACAGCTGCTCGGTAATGCAGCTATTGAATATTTGGATCACAATCGGCAATCTGATCAGCCATTTTTTATGTGGTTATCATTCCCGGATCCGCATACCCCTTATCAGGTACCTGAGCCCTATGCAAGTATGTATAATTTAGAAGATATCCCCTTGCCTCCTAAGGATGACTTGCAAAACAAACCTGAAAGACAAAGAGTGGCACATATTATGGATGCGATGGATAAAACAGACGATGACCTTATTAGGAGCGTCAAGGCGATCCATTACGGTATGATCAGTTTTATTGATGATAATGTAGGTAGGGTATTGAAAAAGTTGGAAGAACTGGGCTTAAGAGAAAATACTGTCATTTTATTTACCTCAGATCATGGCGATTCGATGGGAGCTCATGGATTAATCCAAAAGCATAATGCGTTTTATGACTCAATGATTAAAGTGCCTTTAATTGTTTCTTGGCCAGAAGTGATTCAATCAAAGACATGTAACCACTTAACTGAATTGGTTGATATTTTGCCTACTATTTTAGAATTATCGGAAATAGATGTTCCTCAAGGAGTGCAAGGAAAAAGCTTTACTCCTTATTTACTTGATCAAACATACATTCCAAGAGAGTTTGTCGTCATTGAAAGCGGAGAAAGTGGCGAACCTATAAGATTATCTGAGATTACGGTACGTCCAGAAACGCCATTTGATGAACGTTATTTTGTTTGGTGTGCTTACCGTGAAGCATTTATCGGAAAGGGGAAATGTATACGGACCCATAATTGGAAGTTAAATGTTTATACGAATGGTGATGGAGAATTATACGACCTTCAAAATGACCCGTATGAATTAAACAATTTATATGGTGATCCAAAGTATAAAGCTATCATGATAGATTTTGAGCGTAAATTACTTAGATGGTGCATGAAAAATGAAGATACACTGCCAATTAATAAAACAGTAAAGCTTAATTATAGAAGTACGTATGGAAGAAGAGAGACGAGCAAGGGAACTAGAAAGGATAAATTGAATTATTAGCCGGCTACGTAAGCAAATGCGTTGCATCAAAAAATAGGAACTTAGCGTGCCAATTTAATATTAAATTTTAAAAACGTTATATTGAATCCTAACAAATTGCTAATTGATAACCTAACAAATTAACATTCGTTCTACACGATATTTCAGTTACTCTAAACTAAGAAGGTTATAAAAAATAAAAATGTTAAGGGAGGTTTTTTGAGTATAAGATAGCCTCAAGAATAGGGAGCAATTTAAAATATCTGTATCCGATTACAAATATGTGGAAATGTGTGTCTAAAAGATGAAAAAGACACTTAAAAATAAGGGGGAAAGCAAAAATGAAAAGGTTTTTAACACTAGTTTTATCTCTAGTTTTGGTAACTTTAATATTTGCGGGCTGTTCAAAGTCTAAAGAGACAAATGGGAGCACCACTAGTGAGGGCCCTTCAGACAATTTTAATAAAGAAGGACTTCCAATAGTTGACGAAGAGATTAATTTAAAGTTTTTTGCCAGACGCTCTCCGGTAAATGGCCCCTATAAAGATATGTTAGTTTTCAAGGAATTTGGAAAGATGTCAAATATTAAAATAGAGTGGAATGATGTTCCCCAGGATGGTTTTGATGAAAGGAAAAACTTAGAGTATGCAGCTAAAAATCTACCCGATGTCTTTTATAAGGCTGAGATTTCGCATGCAGAGGCCGTAAAATATGGTTCGTCAGGACTCTTTATTCCGCTTGAAGATTTACTTGAGGAGTATGCACCGAATTTCACAGCTTTATTTGAGCAATATCCGGAAATAAAATCATCCATTACAGCCCCAGATGGTCATATCTATGCTTTGCCGGCTATTGTTGAATTAGATGCTGCAAGAACTGAAAAATTTTGGGTTAATAAAGACTGGTTAGACAAATTAGGATTGGAAGAACCGATAACACCAGACGAATTGGTTGATGTTCTTACGGCCTTTAAAAACGATGATCCGAATGGGAATGGCAAACAAGATGAAATTCCTTTAACTGAACGTAACCTCCCTACCTTAATAAATAACTTTGCAAGTTCTTGGGGATTATTGCAGCAAATGGGAAATACGATAAATGTTGAGAACGATAAGGTCCATATTTGGAAGACAGATGATAGATATAAAGATCTATTACAATATCTAAATAAGCTTTACAAAGAGGGATTACTAGATCGGGATGTTTTATCACATTCACCTTCAGAGTACACAGCTAAATTGTCTACCGGGAAGGTAGGGATGTCCCATACACAGGGAGATGACATGAGTACTCAATATAAAGACTATGAGTACATTGGTATTGCACCAATAAAGGGGCCTTTTGGAGATCAATTAGTAAAGGCATCTCCTATAGCAAGAGATTTTGGTACATTTGCGATTACATCAGCCAATAAGTATCCTGCGGAAACGATTCGCTGGATTGATTACTTCTTTAGTAAGGAAGGTTCCATTTTCTTTAGATATGGGGTTGAGGGAGAGACCTTTAATTATGATGATGATGGTTTACCTCAGTATATAGATGAAGACGCAAGTCTCGAAGCTGTTACTCCATTTCCAGGGGGAGGAGCGCCACAGTATATAACTGAATATAATTCGTCAGCTATTAATTCACCGGCAGTACAAGAAGCACAGAAAAAATTTGATCCCTATTTACCAGAGGTAATTTATGGTGCCCCATTATTTGATGAAAAGACAAACAAGGAAGTCAACCAAATCCGTCAAGATATGGATGCGTATTATAATGAAACAAGTTCCCAATTTATTAATGGTGATTTAAGTTTTGATAAATGGGATGAATATGTTTCTACGATAGAAAATATGGGGCTAGAGAGATTAGAAGAAATCTACCAAGAGGCTTTTGATAAAACTTTCAAGGAGTAATAGTAATGACTAGGTACAAAGATTTTCTTTGTACCTAGTAACTAAAAAATAATTCAAGAGGGAGGTACTAAGAAGTGAGTGTTTTAAGGACGAAATCCCAAGAAAATACTTCAAGTGTGAAATCCCAACCCATATTAAAAAAACGTGGAACCTGGAAACAAATCGTCAAAAGTTATGACTTGTACCTTATGCTCTTGTTACCCATGGCTTGGTATATTATCTTTCAATATGGTCCGATGTACGGTTTACAAATTGCCTTCAAAGACTTTAATCCTTCATTTGGTTTTCTTGGAAGCAAATGGGTCGGTTTTGAAAACTTCACAAGGTTTTTCGAATCTTATTATTTCGGAAGATTACTATGGAATACATTTTCTATAAGTATCTATTCTCTGCTTATAGCATTTCCAATCCCAATACTTTTGGCCCTTCTCATCAATGAAATTCGCAATAATGCGCTCAAAAAGTGGGTCCAAAACGTTACATATATTCCACATTTTATTTCCGTGGTCGTTATTGTCGGAATGCTGAGCCTATTTTTAAATCCTGCTAGCGGAATAGTCAATACCATGTTAAATGCTGTAGGAATAGATTCTGTCGCTTTTATGGAAAAACCTGGATGGTTTAAGACAATCTTCATTGGGTCTAATATATGGCAAAGCATGGGTTGGCAGTCGATTATCTATATCGCAGCCTTAGCGGGAATCGATCCACAGTTGTACGAAGCGGCGAAAATGGACGGAGCAAGCCGGTTTCAAAGAATTATTCATGTATCGATACCAGGCATTCTTCCAGTAATTATTATTTTACTTATTTTGGATGTAGGGAACTTCTTAAATGTAGGATTCGAGAAGATCTTATTAATGCAAAATAATTTAAATATGAAATCGAGTGATGTCATCCAGACATTTGTTTACAGAAACGGTATTCTCAACGGGGATTTTAGCTATAGTGCCGCGATCGGTTTATTTAATTCGGTTATTAATTTTATTTTATTAATATTTATCAATCAATTTGCAAAGAAAAAGGCAGAGACAAGCCTATGGTAGATAAAAATCTAAAAAATGTCAGTGAAGGAGGGAGCCTACGGTGAAACAACAATCTAAGAAGATCTCAGATGGAAAAGTATTTGATATCGGAGTGCTCATTATTTCTGCTGTCATTTCGGTATTGATACTATATCCGTTAATTTTTATTGTGAGTGCTTCTTTCAGTAGTCCTGAAAAAGTTATGAGTGGTGAGATGTGGCTTTTTCCCGTTGATTTTACATTAGATGCTTATAGTGAAGTTTTTAAAGATGGAGATATATGGAATGGCTATAAAAATACTATTTTTTATACAATCGGTGGTACCTTTATCAATATTATACTGACAACTTTAGCCGCCTATCCACTTTCAAGACGAGATTTGCCAGGTAGAAACATCATTATGTTTATTATAACCTTTACGATGTTTTTCAGCGGTGGAATGATTCCAACCTTTTTGGTCGTACAAGGACTAGGGATGGTCGATACCTTTTGGGCAATGATTATACCGAATGCAATTGCGACGTATAACCTGATCGTCATGCGTACTTATTTTCAGACAAGTATTCCTTGGGAGCTTCAGGAAGCGGCAATGATAGATGGTTGTTCCAACTGGAAAATGTTATGGAAAGTAATTCTTCCACTGTCAAAGCCAATCATCGCTGTTATGTTACTTTTTTATGCAGTGGGCCATTGGAATGCATTTTTTAACGCTCTAATTTACCTGCGGGATGACAAACTTTATCCTTTACAGCTTATACTTAGAGAAATTCTCCTTGTCAGTCAGGCGAATATGACAGACGAAATCAGTAGTGAAATTGGATTAGATGAAAAAATGATGCTGGGTGAGAGTATTAAGTATGCTTTAATTATTATAGCTAGTTTACCTGTTCTGGTTATATATCCTTTTGTTCAAAAGCATTTTGTCAAAGGAGTAATGATTGGGTCTATTAAAGGGTAAATATTTTAGAGTTCAAAAATAGATGATAAAATTCACTTAAAATAGATCAATCAAAAATCTAACAAATTAACATTTTATGGAAAGCTATATATAACAATTTAAAAAGAAAGAAGGATTTATTATGACAAATACCTTTCAAAATCCATTAATGGATCCTGGAGCGGACCCGTGGGTTTATAAAGATGATGATATGTATTATTTTATGGCTACGAGAAGAACTCACCTCGACTTATGGAAATCTCCTACGTTAAGCGGTATTGCGAATGGAGAGCGGAAGACGATTTGGACTCCACCAGAAGAAGGGATCAATAGCCACTTCCTTTGGGCGCCGGAGATTCATAAAGTAAATGGAACATGGTATGTGTATTTTACTGCAAATGATGGGAAAGTCGGAAAAGACGGCGACATGACGCGGAAAATCTTTGTTTTGGAGAATTCCTCACAAGATCCTTTTGAAGGTGAGTGGATCGAGCGAGGCTATGTCAATACTGAACATCCTGGATTAGATGGAACGGTCTTTGAGAATAATGGAAAGTGGTACTTTGTTTATGCAGGGTATGGAAACTTTCCAGCCTACGGTTCGGCACTTTATATTGCAGAAATGTCTAATCCTTGGACCTTAACAGGGCCTGAGGTATTGATCACGAAGCCGGAATATGAATGGGAAGTTCAAGGCGGGCTGGCTGTAAATGAAGGACCAGTCATGTTGAAAAGAAACGGTAAGCTTTTCTTAATATATTCGGCAAGTGCCACCTGGTCTGATGACTACTCACTGGGTATGTTAACGGCTAGTGCAGGGTCTGATTTATTAAATGCCCAGTCATGGGATAAATCCCCAGCTCCTGTTTTCAAGAAATCAGTGGAAAATGGTGTGTTCGCTCCAGGTCATAACGGTTTTTCCCAATCTCCAGACGGAACGGAAGATTGGATCGTCTACCATGCCATTCCTGAATCAGAAGGTGGCAGTAGTAAACGTAGTACTCGTATTCAAAAATTTGGTTGGAAAGCGGATGGTACACCTGACTTTGGGGTTCCCCTATCAACATCAGTCCCCATTCAAGTACCCTCGGGGGAAAGGATATCCGATTAAAGGAATACAACAATATGGATAATTTCTAGACTAATAGGGTCAGTCTCTCTTTGGAGAACTGGCCCTTTCCTATTATAAATGGGCGGTGTACAAATTGTAATTCCTATCCACCTTCCCCGTCTTATACCCGTCCTCTTTATCATTTTTACACCGTATTCAGTAAATCTCACCTGTTGGAAGGGATCATGAACCTTTTGCCTATTGATTGCAGAATTACACTGTTTTTCAAACCAAAAATAGACTTTATTTAAAGACACTTTAGAGACTTGTCTCTTCTCCAGAAAGATTATACACTCAGAATACGAGGTTCGAATGTTTAAAGAATAGCAATTTCTCCATTGTAGAGGTGGCTCCTCCATCTAAGTTTATATTTATATGGATAATTTGATAACGCTTCCAGACATTCGAACTTGAAAAGCCTAGTTTTTAGGGGGTGCAGCTTGCATTCTGTGTTGGTGTGAATGATGAGGTTTGTGCAGTGACAATGTAAGGAGAGAGGGGTTTTATTTCATGAAAAAAATTCGTTTGTTATCACTATTTCTTTTAATTGGGATTTTCCTTGTTGGTTGTAATTCTGGGAACAATAGTCAATCAAGTTCAGGAGGAAAAGATTCAAAAGGCGGAGATGAGTCAGACGGGAAGTTGTCAGGTGAGATTACCGTATGGGCCCATCCTTACACAGGGGATCAAGAGGTAGAGGGGAAGATGTGGGATGAGATTATCTCCTCCTTTGAAGAAGAGACAGGTGTAAAAGTGAATTTTGAACAAATCCCATGGGCGAATCGTGATCAAAAGATTTTAACGGCATTGGTTGCGAATAATGGACCAGATGTATTTTATGCGATCCCTGACCAAATGCCACAATATGCAGATGAGGGCATGTTGCTAGAGCTTGATCCCTATTTAGAAGATCTAGACATGGATGATTTTGTAGATACGGCTTTAGTATCCACGACATGGAAAGATAAGTTATTCGGTTTGCCGATTCTGCAAGAGGCTTATACATTTTTGTATAACGTCGATATTGTGAAAGATATTGGGGAAGATCCAGAGAATCTGCCAAAAACATGGGATGAATTTGATGAATGGGCCAAGAAGGCAAAAGACAAAGGCTATTATGCTATGAGCTTTGCAGGAGGCGGTTCTATGAATGGAACCTTCTATCCATATGTGTGGCAAGCTGGTGGAGATATTGTGAATGAAGATAATGAAGTATTGATTAATAATGAAAAGAGTCTAAAAGCTTGGGAACGACTGGATCATATGTATAAAGAAGGATGGATCCCTGAAGACTCGATTACGGCAATGGAACACGATGCTTTATGGGATAGTGGAAAACTATTAGCTGTTCAAGGTTCGGGTGCTTCTATCACGAATATGCTAAGTAAAGATTTATTTGAATTTGTGATTGCTCCACCACTAACAGGTGAAGAACAAGTGACATATGGAACGACAGGAATGTTTGTGGCCCCTGTGAACACAGATAATCCAGATGCAGCAGCAGAGTTTATTAAGGTAATGACCAATACAGAAAATCAAAAGCGCTTTAATAAAGTGACTCAATATATTCCAACACGTGAGTCGGCAAAGGAAATTTTTGATGATGAACCATATTTAAGTCAACTTGCAACTTATACTGAATACGCCTTGCCAGGAGTCATTCATCCTGCAGGTCGTACGATTATGCCCTTTATACAATCTGAACTTCAAACAATGATGGAAGGAAAGAAAACGCCGAAGGAAGCGGCCGATGCTGCGGCAGAGGCGATAAAAGTGGAGTTAGACAAGAATTAATCTTGTGATTGACAGAGGGTTTGATATGCTGAATCAAACTCTCTGTTACTGACTTATTAAGAAATAGGGTGATGACAGTGGACAATATTGAAATGAATCCAGCCGCATATGTTTCGAATAAGAAAAAGGCGCCCTTTGGACAGAGAGTCAAAAGGGAACTAAAACGAAATGCAATCGTCTATATTTTTCTTACGCCGATCATGCTCCATTTTTTAATTTTCCAAGTGTACCCATTTTTATTAAGTTTTTATTTAACTTTTATGGACTGGAAAATAATTGGAGATCCAGAATTTGTTGGACTGAAACATTGGCAGAATTTATTAACAGATAAATTAGCATGGAAAGCCATTTGGAATACGGTTTTATTTTCTGTTTATTATATATTACCTACAATGGCACTTGGTTTGATCTTAGCCCTCATTATTAATTCAGGTGTAAAAATGGCTCGTTTTTTTAAAGGGGTGTTCTTTCTACCGGTTGTGACTTCTTTTGTTATTGTTGCCGGTATCTGGGGCTGGTTATTTAGAGGAACTCCAGATGGACTAGTGAACTATTTAATTAGTTTTATTGGAATTAAACCACAGCTATTCTTTTCAGCTTCTGATCAAGCTTTAATGGTATTGGCAGGATTAAGTATTTTCAAAGTAAGTGGGAGTACAATGATTTATTATTTTGCGGGATTACAATCTGTTCCAAAGCAATTGTATGAAGCCGCGCGAATAGATGGGGCTTCGGCCTTTCGAATTTTTCGCAGTATCACTTTTCCACTATTAAAGCCTATTCACTTTTATGTACTCATTACAACAACCATTGGTTCTTTCCAAATCTTTGATTCTGCCTATTTGTTAACAGGTGGGGGTCCGAACTATTCAACAACAACACTTGTTTACTATTTATATGAACAAGGTTTTACAAGCTTGAACTTAAGCTATGCATCTGTATTATCATATGTTTTGTTTATCATTATCTTGATTATTTCCCTTATACAAAGGAGGTATCTGGGGAAGGAAACAAATATTTATTGAAGAGGTTAGGATTTGGGAAAGGAGACATCTTGCATGGCTAAGAAAATCATTCCGTACACAGCATTGCTATTGCTAGGTGCTTGTTTTTTATTACCATTTATTATTATGATTTTGGGGTCTTTCAAAGATGCTCAGTATGCACAATTGGATCCTTTGTTTTGGATCCCTGATCAACCTACTTTTAAAAACTATATTTATATTTTTAGAGATGGCATCTTCTTACGTTGGATTATGAACTCCGTTATTGTGACAGTCATCCCGGTCTTTAGCCAAATGGCATTTTGCGCTGTGCTAGGCTATATCTTTGCGAAGAAAAAGTTCCCTGGGCGGGAGATTATTTTTTGGGTTTTTATGGCAGTGATTATGATTCCTCAACAATTGCTTATTATTCCGAAGTATATTATGTTCTCTGACTTTGGTTGGATCAATACATTTAATGCTCTGATTATTCCAGAGCTCTGGGGAATTATGGGGGTATTTCTTGTTCGACAATTTCTACAAGGAATTCCGGATGATTTTGAGGAAGCGGCTCATATCGATGGAGCAAATGATTTTCAAATCTTCTTTAGGATCATATTACCGTTATCCATCCCAGTTGTAGCGACGGTTGGAACATTTTCTTTTATCTCTAACTGGAACGATTTATTTCAACCATTGATTTATTTGACACAGGAGAAGATGTTCCCCATTACCCTTGGATTAGCCTCTATGCTCGGTAAGGAGGGAAACTTCGGAATTGAGATGGCAGGATCGGCGATTTCATTTGTACCAACCTTTTTGATTTTCCTCTTCTTCCAACGCTATTTTACGGAAGGAATCCAAATGTCGGGATTAAAATAAAGATTTACTGGGGGAGTAATCATGCAAGTGAGAAGTGTACCGATCAGGGAAAGAATTGAAATAATATGCTTTATCGAGACGACCAATAAAAAGTTGAGAACCTAATGGCAGAGTCAATGTAAAAAAGGAACTGGTAGAGAGGCCACCAGTCCCAACCTTAAAAAAGTTCTCCATCATCAATAAAACTCAATCGGTAGATACGGCGGGGGCGGCCTTTATGTGTGACTTTTTCTTCCCCAACGATTTCTACTAATTCTGCGTCCATCCATTTTAATAGGATTCGGTGAGCACTTCTTACCGTGATCTTTAAAGTGGAAGCTAATTCTTGGGCGGTGTAATCAAATTTTCGATAGCGGGCGACTCGTGCCATCAGCTTTGTCATGTAGGCGGCAGACATTCCTGCTTTTTCAGCTTTATCTAACAGTTCTGCATCTGTAATCGCTAAGTCATATCTTTCATATTGAGTATGGGTTGTGATATCGACGGGCCCTAATACACTACGGTCTTCTCGGACAATGTAACAAACATTCCCTCCCAATTCTTTGGATTGACGGAGGGCTAACCGTGCGTGGTTCCCAGCTTCTGCGGCCGTGCTCCCGAACCCAATGCCCATACTAAGCGTTATATTGAGTTCGCTTTTTGTATCTTGAAGAAGAGGGATAAACTTATAGCCTCTTGTTTCACGCTCAAAGATCCCTCTTGTTGTGATAAAGGAATATTCTTCTCCACCTAAGTTAATAAGGTGGCCATCTAATTGTTTCATATAATCAAGTAACATTTGCTGAATGTTCAGTTTTAGTAACTGGACATCGTGTTCAGAAGTAAATTTTTCTACGACGCCTTTGAAGTTATCGACATTGATTAACCCAAAGACAATTTGTGCCTCTTTATTTCGTCGAGTATCGGTTGCTAAAAGAGCGCGCTCAAGAGAGACAATCAGATCTTGCTGTGTAGGTGTTACCCATTCAAATGGAATGCCTTGTTCCACTAAACCATCCGCGACTTCTTGGATACCAGTTAAGGCAACCGTATCGTATGTATCGTAATTTTGCAGATGAAATTCAATAATTTTCTGGATTTCTGGTCCTTGGGTTTGTTTTTTATAAACGTATATTTCTTTTGCCTGTTCATCAAGCTCTAGCAAAATCTGTTCTACATATTTTAGTTCTACTGTATCAACGGATAGGCTTCTTAATCCATGGCTGTTTTTCAGAAGAAATAATGAGCGGTAAAGTCCAGTACCCATTAAGGGGACATGATGTACTGGAATGCTAAATTTAACTTGTTGTTTAGCCATCTCGTATAAATGATACTCTGTAAATAGAATCACATCGACATCACTCATTAAGTCTTGAAGCGCATCCGAGTTAAAGTTGGAAGAATTAAAATTGCGAAAATGTGCCTTAAAATTTGGGAAAGACTTTAATGATTCATTCGTTAACTCAATAAGAGGTTGGGGACCAATAATACCGATCTGGATTTCTGAGTGGGGTGCAGCATTCGTTGTCATCAATTCTACTCCTTTATAGCTCGTTTTTGTCTCTTTATCTATCATATTACTTTTTTGAGAGGGAACTGTCAAAGTTTGATTTTATAGGGTTGCAAGGGGTTTCTGGGTAATGCTAATTAAAGACCTTTACAAGACTTGTCTTTTAATGAATCTATTCATACAATCAGAATAAGTAGTTTAATTGTTTTGAAATCAGGAATATAGGGGTGTGTAAATGAAGACCATTGCAGAATTAGAGGAGTTTATGACAAAACCTTCAGAATCATTATTAAGGGATATTAAAAACATTAATGGAGATATCTTGATTTTAGGCGTAGGAGGGAAAATGGGCCCGACGTTAGCCAAATTGGCGAAACGGGCTATTCATGAAGCGGGAATTGAGAAACGAGTCATTGGCGTCTCACGTTTTTCGTCGGGGAACCTGCAAAAAGAGTTGGAGGATTTTGGAATTGACACCATTGCCGTCGATTTGTTAGATGATCAAGCTTTACAGTCTTTACCGAATGTTAAAAATATCATATATATGGCGGGAAATAAATTTGGTACAGTCGGCAATGAACATTTTACTTGGGCGATGAACACTTATTTACCCGGACGATTAGCTGAAAAATTTTCCTCCTCAAGGATTGTCGCCTTTTCAACAGGAAATGTATATCCTTTGACGAATGTTTTAAACAATGATTGTACAGAGGAAAAGACAGTAGAACCAATTGGAGAATATGCGCAATCATGTTTAGGACGCGAACGAATTTTAACTTATTTCTCTCGGAAAAATGAAACGCCCATGCTTTTTTTTCGCTTAAACTATGCCATTGATATGCGTTATGGGGTTATCTTAGAAATCGGGAAACAAGTACTGACAGGGAAAAAGATTGATTTAGCGATGGGGAATGTGAATGTTATTTGGCAGGGCGATGCCAATGAATATGCCATTCGTTCTCTTTTACATTGTGAATCACCACCGAAGATTTTAAATATAACGGGGCCAGAGACGATCTCTATTCGCTGGTTAGCTGAGGAATTTGGAAAGCGCTTTGGCGAGCATCCGCAATTTGAGAATGAGGAGCAACAGACCGCATTATTAAACAATGCGGCGAAAGCACATCAATTATTTGGCTATCCAAAAGTAACAATCCAGCAAATGATTGACATGGTCTCAATTTGGTTGATGAATAATGGGGAAACTCATGATAAACCAACACATTTCCAGGAACGAAAAGGGGCTTTTTAAATGTTAAATCCACATGTAAAGGAAAAGCTGCATGAAGGGGTTGTGATTCCTGCTCATCCATTGGCTTTAACGAAGGAGCGAGAACTTGACGAGCAAAGACAACGTGCATTGACTCGCTATTATATCGATTCAGGGGCAGGTGGAGTGGCAGTAGGGGTCCATACAACACAGTTTGAAATACGCGATCCTAAGTTCAATCTGTATGAAAAGGTAATGGCTTTAGCGATTGAAGAAATTGAAAAGGTTCAAATATCGAAAGCATTTATTAAAGTTGGCGGAATTTGCGGTCCATTAGAGCAAGCGATGCAAGAGGCTAAGTTTATCAAAGGAATTGGCTATGACCTTGGTTTGCTGAGTATGGGAGGATTAACGACCTGTTCGGAAGAAGAACTTCTAGAACGGACAGAAAGAATCGCAGAAATCATCCCAGTCTTCGGCTTTTATCTGCAGCCATCTGTTGGAGGTAGAATACTATCATATGAATTTTGGAAGGCGTTTGCGGAAATTCCGAACGTGCATGCGATCAAGATCGCCCCTTTTAATCGCTATCAGTCTCTTGATGTTGTGCGCGCTGTTTGTCATTCATCAAGGAATGAGGAAATCGCCATTTATACAGGAAATGACGATAATATCGTAAACGATTTATTAACAACATATCGGTTTGAGGTAGCGGGGGAAAAGATAGAAAAGCCGATTGTTGGGGGTTTGCTTGGGCATTGGGCCGTCTGGACGAAAAAGGCTGTTGATTTATTCGAACAAATCCAATCGGTAAGAGATCAGGCAGAAATTCCGAGGGAGTTATTGACTTTAGGGCAGGAAATTACGGATGCGAACGCTGCCTTTTTTGATGTGAACAATCAATTTAAAGGCTGTATAGCTGGTATTAATGAAGTTTTAGCCAGGCAAGGATTATTACAGGGAAATGAATGTTTGTTAGATAAGGAGAGGTTGAGTTCTGGTCAAGCTGAGGAAATTGATCGTGTCTATGCGGCATACCCACACCTAAATGATGATGAGTTTGTACGATCTCATCTTAAAAAGTGGTTGGGTCAAGTATAAGAACAGGAGAGTGTGATTACTTTGCGTAAAATCGTGGCAAAAAACCAACGAGTAGAAATAGTAGAAGAGGAAATGCCCTTACTCAAACCGGCTTATATTTTGGTGAAAACGATGTATTCCGTAATATCCCCGGGTACGGAATTAGGGATGATGGAGAATAGTTCTAATCGAGAGATTCCGCTTGGATATAGCGCGATGGGGGAAGTTGTAGAATGTGGGGAAGGGATCAGCAATGTGAAAACTGGTGATCTTGTTGCTTGTTACGGGGCACCATATGTTCACCATGGTGAATATTTACTAGTGCCGCGCACACTGTATACAAAAGTTGCGGAAACTGTAGAGGCTAAAGAGGCAGCTCTTGCTGGAATCGGGGCAATTGCGATTCATGCACTAAGAATCGCCAAGTTACAATTTGGCGAAACAATCGTCATCATAGGGTTGGGAATGCTTGGACAAATGATTGCTAAAATTGCCAATGCTGCTGCTTATCGTGTGATTGCTTGCGATTTATCAAAAGAGCGGGTCGCCATGTTAGCCCGGGATAAAGGCATTAAAGCCTTCTCTAATATGGAGGGTATGGAAGAACAGATTTTTAAAAGCACTGATGGCTATGGCGCTGATGCTGTTTTACTTTGTACAGGTGGAAAAAGGTCACCCCTTACTCATGAGAGCCTGAAATGGATTCGAAATAAGGGAAAGGTTGTAATCGTAGGGGATGTGGAACCTGACTTTCCGAGAAATCTTATGTTTGGAAAAGAGGCGGAGCTTCTAATATCGCGAGCGGGCGGACCTGGACGCTATGATGAGGTCTATGAGAAGCAAGCGATTGATTACCCCTATGGATTTGTTCGCTGGACGGAAGGCCGCAATATCGCTGAATATATTCGCTTAGTAAGTGAAAGAAGAATCGATGTGCAGCCACTATTAAAAGCAGAAGTTGCTTTTGATGACGTACCGGAAGAATTTGAACAGTTACGTAATAAGAAGACGAGTACGTTGACTAAGCTAATTTGCTATTAACAATCTTTATTCATAATCGCAGCGCTGTAAAAGCGGCGTTTGCTTCTAGAAAAACAAGAAAGTTGGTGGGGATGTTGGGTTTAGATCAGCTTCATTATTATGTACCAACCAAAAGAAATTCGAAATCAAGGATCATTAAAAAGGATGTGATTATTTACGGAGGAACCCCAGCAGGTATGACAGCGGCTGTGCAAATCGCCCGCTCGGGATATTCTGTCGCGATTGCAGAATTTAGCCAGCAGATTGGCGGGATGACAGCAAGTGGTTTAGGAGCCACTGATCTTGGAGCAGAGGAAGCGATTGGTGGTCTTGCTAAAGAATTCTACCAAGAGATCACCCGTTATTACCAGAAGGAAAAGCAATGGGTTTTTGAACCGAAGGCTGCCCAATATGTATTTCATAAGTGGATAAAAGAGTATGAAATCCCTGTATATTATCGCCAGCATTTAGAAAAGGTGTCTAAGATAAATGGTAAAATAGTGGAAATCACAATGGAAGATGGTTCCCGTTATCAGGCAGACATTTTTTTAGACTGCAGTTATGAAGGTGATTTATTAGCCAGAGCCGATATATCCTATTTTGTTGGAAGGGAATCCAATGCGACATATAAAGAAATTTATAATGGGATTCAATTTGGCGGTCCTCACCATAAATTTGAAAAATGGATCGATCCTTATACGGTAGAAGGGGATGCCAAGAGTGGAGTTTTACCAGGAATAACGGAGGATGATCCAGCCTTACTAGGTTATCAAGGGCAAGGGGATCATCGCATACAAGCTTATAATTTTCGAATTTGCCTTACGAACGATCCCGAAAAACGCCTTCCCTTTCCAAAACCGGCTAATTACTGTGCCGATCAATATCAACTGTTATTACGATACATTCACTCTGGTGTATGGGATGTGATGAAGCTCCATACTATGCTGCCAAATGGAAAGTCAGATTTAAACAATTATGGCGCTTTCTCGACGGATTATATTGGTATGAACTATGACTGGCCAGAGGGGAGTTATGAACGACGTGAGGAAATTTTTCAAGAGCATGTAAATTATGATCTCGGTCTTCTTTATTTTCTTGCAAATGATGAACGTGTACCGATTAGTATTCGCGCAGAAGTAAGTGAATGGGGGCTTCCTGAAGATGAATTTGTGGAAACAGGGCATTGGCCTCCGCAACTTTATATTCGTGAAGCTCGACGGATGATTTCTGATTATGTGATGACAGATCATAATTGTTTAGGCCAATCTTCCGTCCATGATTCAGTTGGACTTGCTTCTTATCATATGGATTCCCATCATTGCCGTCGTGTTGTGATAGATGGACGATGTGTCAATGAAGGAGATGTTCAAGTGCCGACTTCTCCGTTTTCAATCTCCTATCGTTCCATTCGCCCACGATCAAGCGAATGTACGAACTTACTTGTTCCTGTTTGTTTATCAAGCTCTCATATTGCTTATGGATCTATTCGCATGGAACCAGTTTTCATGATACTAGGACAATCCGCTGGGGTAGCGGCGGTACTTGCTTTGAGAAACAAAGTAAATGTACAGGAAGTAAAATATCATGATTTAAGAACTGAACTCCTCCGTTGCGGACAAGTATTAGAATGGTCGGAAGAGATAGAAGATGACCCGATCAAACGCATGGAAGCGACTTTCGGGAAATAAATTTTATAGATGATGGGATAATCCGCCGAACAGCGGATTATTTTTAATGGAGAAAGTCGGAGAGAAGTTTGACTGGAATAAGAGCATTTAAAGGAAATGGAGAGAAAAAGAGTCTTTTAGTAACTAGGAAAGTAGTAGCTTGTACTATATAATAAATAAAAATTTATTGACTAGGATTGTATGGGGTTCATGCATAACTGAACCCCATATTGGAACAGCATTAAGGAATGAAGCCGTGAAAGTGATACTGCATCATGAAGGTCATTTCACCCGTTTGCCCACCGATCATCTTTCCGAATTTATCAGGGGTACTTGGCGTTGGCTTGTTAGACTTTTTCCCTTGCTGTTCTTTTGCTTGTTGCGACATGTGAGATCACTCCTATTTTTCACTTTATCGCTCTTTTTATTTGTTCCCAGGATGGCTGGGAATATGTGATTGATTTGTTCCTAGAATAAAAATGATCAGAGAAGACCTAGTTCGTAACGGCTTTCGTACTATCAAGGGGTGGGGAATTTATGGAAAGAAAGCATAAACAGTCTGATTACAGGACGATCGAGACTATTGTTGTTGTGCTTGCTATAGCATTTATTCTATTTATTTCACGGTTGTTGTCTGGCCTGGAGGATAGGGGGCAATTTATAAAATTCATTGCCTATGATGTTTTAGTCGTGAATATGTATGGTGTTGTTCTTGTCCTGCTGGGTTTGGCTCTTATAGTCTTTTGTATATATTTCATTGTAAAAAAGAAAGCTGCTGATCCGAAGCGTTTAGCATGGCTTGGCCCTTTACTAGCCTTGTTTCTCATCGTTTTAGGAGGACTTCTCTCTCATAACTTAAAAGATCACCTCATTGATATAACTAGTTATTTAACGGGAAATACAGTGACAGAAGAGGTAGTTATAGAAAAATTTGCTGTTCGCTCATCAGGGGACCACACTTATTATGAATACACTCTTGCTGATGGACGGGAATTTTCAGAAGGGCATTCAGGAAAGGGATTTTCTCGCATTCAAAATGGAAAAATGTATGTCATTCACTACTTACCCAAATCGAAGAAGTTGTTGAGCATAAGGCTTGCTGATTAAGAGTGAATTTTCGAGGTTAAGCCTACTTCACCATTTATTTGGATTAAGACTGTTTTCAAGCTTTCCCATCCTAGCCATAACAAGGCCAGCCAACTTAATGGCTGACCCTTACTTCTGCCTTTTCATAATAAAACAAAGATGTCTCCCGCTTTTTCTGTTTTGGCGGTAAGAGAAACCATTAGGACTCTGAAACGTGCAGGTTGGATCTACTTGAATACGATCTTCTGGGATGCCCGCTAATAAGCATTGTTTTTTCACGGTCTGTTGATTATCAATATGATACTTGCCTGTTCGCTCATTGTATTCGATCCAATCGTCTGCATAGTTAAGGGCTTTGTATTTTACGTAGACATCTTCATCGACTTCAAATTTCTCTTGACTGAGTGCCGGGCAAATTTGGACGTGAAAGTCATTCGGATCACATTGCTCTACTTGAATAAGATGCTGGAATAGTTTTAAGGAAATCTCTTTTACCGTGCCTTGCCATCCAGAGTGGATCACACCTGCAGCACCACTTTTTTCATGATAAAAAATTACCGGCACACAGTCTGCACTGAAGCTACATAACAACAGATTCGGCTTATACGTGTATAAAGCGTCCGTATCTGGAATCGCAGTTTCCAATTCGTCTGCACCACGGCCTTTATCCATATGTGTAACCTGGTAAAAATTTGCACTATGTGTTTGCAGTGCACAAACGAAATCCTCCAGTTCACAATTCAAAAAATTAGCCAATTGCCTGCGATTCTTCAAAACATGATCCGGATTTTCACAAGCATGAAGGGCCATATTAAAATCCTCAGGTTGTGTTTCATCCTTCATCGTCATTCCAGCGACCCATTTCTCATTATGAACATACATTTTTATATTCAAGCGTATCACCCTGTTTAACTTTTTGTTTTTAAAGCAGTTTGCAACGTCGTAAGGGGGATAGAGTTGAAAAAAGGGACAAGTTTTCTGCCCCTTTTTCTTATGGCCTAAAGAATGTAGTATGGCCAAAATTATTCTATTATGCCGCTTGTTCTTTTCTTTGCAAAAGTACAGCGGCGATCACGATAAATCCTTTAAAGGCTTCCCTGAGAAACGGAGGAACACCAAATAAGTTTAATAAATTATTCATAACAGCAATAATCAGCATTCCATAGACCGTTCCTAGGATAAATCCTCTTCCACCCAGCATACTTGTGCCGCCTACAACGGCAGCCGCGATGGCATCCATTTCCATTCCTCGTCCAGCATTTGAAAAATCCATAGAGCCAATCCGGGAGACTTGAATGATGGCTGCAATCGAAACAAGGACCCCCATCAAGGCGTACACATTTAGTTTGACTTTGTTCACATTAATACCAGAAAGTTTGGCGGCTCTTTCGTTTGATCCTACTGCAATAATTTGCCGGCCAAAGACTGTCTTCTTCGATACATAGTATAAAATATAGGCGATGATCGCCCAATACACAATTGGCATAATCATATAGCTGCCGATTTTAAAACTGGCTAGTTGGGTAAATTCAATCGGAACCTTGGGATTATAGCCTTGCATGAAGTGTTGTGTGACACTTCTAAAGATCATCATCGCTCCTAAGGTCGCAATAAAAGGCGGAATACTCCCCTTTGTTATGCTTGTTCCGATTAATAGTCCGAGTAAATAGCCCATAAGGATGACGAGCACGATTGTTATGAGTATTGCGGGAAAACCTGTTACTCCAAGACTTCCTAAAATTCCCTTTGTGCTCGTATCCAATAGAACCATCGCAAAGGCTCCTGTCGCAACCAAAGTAGAACCAACTGCTAAGTCAATACCACCTGTCATAATGACAAAAGTCATTCCTAGTGCAATGATTCCAACTCCTGCGTTATTTCTTAAAATATTAATCCAGTTATTTAGCCAGGATTGAAACCAACTACCAAATGAATCATAATTAAAGCCTAATACCAATGTTTGGATAATGATCATCACAATGAGAGCAATGGCTGTACTAAATACAGGTTCATGATGCCATTTATATTTAAACCACGTAAAAAAGTTTCGATTATTTTTTACACTGAGATTATCAGTCATTGACTTTCCCTCCCTTGCCTCAATCAATTACCGCCTGTAGCGAGATTCATAATCGTATGCTCATTCATTTCTTCCCCCGTTACTTCGCCTTGAATCACCCCATGATACATCACAAGGGCTCGATCACAGACACGAATGATTTCTGCGGCTTCACTTGAAAGAACGATAACCGCTATATTGTTGTCTGCAAGATCCAGGATAATATCATAAATATCTTCTTTGGCTCCTACATCAACACCTTGTGTTGGATTATCCAAAATAAGCAACTGTGGGTCGGCTGCTAACCATTTTGCAAGGACAACTTTTTGTTGATTTCCTCCAGAAAGACTGGTGATATTGTCTGTTTGCTTGCCCATTTTTAAGCGTAATCGTTGTCTTTGCTTTTCAAATTCGAGCTGATGTTTCTTCGTTTCGATTTTCCCTCGTTTGGCAAATTTAGGCCAAGTGGCAATCGAAGCATTTTCAAAAATATCCATATCTTTAATGATCGCATTTTCCTTCCGGTTTCTTGGAAGGTACGCAATGCCTTCTTCGATCGCTTGTGTTGGACTATGAATGACGACTTCTTTTCCATTTAGGAAAATCTTACCTTGTGTTGGCTGATTTGCTCCAAAAATAGCCTGAAAAAGCTCACTTCGCCCATCACCAAGTAACCCTGTGAACCCAACAATTTCCCCAGCCTTAATAGAAAAATGAATATCTCTAAAAGCAGCTGGATCAGTGAGTCCTTCCACTCGCAAAATTTCTTTGCCTATTTTTTTCTCTCTTAATAAGGGCTCTGTTCTTACATCAAATCCAACCATAAATCTAGCCAAATCCTTCGTTGTAACGTCGCTGACATTTCCTTCCGCGACAAGGTTACCATCACGAAGGACGAGATAGCGGCTACAGAATTGCATCACTTCATTTAACTTATGCGAGATGAAAATAATGCCGACGTGATGCTCTGTTAATGTTTTCATCATCGTAAACACACGCTCTATTTCTTGATCAGTCAGAGAGGTGGTCGGCTCATCCATAATAATGATGGAGGCATTTGTCATCATTGCCCGACAAATTTCTACAATTTGTTTATAGGAAGAATCTAGGTCACGAACCATTTTTCCGGGATCTAAATCAATATTCATCTTTTTAAACATTTCGTTTGTTTCACGATACATACGCTTTAAATCTAAACTACCTGTTTTGGTTTTTAATTCTCTGCCGATAAACATATTTTCATAGATCGGTAAGTCATTGATTAAATTTAATTCCTGATGGATAAAAGCAATGCCCGCTTCCTGTGATTGGGCCGGTGTAGCAAATTTTACAGGATTTCCATCGATGAAAATGGAACCTGCATCCATTTGATGGACGCCGCCGAGAATATTCATAAGGGTCGATTTCCCTGCGCCATTTTCACCGAGTAAAGCGCAAATCTCTCCACCTTGAACGCTAAACGATACATCCTTGAGCACATCGTTTTTTCCAAATGATTTTCTTATGTTTCTCATCTCGATTTTCATACAATCACTTCCATACCTTCGATTAAAAGAGAGACATGGCAAGGCCATAATCCCTCATCACTTCGGACCCACAGGATGTGGGTCAAAACAGCGTTGCGCCAGGGCGGAGGCCAACAGGATGTTGGTCAAAACGGCGAAGACAATTGCTTGTCGCCCCTTAGCAACCGCCTTGCGCTTTTCTTCTTAGTACGGAGACTCCTCATCAATGAATTCTTCGTAATTATCCCGGTCTACAACAGTTGTAGGGATAATCGTTACCTCGTCAGCATCTTCTCCATTTAATAGTTTAAGAGAGACATCAACAGCATCTTTCACCATGGCTGGGCTATAGAGGGCGGATTGAATCCAAATATCTTCGTTTTCCGGCATCATTTTGAAGTATTCTTGCATGCCGCCTCCACCAGTCACGACTTTAATATCATCTCTTCCAGCTTCACTGATTGCTTGAAGAACGCCAATGGATGTTTCGTCATCCATAGAATAAACAGCATCAATTTTTTTATTGCTCGTTAAAATATCCGCAAAATCTTTCAAACCATCTTCGCGTGTAAATTGAGTAGCGTACGTGCTAATTTCCATATCAGGAGCCATTTCCTCCATCGTATCCATGAAACCTTGTTTTCTTAATTTCGAAACAGAACCAGAGGATGGTACCTCTAGCACAACAACATTGCCTTCTGTACCAATTTTATCAATGATATATTTCGCACCTTCAACACCCATACCTTCATTATCGCCAGATACACGATAAACCCCGTCAGCATCAATTTCGATATCAAAGTTAACCACTTTAATTCCCGCATCAAGAGCGGTTTGAATAGGAACTTCCATTCCTTCCCACTGAGGAAAGGCCACAATCGCTTCCGCACCCCAAGTCATTAAGTCATCCAATTGAGAAGTCATTTCTTGTGCGTCAGAACTTGTTTGGATTTTATAATCGATCTCATCCGATAATTCCTTCGCACGTGCTTCCGCGTGGTAAGCTACGGCCGCCACCCAACCATGTGTGACAGCAGGGGCAAGAATGCCAATTTTATGTTTCTTTGAGCTGGACTTTCCACCTGAATCGTTACTTGAATCAGCATTTTGTGTTTCCGAATTACATGCACTTAGTAGCGGTACCAACATTAATAAAAGTACGGCTAGCACACTTAAACTTTTCTTCATGAGAATGAACTCCCCTTTTTCATATTTTTTATCGTAATAAAATGAAGCCTTTTTGGGATAGGCCTACCTTATTCGATTTCTAAAACATTTCTAAAAACAAAAGAAAAAGTTTGTTGGCGTTTGCGATAGGAAGGTTATAGAGAGCGAGTACCTTCAA
Source organism: Bacillus subtilis (assembly GCF_008764245.1). Taxonomy (GTDB): domain Bacteria; phylum Bacillota; class Bacilli; order Bacillales; family Bacillaceae_C; genus Lederbergia; species Lederbergia ruris. Next base: position 48,822 of record NZ_VTQV01000024.1, read on the forward strand.
ATCTAAACGTTTCACTAAAATAGCTAGATGGTGAAAGAATGGACAGCCTCTCCTCGTAAATCCACACCATCTTCTTAGCCATTTATTCGAATTTTTCTTATGCACCTTCATTATATGACATATATAAAAGAGAGTAAATTAGATTATAAGCTTTTTTGAACTCATTTTTTTCAGCGGAGAGTTGTCTTTCTAGAAAAAGTTCCTTACTCAAGTTCCACCATTTTAGCAAAATACTAGCAGGGAAATGTCGCCAGTGAGAGAATTAGTTATATAGGGTTCAAGAGCTAGTATATTTTAGAGGATGTTCAAAACTCGTATGATTAGAAATATAACTACCGAAATGAGGAGATCACGAAATGTTGTTAGAAAAAGATCAAAAGCTGTTATTCATCGGTGATTCTGTAACAGATTGTGACAGAGCGAAGCCGGAAGGAGAAGGAGTGTTTCAGGCACTTGGAAATGGGTATGTTTCTATTGTAGATGCATTTTTACAATCAACTTATCCTGAGTTGGGAATAAGGGTTGTGAATAAAGGAACTTCTGGCAATACGGTGAGAGATTTACATGCAAGATGGCAAGAAGATGTACTAGATCAAAATCCCGATTGGCTATCCATTATGATCGGCATTAATGATGTTTGGCGTCAATTTGATTCACCTTTTATAAAACACCAACATGTCTACATAGAGGAGTATGAAGAAACGCTTCGAAAAATCGTTCAAGAATCAAAGCCGACTGTCAATCAAATTGTGTTGATGACCCCATTTTATATTGAACCGAATGAAGAGGATTTAATGCGAGAGAAAATGGATCAGTATGGTAAGGTAGTCGAAAAAATTGCAAACGAAGAAGATTGTTTATTGATTAATACTCAAGCTGCTTTTAATAAAGTACTAAAAAATTTATATCCCGCAGCCATTGCGTGGGACCGTGTCCATCCAAATGCAACCGGTCATACAGTATTAGCCAAGGCCTTTTTGAACAGGATCGGGTTTAACTGGGCGAAATAAAATGTAATTTAAAACCTGCTTTTCAATGGGAAGGTATCATCACGTGGAACATATTAGTTAAACAAAAAACTCCTTATGAGAGAGTCTAGCCACCAAAGGATGCCTATTCCCTTACTCATAGGGAGCAATAAAGTAACAAACTTCTTAATCTGCCGAACATTCATGATACAGGCAGAAGATGCGGGCAATCTTTAATCTCTGGGCGAATGGAAGTTGGCAGATAAGAGGATGCCTAACCGTTAGGGCAAGAGTGTATATAATTGTATATTCTAGGTAACTTTGTAATAGAAAGTCAGTCTCATAATAAGCTATAATGTAATCTATACATATTAATTTTTTGAAAGGGGAATGGACATGACAGAGCAAAAAATAAAGTGGGGAATTATGGGAGCGGGGAATATTTCGCGGAAGTTTGCTTCAGATTTAGTGCAATCGGAAAATGCAGAGTTGGTTGCTGTCGCTTCCAAAACAGAGGGAAAGGCGACCGCCTTTGCAAGCGAATTCAGTATTGAGCGTACATATGCTGATTATGCTGCATTTGTACAAGATCAAGATATTGAGATTGTGTATATAGGGACCTTACATACACAGCATAAAGACTGTGCGCTTCAGTGCCTACGGGCAGGGAAAGCCGTATTATGCGAGAAACCGTTTACGATGGATGCAGAAGAGGCAGAGGAACTAATTCAGGTAGCAAGGGAAAATAATACATTCTTAATGGAAGCGATGTGGACACGTTACTTACCAGCTATTGTACAGGCGAAGAAGTGGTTGGAGGAAGGAAAAATTGGCGAGGTCCGAATGCTAACCGCTAATTTCGGCTTTGATGTGGGCTGGAGTCCCAACAGTCGTTTGTTGGATAAAAAGCTAGGTGGAGGAGCGATGCTCGATGCTGGTATTTATCCCATCTCTTTCGCGTCGTTCGTCTTTGGTCAGCAGCCTACCGAAATTAAAAGCAGTGCCCATATTGGAGAAACAGGTGTAGATGAACATTTTTCTGCCCTATTCGAGTATCCAGATGGAAAAACAGCGATGCTAAACTCAGGAGTGCGACTCAACTTAGCCAATGATGCATTTATTTACGGAACAGAGGGATATATTCGACTACCTAATTTCCTCTTCGGAGATGGAGCCTTTTTACATCAATCCGGTTCTGAAGTCGTAGAATTTCAAGATGATCGAAAACTACAAGGCTATATTTTTGAAGCCGAAGAAGCAATGCGTTGTCTACGGGCAGGCAAACTTGAAAGCTCGATCATGCCTTTGGAAGAAACCTATGATATTATGAAAACAATGGACGCTCTCCGTAAGCAATGGGGCTTAGAATATTCATAATTAGAGATCTTGTTTAAGGAGGCAATGACATAGTGAAGGTAAGTGTTCTTGGAGGCGGCAATGAAGTTGGCGCCTCTTGTTTGCATGTTGAAATAGCTGGTACGAATTTGTTAATTGATGCGGGGATGAGAATGCATGGGGATCAGCCTCTTCCAGCTTTAGGGATGTTGGAGGACTTAGGAAATCCAGAGGCCATCCTCGTGACCCATGCACATGCCGATCATATCGGGGCGCTTCCGATTATTCATGCTCTTTACCCGGAAGTGCCGCTCTATGCCACACCGCCTACAGCGGATTTGATGAGAATTATGATGAAAGATTCTTATAAAATTTTGGAACAAAGATGTAGAGAAACGAATACTTTGCCGCCGTACACAGATGAGCAAGTGAATCAGCTTCTCCAGTCGATCCTGTTGCTTCCAGCTAGTGGGGTGTTGCGAATTGGCAATGTGAAAATTACCAGTTTGCGGGCTGGTCATATTTTGGGTGCGGTCATGTTTTTGATTGAAGGGGGAGGAGAGACGCTTTTTGTCACCGGGGATTTAAGTTTTAAAGCAGGTCGAACCATCCCTGGTGCCCAAGTGCCGCATGGTATCCAACCGGATGTGATGATTTTGGAATCGACTTACGGGAATAGAGCGCATACGGATCGGAACACGGAAGAGAATCGTCTTGCCAAACATGTAGCAGAGGTGATTGCAAATGATGGTTTCGCCCTTATTCCAGCCTTTGCATTGGGACGAGCCCAAGAAGTTTTATTAGTTTTACAAGATTATATGGATAAAGGGCTCATCCCTGAATTTCCGATTTATGTGGATGGTTTAGTAACACCGGTAAGCCAAATTTACAAAAGCTATCCGCATTTTCTAAAAGGGCCTGTGGCTTATCGAGTTCGAAATCATGGGGATGCCTTTTTAACGGAAGGTCGTTGTAAGGCTGTCCATCCTAAGGAACGGGAACAAATTTTAAAGGGAAAGCCAGGATGCATCGTGGCTTCTTCAGGGATGTTAATTGGAGGGGCTAGTTCTTGGTATGCAGAAAGGCTTGTGACGGATGAGAAAAACGCTATTTTTATTACAGGTTATCAAGATGAGGAGAGTCCAGGAAGGAAGTTACTAAATATTGCGGATGGTTTGGAAGACCATATTGAGTTGAATGGGCAAAGTTATCCGGTCAAATGTCGCATTGGCAAGTATGGGCTTTCTGCACATGCAGATGCCAATGAAATCAATCGATTTGTGCAAACTTTAAGTCCCACTTATACTTTGCTTGTGCATGGGGATGATGAGGCGAGAACACAGTTATCAACGATCATAGACCCGAAATTCCATCCTTTGCTTGTTGAGAATGGGGAAACATATCCATTTGAAAAGCGCAAGTCTGGAAAAGGCGTTGTTGGGAAACGTTATCGAAATACGGAGAATGAAAGTTTAAGAGAGAAAATTGGCAGCCTGTTGCTCTATCAAAAGGAGTCAGGAAAAGCACTTAAATTAGCAATCTGCATGAATGTACAACTAAAAACCAAAACATTTATTTGTCAAACGCCTAAAGGAAAGCAAATTCGGTTAAGTCCAGGGCAAATAAAAGAAACAATTGGGTATTGGAATCAATCGATAGACGAACTTAGAGAGGTTACGGATCAAGTATTTAGCTTTAGTCGTCCTTATTTAGAAGGGATACCGTGGGAGCGATTGCCTAATGAAAACCTTTCTTTAACAGAAATAGTTCATGCCTTACAGATAGATTCGATTGACTCTCGTTTAGCCATTAGCTTAGCTCTACAAAGCCTTCCAGCAGAAAATATCGATTCGAATCAATTCGATGTCACAATTTATAAAATAGACCCGGCCATTAAAAAAAGATTAAGCGCGCTGGACCTCCCGATTCAAGGGCTGAAAATGAATCCTGCACAGGGAATGGAAGTTGTGAGAAACCAATTGGAAAACCATCCACATTTTATACGCTGTGGCGTGGATCATTTAGGTACGGAAAACGAAGCCATCACCATCTATTTTGATTTCCCTGATGCCGTGTTAGAAGCGGAGCGGGAAGAAATAGCAACAAGAGTGAAAAGCGAAACAGGGTGGTCTGTAGAGTTTTCGCCATCAGTTCGCCAAGACCTTTTACAAACAGAGTTAACAAAATTATTGGGTAATGCTATTCCTACTCCATCCATTCATCTACAGGATCGGAAAGTGGTGGTGGCGATGGAGGGGAGCGAGAATCAAGAGGCCCTTGCCGATTCCTTCAAACAGAAAACGGGCTTTGATCTGCAATTCAAGGATGGAAAGGGGAAAAGCCCATCCACAGGCGGAGAAAATAGTCTGTATCAGGCAACTGCTTCTTCTGAGCGCCTAGAAAACAACCAAGCGATTGAAGAGGCGAAGAAATGGGCAAAGGATCGGAATCTAACCATTTATAAAACAAGCATGAAACAAAAAGGAAGTACAACATTTATGGAGGTTCACTTTATCTCTCCAGAAATAGCGAGACGCCATGAAGCGGATTTAGAGGAGCTGTCCTATCGAATTGGCATGCCTGTTACCTATACGAAAAGTCCCAAGCAAAATGAAATCATTGGGCTGGCATTACAACTGATTCCATCTCATTGGCAATTAAAAAGGAATCCATCCATTCATATGGATCGGGCGACAGTGACGGTGCGATTAGCCGAAATGCCAGAGGATAAGGAGAGCGAGCAGGTGAGCGAAAAACTAGAGCAATCTACAGGGTATATATTAGAAGTTCTCGTAAAATGATTCTTTATTCCACGGCTTTAAGGTGGGAGACATTGTTCAAATTGTAAGAGAATGATAGAAGATAGTGAAGAAATATTAGCGAGAATGGTCCCCTAAGCATAATACAATGGTTGAAATCAGAGCTTATTACAAAAGGAATGCATCATAATTTGTAAAGACTGGGCAACTTAGACTAGGAATGTGAAAAATAGACCTACTCTCCAATAACAGGAAAGCTAGGTCTATTTCTGTCTACGCTGCATTCAAGCAAACATCATTCTATAGGGCAATCAAATATTAACCAACCTTATTTTCTAGTTCCGTAGGGTGATGAGGAGATTTCGTGATTTTATCAAAGCTCCCATATTTCTCTTGGACTAGTAAGAAGGCGATTCCTCCGAGAATACTTGGGATGGCGAATGCCATAAAGGCACTTTGCGGGGCAACATTTGTCGCAAGTAAGAGCCCAATGATCACAGGGGCTAATATCGCTCCTATGCGCCCAATTCCAACTGTCACGCTAAGCCCGGTTGCACGGATTTCACGTGGATAAAATTCGGAAATATAAGGGTTGACCAAATTTTGTGTTCCGCCTGTGCATGCGCCGCCAAGAGCAATCAATCCATATAATAGCAGTGTATGAGATGCCATGCTAAGGGAAACAAAGCAAAAAGCTCCAACTAAGAACATGCATAATAGTACTTTTCGATGGCCAAGTCGTTCAACAAAGATTCCACCGAGTAAGGATCCCCCAATTTGACCAACGGCCAATACAAGATTAAAGGATAGACTGGAAGTAATGCCGAAGCCCGATTCCTGCATGATTTTGGGTAGCCAAGTATTTAAACCATAAATCATAAGCAGACAGCTGAAGACAGCCACCCAGAAGGCCAATGTACTGACAAGGCGATTGTCGGTAAAGAGTTTTTTCACAGGCAATCCTTTTGCTTGTTCTTGAACAGTCGCATATTCAAAATCGTCTGTTGCTTGATAATCGCCTTTCGGATCGATTTTGTTAAGGATGGTGGCGATTTTGTCCCCTTGTTTCCGCAGAATCGAATACGATAAAGATTCGGGAAATTGCTTGAGAAAAAATGGCAAAGTTAACAAAGGAATAATGCCTAGCCAATACAGAAATCTCCATCCGAGACTTTCCATAGCATACATGCCAATCAGGGAGGCCAAAATCCCACCGATTGAATAGCCACAATACATGAGCGCAACCGTCAATGCCCGATTCTTCTTTGGAGAATATTCTGTCATGACAGCAATCACGGCGGGCATCAATCCACCCATTCCAAGAGCGGAAATAAAGCGCATAATCGTGAAAACTGCCTCATTGGGAGCTAAACCAGCTAATAAAGAGAACAAACTGAATAACACCATGCAAATGGCTAATATTTTTTTTCGGCCGATGAGATCGGATAGGGAACCGAGTACAAAGGAACCAATCATCATCCCGACTAATGAATAGCTGCCAATCGCTCCCGCTTCTACAGTCGTTAACCCGAAATCATCCATCATAAAAGGCAATCCAATTCCGTAGAGAGCAATGTCAAACCCATCAAAAGCAATCGCATAAAAGCACCATAGAAACACTAATAAATGAAATTTATTGAATTTACTCTCGGCTATAACTTGTGTAGTCTGAACAACGCGCATTTCAATCTCCTTTCGTGAAGGTGTTTAAATATTACAAAAATTTTGTTGAGAAAGTGCTTTGCCAAAGCGGCAATTCCTCAGGTTTACATGAGAGAGGGGAGAACGGCTGAATCCCCTTCGCCGTTCTCTTCTCATCAGAGTGCTTGTCTACCTCAATTTTTCAAAGATGAGTTGCAACCATATTAGCGCCGGTCTTAAGGAAACAGCAGGATGCACATTTACCAAAGTTGAGATTAGAGCGTCCTGCTTGCACTTTTGTTATTTCCAAACCTCTTCAGCAATTTCTACTACATAACGAAGCTTTTCCCATTGTTCTTCTTCAGTCAACAGATTTCCCTCTTCGGTCGAGGCAAATCCACATTGAGGACTTAGAGAGAGTTGGCTAAGATCAACGAATTGAGAGGCTTCTTCTATTCTTCTTATAATCTCTTCTTTGGGCTCTAGCTTCCCATGCTTTGAAGTAATCAATCCTAGAACGATATTTAAATCCGAGCGATTGACGAAGCGTAGGGGCTCAAATCCGCCTGCTCGGTCATTGTCATATTCTAAAAAGAATCCGTCGATATTTAAATGGCCGAATAATGGCTCTGCCACTGGTTCATATCCCCCCGAAGAAATCCATGTAGAACGGAAATTTCCACGACAAATATGCATGGTTACTTTTAAGTCGTCCGGACGATCGGTTACCGCTTTGTTTAATGTATCAAGGTACATTTTAATTAAGTATTCGGGGTCTTTCCCTTTGGCGCGCAATTGTTCCTTTTGTTCTTCTGAACATAGATAGGCCCAAGCCGTATCATCTAATTGGAGGTAGCGGCAGCCAGCATCATAAAAGGCTTTTATCCCTTTTTTATAAGCTTTTGCCAGATCATCAAAGAATTCTTCTTCGTCTGGATAGACAACGGAGTCCACTTCACCACGAAAATGCAGCATACTCGGACTTGGAATCGTAAATTTCGCAACATGATCTCCAGCTATTTTATGGAGGAACTTATAATCATCTAGCATAGGATGATGTTCGAAGTCTAATTTATTTGTCACTTTAATTGCGCGCGATCTAGTCTGTTGTTGTTGAAATTGGATTCCACTTCCTGCCCAATAGCCTTCAACCCCGACTAAATTTTCTAAGAAATCGAAATGCCACCAAGCTCTGCGAAATTCACCATCTGTCACGGCTCGAAGACCGACCTCTTTTTGTTTCTTGACAATTCTCTCGATTTCACTATCTTCAATAGCACGTAGTTGCTCTGGTGTAATTTCCCCAGCAGCTTTCTGTAAGCGTGCGTTTTTAATTGTTTCGGTTCTTAATAAGCTACCAACTTGGTCGGCACGGAAAATCGTTGTCGTTTTTGTTTGCATGAAAATCCCCCTTTTCCTCATGGTTAAAAATTTAAAATAAATCTTTTTAATGGAATATATTGAATCTTATCATGAGAACGTATTATAGTGTAACTGAAAAAAGATATAGTTGGTTATAACCTGGGGCTATAACAAATATTGACGACTTCTTTCCATTTGTCTCTTTGAACGGCTTGCCCAGCTTCATATTTCCATCTATGATGAGTTTAAGAGAGTTTTCGAATGGATAAAATACAGTCTTGAACAATGAGGGACGATAGAATGAATTTACAACAATTAAAATATGTGATTGAAATTGTCAGAAGCGGCTCTATGAATGAGGCAGCGCGTAGACTCTATATTTCGCAGCCTAGCTTGTCAAAGGCGATCAAAAATCTTGAAGAAGAATTAGGTAAAACGATTTTTACCAGGACGTCAACAGGCATTACCCTTTCACCGGATGGGGCAGAGTTTCTTGGCTATGCCAGGCAAGTAGTGGAACAGGTAGAACTTTTAGAGCGCCGTTATTTTAATACGGCTCCTTCGCCGCAACTTTTTTCAGTCTCGACACAGCATTATGCCTTTGCGGTAAATGCTCTTGTCGAAATGATCAAAAAGCATGGTTCCGATAAATATCAATTTACGATGAGAGAAACGCGAACGTATGAAATTATAGAGGATGTTAAAACGTTACGGAGTGAAATCGGTATTTTATATGTTAGTTTGTTTAATGAAAAAGTGATGATGCAACTGTTAAAGGAAGAAGGACTGGAGTTTAATCTGCTTTTTAAAGCTTCACCTCATATTTTTGTGAGCTCACAAAATCCACTGGCGAATCGCTCATCTGTGACATTAGAGGATTTAGAAGACTACCCGCGTCTTACTTTTGAACAAGGGGAATATAATTCGTTCTATTACTCGGAGGAGATTTTCAGTACAATCCCTAGCAAAAAAAGCATCCAGGTCAGTGACCGCGCCACGTTATTTAATCTGTTAATTGGACTGAACGGTTATACCATTTCAACAGGCATCTTAAGCGCCGATCTTAATGGTTCCAATATCATATCTGTCCCGCTAGAGGAAGGAGAAGTCATCTCTGTTGGCTGGATCGTCCACAAAAAAGCTCAACTAAGCCGCATGGCCAAGCTGTATTTAGAAGAACTGGAACGGATTATTGAATTTTATGTCTAAGACCGTCCCCGAAAAGGTGGAAATATCAGAAAAGTGGGACAGCGAAGATCGTGGCCGTCCCCGAAAAGGTGAAAATCTCAGAAAAGAGGGAGAGCGGAGGTAAGGGACCCTTTATGGTTAGGAACAATAAATCTGAACAGGAGGAGCTTCGTGAATCGATCATTCTCAATCTTACTTTTGTTACTTGTTATTCTGGTAGCTGGCTGTCAGTCATCTTCTCAAATTGATGCGAAGGAATTGGAAAAGTATAAGGTACAACAAACGGAAGATGAGGTGAAGCAGGGGGATTTTATCTTTCGGCTAGTGAGTGAAAAAGGGGAATACCGTCAAGATGAGGAAGTAAAGCTATATGGGGAAATCGAATATATTGGTGAAAAAGAGGAAGTCTCTATTGTCCATTCTGCCTCTGCCATTCTATTCTTGCTGGAAGAGAAAGTACGTGGTTATCACATTGAAAGTAGTGTTCAAGAAATCGGTGTGACAACAAAATTGAAAAAGGGAGAGCCTTATCGCGAAAATTACGTAAAGAAGGCGGAAGTGATTTTTGAAGAAGATCCATCCTATCAAAAATTTGTAGATTACTTTTTGGAAGGAAGGGGCTTTCCAACTGGCTATTATAAGGTAAATGGATATACCGACTTTTTTGTAAAGTCGGAAGATGAGGGGGAACACATTAATATAGAAGCGAATGTTGATTTTAAGGTTATAGAATAAAGACCAGCTTTGTTTCACGATCTTGTCTATGATGTGAGTAATGAATTGCAATTTAACAGCCGGTTTGCGATTTCGATTCCATTTTTTCAGAGAAGAGGGGTCAAGATGAAAACCAAAAATAAATTTAATCGGATGTTCAGGGTACTATCTTTTTTCCTTATCACTTTTATGCAAATTTACTGGTATAAAATCAGTAGGAAGTCTGAAGCGGATTGGGAAAAACTATGGGGTGATATTGGGAAAAGGTTTCGACATTTACTTTTTGAATTAGAAGGTTTGCTTATTAAAGTAGGACAGATTATTAGCACCCGTGCAGATCTGTTGCCACCAGCCTTTATTAAAGAAATAGAAGATCTTACCGATCACGTTCCCCCTTCCGAATGGAGTGAAATTCAAGAGGTGCTTGAAACAGAATGGGGAAATCGTTATAAAGAAAAGTTGCTTTCGATTGAAAAAGAGGCGATTGCCTCTGCATCGATTGGCGAAGTGTATAGAGGTGTTCTAAAAAGCGGCTCCACAGTAGCGATTAAAGTACGTCGTCCTCATATACATTCCGTTGTTCAAACAGACTTCCGTACGCTAAGTATCGTGATTTGGTTTACCAATCATTTTGCCCCCCTTCCTAAAGGGTTTATTAATTTGAAAGTCTTATTTTCCGAGCTAAAACAAGTGATTGAACGAGAACTTGACTTTTCAAAGGAGAAAGAAACACTTCTTTATTTTAGAGAACGTTTTAAAGATCTTGATAATGTTAAAATTCCTACCGTATATAAAGAGCTTAGTACGTCTAAAGTGTTGGTGATGGAATGGGTGGATGGGATAAAAATAACGGATGTTGAGGAGGTTGGAAAATTACCAATAACACGTAAGGAGTTGGCTCAGCGTCTTATTAAAGTGTTTCTTCCGCAATGGCTTGAGGCGGGTAAGTTCCATGCCGACCCGCACCCGGGGAACGTTCTTGTATCCAAGGAAGGGCACGTTATTTTGCTCGACTTTGGCATGGCAGGGGAGATATCTAAAAATGATGCGTCCGCTTTTCAAAATTTAATTGAAAGTTTTTTAGCCAAAGATTATCCAAAAGCTGTTGATTGCCTGTCCCGTTTAGGATTCTTACTTCCCGAAGCGGATACAAGGATAATGGAAAGGCTATTAGCTGAGTGGATGACCTTCCAACCTACTCAATTAACAGAAATGGATTTGATAGCTTTAAAACTTGAACTGAATGACATGATTCAAGCACTTCCCATTCAGATTCCTACTCGCTTTGTTTTTTTGGGGCGTTCTTTCGTGACAATCGAAGGTATTATTCAGCATTTGGCACCAGACGAAGAACTTCTTGAGTTAGGCAAGTCTGTTTTTATGGAATGGCTCATGCATGCAGGGAATAAATGGTCCTTTATCTGGCAGTGGCTTCAGTCACAGCCAGTATTCAAGTTCTTTCATTCTGTAACGGAATTTTTGAAAGCACCACAGACATTCGAAAGAATAAAGGAGATCGAACAAAGAAGACAATTTCAATTTACAATCTACGAAAATCGTAAAAAACAGCTATTTCAATTAACCCTGTTTGGATTAGCAGCAATTGTTGTTGGAATATCCATATCTAACCCACTTGTCCTCAAACTTTCACTTGGACTATCCATCATTCCAGTTTTCGGATATATCATTACTAGTTATAAGCTGAAAAAATGGATGAAATACATGCCTGAAAAATGAAAATAGGGGACAGGTGCCCTCTATGATAAAGTGAGGCCTGTCCACTTCAAACTAATTCACATCTTTGCAAGGTGAGGTAGGCGTTCGTTGAAATAAGGTCTTTGCTGTCCTTTTTTAAGACCGTGACATAGGGTTGCTTTTTTTCGACATGATCCCATATTCCGTGTGGAACATGCCGTTCACAAACGAGAGTGATCTCCGAACGGCTCATTTTTCCTTTTAACACTTCATAGCTTTCTTCATAGGGATTATGGAGTTCTACTAAACAGCCATGCTGCTCTAGTCTAGTTTTATACTCACTTAAAAAGCGCGAACCGATGATTAGAATCTTGAATTGACCGAAATAGGCATATTTTTTTGGCGATTTGGTTTTCACTTCTTGTGTTTCTGCTTTGTGAATAGGTTCGGCAACTCTCACCGGATAACACTCCGTTATCGTCGCTTTTTCGTTTTGGATTCTAGCTTTGACCGGGGCATCTGTTTCTAACGGTTGTTTGCTCGAGTTTTCCTTAACAGGATATGTTTGAACGCTATCATTTTCAGTAATATCAACAAAGACCCAATCATCATGCGTTTGCGTTACATATCCGAGTCTTTCATGTGCGTGACGATTATGTCTGTTCTTAATCTTATATAAATATTGGCGCCTTTTTACATGATGGTTAAGCAAATTGACACGCCGCATATAGAGATAGAATATATTGTGGCGACCACGATAAAAATGCTGGAGATTGTCTGTTGAAATAAAATTTTCTAGCAGTCTGAATAAATCGGGTAAATCCTCATTGGTCAAGTGTTGCTTCATATATTTCATTAAAAACATGGGGTTTTTTACTGTTTTCTCTTCCATATTTCGATAAACTTGTAATTCTGCCTGTAAATCGGTGACTTCCTTCTTTAAATGACCGTATTCTTCATGAGATAGTAAATCATAGTTCTTTAACTTTTGACGTAAAGAGGTATTGGATTCTTTTAGTTGTTTAACCTGATTGGAAAGCTCCAACATTTTCCTTCCGGCTCTTTGTCCACGTTCCTTTTCTGCTTCCATTTGGGTAAGGGAATGTGCTAATTTTGCTGTTTTCTCTCGTTCCTCCGTAACCAAACCCTCAAGTTGCTTTATTTTTTCCTTGAGATGTTCTATTTCTGAAACCTGCTCCGTTATTCTCCAATTTTCATATTTCAATTGCCTGATTGTCTCATCGGATCGTCTTATCTTCTGCTGCAACTCTTTAACGGCCTGTTTTTCTTGCATTAATTTCCTTTGTGCACTTTGTACTTCCTTTTTTTGCTTTTTGCGGAGCTTCTTCTCTTTTTCTAATTGCTCGATTGTTATATTGGAGGAGGGAGCTGGTTGTTTGGTTGGTGTGTCTTTTATCTGGTCCATAAATTGGGCGTTCATCTTCTCTTTTTGTTTCTTCCTTTGCTGCATAGCTTTTGCTCGCTGCTCTTGCAGTGTTTTACTATTCAAGCTACTGCCCTCCCTTTTGAACTAGAATATTTGAACAAAAAAGCGAAGGTGCAGTCCCCTTCAAAATGCGCCGCATTTAGTGGGGGTTAGCCTTCGCGGTCTTGATTTTCGATATATTCCTTTATTACTGATATCGGTGCTCCCCCTGTTGTAAGCAGAAGGTAGCTTTTACTCCAAAAATACGGTTTCCAATAATAGGGTTTAAGATATTCCTCGAACTCTTTTCGTATATACCTGGAGGTCACGGTTTTAAAACTATTGACCGTGTTCGATAAATGAATTTGCGGAGGAGCATCAAATAATATATGAAGATGGTCTTTTT
>NZ_VTQV01000025.1 GCF_008764245.1 Bacillus subtilis
TCTCGTCAGGCCCCTAAAAAGTTTGTACGTCGCTAAACGGGCGCTTGCGCTTTTGTTCTTGTGTTAAGAAAGAGGCTGTCTTTAGACACCCTCTTTCACCTCAAGATCAGCTGTGTTTTTTTGATTTTCTTCTTCTTGTTTCTTATAATATTCTTCGGCCATTTTATCAATTTCTTTTTTCAATTCATCGACCATTGTAGCTTCAGGTACTTTTCTTACGGTCTTCCCTTTTTTAAAGAGCAGTCCCTCGCCACGTGCGCCGGCAATGCCGATATCAGCTTCTTTCGCCTCACCAGGACCATTGACAGCACAACCTAATACAGAGACCTTGATAGGAGCCTTAATGGTTTGTAAATACTCCTCGACCTCATTCGCGATTTTGATAAGGTCGATTTCGATTCTACCGCAAGTTGGACAAGAAACTAATGTGGCAGCATTCGCAATCAGGCCGAAAGATTTTAATAATTCTCTCGCTACTTTTACTTCTTCAACTGGATCAGCACTTAGGGAGACTCTTAATGTGTTTCCGATTCCCTTACTTAGAATGGCTCCAAGACCAGCTGCACTTTTGACTGTTCCTGCAAATAAGGTTCCACTCTCGGTAATACCAAGATGTAAAGGATAGTCAAAGGCTTGCGCTGCTTTTTCATAGGCCTCAATCGCTAAATTCACATCAGAGGCTTTCATGGAAACAATAATATCATGAAAATCAAGATCTTCTAATATTTTAATATGGTGAAGGGCACTTTCAACCATCCCATCAGCAGTGGGATATCCATATTTTTTTAAAATATTTCTTTCAAGACTTCCCGCATTGACACCGATGCGGATTGGGATCCCTTTTTCTTTAGCGGCTTTAACAACAGCCTCAACTCTTTCCCGTTTCCCGATATTCCCAGGATTGATCCGGATTTTATCAGCCCCACCTTCAATGGCTTTCAGGGCAAGGCGATAATCAAAATGAATATCCACAACAAGTGGAATATTAATTCTCTTTTTGATTTCAGAAATGGCATTTGCTGCTCGTTCATCTGGGCAAGCGACACGCACAATTTGGCAGCCGGCTTCTTCCAAACGATTAATTTCGCGTACAGTTGCCTCAACATCATGTGTTTTGGTTGTGGTCATACTTTGAATAATGACTTGGTCAGCGCCACCGATTGTTAAATTTCCAACTTTGACGGGGCGTGTTTTCGTACGATGTATAATTTCACCCAAGGGTTCTTCTCTCCTTTTACATCAGAAAAATAAATAAACCTATTTACAACTGTAAAAACTCTTACCACTCCATTGTAGCAATCTTTTAGTCTATTTGACAACATTCTTCGCTGATTTAATCTGTTTCTTTAAGATAGATCGGAAATTTATAGGTTTCTCCCATTTGAATTTGTTCAGGCTTTACGCCATTGTTCAAACGTTCGAAATCGGCCACAATTTGCTCGATAGCTACAGGCAGGGGGCCTTGCTGATGTGCTTCTAATATCGAGAGAACGGTATCCCCTGGCTTTATTTTTTTCGTAAACAAATCATTTTCTTCTTTGATAGGACCAGATGACTCTTCTTGTTCTGTGGAGTTGGCAGACAGAGCGGGCAGTACCCCGACCGTTAAGTCATGATAGACACTATATAAAATAACAAGACTAGTGAATAAAGCGATTATTTTTTTCATTGCGCAAAACCCTTTCTATCATCTTAATTCACTTTATGATAGAAAGGGTAAGGTTATGATTATTTTTTTGGCCGAGGCATTTTGAATATCGCTAACGTGATATAAATCAAAGAAACGGCAAGATCATACAAAATCCCAAACGGAATATCAATCCTAAATAATGGGAATAAGCCGAATAGGATTGTTGGCAGGGTTATACTAAAAGCCGTCAATCGCCAAGCATTTCGATAAGGTAACGTCCGTTTTACCCCCTTTGCCAGCAAACTAGCAATCCATGCTAAAAAAGATATTTTTATAAAGAGTAGACCAGAATAGAGAACGTAGGTAAAAATAAGGTAGATAGGGATGATGATCACTAAACTCCCCTTATCAAAATTCGTAGTCAAATGAGAAAAATCTCGATCAATTAGTAATAGTTTAATAATGGCAGGCAAAAAATAAATAATGGCTAGTACAAAAACATATTTGATTGTTTTCCCAATATCGAGAAAACGAAATTTTGCTAAATCCTTGAAGGAATAAATGGATTTATAAAATAAGCTATAAATGGATATTTTTCTCATTAAAGTCACGCTCATTTCTTTTTCTTTCATTACTAAAGATATTATCATCGGGATTGCTGCAGTATTCAAGAAAAAGGATTGTGAAAAAATTATGAGCAAATTAATTGAATCCGGTTTCCGGTTTTGATAACCTTAAATTGGAAACCTTGAATCACAATATGATTCAAAATATTACATAGGGAGGAATTATGAATGGGATACGAATTACCGCAATTACCTTATGGATATGATGCATTGGAGCCGCATATTGATAAGGAAACAATGAACATTCACCATACGAAGCACCATAACACATATGTGACGAATTTGAATAAAGCACTTGAAGGGCATGAGGATTTAGCAAGCAAATCTGTTGAAGATTTAATTTCAGATCTTGATTCAGTTCCTGAATCCATTCGTACAGCTGTGAGAAATAATGGTGGTGGTCATGCAAACCATTCATTGTTCTGGACACTAATGTCTCCTGATGGTGGTGGAGAACCAACAGGCTCTTTAGCTGAAGCGATAAATAGCAAATTTGGCAGCTTCGATAAATTCAAAGAAGACTTCCAAGCAGCTGGTGCTGGCCGTTTTGGTTCTGGTTGGGCTTGGCTTGTAGTCAATAATGGTGAACTTGAAATTACGAGCACACCTAATCAAGACAATCCACTAATGGAAGGTAAAAAACCACTCTTGGGCCTTGATGTATGGGAGCATGCCTACTATCTAAAATATCAAAATCGTCGCCCCGAGTATATGAGCGCATTCTGGAATGTTGTCAATTGGGATGCTGTTCAAAAACAATATGATGCGGCAAAATAAAGTGAAACTTCAATCGGTGGGGGCTTTATCAATTCCCGCCGAAAAGGAAGGATCAAAGGCTAAATTCGCAACATCCTGTTGCAACGCCTTTGTGACCTGCGTCCTGCAGGCCTGAACGAATCGGGCATTTACTGGCAGTTGATCCTTCACTGACAATTCTTACTAAACTTAAATTGACGAAGAAGGAATCTTACTGCCAGTTAATGCGGGATAAATAATTTCGTTACGTAAAAAGCTGTCGAGTTGATCTCGGCAGCTTTTTATTGTAATTGCATCTGAAAAGAAGAAAAAGTTCTCTAATTTTTAAAGTATAATTCTCTTTTCTTCACCAAAGCTAAGAAGAAGAAAAGGGGAGTTCTTCTATGTTGAAACTCAAAAACCTTTATAACGGAATGGACATAACCAAAGACTTAATTCTGTTATTAGTTGTAGGTGGCTTATATTCACTTAGTATCGCGCTGTCCAATACTTTTGTGAATGTTTATTTGTGGAAGCAATCAGGAAGTTATCTGGATTTGGCGATATATAATCTTGCAGTTGTTGTCATGCAACCCATCACTTTTTTGTTAGCTGGAAGATTGGCGAAAAAGATCGATCGAGTGATTGTATTACGGATTGGCGTGATTTTCTTAGCGTTATTTTTTATCGCTGTTTTATTTTTTGGAGAAAAAGCGGATGATTATTTAGTCGTTTTAGGCGGCCTACTGGGGATTGGCTATGGCTTCTATTGGTTAGCATTTAATGTATTAACATTTGAAATTACAGAGCCGGAAACGAGAGATTTCTTTAATGGCTTTATGGGGGCCTTATCTTCTTCAGGAGGAATCATTGGCCCGATTACGGCTGGTTTTATTATTACTCGCTTTACATCGAATACAGGTTACACCATTATATTTGCGATTTCCCTAGTGTTATTTTCGGCGGCAGTGGTGACAAGTTTTTTCCTGCAGCGACGACCTTCTTCTGGTCAGTATTTATTTGTCAAAGTGTTTCAGGAAAGGAAACGAAATAAGAACTGGAAACTTATTACAAATGCTCATTTATTGCAAGGCATTCGAGAAGGTACTTTCGTATTTGTCATATCGGTCTATCTCTTTATTGCAACGAAGAATGAATTAGCTTTAGGCACTTACGGGATGATTCACGCTGGGACCGCTTTTATTATGTATTCGATTGCGACAAAATTTATAAAAAAGGACAAAAGAAAGAAAGTGATGATGGTTGGTGGTGTGATCTTATATGCCGCAATTTTTTTAATCTTTAACGATCCCACTTATATTCGATTACTTATTTATGGAGTGGTCATCGGAATCGCTTATCCATTAATGCTTGTTCCTTATTCTTCTATCACTTATGATGTGATCGGAAAAAGTCGGGATGCTGCAGAAATGCGAATTGAATATGTCGTTGTCAAAGAATTATTTTTAAATTCAGGAAGAGTCATCTCGATTATCCTCTTTATCATTGCGATAAACTTGATCAATCCGACGACTGCCATTCCAGCCTTGCTGTTAATATTTGGAATTGGTCATACCTTGGCCGCCTTGCTTTTACAGAAACTGGAATTAAACTAAAAGAGGATGTTCAAAAAAGACTTTGAATCATTTAAAGCTGGCTTCTCTTGCATTTTTCTTTTACAATAAAGGGAGAAATTATAAGGGGAAGGGTTGGATCAGTTGGGAAAGAATAAGAAGAAAAAGACACATATTCCACTTCGGATTAATTTATTGTTCTTTGCTGTCTTTATTCTCTTTGCTGCGTTAATATTTCGTCTAGGGTATGTCCAAATTGTTCATGGAGAAGATGCCAAACGAGAGCTAGATCGAACAGAAGATGTAACGGTTAAAACAAGTGTACCAAGAGGCTTAATCTATGATCGGGATCATCGGCCAGTGGTTGAGAATCAAGCAGAAAGAGCCATTACATACACAGCTCCGAAAAAGTTTGACCAAGAAGAAACACTAAAAACGGCACAGAAATTAGCTAAATTAATTGAGCAAAAAACCGATAAAATTACGGAAAGAGATAAGATTGATTTTTGGATCTTACTTCATCCTGATGAGGCAAAGGCGAAGTTGTCGGAGAAAGAATGGGGAGATTTAAAGGAAGACGAAGCAGCCAAATTACAAAGGGAACGAGTGACAGAAAAAGATTTGGAGATGCTTTCCGATGATGATTTGGAAGTATTGGCCATTTATCGGGAATTTACGAAGGGGTATGCGCTTGATCGGCAAATTGTCAAAAATAAGGATGTTTCGCTTGAGGAATTTGCGCGCGTAAGTGAAAACTTAAACTCGCTTCCTGGAGTAGACACAACGATGGATTGGGAAAGAACCTATCCATTTGAGGATACATTACGTACGATTTTAGGAAATGTTAACAACGGCCTACCCGCAGAACAATTAGATTACTATGAAGCTCATGGCTATAGCCGGAGTGATCGGGTTGGCAAAAGTTATTTGGAATTACAGTATGAAGATGTCTTACAAGGACAAAAAGAAAAAGTCAAAAACGTGACCAAATCCGGACAAATCTTGGAAACAGAACTTGTCTCAGAAGGAGCACGTGGCAAAGACCTTGTACTCACAACGGATATGGAATTACAGCAAAAGGTCGATCAAATTATTGAAGAAGAATTAAGAAAAACAAAAGCAAAATACGGAACCCATTTATTAGATCGGGCATTTGTTACCTTAATGGATCCTTACACAGGTGAGATACTGGCCCTGTCTGGGAAGCAATATGTATATGATGAAGATGAAAAGAAATATGTATTTCGCGACTTTGCTTCCGGTAATTTCACAACGGCTTATGTACCGGGATCTGCGGTGAAAGGTGCAACGGTGTTAACAGGATTTATGACAGGTGTTAATTCCCCGGGTAAATGGATATATGATGAACCAATAGTTTTTAAAGATGGGACAAGAAAGAGTTCTTGGTTTAATAATGGTTGTTGTAATCAATCTATGGATGAAAAAACGGCCTTAATGAAATCATCGAACGTATATATGTTTAAAACGGCAATGCTTATTGGTGGATATCAATATCAACGTGGTGATTACCTTGGTATTGATAAGTATAAGGCTTTTGAAAAGATGCGCTATTATTTTAGCCAATTTGGACTCGGTGCCATGACCGGCATTGATTTGCCGGGAGAAATGCCAGGGTATAAGGGAGATCCCAAAAATAATGAAGCGGGTAAAGCTCTTGACTTCGCTATTGGGCAATTTGATACTTTTACTAATTTGCAGCTTGCTCAATATGTGTCAACGATTGCCAATGGTGGCTATCGAATGCAACCACATATTGTCAAAGAAATCCGAGAACCAGGGAATGAGGATGAAAAACTTGGGCCAATTGCCCAAGAGATTCAACCTAAAGTTTTAAACCGCATCGATGCAACAGATAATGAAATTAAAAGTGTGCAAGAAGGTTTTTGGAGGGTTGTCCATTCCAGTGGAGGAACCGGAACAGCGCTAGGATCAGGAGAGTATAAAAACCTTCGCATTGCTGCTAAAACCGGGACTGCGGAAACATTTGACCAGGGTCAAGGTGTATGGAATTTATCCTTAGTCGCTTATGCTCCATATGAAAACCCAGAAATTGCGATGTCGATTATTGTTCCTTCCGCCTATTTGGATGGTGGCCCTGAGAATAAAATTAATTCTGATATCGGAAAACGTGTAATGAAAGCCTATTTCGATCTACAAAAGGAAAGAGAGAAATAAAAGGAAGCCTGCCATCCACTTTTGTGGTGACAGGCTTCTTCTGTGTTAACGCCTATTTTTACTTCGTCAGGATATCTGAAATTTCCTGATAGGACATATTCTTATCCATTTTATAGGTACCAGTGCGAATTTTGGTTTGCAATTCTTTTGCTTCTAAAAAATCATTGAAATCCTCAGAGTCGTTTACGATTCCCGCTGCTTCTAATTGGTCGCTGATTTCCTTAGAAGACATACCTTCTTTAATGGTTAATTCAAAACTTGTTGGTTGCTCTTTGGATGTTTCAGGTTGTTCTTTTTTCCCTTCGCTCATTTGCTTTTTTTCTAGTTCTTCATATTTTGTTTGCCAATCCTCCACATCATTTTGTAACCTTTCAAGCTCAGCTGAATTGTGGTCCGTCTTGTTCGATGGATTACTAGGTTTTGCTCGCTCATTTGTTTCAGGATTAAAATATTGGAAACCGAATAAACAGATCGCTGATAGGAGGAGGCCGATGGCTATTCCTCTCGTTCCTCTTTTATCCACGCTGATCTCCTCCTAAGCTTGACTCATAGGTTGAAATAATCTGCTGAACCTTGTTGATCGGTAGAGAGGATTGCTTCGAAATTTGCCCAAGGTTTAGTCCTTGATGGTACAGGGCAATCACTTGGTTTTTCAATATTTCATTCGGTTTATTGCTGGGTTCCTTCATAGAGAAAGATTCTTGGAAATCTGGCGTTAGCAATTCTTCTTCTAATACCTTCACCCTTTTTTTAAGTAAATAATTTTCTTGTAAAAGCTTCATCGATAATTGTTCCAGCTCTTTTTCCAATGCCTTTGTTCGATCAGGCTGAAACAGCGAGATGAGGAAGAGTAGGATAGATAGAGAAAGTAAAATAATGACCAAGGTATGCATAATTCACCTCAACTAATTCTTTGTTCTATTTATACCATATATCGACAAAATCCTCCATTTCTTAAATTCACCTCCCTTAATCTTGAACAAAATTAGCTCGAAAAAAGAGCTACTGCCCCATAAAAATCAAAACTTTGCTAAAATGAAACTGGAATTTCTCAGGTTTTAGTGCTATTATATAAAAGTCGTATGGACAGTGAGAATGTACTTAGTTTGGAGGGAAAGACATGCGCGTTAATATCACATTAGCTTGCACAGAATGCAGTGAGCGTAATTATATTTCAACAAAAAACAAGCGTAATAACCCTGACCGTCTTGAGTTGAAAAAATATTGTCCCAGAGAAAAACGTGTTACTTTGCACAGGGAAACAAAATAATTGTTGGTAAAAAACGTCAGAACCATTGGATATCCAGTGATCCTGGCGTTTTTTTATCGAAGGATGGAAGATTCATGCTAATAGGTGATAATGTATGGAGAAAAAAATATTAAGAAGGAAAATGATGCAGGACTTACGGGAGTTAGATTCCTTGCAGTATGCGCAACGATCCTTTCAAATTGGCGAACGATTATATCAAACAACGGAATGGAAAAATGCGCAAACGATAGGTATCACGGTATCACGCTTTCCTGAAATTGACACATGGTCGATTATTCGTATGGCTTGGAGACAGGGGAAAGTAGTCACGATTCCCAAGAGTAGCCCTATTCAAAAGGAAATGTCGTTTTATCAAATCAAAACCTTTTTACAAATGGAAAAGGGATACTCTAATCTATATGAACCGATTACAAAAGAAACAAGACTTTTTCCGAAATCAGAGATCGATTTATTAATTGTGCCCGGGCTGATATTTACAATGAAAGGTGATCGTCTTGGTTTTGGAGGAGGCTTTTATGACCGCTTTCTAAGTGATTATCAAGGTTATACGATAGCCCTGGCCTTTACCAATCAAATAAAAGAAAAAATACCAACTGAGCCATATGATCTGCCCGTGCAAAAAATTGTCACGGAAAGTGCGCTGATCGATTGTGTAAATAAAGAATAAAAACGAGGTTTCATCGCATGATAATGCCTGAGGAGGGATTATCATGATGAATGCGTTATTTCGCTTTTGTGCTGTCTTTATACTTGCTGCGATTATCATTCGATTTCGAGAAAAGATTATCCATACGATTAGATATAACCGTTATTTTAGAAATCTAGCGATGAATCTTTGGATGAAATTGTCTAGTTAAAGCAAAACACTTTCGTGCTGGCCTTGTATAGCTGGCTTTATTTTTAAAAATTGTTCACTTCTTTTTATTTCTGATATAGTAAAAGTTAAGAAAAAGTATCTAAGGTTAGATGAAAGAAGGGAAAACGGTTTGACTGGACGAGAGCATTTTTTGTTTTGGCAATTGGCCTATTTCTTTATGAATGAATGTGACTATCGTTTGATGCGGATCAATAAAAATCATACAGAAATGTGGTTCGAAAATAGCCAAAATCATTCAGCTCGCATTATTCGGCTCGTTCTTTCGAATATGGCTTGGTCTAACCGCTTCCATCGTGATCAACAGCAGGCTGCAGAGCAAGGAGAGAGGCTTAGGAAACATTTATTTACTAGAAAATTAAATATAGTAAATCTATATATAACGGAATATCCACCGGTTGGTGAGTTTCTCCACGATCAAGAAACAAATGGAAAAACAAAGGTATCAACCTTATTTATGACTAGAGAAGACCTTGATGTTTCAACAAGCAAATTAGCAGGTTTTATCGGAAAGAAGCCAGACGTGCGGTTAATAGACAACTATCAAGAGGCAAGTGTACTTCTTTTAGCACAAGCCGTTTTGAATAAGGCATCTCAACAGGAGAAAGCGGATCAACAATTTTTTTCTGCATCTTCACCTTTATTTACATATATATTGATTATGATACAAGTGCTGATGTTTATTTTTTTAGAACTGCATGGCGGGAGTACCAACCCCGAGACTTTGATTCACTACGGAGCTAAATTTTCTCCTCTTATTATTCAGGGGGAGTGGTGGCGCTTGATCACGCCGATTTTTCTTCATATTGGTGTTCTGCATTTGCTTATGAATACACTTGCTCTTTATTATTTAGGAACAGCCGTTGAGCGGATTTTTGGCAGAGTTCGCTTTATTTGGATTTACTTATTTTCCGGTTTTATGGGAACGCTTTTTAGTTTTGTGTTAAATCAAAACTTAGCTGCTGGCGCAAGTGGCGCGATTTTCGGTTGCTTCGGGGCTTTGCTTTATGTTGGTTTTGCTTTTCCGCAATTATTCTTTCGCACGATTGGCAAAAATGTCCTGTTTTTAATTGGTCTCAATTTAATATTTGGTTTCATTGTACCGGGAATTGATTATCATGGACATATTGGTGGGCTAGTCGGAGGATTTTTTGCAGCTGGTCTTGTTCACCTTCCGAACAATAAAAAAGTGAAAAACCAGATAACTTTCATGATAATACTAGGGCTCTTGACCAGTTTCATGTTATACTACGGCTATCATGTTATTTATTAATCAAATGATGGGATGAAGAATGAAAACATTTTATGATGTTCAACAATTGTTAAAGAGATTTGGTCATTTTCTTTATATGGGTGACCGAATGCTTGATATGGAAATGATGGAAACAGAAATAAAGGAACTATATTTGTCGGGTCTTATTACCAAGGAGGAGATGCATGACGCCTTATTGGTGATAAGAAACGAAAGGGTTCAAGAAAAAAAGAAAAGAATGAAAAGTAGGGGATTAAAATGAACGAGATTTTAGCAGGAATTGATATCGGTGGTACCACAATTAAGTTAGCGTTTATTTCAAAGGAAGGGGACATCCTCACAAAATGGGAAATCCCTACCGATAAAACAGATGGTGGAAAAGGGATCTTTACTGATGTAAAAAAGGCAATTTCAGAAAAATTAGCTGAGCTGCAAATTCCTTATGAAGCTTTAAAGGCAGCAGGTGTTGGTGCCCCAGGCCCTGTTGATATAGAAAAGGGAATTCTGGATGGGGCTGTCAATATTGGCTGGAAAGACAATTTTCCGCTCCGTGACCTTATGCAAACAGCCTTAAATGTTCCCGTTGTGATCGAAAATGATGCGAATGCCGCTGCTCTTGGTGAAATGTGGAAGGGAGCAGGAGCTGGTGCAAAGGATTTAATTTGTATTACACTTGGCACAGGCGTTGGTGGCGGTGTGATTGTCAAAGGGGACATTATTCACGGTGCGAATGGGGCTGCTGGTGAAATCGGCCATATTACATCTGTACCAAGAAATGGCTATATGTGCAATTGTGGCAAAACAGGTTGTCTAGAAACAGTCGCATCCGCCACAGGAATCGTCCGAACCGCAAAAGATCATTTAGCTATATACGAAGGAGAATCTGTTCTAAAAGAGAAGCTACAAGCAAATAGCGATATCTCTGCAAAAGACATATTTGACGCTGCAAAAGCAGGAGATGCTTTAGCTAAGGAAACAGTTGAGGAATTAGCGGATCATTTAGGGCTAGCACTTGCAAATATCGGTAGTGTCTTTAATCCGGAAAGGATTGTCGTTGGTGGCGGTGTCTCAAAAGCAGGCGATTTCCTAATTAGTGAAATTAAGCAGGCATTTGTTCGCTATGCATTTAAACCGGTCGCTCAGTCAACTGATATTGTTCTAGCACAACTTGGAAATGATGCTGGTATTGTTGGAGCAGGATGGTTAGCTGCAAACAAAATTTGATAGGTTATAAACTATTGATCAACTAATAAATGACTATTGTAACAAAAAGATTAAATATATGAAGATTGTATAAAGGGCGAGATGAATACATTCTCGCCCTTCCTGTTTGCTATAAACATGTGTATATATAAAGTAAAATTACTAACTAAGGATCGAACTACGGATCAAAGGATAAATTCGCGACGTCCTGTTGGCCTATATATGTCTAAAATATGAATAATGAGGAAAATGAGATTTTAGGTGAAACTTTTTAGCATTAAAAACGTCTATATAGGAGTAAGTAGATTTATTATGCTTTTTATAAGGTATTGTATTGACAAAGAAGGGACGAAACTAATTTTGTGTCTTCTATGATTGCTTTATTCACAGTAAAACAATGATAATAGTGAAAGATGTGGAAGTTTCCAATATTCGGAAAACAAGAGTTGGAATCTTTAGGGAGGTTAACGAAAGTGAGTAAGTTGAAAAAGGCCAATATATTGCTTCCAGTAATAGCTGCCTTTTTGCTCTGGATCAAAACATATATTGTTTATAAAACAAGTTTTTCCATTACGATTGAAAACTTCATGCAAGAGATTATTTTATTGATTAATCCGATTAGCTTTTTGTTATTCATATTCGGTCTCTCGCTATTTTTTAAAACGGAAAAAGGTAAATCACGTTATATTGTGTTAACAAGTCTTATTCTTAGCTTTATTTTATATGCGAATGTTGCTTTTTATCGTTTCTTTACGGATTTCCTAACTTTACCGGTTTTGTTCCAAACGAATAATTTTGCTGATTTGGGTGATAGTGCTGCAACCGAAATCCATTGGTACGATTTTCTTTACTTTTTAGATGTCGCGATTGTCTATTATCTTACTCGCTATTACCGAAAATATGCAGAATTTACCCCTGTAAAAAAATCAAGTCGTCGTGCCTATTTTCTTATTTCAGCAGCGGTATTATTTCTCAATATCGGCCTTGCAGAAGCAGAACGTCCACAGCTTCTTACAAGAACTTTTGATAGAGAAATGTTAGTGAAAAATTTAGGAACATATAACTATCATTTATATGACATCTTTTTACAATCCAAATCTTCTGCACAAAGAGCAATGGCAGATGGAAGTCAATTAGTGGATATCGAAAACCATGTGAATGCGAAATATGTGAAACCAGATCCTGAGTTGTTTGGGATCGCGGAAGATCGTAATTTGATTGTAATTTCACTAGAATCACTACAAAACTTTGTGATTAATCAAGAGATGAACGGTGAAATGGTTACTCCATTTTTAAATGAACTAATGGAAGATAGTTATTATTTTGATCAGTTTTACCACCAAACCGGGCAAGGGAAAACATCTGATTCGGAATTTTTGTTAGAAAACTCTCTGTATCCTTTAGGACGTGGAGCCGTATTTTTCACCCATTCCGGTAATAAATTGAATTCATTGGCAGGTAAACTCGGTGACAAAGGATATTACACATCAACGATGCATGCGAATAATAAAAGTTTTTGGAATCGTGATATTATGTATGAGTCGATCGGATATGATTACTTTTATTCAGCACAGGATTATGACATTACGCCGGATAATTCTGTTGGTTGGGGCATGAAGGATATCCCATTCTTTGAGCAATCTGTCGATCTAATGAGTACAATGGAACAACCATTTTATACGAAAATGATTACCTTAACGAATCACCATCCATTTAAATTGGATGAAGAAGACAAATTTATTGATGAATACGATTCGAAAAGTGGAACATTGAATCGTTATTTCCAAACTGTTCGTTACATGGATGAAGCCTTACGTCACTTTTTTCAGCAACTCAAAGAAGAAGGTTTATATGAAAATTCCATTATTGTGATGTACGGGGATCATTATGGGATTTCGGAAAATCATAATGAAGCAATGGAACAGTATTTAGGAAAAGAGGTAACGCCATATGTGAGTGCCCAGTTGCAACAAGTTCCATTGTATATTCATATCCCAGGCGTTACAGATCAAGGAAAAGGAAAAACCATCTCGAAAATAGGCGGCCAAATTGACTTAAAACCGACACTCCTTCATTTAATGGGGATTCATTCAAAAAATGATATTGCTTTTGGGAGTGATCTATTGTCACCTGACCATCGCGATTTTATTGTATTTAGGGATGGTAGCTTTATTACAAGTGAATACGTATATACGAGAAATACTTGTTATTCCAAAGAAACGGAAGAACCTGTTGAAGAGACTTTCTGTGAACCATACAAAGAAAAGGCAAGCAAAGATTTGGGTTACTCCGATAGTATTATTAATGGTGATTTATTACGATTTTATGAAGATGACTATTAATAGAATCGGATATAATTTTCAACTCCCCAACTGGTGTTGTGGGAGTTTTTTAGAAAGAAGGAGGGGGAGTGGAAGTGCGGAAAAGACTTTTTTTGATATTCATGATGTTACTTATATTTATGGTATTAACGGGCTGTACTTTGTTGCAGAGTGATTTTGTTTCTCCAGAAGTTGAAAAAGACCTTCCTCCTAAAGCTGGAGAAAATGAGGGTGAAAGACCAAATCCCACTCCACTTCAATTAGACGCTGGTGACGAATTTGAAAAAATATATGGTTGGATTGATGATCAAACGATTATATATTCATTTGTGCACAAAGGTACTTATCAATTAGCAACTTATCAGCTTTATGAGGGAAAATCGAAAGTGATTTTTACTTCTCAATCTCCTTTCAACGATTGTTTAATTCATTACGACAAAGAGCTACTTCTTATACATACTTCACAAAATTCACATTCTGCAAAGCTTTATTTCATCGATTTAGTAGGAAATGTTAAATTTTCCACATCCGTTGATTCATATGAGATTGCTGCAGAATGGAATGAAGAAAACTCCGATTTGGTGATGATGACAGCATTTTTCGAAGATTGGTCTTATGAAAGTTTACAATTTGATATTGGTGATCATTCTATTCAGAAAAGGGAAGGAATGGAACCCTTTATCAAGTGGTTTGGAGAAGACCATATTCTAGTACAAGAATGGGATCCAGAGAAGCCAAACGTTTTCGCTCCCCTTGTTAAACAATCTCTAACCAATCCAAAGGAAAAAGAAACTCTTATCGATCATCTGTATCGATTTGATGTTTTTTCAAATGTGCTGATGGCAATCGATGTTGCTGGTGTGGATTCTGAACAAATGGAGTACCAGTTTTATGACTCGTCGTTAGAGGAAATGGTTCCTTCTATTCAGGTACCTAACTTAACGCAGTATTCAGATTGGTTAATACCTTACTATGATTATCTCGAGACGGAAAAGGTATTTCTCACGTTTGTACCAAAACATCATGGAAGTGCCGATACGTATGCTGAAGGCTTTCAACTTATTGCATACGACCTCCAAAAGCAAAATGCAGAAGTAATGTTTGATCACATGGAAAATAAGCCAATTTCTTGCTCGCCTAATGGGAAGTTATGTTTATACGGCTACCAACTGGAAGAAGTAATCAACTTAGAAACGGGAGATAGGCTGGTACTATCCCCTTTAGCAGAAAAAGAAGAGAGTAAAAAAATAATAACAGTAAAATAAAAAGGTGCAGGACATCAATCCTGCACCTTTTTATTGCTCTTATTCATTTTACTTAGGTAAAGAATCAGGAAGATGGATAAGGGTTGCAATCGCGAAAAAACCAAAAACAACTAAAGTTCCAAAACCGAATAAAAATCCAAGGATATTCTTGTTTTTCAAGGCACTAATGACTGCGAAAACGGCTAATAATGCAACTAACAAAAAGATAATAGCTGTACCCATGTATAAGAAACTCCTTTCTGTAGGACCATTCCATTTTTTATGTATTGACTACTCATACTCACATCTATTTTATAGCTTTTTTGTGGATTTGTCGAGCGATAAAAGTGACACTTCTTTGAAAGCTATGTTATGAATAGTATATACGTGGATGAACAAACTCATTCAGTATATATATCCAAAAAATAAAGGGGCGAAGAATATTGAAATGGATCCAGATCCCACTAGGGCCATTACAAACAAATTGCTATCTTCTTGTAAATGACAATAAAGAATGCATTATATTTGATCCTGGTAGTCAAGGTGAAGAATTAAATCATTATTTAGAAGAACAACAGCTCAAACCATTGGCCATACTTTTAACCCATGCACACTTTGATCACATCGGAGCTGTTGATCACGTTAAACGACAGTGGAAACTCCCCGTCTACCTTCACGAATTAGAGGGAGAATGGTTATCTAATCCATCTTTGAACGGTTCGGGTCGTTTCGGGGAAGACATCACTGCACAGCCAGCAGAACATCTTATTACAGAGGAAGGGGAATTGAAGATAGGCGCATTCTCCTTTGAGCTATTCCATACACCTGGTCATTCGCCAGGAAGTCTTTCTTATTATATAAAAGAGGTTCAAGCCGTTGTCGCAGGGGATACTTTATTTGCTGGAGGTATAGGTAGAACGGATTTACCAGGGGGAAGTCATAGTCAATTACTGTTAAGTATTCAAAACAAATTATTAATAATGCCGGAGGAAACGGAAGTATTCCCTGGTCATGGACCAACCACAACCATTCGGGATGAAAAAAGGGAAAATCCCTTTCTTTAGTGCATAAAGAAATTTTCCATTATCATAAAAAAGACTGCATTCTTATATAGATTGCAGTCTTTTTTTAGGTTACCCTAATCCACCACCAGGAGGCATTAGGAATAAGGTATAGTATGTAAATCCGCACATAAATACGGTTAAATATGCGGCGAATACATACATATACATACGTTCAGATAATTTTAAGTAACTAAGAAGAACAAAAAATCCAGTTTGTCCCAAGAATAATAATGCCGTTTTTTCCATATCACCAAGATACAGCATAATGGCAAATATACCGGTCCAAAAACCTAATACTCTATACATGCGATCCATATGTATTCCCTCCTTTTTAGCGTTCATCCATCAATACCTTATTATATAGGAAGATCGACTGAAATGTAAATATATGAGCTAGGTAACTTTGTGTCAAATAGGTGAGATTCTTCATCTTCCGACTTAAAGATAGTATACCTTAGAAAGGTCGAGATCATCCTTTGTCGATTGGATTTTATTTTTTTAAAAATTTTTTCGAATTTATGCAGGAAATAAAGGAAACGTGTCGAATCTGTTAGTTAGAGAAAGGTATGAAAGGTGGTGTTTTATGAAAAATGAGCATTGAGAAAATTGCAGATTCCTTGTTATCACAAGCTTTGTATTATCAGGCTACAGATATTCATGTTCTGCCTCGTTCAAAGGATTATTTGGTGCAATTTCGGATCCATGGTATCTTGACATCGTATAAAAAAATACCGATTCAAATGGGAGAAAGATTCATTTCTCATTTAAAATTTTTAGCTTCCATGGATATCGGCGAAAAAAGAAAGCCGCAAAGTGGTTCACTACAAGCTTATTTCTCCGGAATTTTGACTTCATTGAGAATTTCCACTTTACCTACCGCAAAGGCAAAAGAAAGTATTGTTATCCGCATCCTTCATCATAAAAAAACCCTTTCTCATCAAAAATTATCCCTATTTCCAAAAAGTATGCAGATCTTGCAAAATTTTATGACACAAGCACATGGTTTAATTTTATTCACTGGACCGACTGGGAGTGGGAAATCCACGTCCATGTTTTCGTTAGCTGATTATTGTTCTAAACAATTGAATCGGCGGGTTATTTCATTGGAAGATCCTGTTGAGCAACAAAATGATCATTTTGTTCAAGTTCAAGTGAATGAAAAAGCAGGGATGAGTTTTCATAATGGCTTGAAGGCCGTTTTAAGACATGACCCTGATGTGATTTTAATAGGAGAAATTCGTGATGCGGAAACAGCGTTTATTGCCATACGAGCGGCTATGACAGGTCACTTAGTTCTTTCGACTATGCATACGCGAGATGCAAAGGGGGCTTTGTATCGCTTAATAGAATTTGGTGTAAAACATCATGATTTAGAGCAGACTTTACTCGCTGTTACGTCCCAAAGATTAGTAAAGTTAAGATGTCCTTTCTGTGGATTTGCGTGTTCTAAATATTGCATTCGTTCTCAAGTATCGAAGAGAACAGGGGTTTATGAACTTTTACACAGTCGATCCTTACAAGCGGCCATGAAAGAATTAAAAGGAGGAGAGCTTTTCTCTCCGCCATTATCTTTACCAAAACTTATTGCGAAAGGGGTTGCGCTTGGCTATATTTCAGATGAGGAATATGAAAAGTGGATTATCGATGAAAAAAATATCGATAAAAGATCAAGGACAATTTTTTATTAGAGCGAGTGATATGCTGGAAAATGGCTATACCTTTGCAGAAGTCTTTCAATTCTTTATGAATATTCAAGAGAAACAGCGCTCACTTTTTGCATCCATGATGAAAGATTTACAAGAAGGCAATGCCATCCACGAGGTTTTCAACCAGCATGGTTTTGATAATCAAGCATGTGCAACGATTTATTTTGCGGAAAGACACGGATTTCTTGCAAAATCTTTTCAGGAAAGCGGGAGGTATTTACTGAAAAAAGAACAACAACAGAAAAAATTATTGAAGTTAATTCAATATCCATGTTTATTAATCTTTGCTTTGTTGTTTGTAACATTTATTTTAAAAACCGTACTATTACCACAGTTTCAACTTCTCTATCGTACAATTGGCTTTCAACCAAATGGGATTACACAAATCATCCTTCATCTGGTTGACCATATCCCCATATATTTCGTTATTTCTATCTGTTTTTGTTTTCTAATCTTTCTATGTATGAAAAGATATTTTCACAAAAGAACAGCCATTGAAATAGCGGCACTCCAATCTTCCATTCCTTTTTACCAATCTTTCTACAAACTATACCAAACAATTTTTCTTGCAAGAGAATGGAGCTTACTATTCCAAAGTGGGCATTCCTTAAATGAAATTATCAAGATGATGGAAACCCAAAACTTTCGCCCGCTTATGCAAGAGGTTGGAGAATATTTGAAAAAGGAACTAATTTTAGGAAGCTCTTTTCCTAATTCGCTTTCTAAGCTGGATTTTATTGCGGATGAAATGGTCATCATTGTTGCCCATGGGGAAAGAAATAATCGATTGGGCAGTGAATTACTTTATTATAGCCAAATTTGTACAGAGATATTAGAAGAGAAAATGTTGCGCTTTATGTCGATTATTCAACCATTGATATTTATCTTGATCGGACTAATGGTTGCAGTGATTTATATGTCGATTTTTTTTCCAATGTTTCAAATGATGGATTCTATTTAACGGAAGAGGGAGACCAGTATGATGAAATATATTCAGAATCAAAAGGGATTTACATTAATCGAAATGCTGATCGTTTTACTTGTCATCTCTGTGATATTGCTCATTACTTTACCAAATGTCACTAAGCATAATAAAAATATTCATGGAAAAGGCTGTGAAGCTTTGGTATCTATGCTGCAAGGTCAGGTGCAGGCTTATCATATGGAGAAAAATCAATATCCAAAGGACTTTCAAGAGCTTGACAAGGCGGGCTATCTTGAATCAGAACAAGTAGCTTGTCCAGATGGCAGTAAATTGGAAATTGTAAATGGAAAAGTACAGCCAATCAAGAAGCCAGAGTCGTGAAATATTTTCGCTCAAGCAAAGGCTTTACCTTGTTGGAGATGCTGATAGTTTTATCCGTTGTATCAATCATATTGTTATTTAGTATTTTCACGTATCAGTCATTTTCAGACATGATACAGAAAAAGTTATTTATTACCCAACTTGAAGCAGATCTATATTATGCTCATGCTTATGCCGTAAACAGAAGGGAGAAAGTTCAGGTCCAGTTCTCACCAATAAAGAAAGAATACAAGGTTTCGGATCTTCATTCTAGCGAAACATTATTGCAGAGAAGCTTCCCCTCAACGATTTATATTCAAGAGAGTAATATCGCAAGCTTTGTGATTAATGCTGATGGAAATGTCTCTAATTTTGGCACCATTATTTTTCGGCAAAATCAGCATGCGATCAAGTTGAAATTTTATATTGGGAAGGGGCGTTTTATCATTGAAGAATGAGAGAGGTTTTAGCTTTTTGGAAGGGCTTCTCTCCCTTTCCTTTCTTCTTTTAATCTGTATAACTTTATTTCCTATCGTCTTTTCGATGATGAATAAATTGTCTGATGGGAAAAAAGAAATGATTGGATACCGACTTTTATATGAATATGTAGAGCAATATCCAGTATCGAAATATCCTTTAAAAGAAACAAGATTGAGCCAAGGAATTCAGTATGAATTATTTTATGAAGAAAATGCTGAAAATAGGAGAGCGTGCTTTCGATATGAAGATCATCAAAAATGTGTTGAGTAAGCAATCTGGCTTTACCTTATTAGAAACCCTATTTTCAATAATGCTCATTACTTTAATTATGTCGATAATGCCATTCATTTTTCAAACGATTCATACGTTAGATCGCCTTTTGGAGACGGATCAAGATTATGAATGGAATTTATTTATTATCGGGTTGCGGAAGGAGCTAGAGGAATCTGAGCAAATCAATGTCATGAAATTAAATGCGAAAACAAGCCTCATCTTAGAAAAGAGAAATCAAGTGATTACCTATGAGCCATATGGTCAATCATTGCGTAGAAAAGTGAATAAACTTGGCCATGAAATTGTACTTCAAGAAATTCATAGTATTGAATTTATATTGAATGAAGAAGAAGTGCTTATTCATGTTGAATTTTTGGATGGAATAATGGATGAATCGAGATTTGCCATCAAGGAGGAAGGGTCATTTTAAAGCAAGAAAAAGGAGCCATTTATCCACTTGTTATGCTCGTTAGTGCGCTTGTTTTAATTTTTATCGGTGAAATGGTTCATATTTATGTAACGGAGTGGGGATATATAAACGAAATCCAATCCTTTTATCAAAGAGAAATAAAGGAAATAATTCAACAAAATGAACCTCAAATGCAAAATACAGAAAAATTAATGATAAAATAGCTTTAGAGGAGAGTCTAACAAGGGGGAACTTCAATTTGGACATAAAAGAACCACTATTTTTAATTGGATTCATGGGGGCTGGGAAGACCTCCGTTGGCGAAAAATTAGCTGAAATTTGCGGATGTTCCGTGGTGGATACCGATCAAGAAATTGAGAGAAAGATGAAGATGGCGATTCCGCAAATTTTCGACAAGTATGGAGAGGGGCATTTTCGAAGGATTGAATCTGAAGTTTTAGTAGAGTTATCGCAAGAGGCTGTTATCATCACGACGGGAGGAGGGATCATCTTAAAAGAAGCCAATCGGGATGTATTAAAAAAAGGGAAAACTATTTTCCTGCAGGCTCATCCTCAGTCGATTGTTGAACGTGTTGGATTGGATAGCGGTAGACCACTTATTCAAAACAAGAGTCTAGAAGAGGTCACATATATGTATCAAACTAGACTGCCTTATTACTTGGAATGCGCATCTTCTGTGGTGGATACAACTGACTTATCTATTGAAGAGGTAGCCCAGACTATTCTAAAAGAAATGAATGTTTACTAACTCACTTGGTTATACTTTACAAAGGAAGTTGTTTTCCCAACTATTTCCTAAATTGTAAAGAAAAGGTGAAAGCCATGTCGTTTGATGATTATATGAGGTATATGACGGAAACCTTTATTAAACATTTTGAACGACCGAAAGCGGAGCGTAAACAAATAAGGCTGAAGCGTAAAGAGTCGAGTCCACCAAAATTATATCAATGGTTCGGTTTAATGCCTTATTCGATTCGGATGATATTTAAAAGATAGACCCCTTCTACGATCAAGAGGGGGTCTATCTTTTTTTGAAAAACTTAACCGATGGATTTAAAATAACCTAAGCATTGACAAACTTTTTTTCCGTTGGTCATTTTTTCTTAAGAAAGAGCGTTTAAATAAAAAATGCCCCCGTTTATAATTTCGACTTTTATTATCGGCTCGTATTGATCCTGAAGTGCCTTTTTTTCAACTTCATAGGTTTCGGGTTTCTCTTCCTGGTCTTCGTAGAAATGATCGAGTAGATCTAGATCTTGTGCCCAACGTAATTTTGCCTCTTCAGCCCACGTATGGTCTGACGAATGAAGTTCTTTTTCTAGATAGGTCTCCATTCTTTTTAAGCCACTTTCTGGTTTAATGATCGGGGAAACCGTAAAGCAATAGTCAGGAATTTTTGGCTGGAGATCTGTCTGGTCCATTTTATCGAAAAAATGGTCGATCATAACGCCATTAATTAAATTTAATCCAAGCGATCTTAAAATATCTTTCTTTCTGTCACATTCATAAGAGATTTTAATGTTCAGCATTAACCACGGGTGTAAGGGGATCTGCCTATCTATATTTCCTTTAGCGGGGTTTTCATAAAGGCGTATGAACCCAGCCCTTTGCTTCGTGATTGCGAAGAGCTGATGCAAACGTGGAGCACCGAAATGAATCACCTCGCCTTTTACATCTTCTGGTGCTTGTTTTGGATCCGTGATTAAATGAATTTTCATTGGATTCGGTGTCCCACCAGTTTTTTCTAAATAAGTCCAGTAAAAAGGGCGGTTCATTAACGCTTTATCCATGTCAATGGTAAGTTGTACGGTTATATACCCTGATTCATTTTTTTCAATTTGGCAATCATTTTCTGTAAAAAAAGTTTCGAGATAATCGTGAATTTCACTCTGCTGCAATGTTTTCTCCATCCTTTCTTATTGAATCAGCGAACTGGATGATGGACGAGAGGTTCTCCATTTTTATTTTCATTTCACCTTCAGAATGAGATGTTTGAAAAATATCTTTTACATATTCCTCCATATTTAAATGGTCAAATCTGGTGAGAATTTCATCTAAATCCCCGACAATTCGTTCAAATAAATTTATTTTTTCATAAAGAAGTTTTAAAATATGTTCTTCGATTGTACCCTTGATCGAGAAATTGTAGATGTGAACATTATTTTCTTGTCCTAAACGGTGAATTCGCCCAATTCGTTGTTCAAGTCGCATCGGATTCCAAGGTAAATCGAAATTAATAATGTGCGAGCAAAATTGTAAATTGATTCCTTCTCCACCCGCTTCTGTTGCGATCAGCACTTGAGCATGATTCTTAAACAGTTCGCGCATCCAATCTTTCTTACCGCGTTTAAACCCACCTCTGAAAGGAACAGAACGAATGCCATTTTTTTGCAAGAACCATTGTAAATATAATTGAGTTGCGCGGTATTCTGTAAAGATGATGACCTTATCATTGATCGTTTGAATTAATTCTAAAGCTTTTTCAGCTTTCGAGTTTTGTTGAACCCCATCTATTTTTTGCTTAACAAAATTAATCTTCTCTACAATAGCTGGAGAAGGATTTTCGATTTTATTAAACATATTTTTTAAGGTCATAAACACAGCTTCTCTACTACTGCATGCTTCTCTTTTAAGGGTAAGAAGGGAGAATCCATGCGCAACGAACCCGTCTTCAGCATTTTTCAGTGTATCGATGGCTTGATATAATGCCTTTTCCTCTTTTGAAAAATTGATCAAAATACTTTCTACATGACGCTCCGGCCATTCTACTCCTGTTTCACCTCTTCTATTTCGGATCATCACTTTATTCACTAACTCTTTTAAATATTCATCGTCTTGAAGTGATGTTTTTTTATTTTTATATTGGTCTAAGAAGCCGCTTTCCGATCCTAAATGCCCAGGCTTTAGTAAGGAGACGAGATGAAAAATTTCTTCAATTCTATTTTGAATCGGTGTAGCCGTTAATAAAAGACAAAACTTTTTCTTAAGGGACTGGACAAATTGATAGTTTTTCGTTTTAGGATTCTTTAATTTATGGGCTTCATCGATCACAATAAGATCGTAATTTTGTTCAGCGATTATTTCTTGATGGGGGCTGCGTTTAGCCGTATCAATCGAGGATACGACGACAGAAAATTGCTCCCATACATAACTTTTCTTTTGGGGAACGGCTGGTATATGAAATTTTTCGTTCAATTCGCTAACCCACTGAGAAACAAGAGAGGCTGGTACTAGAATTAGAGCTTTTTTTACTAAGCCTCTGATCATATATTCCTTTAAAATCAATCCAGCTTCGATTGTTTTCCCTAATCCCACTTCATCAGCCAAAATCGCCTTTCCATTCATATTTTCAACTACTTGTTGAGCGGTTTCTAGTTGATGGGGTAATGGAGTTAATTGCTGTAAATATTTTGGTGCAACTAATCCTTCAAAAGTAGGAATTGTTAAATGCTTCTCGGTTTTCACCGCTAGTTTAAATAGCTCTAAATTGGCCCAAGGACCATCCTTTTCTAGTCTTTCCACAAAACCTTTTTTCCAATTTTGGTCGAATTGTATTTTGACGGACATAAGTACCTCCTACAAATCAATGAAACATTGATGGGAATAAAATTGATACTTGAACACGTATCTTGTATTAGTTAGTATGTCCAAAAAAATAATTATATATTTGGCGAATAAGGGTGAAGGGAGAGACTGAAGGGGAAACAAAATCGTTGATCAAGATCCTCGGCTGTTTTTTTTTACTTCACAACGTTCTACTCTACTAAAAGATTTTAAAAAACACCGCAGAACATCAAGTGATCTGCGGTGTTTGAATTAGCTGTTATATTTCTTAGTTGTTTTTATTTTCCCTGTCCATTTTTTAAATCCACCTTGTAGTTGGTAAAGCTGCTTGTATCCCTTTTTGTATAGCATTTGCCCGGCTCTCCCACTGCGCATTCCACTTTGGCAGTAAAGATATACAGGCTTATCAGGACGAATTTCTTTCATTCTATTTTTTAATTGTGAAATAGGGATATTGCGAGCCCCTAAAATATGGCCGGCATCAAATTCATTTGGTTCCCGTACATCGATGAGCTGTGCTTTTCGATAACCTGAACGAAATTCATCTTCTGAAAGTGTGTTTAAAATTTTCTTTTGATGAAAAAAATTATACAGGGAAAATATGATGATAATCCCTAGAATAACAAGTAATGTGTATAAAGCTGTCAATTTTTTTCTTCCCCCCTCTGGTAAACAAGCCTATTTTTTATTATATTATTCAATGCGGCCTTTATCAAAACTTTTATATGAATCGTGGGAAATTTTAACAAGGTTGAGGAATAAACAAGCACTAAAGTAAAAATGTCCAAAATTGTCGTTTTTTTAGTTATTTTCATGGAGAATCTTTGTTTTTCTCACGATATCCCTCATTTTTGTATTTGACAAAAGGCAAAGTCTTTTCACTTGATTTACAATATATTGTGGTCGATAATAGACTAGAAACAATATATAGTGTTAATAGTGATTGTTTTATAGGGAATTTGAGTATTTCTTAGGATGTAGAGAGGAGTTTGTTAAATGGCAATAGCTTTCCAACAATATTCAGATTTGGATATTGAAAGATTGAATCAGGATATTCGACAGTTCGACCAGGTATTTCCCATTACAGCAGACATGAAGATCACACATAAGGGAGTATCTCGCCTCGTTATGATTGATCGGTATGCTTTCAAGGATACAGAAAAATTAACATTGGCAGCCGGTGACTTTATTGTTTTAACAATTAAGGACGATCCGAAATTTCCGGCAAGAGGTTTAGGTTTTATCCAATCGATTGATTGGGAAGAGAATACTGCGCAAGTCCTTGTAGAAGAAGAATTTCGTAATTCTTTAGACGAAGCAGAAGAGAGAAAGACAGGAATTATTGTTCGTCCGCTTGATGTCATCGAAAAACCGTTAGAAGTTTTTTATGAACAAATTGCCAAAAGAAATGCTAACGGATTAGCTGCGGTAGAAAAGACAGCCGAAAAAAGACAGGAATGGTTTGAAAAGTTTTATCAAGAGCTTTCAAGCTTAAATTTTATCCCAGCAGGACGGGTGCTGTATGGAGCAGGTTCTGGAACAGATGTGACCTACTTTAATTGTTACGTAATGCCGTTTGTTCCAGATTCCAGAGAAGGTATTTCTGAGCACCGTAAGCAAGTAATGGAGATCATGAGTAGGGGTGGCGGAGTTGGTACGAATGGATCCACACTAAGACCGCGGAATACACTTGCTCGTGGCGTCAACGGGAAATCTTCCGGATCAGTTTCATGGCTCGATGACATTGCAAAGCTTACACATTTAGTTGAACAAGGTGGATCAAGACGTGGAGCTCAAATGATCATGTTGGCCGACTGGCACCCTGATATTATTGAATTTATCATTTCCAAAATGCAAAACCCAAGAATTTTAAGATTTTTGATTGAAAATACGGACGACCCTATCATTAAAAAACATGCGAAAGATAAATTGAAATTTACTCCTTTAACCCAAACAGAAGAAGCGATGTACCAAGGAATTCTAAACTATCGTAATATGCCTGGATACGGCGGCTTTGATGAGTCTATTTTTCGTGAAGCTGAGGAAAAGTTAAACGAAGGTGGCACTTATTCTGTGCATAACTCGGAGTTTTTAACAGGAGCTAATATTTCTGTTTGTTTAACGAAAGAATTTATGGATGCAGTTGATGCAGATGATGAATATGAGCTCCGTTTCCCAGATGTTGAAAATTACGATGAAGAAGCCATGAAGATTTATAATGAAGAGTGGCATAATGTTGGGGATGTACGTGAATGGGAAAAACTAGGTCATAAAGTACGTACATACCGAAAAATCAAAGCAAAAGAATTGTGGAATTTAATTAATATTTGTGCCACCTATTCAGCGGAACCGGGCATTTTCTTCATCGATAATGCCAATGACATGACCAATGCGAAAGCATATGGACAAAAAGTTGTTGCTACAAATCCGTGTGGAGAACAACCGCTCGCACCATATTCTGTCTGCAATTTAGCTGCTGTCAATCTTGCGAATATGGCTGATAAAGAGAAGAAAACTGTTGATTTTGAAAAACTGAAACAAACGGTAAAAATCGGCGTGCGCATGCAAGATAATGTGATTAATGCAACCCCATATTTCTTGGAAGACAATAAAACCCAAGCACTTGGCGAAAGACGTGTCGGTCTTGGAGTCATGGGACTTGCCGATCTCTTAATCTATTGTGAAAAAGAATATGGATCAGCTGAAGGAAACAAATTAGTTGATCAAGTATTTGAAACGATTGCGACAGAAGCTTATCGAGAATCGATTGAAATTGCCAAAGAAAAAGGAAGCTTCCCATTCTTACAAGGGGAGACAGAGGAAGAAGCGAATCAATTACGTCAAGCCTTTATTCAAACGGGTTATATGAAACGGATGCCAGAGGATATAAGGGAAGATATTTTAGAATACGGTATTCGTAACTCACACCTACTAACTGTTGCGCCTACCGGATCCACTGGAACCATGGTTGGCGTAAGTACAGGTTTAGAACCTTACTTCTCCTTTACCTATTACCGTAGTGGCCGTCTTGGTAAATTTATTGAGGTAAAAGCAGATATTGTGGAAGAATATTTGCAAGCCAATCCCGATACGGATCCCGACAATTTACCAGAATGGTTTGTCACATCGATGAGCCTAGCACCTGAAGCTCATGCAGATGTACAATGTGTCATCCAACGCTGGATTGATAGCTCTATTTCTAAAACTGTGAATGCACCAAAAGGATATTCGGTTGAACAAGTACAAAAGGTGTATGAGCGACTCTATCGAGGGGGAGCCAAAGGTGGAACAGTCTATGTGGATGGAAGTCGTGATTCACAGGTTCTTACTTTGAAGGCAGAAGATAGTAAAGCAGAAACGACTGAACAACTACAATTCAGCGAACCGGTTGTCCTGGTAGATACGATTCAAGACCTCCGCTCAACAAGTGTTACATTTGGATCTGAGGTTGGAGACACATGTCCCGTATGCCGGAAAGGAAATGTAAAGGATATTGGCGGCTGCAACACATGCGACAATTGTAATGCTCAATTAAAATGTGGCTTATAAGATTACAGATGCTATATGTAAAAAAATCCCAAATCAATTTGCATTTGGGATTTTTTAATTGCTGAAGAAAGACCCTCATGTTGCATGAAATTAAAGGAAATTGTAAAAACGTCGATTAGGAGCAAGTCCATTATTCATGGATTAATTTCCTGCTTGTATTATGTTCTAAATCTCCTTTTGCCCCTTAAAATAGTAAAAAGACTGTCTGCGGGAGGGGTAAGAATGGATGTGGATGGCGTCTTTTCAGGTGGTGGGATTAAGGGGTTTGCCCTGTTAGGTGCTTATGAAGTCTTAGAAGAAAAAGGCATCAGCTTCAATAGATTGGCGGGCACAAGTGCTGGGGCGATCATGGCAGCTTTTATAGCTGCTGGTTATACAAGCAAAGAAATTTTAAAAATTATGCATGAGACAAAGATCTCCGTTTTTTTAGATCAAAAAAAGACCTTCATTCCCTTTCCTATCTCGAAATGGCTATGCCTATATTGGAGGATGGGCCTGTACCAAGGGAAAGCATTGGAGGAATGGATTCGCGAAAAACTGGCGGATAAAGGGGTGTATACTTTTTCAGATTTACCTAAGGGGAAATTAAAACTGATTGCATCCGATTTATCAGCAGGAAAGCTACTAGTGCTACCAGATGATTTAGAGGGATTGGGTATTCCAAAAGAAACATTTCCTATTGCCAGGGCTGTGAGAATGAGTTGTGGACTTCCCTTCTTCTTTGAACCTGTGAAATTACGTTCCTTGTCCGGGAAAAGTATCATTGTTGATGGAGGGGTATTAAGTAATTTTCCGATCTGGTTGTTTGATGAAGATAAAGGGAAGAAAAAGCGTCCCATCATTGGCATTAAATTAAGCTATAAAGCAGAAGAACAACCAAAAAGAGAAATAAAAAATGCTTTATCATTATTTGAGGCTTTATTTAGTACGATGAAAGATGTTCATGATGCGCGCTATATTTCAAGGAGACATGAGAAGAACATTATTTTTATTCCGTTAGAAGATGGATTAACGACAGAGTTTACTCTATCTGGTCAAAAAAAAGACGCCCTAATTGAGACAGGGCGTATGAGAGCAAAAGAATTTCTAAAAAAATGGACTTATTAAATACAGAGAGTCAAAAAATAGCACGATCTTTTTTCTTATTCTTTTTCCCTTCGATTACTGTCAAATGGGCAGTTGATCGTTTGCGAAGCGGACGTTTAGCAGATGTATTCACATAAACATTTTTTCGCGGTTGCTGGTAACGTTTCTTGGATAGCTTCGCTGCTTTTGCAAAGGATCTACTTTCCTTGTAGCCTTGTTTTCTTCCCATAAATAGTCGAATGACTAGCAAAATAATGCCTGCGATTAAAACCATAAAAAACAGCTGAAGGAACAGACTTGCCGGATTATAATATAACCAGGTACCTAACCCAATCAGCGCGGAAATAATAATTCCTCCAAACAAACAATTCCGTATGGTCAAGAATGCCACCTCCTCGGGAGTATAGAAAAGTATTCCCAAAAAGAAAACCAAATATACCATTATGAACCATTAATAGAATAAATGTAATTTCATTTTTCACCGAAACCTGTTACTTAAACAATCCTTTACCTATATCTTACTAAAAAAACAAAAAATTCACCAGATATAATTTTAAAGGCTGGAAATGGGCAAGATATGGATGAGGTGAAAATCGTGGAAAATAAAGAATATAACAATCAATATACGATGTCATTGACTCAATTATCGGTGTTTACAGGATTTGTTGCAGGCGCGGGAGGTGCTTTATTATGCTTTGCTGCCCATTACTTTAATCTTACCGAGATTAAGCCATCATTTATCTTAGTCATTTTTAAGGGGAGTTGGAAGGGCGGGTGGCTTGGTGTTGTGATATCTTGTTTGATTTATGGTTTTATTTCAATACTTGTTGCATTGATTTATTATACTTTGTTGAAAAAGAAAAAATCGATTATTTGGGGCGGGGTTTATGGAGCAATCCTTTTTTTTCTTATTTTTTTTGTGCTTTATCCAGTTATTCCAACCATTCAGTTCATTATGAAATATAATCTAATCACTATTTTAACAGAAGCCAGTTTTTTTATTTTGTATGGAATTTTTATTGGCTATTCGATTTCATATGAGTACAATGAACAGCAGTATTGGCAGAATGCTGAATCACATTGAACTTTATACACTCTAACTAGGTGCTAGTTGGCTTTTTATGGTAGAATGTTTTTGCAAAGGATTCTGGCTTTAGGGTGTGAGAAAAATGAAAATACTTGTTTTAAATGGCCCAAATTTAAATATGTTGGGGAAAAGAGAACCCGGTATTTATGGGAAAGATTCATTAGAGCAATTGGAAAAAAACCTTCATCATCTGTGTCAGAAAGAGGAAGTGGAAGTCGATCTCTTCCAATCTAATTATGAGGGAGCACTTCTTGATGAATTGCATGAGGCAACGAAAAAAGGGTATGCGGGCATTATTATGAATCCAGGCGCCTTCACGCATTATAGTATTGCCTTAAGAGATGGAATTGCCGCCATTGATTTGCCTGTTATCGAAGTGCATATCTCGAACGTTTACGCTAGGGAGGAGTTTAGGAGTAAATCCGTAACGGCCCCTGTTTCAATCGGACAAATTACAGGTTTTGGCCTATATGGTTATGAATTAGCTCTTCTCGCTTTAAAGCAATACATACAAGGGAGAGGATAAAATGAGTAAGTTGGATAAAATCCGTTCATCTTTCCAATCATTGGGAATTGACGGAATGTTTGTAACAAGTCCATATAATGTGCGTTATATGACCAACTTCACGGGAACAGCCGGTTTGGCTTTAATTTCACAGGACCGAGCTATATTTATTACTGATTTTCGGTATGCAGAACAGGCTCAAAATCAAGCGCAGGAATATGAAGTATCTATCCACTCTGGTCCGATCATGGATGAGGTAGCGAAGAAGGTAAAAGAGTTAGGAATCATAAAATTAGGATTCGAACAAGATTATATGTCTTATTCTACTTGGACTAAATACAATCAAGCTGTCGCAGCAGAATTTGTCCCTGTTTCGAATTTGATGGAGGAAATGCGGTTAATAAAGACGAATGATGAAATCGCTAAGATTAAAGAAGCAGCTGATATAGCAGATGCAGCCTTCAAACATATTCTTGATTTTATAGAACCTGGAAAAACTGAATTGGAAGTGTCGAATGAATTAGAGTTTTTTATGAGAAAATGTGGAGCCACCTCGTCATCCTTTGATATCATTGTTGCTTCCGGAAAAAGATCTTCCATGCCACATGGTGTTGCCAGTGATAAAGAGATTGAAGTGGGAGATTTCGTGACAATGGATTACGGTGCCCTTCATAAAGGGTATGTGTCCGATATTACCCGTACCATTGCAGTAGGAGAGCCATCTACTACTTTAAAAGAAATTTATGATGTGACCCTTGAAGCGCAATTACGAGCAATGGAACAAATTAAACCGGGCATGACCGGGAT
Organism: Bacillus subtilis; assembly: GCF_008764245.1. Lineage (GTDB taxonomy): Bacteria > Bacillota > Bacilli > Bacillales > Bacillaceae_C > Lederbergia > Lederbergia ruris. The sequence goes on from NZ_VTQV01000025.1 coordinate 30,762, forward strand.
CGAAGCGGATGCGATTGCTAGAGATTATATCACGGAAAAAGGGTATGGCGACTATTTTGGGCATTCTCTCGGTCATGGGATTGGATTAGAGGTTCATGAAGGACCCAGCCTTTCAAAACGCTCTAAAATCAAACTGCAACCTGGTATGGTTGTGACCGTAGAGCCGGGGATCTATTTGCCAAATGTTGGTGGGGTGCGTATCGAGGATGATACACTCATCACCGATAAAGGAAATGAAACACTGACTCATTCAACGAAAGATTTAATTATACTTTAATGGGAACTTGGAGGAATAAAGATGATCTCAGTAAATGATTTTCGTACAGGGCTTACAATTGAAACAGATGGAGGAATCTGGCGTGTGATTGACTTCCAACACGTAAAACCAGGCAAAGGAGCGGCCTTTGTAAGATCCAAGCTAAGGAATTTGCGAACTGGCGCGATCCAAGAAAAGACATTCCGTGCCGGTGAAAAGGTCGAAAGGGCACAAATTGATAATAAAACAATGCAATACCTTTATGCAAATGGTGATATGCATGTTTTTATGGATAATGAAACATATGAACAAATTGAATTACCAGAAGCACAAATTGAATATGAATTACAATTTTTGAAAGAAAATATGGAAGTTCATATTATCATGTACCAAGGGGAGACTTTAGGTGTTGATTTACCGAATACCGTCGAACTTGAGGTAACTGAAACAGAACCAGGTATAAAAGGAGATACAGCCTCTGGTGGTTCGAAACCAGCGACATTAGAAACGGGGCTAACGGTACAAGTTCCTTTCTTTGTTAATTCAGGAGACCGTTTAGTTATTAATACAGCTGATGCAAGTTATGTCTCACGAGCATAAACGAACTATTTTCGAGGGCGCCGAAAATACTTCTGATTGTTAAACAGAATAAACTGAGCAGTAAAAAACGACTCTGACATTCGAAATATGAATGTAGAGTCGTTTTTTTGCTTTTTTCTAATAGGTTATTTCATATTTAGAGACAAGCTGAATACATATTAGTTAGAGGATTGATAGAGGGGGAGGAACATATGAGAGCTGTGTTGCAAATGATGCCTCGCCGAATCAGTGATTTGATCACACAACTTCCTAGTCAAATATGGGATGAGATAGAAGAAATTAGATTGCGGATTGGCAGACAAGTGGAAATAGCGGCAAAAGGGAAACCTCATTTTCTTTCCTATATATTTACAAAAGAAGATGCGGAGCAATTTATTGCCAAGCTAGCAAACCATTCATTTTATACGCTTGATGAAGAATTAAAAAAAGGGTATGTCACCATTGATGGCGGCCATCGAATTGGTTTGGCTGGGAAGGTCATTCTTGAAAACAGTCATGTGAAGGCGATCCGCCACCTAGCCTCATTTAATATTCGCATCGCAAGAGAAAAGATTGGAATTGCAGAGAAATATTTACCATTTTTGTATCAAGAAAACTGGAAAAACACCATGATTATTGGCGCACCGCAGACGGGAAAGACGACATTATTAAGGGATATAGCTCGCATGATCTCTACAGGTTCTTCTCACCTAAAGATTGCCTCTGCAAAAGTTGGCATCGTTGATGAACGATCAGAAATTGCTGGTTGTGTGCATGGGATTCCTCAACTTCAATTTGGTCAAAGGGTAGATGTGCTAGATGCATGTCCTAAAGCAGAGGGGATGATGATGCTCATACGTGCCATGAGTCCAAATGTATTAGTTGTCGACGAAATTGGTCGAGAGGAAGATCGATTAGCCATTATGGAAGCGGTCAATGCTGGGATCGCCTTAATGATGACAACACATGGAAATTCCTTTGAGGAAGTGAGGAAAAGACCATTGCTGCAAGAGATTATTGATTCGCAGGTATTTGAACGCTTTATCGAATTGTCTCGTATAAACGGCCCTGGAACGATTGCAGCCATTAAGGATACAAATGGACAGCCAATTAAAAATAAAGAGTTGGTCCATCATGTTTAAAATAATCGGCTCTCTCTTAATCCTAGGTGCCACAACATTTATCGGGTTTGAAATAGCAAGAAGGTTAAGTGAGAGGCCCAAACAATTACAATTGTTCGCAGCTTCCCTTGAGACGTTAGAGACTGAGATCATGTATGGTCATACACCACTGGGAGAGGCATGCATGAAAATATCAAACCAGTTACCAAATCCCGTTTCTGATCATTACGCAAAATTCGCCCACTTCCTTACGAAGGAGGAAATAACCGTATACCAAGCATGGGAGGCAGCATTAAAAGAAACATGGAAACAAACAGAATTAAAACAAAATGAATTTGAAATCCTTCAACAATTCGGTGCTAATCTTGGGAAGCATGATCGTGAATCTCAACAAAAACAGATTATCCTAACATTGAATCATTTGGGAAGAGAAGAGAAGGAAGCAAGGGAAAAACAAAAGATTTACGAAAAAATGGCAAGGAATTTAGGGGTTTTGATTGGAATTCTGATCATTATTTTGCTGGTATAAAACGCCTACATGTTTTCAAACGTCACACGCGATTCCTACGCTTTAAATAAATAGGAGGTTGTAAGAATGGGCATAGAGGTAGATGTCATCTTCAAAATTGCTGGAGTAGGCATCGTTGTTGCTTTTTTGCATACGATCCTTGACCAAGTGGGGAAAAAAGAATATGCCCAGTGGGTCACCCTTTTTGGTTTTATTTATATTTTATTTATGGTTGTCACAATCGTTGACGGGCTTTTTCAGAAAATCCGTTCCGTATTTTTATTTCAGTGATAGGGGGAGTCCGTCATTGTTATGTTGCAAATTGCGGGGATTGCCCTGATTACAACATTTCTTGTATTAGCGATCAAGGAGCAAAAGCCTGGTTTTGCTTTTTTACTTATATTATTTACAGGAACAGGAATATTTCTATTTCTCGTTGATCAAATTCAGAAAATTATTATGATGATCGATACGCTTGCAGCCAATGCCAATGTGAATTCTATGTATGTAAAAACAATTTTGAAAATAATTGGCATTGCGTATATCGCGGAATTCACCTCCCATATTAGCAAAGATGCTGGTCTAGGTTCTCTTGCGGCAAAGGTAGAATTAGCTGGAAAAATATTAATATTAGCGATGGCAGTGCCAATTTTAACAGTTCTAATTGAAACAATCCTTGCTCTAATGCCTGCCTAAAATGCGTTGTGGAACGGAGTGGAAATAGATGAAATTCCGGCATGGGATCATCTGCTTATTCTTTATGCTGCTGTTGATTGGCCCAGGTCAAGTCAGCGCCCAAGAGGGACAACCTGTAGAAAGTGAAAAAGAGAGTACTTTAGATCGTTACATGGATGACTTGGGACTAGAAGAATTAAATCAATACTGGGACAAGGTTGTTGAGGATTACGGGAATTATTTACCAGAAAGTAAAAGAGGGACACTTATTGAATTTGTAAAAGGGGATGGGTCTTCCTCGATACAAGCCTGGGTTAACGGCATTATCGCCTTTATCATTCAAGAAATATCGTTGAATTTAAAACTTTTAGGTACCCTTATGCTTTTGACTATTTTTAGTGTGTTTTTACAGTCTCTCCATAATGCCTTTGAACAAGGTGCTGTCAGTAAGGTTGCCTATTCCATTATTTTTATGGTTCTTATCATCATCGCACTAAATAGTTTTCGGGTAGCAAGTGAATATGCAATCGAGGCAATTGATCATATGAGTCAATTTATTTTGGCTTTATTACCACTTTTACTAGCCTTAATTGCCTCTTCTGGAGGAGTTACGTCCTCAGGTTTTTATCATCCAATCCTTGTCTTTTTAGTCAATATTAGCAGTTTGATTATTAAAAACGGTGTTTTACCATTACTATTTCTTTCTACGTTATTAAGTATCGCCAATGCATTGAATGGAGAAATAAAAGTATCCCAATTAGCTGGCTTACTCAAGAAAGCGAGTGTTGGATTGCTAGGCGCTTTTATTACGATTTTGCTAGGCGTGATGTCCTTACAAGGGGCAGCTTCTGCGGTTGCCGATGGGGTGGCGATTAAAACAGCTAAGTTTGTGACAGGCAATTTCGTTCCGGTTGTAGGGAAAATGTTCACAGACGCAGCTGATACGGTGCTGTCGGCCTCTGTCTTATTAAAAAACACCGTTGGGATTGCAGGAGTGATCATTGTGCTGTTGATTGCTGCTTTTCCAGCTATGAAAATATTAATTATATCATTTATCTACAAACTTACTGCAGCGTTATTGCAACCTCTTGGCGATGGACCAGTCATTGCTTGTTTAAACGCTGTAAGCAATAGTATGATTTATGTTTTTGCGTCACTAGCTATCGTTTCTTTCATGTTTTTTATTAGTGTGACGATTATTATTACATCTGGCAATATTACGATGATGGTTCGATAGAAAGGGGATGTTCAAAAAGTCCGGTAAAAATGACTCTGCGAATTTCTTCGTTGGCTTGTTTCTTCTCTGCTCATGTATCAGGATAAAAGTTCTTCTGCTAACCCTGCCCACGTCCTGTGGGCAACGCAGAAGTCAGTACATCCTGTACAAGTCAGCTCCTCGGAAAAGAAAACCACTTTTCCTTCGTGCGATGCGGATTCAGGGAAGCTTTCCTTGTGCTCGAAACTGCGCCGCCTCGAACTTTCGATGCACAGGATGTGCTAGTGTCGGCGTTGCTGACAGGACGTCAGCACCTTTAGCCGACGGGTCCTTTTTATCCTCCTTTTTGAACACGCACTTGAAAGGGGATAGATATGGAATTTATAAAAGGTTGGATTCTTAATATCATTATATTCCTGCTTCTAGCCATGATTATTGACATGCTGTTACCAGCAAATAATATGCGGAAATATGTGAAACTTGTGACAGGATTGCTACTGATTTCGATCATTATGACTCCCTTATTTCAATTACTATCAAGTGATTATGAAAAAGTATTGGCTTCTTTTACGACAAAGATAGAAGCAAGTGAACAATCTACAGGAAATTTGCTAGAAAAGAAAAAAATAGAGATACAAGCCTCACAACATGCATATACATTAGAGCAGATGGCTGTCCAAATGAAAAAGGAAGTGGAAAAGGAGTTGATGGATCATTATCAAGTTGTAATTAAGAACATTCAAATCTCTGCCGATGCCAATATGGATCAACCAGAAGAACAGATCAATCACGTGTTGGTTCATGTAGCCCCTTCCGAAAATGAAATAGAGATTGTAGAACCGATTGTGATTAATACAAAGGAAGAAAAGCCGAAAGAGAGCAGTCATCAAAATAGTGAAATCAAAACACTACTGTCTGAACGATGGGAAATTCCTGAAGAGAGCATTGAAATTGTTTCGGGGGAGGAACCAGCAAAAGATGGGGAATCATAATCATCCTTTTCAATGGATAAAGGAAAAACTAGAGAAGCTTAAACTAAAGCCTCCCGGAAAAAACGGCGGAAAAACTTCTTATCTTCTCATATTACTTGCCTTAGGAGCTTTATTTATGGTTATGGGCAACATATGGAAAAATGATGTAGATGAACAACCAGCAGCCGTTTTAGATAAAACAGCCTCTGATGAAAGCTCTGAGACATTTGGATCTAATCAATCGGAATCAAATGAAGGGATGAAATTATTTGAAGATCAATATGAGCAGCGGTTAAAAGAGGCGTTAGAATCGATTGTGGGGGTTGGCAGTACAACTGTTTTTATCAATGTATCTGCAACTGAAAGAAAAGTATACGAGAAAAATACAGTTTTAAGAAATCAGACGACGAAAGAAGAGGATACAAATGGGGGAACAAGGCAAGTAGAAGATCAATCGAAAGAAGACGAGATTGTCATTATTCAAAACGGGGATAAAGAAACACCTCTGACCTCAGAGACACAAAAGCCGGATATTCAAGGTGTTTTGGTTGTTGCGGAAGGGGCAGAAAATATACAAGTGAAAAAGTGGATTCGAGAGGCTGTGACAAAATCTTTAAATGTTCCTGTTCATAAAGTTGCAGTTATTCCAAAAAAATCTAAGGGGGAATCTTAATGCTTTTGAAAAAGCAAACAGTTTGGCTATTAACAATGTTAAGTCTTGTGGTCGTATTATCAGTCTATTATGTTTTACAGGACCCACCATCCAATGATTTAGCAGCAAATGGCAAAAAGGATGCAGAAAATACTAGCGACCAAATGAGTGGTAAAGATTTAGAAATTATGACTCAAGCAGCCGGTGATGATGTTTATGAAGCGATCCGCATGGATTTGCAAGATAAACGTAGCGAGCAAAAACTGGGCTTGCAAAGCCAATTAGGTGAGAAAGAATTAACAGCAGATGAAAAAAATAAATTGTATGATGAAATGGAAAAAATTGATGAACTGGCGGCAAAGGAACAGATTATTGAAACAAGTATAAAAGGATTAGGATACAGTGATGCATTGGTTAAGATAGAAGATCAAACAGTAAATATTTTGGTAAAAGCAGAAGAGCATTCAAAGAAAGACGCTGTAAGTATCCTTAAAGTTGTAAGAGATGAAATTAGCACGAATTATGTGCCAAAAATCGAATTTGATACAAAATAAGCCGAGGACGGAGGGGAGAATCCCATCCGTCCCATTTCTTTTTTCAGAGGATGTTCAAAAAGTCCGGTAAAAATGACACTGCGAATTTCTTCGTTGGCTTGCTTCTCCGCTGCTCATGTATCTAAATGCATACATTCTGCTGCTCGAAGGCTGCGCCGTCTCGAACTTTCGACGTACAGGATGTACTAGTGTCGGCGTTGCTGACAGGACGTCAGCGCCTTTAGCCGACTTGGTCCTTTTTATCCTCCTTTTTGAACAGGCACTTTAATGTTTTTTTAAGAATAGGGAAGGAAGGATTGAATTTTTATTAGGTATTATATTATGATATTAGTAGCTACTCATAAATTTTAAGGAGTGTCATTATGTTAAAAATAGAAGAAATTCGTGAGATTATCAAACTAATTGATCAATCCTCTATAGAAGAATTTGTGTATAAACATGAAGGTTCTAAAGTAGAATTGAAAAAACGATCCAGTATTCAACCGGTTCAGGCACAACCTATTCATCCCGCTTCCGCAGTTGTTGCTCAGCCATCTACTCCTGCACCAGCAACGGAAGTAACAGCTCAACCAAATAGTGAACAAGAAAATTCTTCACAAGTTCAATCAGACCAGTATCATAAAATTGTTTCTCCAATGGTAGGAACTTTCTATCGGGCATCTTCTCCTGATACTCCTGCTTATGTTGAAGTAGGTTCAACAGTTAATGAAGATTCGGTTGTTTGTATCGTAGAAGCAATGAAGTTATTTAATGAAATTGAAGCTGAAGTTGAAGGTGAAATCGTTGAGATCCTTGTCAAGGATGGTCAATTGGTTGAATATGGTCAACCATTATTCTTGGTCAAGCAAAAGTAAGGAGTATGGTCTATGATAAAGAAATTATTAATCGCTAATAGAGGCGAGATTGCTGTAAGAATTATTCGAGCTTGCAAGGAAATGGATATTGAGACGGTTGCTGTTTATTCTGAAGCAGACCAAGAGTCTCTCCATGTCCAGCTTGCTGATGAAGCCTATTGTGTAGGACCAAATGCCTCTAAAGATAGTTATTTAAATACATTAAATGTTGTTGGGGTTGCAAAATTAACAGGCTGTGATGCCATCCACCCAGGTTACGGCTTTTTAGCTGAAAATGCAGATTTCGCTGAATTATGCCGTGTATGCAATATTATATTTGTTGGGCCAAGCCCAGATGCGATCTCTAAAATGGGAACAAAAGATGTAGCTCGAGAAACTATGAAAGAAGCTGGTGTACCCATTGTTCCAGGCTCTCGTGGTATAATTGAGGATATTGAGGATGCTGTTGATCTAGCAAATGAAATGGGCTATCCGGTCATTATTAAAGCAACGGCTGGAGGAGGCGGAAAAGGTATCCGTGTGGCGCGTACGGAGGATGAATTAGTCAAGGGAATTAAAATTACAAGACAAGAAGCTGAGACAGCCTTTGGCGATCCAGGAGTTTATTTAGAAAAATATATAGAGGATTTCCGACATGTAGAAATTCAAGTTTTGGCAGATCAGTTCGGGAATGTCATTCATCTTGGTGAAAGAGATTGTTCCATCCAACGGAGATTGCAAAAATTATTAGAGGAAACACCATCTCCAGCTATTAATGCGGAAACAAGAGAGAAGATGGGGCAGGCTGCTGTTCAAGCCGCAAAAGCGGTAGAGTATACAGGAGCAGGTACGATTGAATTTATTTATGACCGTGGAAGCCAGGAATTTTATTTCATGGAGATGAATACGAGAATTCAGGTGGAGCATCCTGTGACAGAAATGGTTACGGGCATCGACTTGATTAAAGAACAAATTCGTGTAGCATCAGGGGAAAAACTTCGTGTGAAACAGGAAGATGTTGAATTTCGTGGTTGGTCGATAGAATGTAGAATTAATGCAGAAAACCCCGAAAAGAACTTTATGCCGTCTGCAGGTCGGATTGAAATGTATCTACCCCCAGGCGGACCAGGGGTAAGAGTTGATTCTGGTGTATATCCTGGCTATACAATTCCGCCATACTATGATTCAATGGTAGCAAAGGTTATTTCTTATGGGAAAACTCGTGAAGAAGCAATTGCAAAAATGAAGCGTGCCCTAGAAGAATTTGTGATTGAAGGAATTAAAACCACAATCCCATTTCATATAAATTTATTGGAGAATGAAACATTTGTAAATGGGGATTTTAATACGAAGTTTCTGGAAATCCATGATGTAATGGGTCCAAAATAATTGGAGGTGCAAAGCATGGAAGAAACAATGAATATGTTGGAAATGATTCAAGATGAGGAAAAAAGTCATGGTAAAATTGAAATCGCTCCAGAAGTAATTGAAGTGATCGCAGGGATTGCTGCATCAGAAGTGGATGGAATTGCTCAAATGCGAGGGAATTTTGCTAGCGGTGTTGTTGAGAAACTAGGGAAGAAAAATCACGGAAAAGGCATTCGAGTAGAATTAACAGATGAGGGAATTAAAGTGGATGTTTTCTGCCTAATGGATTTTGGTGTGTCGATTCCGACGGTTGCCCAAAAAGTACAAGACAATATCAAACAAACACTTTACAATATGACAGCTTTAGAAGCAAAAGAAGTCAATATTCATATTGTTGGTGTTACATTTGAAACGCAAAAAGCGGATCAAGAGACTGATTTTGAAGAACAATAATGTAGGGCTGCAATTAAGGATGAACAGCTAAGCGCGCGCCGTCCTGGCGGCAGGCTCAAAACGGACCATCCTGGTGCTTCGCCTGCCCCTGTACGTCGCAACGCTGTTCTGACCCACATCCTGTGGCAATGCCGTTTTGACCCGCAACCTGCGGGCCTAAAGGAGATTTTATATTACATGAAAAGAAGAACTGCACGCGAGAAAGCATTACAAGCTTTGTTTCAAATGAATATAAGCGGAATAGAAGCGGAAGAGGCAATTGAAAATGTGCTGGGAGAAGAACGGAAAGATTCTTTTTTACAGCAATTGGTAGAAGGGACGATTCAACATCTACCAGAAATTGACGCTGAAATTCAAAAGCATTTGGAAAATTGGACGTTAGATCGTCTTGCCAAAGTAGACATTACTATTTTACGAATTGGGATGTATGAGCTTTTATTTAATGATGAAGTGCCGGAAAATGTGGCGATCAATGAAGCCATTGAAATTGCGAAAATTTTTGGGGACGACCATTCAGGCAAATTTATTAACGGAATCTTATCTAAAGCGAAAAGAAACAAATGAGATAAAATCTTCAGGGGGAAAGAAGATGACAGCCAATTTGATTGATGGAAAAAAAATAGCTGCGGAAACACGCAAAAACCTGCAAATTGAAGTAAATCAATTAGTGGAAGCAGGGGTCAAACCTGGTCTTGCCGTAATCTTAGTGGGAGATAATCAAGCCTCTCGTACCTACGTGACAAACAAACAAAAAAGCTGTAAAGCAATCGGAATAGAATCAATCCTAATTGAGCTTCCAGATTATGTAACGGAAAATGAGTTATTGAATCAGATTGAGGAATTAAACAATCGTGATGATATTCATGGTATCCTCGTCCAATTGCCACTTCCTAAGCATATCTCAGAAACAAAAGTAATTGAGACGATTTCTTCAGAAAAAGATGTTGATGGCTTTCATCCTGTGAATATTGGTAAAATGATGACGGGTCAAGATACATTTTTTCCATGCACACCTTTTGGCATTTTGGAAATGTTAAAATACGAGGGCATTTCCATTTCCGGAAAGCATGCGGTTATTGTTGGTAGAAGTAATATTGTAGGTAAGCCAATGGGGCAGTTACTATTAAACGAAAACGCAACTGTAACCTATTGTCATTCCAAAACAAAGGATCTTGCTTCCTATACAAGAGAAGCAGATATTTTGGTAGCCGCGATTGGAAAAGCAAAAATGATCACATCTGAATATGTGAAAGAAGGCGCTACTGTTATTGATGTAGGAATGAACCGCGATGAAAATGGAAAATTATGTGGGGATGTTGATTTTGCAGATGTTTCCGATCAAGCTGGATTTATTACACCAGTTCCAGGTGGTGTTGGTCCTATGACCATTACAATGTTATTATATAACACCGTGAAATCGGCAAAAAATAAAATAAATCATCGCAATTTAAAATAAAAACGAGTAGAATAGAAATAAGTGAAGAGAAAAGCTGTCATCCAGACTACTGGAGTGCAGCTTTTCTTGTTGGTAGAAGGTGAAGAAATGAAAAATCCGTCCTATTTATCTGTCCAAGCCTTAACGAAATACATAAAAAGAAAATTTGATGCAGACCCCCACTTAATGACTGTTTTTGTAAAAGGTGAGATTTCGAATTTTAAAAAACATACAAGCGGGCATTTATATTTTACATTAAAAGATGATCAAGCAAGAATCGGAGCTGTTATGTTTTCGAGGTCGGCTAAGGCCATGAAATTTGCTCCGGAAAATGGGATGCATGTGTTGCTAAAAGGGAATATCTCGGTATATGAACAATCGGGTCAATATCAAATTTATGTACAAGAGATGTTACCGGATGGGATCGGGGAATTATTTCTTGCTTATGAGCAGCTGAAAGAAAAATTAGAAAAAGAAGGGCTATTTCAATCTTCTCATAAAAAGCCTATTCCACCTTATCCCCAAAAAATCGGGATCATTACTTCTCCTACTGGTGCAGCAGTCCGAGATATCATCACAACCATCAAAAGACGCTATCCTATGGGAGAAATCCTCTTACTTCCTGCCCTCGTGCAAGGAATGCAATCAGGAAAATCAATCGTTGAAGCGATTCAGACTGCCAATAATCGTCAAGATATTGATGTACTTATTGTAGGAAGAGGAGGAGGCTCAATTGAAGACCTTTGGGCTTTTAATGAGGAACCAGTTGTAAGGGCCGTTTTTCAATCTACAATTCCGATTATTTCTGCGATTGGCCATGAGACAGATTTCACGATTACAGATTTTGTTGCTGATTTACGCGCACCTACACCTACTGGGGCAGCAGAACTGGCCGTCCCCCATGTAGAAGAATTAATGGAGCGACTATTAAATTTACAAAATCATTTGAATCGAGAAATGGTTGAAACGATTCGTTCAAAGCAAACTCAATTAAACTACCTGCAGCAATCGTATATCTATCGTCACCCCCACAAAATTTATGAACAAAAATGGGAAACGGTGGATCGATGGACTGAAAGATTGCACACATCCCTTGAACGATTTTTACGAAAGGAGACGGAGCGTTTCCGTAAATTGAACCACGCATTGGCGGCACGCCATCCTGCTGCAAAAATCGAACTGCATAAGGAGAAATTACGCTATCTCCATGAACGTCTAAATAAGCAGACTCAATTTGTTTTTGAACAAAAAAATCACGATTTTTTGCACAAAGTTTCTAAATTAGATGCTTTAAGTCCATTAAATATTTTACAGAGGGGTTTTAGTGTAGCGTATAATGAAAAAGGAAAGTTAATTAAAAATACAGAAGCCTTAGAGCCCGGTGAAAAAATGATTGTCAGAGTGATAGATGGACACTATTATTGTACGGTTGATTATGCGGAGAAAGGTGAAAGAAATGAAGGAAAAAATGACATTTGAACAAGCGATAAATGAGCTTGAAAAAATTGTTGGACGCTTAGAATCAGGAGATATCCCTCTAGAGGAAGCCTTGAGTATCTATCAAAAAGGGATGGAATATTCCAAGTTTTGTCATGACCGCCTCAAGAATGCAGAAGAGCAATTAACAAAAGTTTTAACAGATCATGGAGAGGAGGATTTTCATCTCCAAGAGGAGGAGCAAGAGTGAGCGTAAATCAGACAGAATACCTTAACGATTATAAACGACAACTCGATACGAACGTTATCAAGGCAATTGAAGAATTACAAGCACCGGAATCGTTAAAAGAAGCGATGAAATATTCTTTAACGGCTGGTGGAAAAAGAATTCGTCCGCTTTTTTTATTTGCTGCCATACATGCGTATGGGAAGGATCCTCAAGTAGGAATGGCAACAGCTTGTGCATTAGAAATGATTCATACATACTCCCTTATCCATGATGACTTACCAAGTATGGATGACGATGATTTAAGGCGTGGGAGACCAACTAATCATAAAGTATTCGGAGAAGCTTTAGCTATTTTGGCAGGGGATGGCCTTTTAACGTATAGCTTTGAATTGATTGCTAACGATGCAAGATTGACTGACAGTGATAAAATTTGGCTGATTCAATTATTGGCGAAAAACGCTGGACCGGAAGGAATGGTCGGGGGGCAAGTTGCTGATATTGAGGCAGAAAATAAAGAGCCTACTATACAAGAATTAGAATTTATTCACCAGCATAAGACAGGAAAATTACTTTCGTTCAGTGTCCTAGCGGGTGCTAAAATCGGAGGAGCGAATGAAGCAGAATTAGAAATGTTTGCGGAATTTTCCCATCACCTAGGACTTGCTTTTCAAATCAGTGATGATATTCTGGATGTCATTGGGGATGAGAATATTATAGGTAAGCCTGTTGGAAGTGATGATGGAAAATCAAAAAGTACTTACCCTGCCCTGCTCACTTTAGATGGAGCTAAGAAACAATTAGCTTACCATATCGATAAAGCAAAAAAGGCTTTAAATCAAACAAAACAAAATCCAGCTTTGCTTTTAGAATTAACAGATCTCATTGCTGTTAGAGACTCCTGATAGGAATTGAAGAAAGAATGAAAATATGATATAATATGGCCACATTGTTGGATGGTGCAGTATTCTAGTCAATCTACCGGTTCTGAAGGTGGGCCTAAAAATTCACTAAAGGGCATATCGATGAAGTTCCTTGTTTCGGCTTGAGGAGCCCAGCCTTGGGTCGGAGCTGGGAGTAAAGGTATAAGGGCGATCCACAAAGGCATGTGGGCGTAGACCCTTTACCGCGGAGGCTTCGTTTATTCAGCTGGCAAAACGCACTGCATGAATAGTGAAGTATAGACCTGCAATGTGACAAAAGGGTATCACTAGCAGCGTAGCCTGCCTTGAGTGAAGTCAGAGGGGATTATGGTTATAAGGAATAAGACACGGTTGGCCATCGTACTTATTTCTTCCGTCCATATGAAATCTACTTTGCAAAAGAGGCTAGGAACCAGGTTCAAGGTTGTTGAGGAAATCTCCTAGACTGTTCTTAGACATAATAAGGGGATTATAGTGCGGACTAAGTGGCAATCCAGTCTGACATAAGGTGACTTTGTCAAGGCGAATTTAAAGGGAAACCGCCGAAATGGTGACATTCGGTATTCGTTTGGGAAAACCTACTGGACCTAAGCCGTAATTTTTACTCTTATTATGACCATCCGGCACACTAATGGAAAGATGGAATTTAATTATTATGAAAGATATCGTACATAAATCATTGAAATGGAGCATCACCATAGCCGTTATCACATTTGTGTTAGCGGCTATTTTTTCAATCGCTTCCAACGGGGCTTTGCACGGAGTGTCATGGACTTTTGGGCTGCTAATCGTGCTTTTTATTGTCCTAATTGGAATAATATTTGATATGATAGGTATTGCAGCTACAGCAGCAAATGAAACTCCCTTTCATTCTATGGCAGCGAGAAAGATCTATGGAGCTAAGCATTCTATTCGCATTATTCGAAATGCTGATCGTTTTGCTAATTTCTGTAATGATGTGATTGGGGATATCTCCGGAATCATCAGTGGTACGGCAACAACATTAGTTGTTATCCAATTAGCACAAAGCAATGATATCGCCAATAATTCTCCACTTGATTATGGTTTGAATGTAGGTTTAACAAGCCTTATAGCTGCCATTACTGTAGGTGGTAAGGCTTTTGGAAAAACATTTGCAATTGACTATTCAAGAAATATTATTTTTCAGGTAGGAAAAGTATTGCAATTTCTTGAAGAAAAAATACACATTACAATCATAAAAGATCATAAGAAAAAGAAAACAAAGTTAAAATCAAAGAAACGAAAGTGAGTGATCCAATTTGGATCTTTTATCTATTAAAGACCCTTCTTTTTTAAAAACGATGAACAAGGAGGAACTCCAACAACTAAGTGAAGAGGTTCGCGCATTTTTAATAGAGAAATTATCATGGACAGGCGGGCATATTGGTCCTAATTTAGGTGTTGTCGAGTTAACGATTGCCCTCCATAAATGTTTTGATAGTCCAAAAGATAAAATTATTTGGGATGTTGGTCATCAATCATATGTGCATAAAATTTTAACCGGTCGCGCAGATCAATTTGAGAGTTTACGGCAATACAAAGGACTATGCGGTTTTCCAAAAATGTCAGAAAGCGAGCATGATGTTTGGGAAACGGGACATAGCTCTACTTCTTTGTCTGCTGCAATGGGGATGGCGATTGCCCGAGATGTAAAGAAAGAAGACGCACATGTTATTCCGGTTATAGGAGACGGAGCTCTAACAGGTGGGATGGCATTAGAAGCCCTTAATCATATTGGCGATAGCCAAACGAACATGACCGTCATTCTAAATGATAATGAAATGTCGATTGCGCCTAATGTCGGGGCATTAAATAATGTACTTGGAAAATTAAGAACAGCAGGAAAGTACCAGTGGGTAAAAGATGAACTGGAATATTTACTGAAGAAGATTCCGGCAGTTGGTGGTAAACTTGCTTCTACAGCTGAACGAGTGAAAGACAGTTTAAAATATCTACTCGTTTCCGGTATGTTTTTTGAGGAACTGGGTTTCACCTATTTAGGGCCGATTGACGGGCATAATTTTGATGAGCTATTGGAAAATATTCAATATGCGAAAAAAATGGATGGTCCCGTTCTTCTCCATGTCATTACGAAAAAAGGAAAAGGATTTAGTCCAGCGGAAGATGATAAAGTTGGAACATGGCATGGTACAGGGCCGTATAAAACGGAAACCGGAGATCTTATTAAGCCGGTTAACACAGCTCCGGCTTGGAGTGCGCTAGTAAGTGAAACCGTGCGTAAACTCGCTCGTGAGGACCAGAGAATTGTAGCCATAACACCTGCGATGCCAGTTGGTTCAAAACTCGAGAAATTTGCGGAGGAATTTCCAGATCGAATGTTTGATGTGGGGATTGCTGAGCAACATGCAACAACAATGGCTGCGGGACTGGCAACTCAAGGGATGAAACCTTTTCTTGCTATCTATTCAACCTTTTTACAAAGAGCATATGACCAAGTTCTTCATGATATTTGTCGGCAAAATTTAAATGTTTTTATTGGAATCGATCGGGCTGGTTTAGTAGGAGCAGATGGAGAAACTCACCAAGGTGTATTTGATATTGCTTTTCTACGCTCCTTACCTAATATGGTCATCATGATGCCGAAAGATGAGAATGAAGGGCAACATATGGTGTACACAGCAAATCAATATGATGATGGACCGATTGCCATGAGATTCCCTCGTGGTAATGGCTATGGTGTGCCAATGGATGAAAAATATAAAAAAATTCCGATCGGAAGTTGGGAATTACTGAAAGAAGGATCAACAGCAACGATTTTAACCTTTGGAACAACGATCCCAATGTCCATGGAAGCAGCCTACCAGTTAGAAAAACAAGGGGTCTCGGTTCAAGTTATTAATGCGCGTTTTATTAAACCGTTAGACGAAGGGATGCTTGAAAAAGTTTTGAGTACGGGTGGACCAGTTTTAACGGTAGAAGAAGCCGTACTTGAGGGTGGCTTTGGAAGTGCCGTTTTAGAATTTGCTCATGATCATGGTTACTCTAATACAACGATTGAACGTATGGGAATTCCTGATCGTTTTATTGAGCATGGTAGTGTCAAAGAATTGTGGAACGAGATCGGTTTGACTTCTGATCAGATTATCAACAAAATAAATTCTATGCTCCCTGCTAAGAAAAAAAGGGCGTAACCAATATGAAGGAAAAAAAACAAAGACTAGATGTCTTACTCGTTGAAAAAGGTTTAGTAGAAACACGTGAAAAAGCCAAGCGAGCGATTATGGCAGGGATTGTCTTTTCAAACGAAACACGCTTCGATAAGCCTGGGGAAAAGATAGCGATCGATACTCCTATTCAAGTAAAGGGGAATCCTTTGCCATACGTGAGTCGTGGCGGTTTGAAATTAGAAAAAGCTTTAGTGGAATTCCAATTGACGGTAAAAGATAAAGTAATGTTAGATATAGGTGCATCAACGGGAGGATTTACTGATTGTGCTTTACAAAATGGTGCAAAAATGGTTTATGCCCTTGATGTAGGCTATAACCAACTGGCTTGGAAATTGAGAAATGATCCGCGTGTTGTCGTGATGGAAAGAACCAATTTTCGTTATGTAAAACCCGAAAATTTAAATGAGGGAATGCCAAGTTTTGCCACAATTGATGTATCCTTTATCTCTTTAACGTTGATTTTACCTGTATTAAAAGGATTATTATCACCTGAAAGTGATGTTATAGCTTTAATAAAACCTCAATTTGAGGCTGGAAGAGAAGAAGTAGGGAAAAAGGGAATTGTGAGAGAAAAAAATATTCATGTAAAAGTAGTGGATAAAATTAAACTATTTTCTTTACAACAAGGATATGACATACAAAATGTATCGTTTTCTCCGATTACAGGAGGAGAAGGAAATATTGAATTTCTTATCCACCTTTCATGGTCTGGTTTAGGCAATCATGATGAAACTGGAAAGGATTTTTCTGTTATTTCCACAGTAGAAGTTGTAGAACAAGCCCATAACCAATTTAAAAAGTAAGAAGAGGGATGTCCAATGGGATACCCCTCTTTTGCTTGTTTCGTTTTTTGTTGTATAATACAGTATAATTATACAGATCCATACCATATAAAAATTTAAGGCGGTAAGAGAATGACAAAAGGACAACGACATATTAAGATACGTGAATTGATTGGGAAGAAGGAAATTGAAACACAAGATGATCTGGTTGAAGAATTGGAGAACGCAGGGTTTAATGTCACCCAAGCTACTGTCTCTCGTGATATTAAAGAACTGCATCTTGTAAAAGTTCCCTTAGCGGATGGGCGTTATAAATATAGTTTACCAGCAGATCAACGCTTTAATCCTCTACAAAAATTAAGACGGTCCCTGACAGATTCATTCGTCGGGATTGATTACTCACAAAATTTAATTGTCATGAAAACTTTACCAGGGAACGCTCAAGCTGTGGGAGCTTTGATTGATCAGTTAGATTGGGACGAAATTATGGGAAGTATTTGTGGAGATGACACATGCTTAATTATTTGTAGAACGTCGGAAGATGCTACTTCTGTGAATCAGAAATTCATTGATATGCTCTAAAATGTGTTTGAAAAAGGGGAATTTGCTGTGTTACAGGAATTATCGATTAAAAACTTTGCGATCATCGATGAAATATACGTCTCTTTTGAAAAAGGCCTTACGGTTTTGACGGGGGAAACGGGTGCAGGTAAATCGATTATTATTGATGCATTACATTTACTAATGGGTGGTCGAGGTTCATCTGAATTTGTTCGCCATGGTGAAAAGAAAGCAGAAATTGAAGGATTATTTGATTTAGCCCCAGATCATCCATGCTATTCACGTTCTAGTGAATTCGGAATTGAGATTGAAGAAGGGATGTTGGTTTTACGACGTGAAATTTCTCACAATGGGAAAAGTGTCTGTCGGATCAACGGAAAATTGGTCACCATTTCGATTTTGCGCGAAATAGGGAGTACTCTTGTTGATATTCATGGTCAACATGAGCATCAAGAGTTAATGGACGAGTCACGCCATTTAGCTTTGCTCGATCAATTTGGTGGGGAGAAAATCACAAATGCATTAATGAATTACAGAGAAATTTATTCAACATATGTAAAAACACTTAAACAAATAAATGATCTTAAGTTAAATGAACAACAAATCGCTCAGAGATTAGATCTTTTGCAATTTCAAGCTAAAGATATTCAAAATGCTGATTTAAAACTGAATGAGGACGAACAGTTATTTACGGAAAGAAAGCAATTATCGAACTTTGAAAAGATTTATGAGTCATTAAAAGCCAGTTATGACGGAATTCAGGGGGAGAAAGCTGGATTAGATTATATTGGACATGCTATGGGTCATTTAGAAAGTGCTGCGGAATTAGATGAGCAATACTCTGAAGCATATGAAGCCACTGCAAATAGCTACTATTTATTAGAGGATGTTTCGGCACAAATAAGAGAAGGTTTAGAGAATATGGAATTTGATCCTGACCGATTAAACGAAATCGAAAGTCGAATCCATGAAATCAACCAATTAAAAAGAAAATATGGGGGAACAATTGAAGAAATTCTCGAATACGGGGCTAAAATTGAAGAAGAAATGGAAACTTTAACAAATCGTGAAGCCCGAATTGATCAGCTGGAGCAAAAAATGGATTCCATTAAGAAGGACTTAGCTGTTGAAGGAAAATATTTAAGTAAATTAAGAAAACAAAGTGCAGAAAGATTATCCACATACATTCATCGTGAACTAAAAGAACTTTATATGGATAAAGCTGTTTTTAAACCTGTCTTTATATTGGATGAAAAAGATCATTTGGATTTTAAGAAAGATGGCATAGATGAGGTCGTGTTTTATATTTCCACAAATCCTGGCGAACCATTAAAGCCACTATCCAAAATAGCCTCTGGTGGAGAGTTATCGAGGATTATGTTAGCGCTAAAAACGATTTTTTCTAAACACCAAGGAATTACCTCGATTATTTTTGATGAAGTTGATACTGGTGTAAGTGGAAGGGTCGCCCAAGCGATTGCCGAAAAAATATCGAATATCGCTCGTCATTCTCAAGTGCTTTGTATTACCCATTTACCTCAAGTAGCGGCGATGTCTGATACTCATTTTTTAATTTCTAAAAAGGAAGAATCTGGCAGAACAAAGACTCAATTAACCATTTTACAAAAAAAGCAAAAGATTAACGAAATTGCCAGAATGATTTCGGGTGCGGAAATGACAGAATTAACGAGGGAACATGCTAAGGAATTATTAGAAATTGCGAGTACTTTAAAAAATACTTGAAAAGCTATCCTATTTTGGACAGCTTTTTTACTTTCTTCCACTTATAAATAAGGGGCAACCGGGCTAAATTAAAGATGTGGGCTAGAAAGCGAGGAGAGTGAAAAAGTACATGCATGATTGGATAAGAAAAGCAATAGGTGGAATTCTCCTTGTTTCACTTTTAATGTTAAGTTTCAGTAAACCTGTTCAACAATTCATTCAAATACCAAGTAACATCACCTTATTTGAAGGCCAAGAACAATCCATTACGAAAGCTAGTGCTGTGACGGTTTCCACGCTATCTTCCGAGAAGGTTGATTTGGAAGAAAGTCAGCAAGCCATTTCTTTAGAAGGGAAGAGTCCTGGCACAGATGAATTCGTTTTAGAATTTTCGGGTATTCCGGTCAAAAAGGTCGATGTGAATGTTTTAAAGGATATGAAAGTGTATCCCGGCGGACAATCAGTGGGAGTAAAGCTAAATACCCTTGGAGTTTTAGTTGTAGGGCATCATTTAGTATTAGCTGATGGAAAAAAAGTATCCCCTGGTGAAGAAGCAGGAATCCAGCTTGGAGACATTATTACAAAGATAAATGGAAAAAAAATTAATAACATGGCTGATGTAGCTCCATTTGTAGATGAGGCAGGAAAAAATCAAAAAGAATTGGACATTTCTTTACAAAGAGGAAAAGAGACATTAAATGCGACTCTTCAACCTGTAAAAGATGATAAAGAAAAATCTTTTAAATTAGGCTTGTATATCCGCGATTCTGCAGCAGGAATTGGGACGATGACATTTTATGAACCAAAATCCCATAAATATGGTGCCTTGGGACATGTTATTTCAGATATGGACACCAAACAGCCAATTGTCGTGGATAATGGACAAATTGTAAAATCAACTGTTACAGCAATTGAGAAGGGGAAAAATGGCGCACCAGGAGAGAAATTAGCTCGATTTTCAGCGAATCGGGAAGTGATAGGTGATATCACAACAAATAGTCCGTTTGGGATCTTTGGAAATTTAAAGAAACCTATTGCCAATGGAATTATGGATAAGCCCCTTCCCATTACGTTAGCGAATCAAGTAAAAGAAGGGCCAGCTCAAATTTTAACGGTGACAGATGGCGATAAGGTCGAGGCCTTTGATATCGAAATCGTCAGTACGATTCCGCAAAAATATCCTGCCACTAAGGGAATGGTCTTAAAGGTCGTAGATCCCAAATTGTTAGAGAAAACGGGGGGGATTGTACAGGGGATGAGCGGAAGTCCCATAATCCAAGACGGGAAGATGATTGGAGCTGTCACCCATGTTTTCGTAAATGACCCAACTTCAGGCTATGGAGTTCATGTTGAATGGATGTTAAATCAAGCAGGTATTAATATATATAAGGATGAGATGGAAAAAGCTAGCTGAGGGTTCGCAACTGCGTCCCCTCTTTTTTTATAAAGAAAATTCGACAAATATAAAAAAAGAAAGTCGAATAAGGGCGAAAACGAGAGAAAAACATAGCATGTGTAAGATTTTATAAAAAAAACGATAAATTTAAAGGATTTTTAATTTCTTTGGCGTATTTATCTATTAGTGTCAAAATAAGGAATCAACGGCTTAAGGAGGAAAAAATTTGAAGAAAATTAAAGTGTGTGTTGTGGACGATAATCGAGAATTAGTGGGATTATTAGATGAGTATCTTTCTGCGCAGGAAGATATCGAAGTGATTGGAACAGCGCATAATGGGCAAGAGTGTTTAGATCTCTTAGACGATGTTGAACCAGATGTTCTGGTTTTAGATATTATTATGCCTCATTTAGATGGATTAGGAGTATTAGGTAAATTACGGGATCTCAATAAACGGGTTCCGAATGTCATCATGTTAACAGCCTTTGGGCAAGAAGATGTCACAACAAAAGCGGTTGAATTAGGAGCTTCTTATTTCATTTTAAAACCTTTTGATATGGAGCATTTAGTTACACATATCCGCCAAGTTAGTGGAAAGGCAAGTGGATTGAAGAGGAATACAAATCAAGTGAAACATCACTCCCAAGAAACGAAACCGGAAAAAAACCTAGAAGCAAGCATCACTTCTGTCATACATGAAATTGGGGTTCCGGCTCATATAAAAGGCTATTTGTATTTAAGAGAAGCGATATCAATGGTTTATAAGGATATCGAATTGCTCGGTTCGATCACAAAGGTTTTATATCCGGATATTGCCAAGAAATTTAATACAACAGCTAGTCGTGTTGAACGAGCAATCAGACATGCCATTGAAGTAGCATGGAGTAGAGGAAATGTCGATTCTATATCTTCTTTATTTGGTTACACAGTGAGTATGTCTAAAGCAAAACCTACGAATAGCGAGTTTATCGCGATGGTGGCGGATAAATTGAGGTTAGAGCATAAAGCATCATAAGAGTGGTTTAGACAACGGTGGTGAAAAAATGACCATAGTATTAGCACATCGGGGTGCTTCGGGAACAAAACCAGAAAATACAATGGAGGCGTTTATAGCGGCAGAACGAGCTGGAGCAGATGGGATAGAGCTGGACGTTCAATTAACCTCAGATGGAGAAATTGTGGTGATTCATGATACCACTGTTGATCGAACAACGAATGGTAGTGGGCTGGTTAAAGACTTTACAAGATCTTCATTGCAAAACTTAAAAGCGAATCATCACTTTAAGCATTATTTTAAAAAGGCGTGTAAAATTCCAACCCTAATAGAAGTATTTGATTGGATGCAAGGAAATGAATGCCTCTGTAATATAGAATTGAAAAACAATATTTTTTCTTACGAAGAACTTGAGGAAAAAGTGGCTGCTCTAATTTATAAATATTCTTATGAGAAACGTATTATTATTTCGTCCTTTAATCACCTTTCCCTTCAGAAAATGATAGAAATTTGCCCAGCAGTTGAAACAGCCCCATTGTATAATCATTATTTATATAAGCCTTGGGAATATGCCTCAACTTTACAGGCAAGTGGTATCCACCCAAAATTAAAAATAATAACAAATGATTTGATTAAAACAACAATGGAATTTGGCATTCATGTACGTCCTTATACCATTAATAAGAGAAGAGACATGAAGAGACTTTTTCAACTAAATTGTTCAGCCATTATTACCGATTTTCCCGAAAAAGCGGTGAAATTAAAAAAAGTGTTAGAACGTAAAGGTCATTTAAGCCAATAAAAAAAGACGCAACTGAATTATGTCTTTCAGTTTGCGTCTTTCTTATTGTTCAGTCAGTCTTTATTTAGGACTAGTCCCGATTTAGCCGTTTATCCCAATATTATTTTACCCCATTGTTATTAAAACGCTTTTGTACTTTATTTCTTTTGCGGTCACGGTGAAGGACAAAACCTGCGATAAACCCTAATCCGATTACAAAAAAAACGGCACCACTTAAAAATTGTAACCAGAGAAATGGAAAAGGCTTTTGCAAAATGCCAAATAGCATATCCCGCATTAATTTGATCCCATATCCTGCCAAGATACCGGGGATGACTAATAAAATTAGTGCCACGATTCTACCCATATATATACTCCTTCAATTTTGAATTACTGACAATGTAAGCTGCTAACAAAATCGCCTCATTTGCAACAATAAAGCAAGCTTTTGTCTTTTTCTGTATAAAAAAATCATAGTACACCTTAAAGATTTGTCAAGCAACGGGCTTTTCGTTACAATAATAAAGTAGAGAATTAGGATTAGGTATCAATATTAGGTCATAATAGAGAGACACTTCCGGGAGGCGCTCAAAAATGAAAATATTCGATTATATGGAGAAATATGATTATGAACAACTTTTATTTTGTCAAGATGAAGCATCAGGTCTAAAAGCCATTATCGCTCTTCACGATACAACACTTGGCCCGGCTTTAGGTGGTACAAGGATGTGGACTTATCATTCGGAAGAAGCGGCTATTGAAGATGCCTTGCGATTGGCAAAAGGGATGACATATAAAAATGCGGCAGCCGGTCTTAACTTAGGTGGAGGAAAAACAGTTATTATTGGTGATCCGAAAAAAGATAAAAATGAAGCAATGTTTAGAGCTTTTGGTCGGTTTATCCAAGGGTTAAATGGTCGTTATATTACAGCTGAAGATGTCGGTACTACCGTAGAAGATATGGATCTGATTTATGAAGAAACCAATTTTGTAACGGGGATTTCTCAAGCTTCGGGATCATCAGGAAACCCTTCTCCTGTGACAGCTTATGGTTGTTATGTAGGAATGAAAGCTGCTGCAAAAGAAGCTTTTGGATCCGATTCACTTGAAGGGAAAGTAGTGGCCGTTCAAGGTGTCGGAAACGTCTCGTTTGAACTATGTCGTTATTTGCATGAGGAAGGCGCATCATTAATTGTGACAGATATCAATAGAGACTCTGTTAATCGTGCAGTTACGGCTTTTGACGCAAAAGCAGTGGATCCAGATGATATTTATAGTGTAGATGCAGACATTTTTTCTCCATGTGCTTTGGGAGCGATTATTAATGACCAAACAATCCCGCAATTAAAGGCAAAAGTAATTGCTGGGTCAGCCAATAATCAATTGCAAGATCCTCAGCATGGCGATCTTATTCATGAGATGGGCATTGTCTATGCTCCCGATTATGTCATTAACGCTGGGGGCGTAATCAATGTAGCTGATGAATTATACGGTTATAATCGTGAAAGAGCCTTAAAAAGAGTAGAGACGATTTACCAAAATGTTGCAAAGGTAATCGAAATTTCGAAACGGGATCATATTCCAACGTATTTAGCTGCAGACCGTATGGCAGAAGAAAGAATCGAACAAATGAGAAAATCTCGTAGCCAATTCCTCCTTAATGATAAGCATATTTTGGCTAATAGAATTTAAGCTGTGGAAACAAAATTGTAGAAAATAGATGGGAGGAAATAGAATGGCTGTTGAGTATGATTTGGTCATTTTAGGAGGCGGAACTGGTGGATATGTTGCTGCTATTCGTGCCTCTCAGCTTGGTTTAAAGACAGCGATCGTAGAAAGTGATAAACTCGGTGGTACATGCCTGCATAAGGGGTGTATACCAAGTAAAGCAATGCTCCGCAGTGCTGAAGTTTTTTCTCTTGCAAACAGAAGTATTGAATTTGGTGTGGTCACAGACAAAGTACAGTTACAAATTGAAAAAGTCCAAGAACGAAAACATAAAATCGTAAACCAATTATATAAAGGTGTTCAGCAACTCATTCAAAAAGGAAAGATTGACGTTTATAATGGAGTAGGCACCATTTTAGGTCCTTCCATTTTCTCACCGTTACCTGGAACGGTATCTGTGGAACTAGAAGATGATAATGAACTGTTAATTCCGAAAAATTTAATCATTGCAACTGGATCTAATCCGCGAACTTTACCGGGATTAAAAATTGATGGGGAGACTGTATTGACGTCTGAACATGCTTTAGAACTAAATCAACTGCCTAGGTCTATCTTAATTATCGGTGGAGGAGCGATTGGGATCGAGTGGGCTTCCATGCTATCAGATTTTGGGGTGGAAGTGACGGTCCTAGAATATGCGGATCGAATCCTTCCTAATGAAGATCAAGACATTTCCCAAGAACTTACGAAAGAATTAATGAAAAAGGGTGTCCAGATCATCCCGAATGCCAAAGTATTGGCAGAAACCATTAGGATTGATAACGGGGAAGCGACAATTCAAATAGAAAAACATGATGAAATAAAGAGCTTTTCTGCAGAAAAAATTCTTGTTTCTGTCGGAAGAGAGGCGAACATTTCACAAATCGGCTTACAAAATACAGATATTCGACTTGAAAAGGACTTTATTCAAGTCAATCATAATATGCAAACCCAAGAATCGCATATTTACGCAATTGGGGATGTCATTGGTGGATTACAACTTGCTCATGTTGCATCACATGAAGGGATTCAAGCCGTTGAACATATTGCCGGACTGAATCCAAGCCCTATTCAGTATCAAAATGTACCAAGATGTGTTTATAGTCATCCGGAGGTCGCAAGTATTGGTATGACAGAAAAAGAAGCCTTAAATAATGGGTTTCAAGTTAAAATAGGCAATTTTCCTTTTTTAGCAAATGGAAAAGCACTTGTTTTTGGAGATTCAACTGGGTTTGTTAAAATCATAGCAGATCAGGAAACAAATGATCTATTGGGAATTCATATGATTGGTCCAAATGTGACAGATTTAATTTCTGAAACAGGGTTAGCTCTTGTTTTAGATGCGACTCCATGGGAAGTGGGAACGATGATTCATCCACATCCGTCGTTAAGCGAAACAATAGGTGAAGCGGCACTAGCTGTGGACCGTACAGCAATCCACATATAATGCCGTATATATTCAAATTAGGGAGGGATTTACATGGTAAAAACCCGTCATGCTGAGCTTGGGCTTAGTGATGAAAATGTCTTAGAAATATATGAAACAATGCTGATGGCAAGGCGATTAGATGAGCGAACATGGCTTTTAAATCGTGCCGGAAAAATCCCCTTTGTTGTTTCTTGTCAAGGTCAAGAAGCTGCACAGGTAGGGGCAGCTTTTGCACTTGACCGGGCAAAGGATTATATTTTACCTTATTATCGAGATCTTGGAGTCGTTCTCTCATTTGGTATGACAGCAAAGGATATCATGCTATCAAGCTTTGCCAAAGCAGAAGACCCTAACTCGGGCGGGAGACAAATGCCGGGCCATTTTGGTGATAAAAAAAATAGGATTGTAACAGGCTCTTCTCCTGTTACAACACAAGTTCCCCATGCCGTTGGAATTGCCTTGGCTGCTCGCATGGCGGGAGAGGATATTGTCTCCTTTGTTACCTTTGGTGAAGGGTCATCCAATCAAGGCGATTTCCATGAAGGGGCTAATTTTGCAGGGGTTCATAAATTGCCGGTTATCTTCATGTGCGAAAATAACCAATATGCCATTTCAGTCCCCGCTGAGAAACAATTGGCTTGTAAGCAAGTTGCAGATCGTGCACAAGGATATGGAATGCCTGGATTTACTGTAGATGGACAAGATCCGCTTGCTGTATATGAGGTAGTGAAAATTGCCGTTGAACGGGCAAAACGGGGAGAAGGCCCCACATTAATTGAAACGATGACACAGCGGAATACGCCACACTCATCAGATGATGACCATCGTCATTATCGTCCAGAGGAAGAGTTATCTCAAATCCAAGAGAAAGATCCAATTTCCTTGTTCAGTCGTTATTTAACAGAAGTTGGCGTTTTAAATGAGGATAAAGAGAAAGAAATAAATGATCGTGTAATGAGGCAAGTAAACGAGGCAACGGAATACGCGGAAAGTGCACCAGATCCGAAACCGGATACGATTCTAAATTTCGTTTATGCAGCGGAAAAACAGGGGGAATAAAACAAATGGCGGTCCTATCTTATATTGAAGCTGTCACTCTAGCTATGAAGGAAGAGATGGAGCGAGACGAAAAAGTCTTTATTCTTGGGGAGGATGTCGGTAAAAAGGGCGGTGTCTTTAAGGCAACCCAAGGCCTATATCAACAATTTGGTGAAAAGAGAGTCATTGACACGCCACTGGCTGAATCTGCCATCGCAGGAGTAGGGATTGGCGCGGCAATGTATGGGTATAAACCAATTGCCGAAATGCAGTTTGCTGATTTTATTATGCCAGCCGTCAATCAAATTATTTCAGAAGCGGCTAAGATCCGCTACCGTTCTAATAATGATTGGAGTTGTCCAATGGTGATTCGGGCACCCTATGGGGGAGGCGTCGGTGGTGGCTTGTACCATTCTCAATCGATCGAAGCGATTTTTGCCAATCAGCCAGGTTTGAAAGTTGTTATGCCTTCTACCCCTTATGATATAAAAGGATTGTTAAAAGCAGCCATTCGTGACGAAGATCCTGTGCTGTTTTTAGAACATAAAAGGGCCTATCGAATGATTAAAGGTGAGGTGCCAACAGAGGATTATGTATTGCCGATTGGAAAAGCGGATGTGAAAAGGGAAGGTGATGATATTACGATTATCACCTATGGATTATGTGTCCATTTTGCTCTACAAGCTGCTGATCGTTTAGCAGCCGAGGGAATAGAGGCGCATATTCTTGACTTAAGGACGGTTTATCCGCTTGATCAACAAGCTATTATCGATGCAGCATCTAAGACAGGTAAAGTATTACTTATCACTGAAGATAATAAGGAAGGTAGTGTGATAAGTGAAGTTGCAGCGATTATTGCCGAACACTGCTTGTTTGAACTGGACGCGCCTATCATGAGATTGGCTGGGCCAGATGTTCCCGCAACATCTTTCGCTCCAACGTTGGAAAAGAGCTTCTTGATTAATCCCGACAAAGTCGAAAAATCAATGCGCGAGCTAGCTGAATTTTAATGCAGGTAAGGAGGTAACATCTTGGCAACAGAATACATCACCATGCCCAAGCTAGGAGAGAGTGTCACGGAAGGAACGATCAGCCGCTGGCTTGTACAGCCGGGAGATCATGTTGAAAAATATGATCCAATTGCAGAAGTCATGACAGATAAAGTCAGTGCCGAAATTCCCTCTTCTTTTAAGGGCGTTATCCAAGAATTGATTGCAGAAGAAGGAATTACCTTAGAGGTAGGAAATAAAATTTGTACAATTGAGGTAGAGAACCAAGATTACGCACAAGACCAACCAGATACTACCGCCAAAGCAAGTGCGAAGCGGGAGGAACGAGTGCATATGCAGGAACAAAATGAAGAATCGCAAAAATTAAGGTTTTCGCCGGCTGTACTTAAACTCTCTCAAGAACATCAAATTGATTTGTCACAAGTGGACGGGACAGGCCGTGGTGGGCGAATAACGAGAAAAGACGTACAGAGACTTATTGAATCTGGTGTAGGATCTTCTGGTAAAGAGGAATCTAATCAAGTTGAGGAGCGCGCGGCTCAACCAAATGTAACACAAAAACTACAGAAAAAGTCTGCTTCACCAAAGCTGAAGGTCCAAACAGGAATGGGAGATATTGAAATTCCCGTTTCAAATGTTCGCAAAGCGATTGCGACTAAAATGGTTCGCAGTAAGGAAGAAATCCCTCATGCTTGGATGATGATTGAAGTGGATGTCACAAAGCTTGTTCAATATCGCGATTCCTTGAAAGAGGAGTTTAAACAAAAAGAAGGCTTTAATTTAACCTATTTTGCTTTCTTTATTAAAGCTGTTGCCCAAGCACTTAAGGAATATCCGATGATGAACTCCATGTGGGCAGGCGACAAAATTATTCAAAAAAAGGATATTAATATTTCCATTGCTGTTGCATCAGGGGATGAATTATTTGTGCCTGTGATTAAACATGCTGATGAAAAATCGATTAAAGGGATAGCAAGAGATATCGCTGATCTTGCCAAAAAAGCTAGAGCAGGGAAGTTAACTAATGAGGACATGGAGGGTGGAACCTTTACGATTAATAATACGGGTTCGTTCGGGTCTGTTCAGTCGATCGGGATCATCAACTATCCTCAAGCCGCAATCCTACAAGTAGAATCGATTATTAAGCGCCCTGTGGTTCTGAATGAAGGGATTGCCATCCGTGATATGGTAAATCTTTGTCTTTCATTAGACCATAGAATATTGGACGGGCTTATCTCCGGACATTTTATGCAGCGGATTAAAGAAATTCTTGAAAATATACCAAAAGAAAATACGTCGGTGTATTAACAAGCAGAGATCCGTCCCAATATATTTTTTTAAACAGAGCAGGTGGAGAAAAACCACCTGCTCTGTTCAAAATTAAAAAAAGGACAGCTATTTTGCTGTCCAAAACATCTAGGGAGTTTAGGGGTATGGATCTAGATGTATTATTAGAATATCCATTTCTTGGATAATTAAACCTTTTTTATTAAAATGGTTAAAAGGAATTTTTCTAGTGTCTGGACTTCGCTCCAGCCCTTTTGTTCTAAAACGGATCATTTGCCTAAAAGGTCAAGATACTGGTATGATAGGAAAGAAGAATGCTTGTGCAAAGGAGTGTAAATGAATTGAGTATGGACTTTAATCTTTATATGAATGATGTAGTGACTCAGGCACGTGAAGATATGGAAAGAGCAGGCTATACACAGCTTACAACCCCTGAGGAAGTAGAAGAGAAGTTAACACAAGAAGGAACAACGCTTGTGATGATCAATTCAGTATGTGGATGTGCTGGCGGAATTGCTCGTCCTGCGGCTGCGCATGCTGTCCATTATGATAAACGACCAGACCATCTTGTGACAGTATTTGCTGGTCAAGACAAAGAAGCCACAGCAAAGGCACGCAGCTTTTTTACCGAATATCCTCCATCATCTCCATCCTTTGCTTTGTTAAAAGATGGCAAAATCTGTACAATGGTTGAGCGACATGAGATCGAAGGACACGATCCTATGTCTGTAGTGAATAAGCTTCAACAATATTTTGATGAATATTGTGAAGAGGTTTGATGAAAAACCCTAACAATTGTTAGGGTTTTTTTGACGTCTATAATATACAATTGGCTACTACCTTTAGCTGGCTCCCGTCTATGGAGTTGCGCTAGCTTCACATGCCTATGAATGCATGAGAAGAAGTCTCTAGTGCAAACTATAGATAAAAAAGGGTGTTTACAGTGAAAATATGGCTGATGATATTTTTCTTTATTTCTACACCATTCTGGCCAATGGATGCGGCATTATTACCAGGAGATTCGCTTGTTATTGTGAATAAACAGACGAATGAGCTTGCTTGGATTGACGAAGGTAGAATAAAAATTAGGACAAGGGTCGCGACGGGGAAAATGAAGGATTGGACACCTGAAGGATTCTTTACAATTAGGGGTAGCGTCAGGAAAATGCGAATTTACAACGCTAAGCCCATTTTCAAGACGATTCCCCCAGTTTTAACAACGTTAAGAAAGTTTCAATGGTCTTAAAGAATCTAACGAGACCATTTTCTCCGAATTAAAATGGTATTCTCCAAGTAAATTAATATGTTCCCAACCTAGAGGTGACATATGGTGCAATAATTCTTCATTAAAACTACCTGACCGTTTTTGATATTCAACTGCCTTTGTTAGATGTAAAGTATTCCAGATACTGATGGCATTGATAATTATGTTTAAGGCACTGGCCCTTTGCAATTGATGCTGTATGGTTCGTTCCCTAAGCTCGCCTTGTTTTCCGAAGAAAATAGCTCTTGCCAGTCCATTCATGGCTTCTCCTTTATTCAATCCTTTTTGTATTTTTCTTCTTAATGATTCATCCGAAATATAATTCAAAATAAAGATCGTTTTTTCTATTCGGCCTATCTCACGTAAGGCTGTAGCCAAGCTGTTTTGTCTTGAATAAGAACCTAATTTCCCCATAATAAGGGATGCTGAAACTGTTCCTTCCCTTATAGAATGAGCTAATCGCAAAACATCCTCATAATTCTCTTTAATGACCTTTGTATTTATTTGTCCACGTAAAATGACTTCTAATTTTGGATACTCACTTGCCTTATCTATTGTAAATAATTTCGAGTCTGATAAATCTCGTATTCTTGGAGCAAATTTAAATCCTAATAAATGGGTCAGTCCGAATATTTGGTCTGTGTAACCAGC
>NZ_VTQV01000026.1 GCF_008764245.1 Bacillus subtilis
AAATCATCTTCTTAATGTAGCATAGGCTTTTTATAAAATGTCCTTTACAAAGGGTACACTTTACGAGGTGAACCGGCTTTTATTAAACTTTTTTTATTGTAAAATTACTAATCATCATGATGGATAATAGGAAACTAATAAGAATAAAAGAGTGCGATGGTAGGTATGAAATCGTGAGATAACTTAATGTCAGCAAACATCCAGCGGCAGTGATGGGGAGTCCCGTAAAATATCCATCATTTTCAGCAATATTAAATCGAGCAAGTCTAAAAGCCCCACAAGCGATATAGAAAATAGTAAAAAATATTCCCGGAAAACCAAACAAATGAAGAATTCCCTGATATAATAACAAGGCAGGAGCGACCCCGAAAGAAATTATATCACTCATTGAGTCAAGTTGTTTTCCTAGATCCGATTCAATATGAAACTTTCGAGCAGTCATTCCGTCGAAGCGGTCAGCAAGGGCGGCAATAAATATGAAGAGTAAGCTTAAATGAAGTTGACCGTTTATACAGGCGATGATGGCAAATCCGCCCAATCCTAAGTTGAGTAGAGTTAAAACATTTGCAGCATTTGCTTTCAATAAACGAATAGTCATATCCATTACATTGGTTAACATTACAGCACCTCCTTTTTAGTACGGATCATTATAATTATAAAGCTTTCCAACAAAAATGTTAACAAAATTTTTATCGGAGGAATAAATTTTGAAAGAACGATTATATCGAGCTTTGATTAGATCGACGAATGGTCCCATTTTTTCAAATATCATTTCGCGGTTTGCTCAATCAAGTTTAAGTCGACCATTTATTAAGCCGTATGCAAAAATTTTCCGAATCAATCAGGATGAAATGGCTGGTCAGTGGAAATCCTATCCAAATTTGCATGCTTTTTTCATAAGGAAGTTAAAAGCTGGTATACGCTCTATAGATGAACAATTTGATACGGTGATCAGCCCAGTTGATGGTGTGATTGAGGATATGGGGACGGTTAATTTAAACCAGGATATCACGGTAAAAGGGAAAAGATATTCCGTTGCAGAAATGCTTGGTGGAAAAGAGCAAGCCAAACAATTTGTAGAGGGGACGTATATGATCATCTATTTAAGTCCATCCCATTATCATCGCATTCACTCTCCATTATTTGTGAAAAAACTCAATCAATACAGCCTTGGCAAACGTTCTTTTCCAGTTAATTCATTAGGGTTAAAATACGGCAGAGCAACTTTAGCGACCAATTATCGAATCATCACGATATTACAACACGAAGATGTTCGTCTGGCGATGGTAAAAGTTGGAGCGATGATGATTAACTCGGTTGAAGTGATAAATCAAAATGAAACTTGGGAAAAAGGAGAGGAAATTGCCTACTTTTCCTTTGGTTCGACAGTTATATTGTTGTTCCCAAAAGCGACTTTTGAGCCACAGTTACAACAAGCCCTGCCTGTCCCCGTGAAATATGGAGAAGTGATTGGGAAAATAAAAACAAAGCACCATAAATGAAGTTTACGGACGCTTTGTCATTAAAATTCAATTGCATTAATTTAAGGTTACTTTTTTCGTATACTGTTCTAGTTGTAATGATCGCCGGTGGAGCTCCATTTCAATTAGCTGAATAAAGTCGTAACTCAACTTGAGTTCTTTAGCCTTGTAATAAGATTCAATCAATAGTTCGTCTGATAGCTTATTCATCAGCTTTCACCTCCAGCAATTTTAAGTATAAAAGCAAAACACCTTCATAAAATAATAGTTTGTCTAAACGTTATAATTACTTTAACAAAATTAGTTGTTTGGAACAAGTGTTCCTTTATCCACAGGGAGGAGTGGATAACTTGTGGGCAACTTATGGAAAAATCCGCTAAGACTTGATGTAAACACTTTAATAAAGTGAATAAAGTTATCCACAGGTGAAACGATGTTAGAAAATGTCGAAAAGTATTTGGTATTAACAAAAAAGATGCGATTTTGTCAAAAATTAGGTAAGATACATTTACATATATTTTTTAATAGAGGTGCAAATCATTGCTAAAAAAATTCCTGCCTGGAGAATATGTCAAAAGTATTTATCATATTTCTCCGAGCGTATTAAAAGAAAAAGGGGTCAAGGGTATTATTACAGACCTTGATAATACATTAGTTGAGTGGGACCGACCGAATGCGACACCAACGTTAATTGAGTGGTTAAATGAAATCAAGCAGCATCAGATTAAAATTACGATCGTGTCAAATAATAATGAAGAACGAGTGAGAGTTTTTTCAGATCCACTAGGAATACCTTTCATTTCAAAGGCGAGAAAGCCACTAAGTACAGCTTTTAAAAAGGCTCTACTAACAATGAATTTGAAAAAGGAAGAAACGGTCATTATTGGAGATCAGTTATTAACAGATATATTGGGTGGAAACCGCCTGGGTTTACACACGATTTTGGTTGTTCCTGTTGCTAGCTCAGATGGTTTTTTTACTCAATTTAATCGTAAAATTGAACGTAAGATAATGGCGAATTTCAAGCGAAAAGGCTTGATTGATTGGGAGGAATCAAATTGAGCAATACCGAAGAATATATTTGTTATGGGTGCGGTGTTACGATTCAGACGGAGGATCCCAAAGGAGTCGGTTACGCACCAAGCTCGTCTTTAGCAAAAGAAGAGATTATCTGTCAAAGATGTTTTCGGCTAAGGCATTATAATGAGGTCCAGGATGTATCACTTACAGATCAAGACTTCCTGAATATCTTAAATCAGTTGGCAAAAACGGATAGTCTGATTGTCAAAATTGTTGATATCTTTGATTTTAACGGAAGTTGGCTTCCTGGGCTTCATCGCTTTGTAGGGAAAAACCCGATTTTACTGATTGGAAATAAAGCGGATTTACTCCCCAAGTCAGTGAAATCGAGTAAAGTGATTCAGTGGATGAAGAATGAGGCAAAGCAATTAGGGCTTAGACCCATTGATGTTCTTCTGACAAGTGCGCAAAAAGGATTTCATATTCAAGAGGTACTTGAGAAAATCGATCATTATCGAGATGGAAAAGATGTGTATGTAGTCGGTTGTACAAATGTTGGTAAATCAACATTGATTAATCGCATCTTGCATGAGGCAGCAGAAGTAGAAAATCTTATTACGACTTCTCATTTCCCTGGAACCACATTAGATATGATCAATATTCCTTTAAATGATGGCCAATCATTGATTGATACTCCTGGTATTATCAATCATCACCAAATTGCTCACTATGTTAGCAAAAAGGATTTGAAGATCATTACACCGAAAAAAGAAATTAAGTCTAGAGTGTTTCAATTAAATGAACAACAAACTTTGTTTTTTGGTGGATTAGCTAGGCTAGATTATGAAAAAGGCGGCCGCCGTTCCCTCGTGTGTTATATGGGAAATGAGCTAGACATTCATCGGACTAAATTAGAAAATGCGGATGCTTTATATAAAAATCATCTTGGAGACATGCTGCAACCACCACGAAAGGATGAGCTTGAAACTTTCCCGGAACTCATTCGCCATGATTTTACCATTCGCGAAGGGAAAACAGATATTGTTTTTTCAGGCTTGGGCTGGGTGACTATACCAGAAGCTGGAGCAAAAGTCGCAGCCTATGTTCCGAAAGGTGTTCATGTATTATTACGAAAATCACTTATTTAATAGAGAGAAAAAGGGGACATGTTGACGATGAAATTATATGGAGTGATTGGGGATCCTATCGGACATTCTCTATCTCCTGTGATGCATAATCGAGAATTTAAAGAATTAGGAATGAACGCTCACTACCACCCATTTCATATTAAAGGGGCAGACTTGGAAATAGCAATTAAAGGAATGAAAGCGATCGGGGTGGAAGGCTTCAATATCACGATCCCGCATAAAACAGCAATTATCCCTTACTTAGATCAAATCGACCCATTGGCTCAGGCTATTGGCGCAATTAATACGGTAGTAAGGGAAAATGATCAATGGATTGGTTTCAATACAGATGGAGAAGGGTTCATGAGAGCTTTACAAGCAGAATGGAAAGAGGAATTAGAGAATGAACGAGTATTAATTATAGGGGCAGGAGGGGCAGCAAAAGCGATTTTTTATACATTATTATCGAAAGGTATTAAGCACGTTGATATCTGTAATCGTACGGTTGAACGAGCGCTAAATCTTATAAATAGTTGCCCTTATAAAGGTTATTCTTCTGCTTTATCCTTTGCTGAGGCAGAAGATAAACTAAATGAGTACACGTTGGTCATCCAAACTACGTCTATAGGGATGTATCCAAAAATCGATCAATCTCCATTATCGCTGGCTCGCTTAAATCCTCAAGCCTTTGTATCTGATATTATTTACAATCCATTTCAAACAGCTTTTCTTAAGCATGCTGAAAGCCAAGGGGCCCAAATACAAAATGGATTAGGTATGTTCGTTTTCCAAGGTGCTTTAGCATTTGAAAAGTGGACAGGGAAAATGCCAAATATAGAAAGAATGACCGGGACAGTAATCAGACAATTAGGAGGAAATATATGTTAACCGGAAAACAAAAACGCTTTTTAAGATCAACAGCTCATCACCTTCAGCCGATTTTCCAAGTAGGGAAGGGTGGAGTAAATGATAATATGATTAAGCAAATCAAGGAAGCCCTTGAAGCAAGGGAGTTGATCAAAATTAGCATTTTACAAAATTGTGAGGAAGATCGGGAAACGGTCGGCAACGCTTTATCTGCAGGTGCAAATGCCGAACTTGTTCAAATTATCGGGAATACGATTATTTTATATAAAGAATCGCAAGATAATAAACAACTTGAATTACCATAATACGAGGAGATTTCTAGTATGCAAAAACAGCGTATAGGCATTTTAGGTGGTACCTTTGATCCTCCACACCTTGGCCATTTAGTGATCGCGAATGAAGTATTACATACTCTAAAATTAGATCAAATTGCTTTTATGCCTAATCAAGAGCCTCCTCATAAGGTGAGAAAAAGTGGCACAACCGAGTCTGACAGGGTTCGGATGTTAGAATTAGCCATAAGGGATAACCCTTTCTTTGTCATTGAAAAAATTGAATTGGAAAGGCAAGGAAAATCCTATTCACTTGATACAATAAAAATGTTAAAAGAAAGAAACCCAGATGTTGAGTATTATTTTATCATTGGAGCAGATATGGTAGAGTATTTACCCAAATGGCACGGCATTGAAGAATTAGCAGAGCTTGTTTCTTTTATAGGGGTGAATCGTCCGGAATATGAGCTAGAAAGTCCATATCCCGTTCAATATATAGAAGTTCCTCAAATGGATATATCTTCTACGCTCATTAGGGAAAGATGTAAAAAGTCCTTCTCCATAAAATATCTTTTACCCGATAATGTCATTCATTATATTGAGGAGAATGGTTTATATGAATCGTAATCAAGCTTTAGAAATTGTACAGAGATCATTAGGGACCGGTCCAAGGTATCAACATACCCTCAGGGTACTAGAAACGGCAATTACATTAGCTGACCGGTTTGGGGAAGATGTAAACAAAGTTGAACTAGCAGCGATCTTCCATGATTACGCGAAACTGATGTCGATTGATGACTTGAAAAAATGGCTTTTGAAAGCAAATGAGGACTCAAGGCTAGTCGATTATCATTCCGAATTGTGGCATGGACCAGTGGCAGCCTATTTGATTCACCAAGAATTTGCGATCGAGGATAGGGATGTAATAAATGCGATCCGTTATCATACAACGGGACGGGCCAATATGTCTCGACTTGAAAAAATTATTTTTTTGGCGGACTACATTGAACCACAAAGAGATTTTCCGGGGCTTGATGAAACGAGAGAACTAGCTTGTAAAAATTTGGATGAAGCCATACTAAAAGCGTTAAGTAATACGATTGCGTTTTTATTAACGAAAAAGTCTGCTATTTATCCTGATACGTTCGAAGCCTATAATGATTTAGTAAAAAAGGGAGGAATTCGTTTTTGAATACGGAAAAGCTATTAGACACTCTTGTAAAAGCCGCTGATGATAAGAGAGCGGAAGATATTGTTGTTCTTAATATGAAAGGTTTATCCTTGATTGCAGATTATTTTATCATTTGCCACGCCAATTCAGGTAAACAAGTTCAAGCAATCTCAAGAGAAATGAAGGATATGTCTGAAGAAATAGGAACTGATGTTAAAAAAATTGAGGGTTTTGATGAGGGAAAATGGATTCTCATGGATTTTGGGGATGTCATCGCCCATATTTTCCATCGAGATGAACGTAGCTATTATAATTTGGAAAAACTCTGGGGAGATGCACCAATGATTGATGTAATAAGTAGGGTGAATCGTTAATGTATGGCCGCTTCGCTTATGTTTACGATATATTAATGAGTGATGTCCCCTATAATAAATGGCTTCAATTTGTAGAACGAGAAAAGCAGGCCAATCAAGTAAAAGGGAAACAGATTTTAGAAATTGCATGTGGGACTGGTACATTATCTGTATTACTTGCTCAAAACGGTTATGAAGTAACTGGAGTGGACCTGTCCTCGGATATGCTAATGGTTGCTCATGAAAAAGCAAAAGGAATGAACGAAAACATTACATTTTATGAGCAAGATATGTCCAAATTGGAAGGTTTGGGTCAATATGATATCGTGACTATTTTTTGTGACTCTTTAAATTACCTGCAGTCACCAGAACAGGTTATAAGCACATTCGATCGTGTCCGTGCCCATTTGAATCCAAACGGCTTATTTCTATTTGACATCCATTCTCCGTATAAAATAGAAAAAGTCTTTATGGATCAAACATTCTCTTATGTGGATGAAGAAATTTCTTATATATGGGATTGTTATTCAGGAAAGACACCTTATACAGTAGAACATGATCTTACTTTTTTTCTGAAAGATGATGATACGAGTCAATATGAACGATTTGATGAGATCCATATGCAAAGGACATATTTAGTAGAAGATTATACAAAATGGTTAAAAGAAGCGGGATTCAAAATTTTATCGATTACGGCGGATTTTACGAAGGACACTCCAAAGGAGAAATCGGAGCGGATCTTTTTTGTCTGTCAAAAGGAAATGTAAGCTGACCAGTGGGGACAAATCTTCCCCCACTGGCATAAAAATAAATTTTTTTAAAAAAAAGCAGGATTATTGTAAAATCTGTCGAAAGCTTATTTAATCGACAAAATCCTTTTTTAATTCTTGGACCTCCTGTGCATATTTTTTATGAGTTGCTTGAAAAACCTTTTCAAATGTATCTCCCAATTCATTTTCTAATACCCGAATCCCTTCTCCGGTAATTCCGCCTTTCACACATACCTTTTCTTCTAGTTCAGATAAGGAATAATACCCTTTTTTCAGTAGATCGCCTAAGCCAATCAACATATGTTCAAATAATTTTTCGGCTGTTTTTTCATCGATTTTCGTTTCCGTTACGGCCGCTTCAATGAATCGCCTCGTCATATAACTAAAAAACGCTGGTCCGCAACTCACAATATCTGAAGATACTCTTGTGATCTCTTCGGAAATAATAAGAGGGGTAGAGATCATCGAAAAGGTTTCAAGTAATTCATTCTTCCACTTATCTGTACATCGGTCTCCGAAAGTAAATAATGTAATTCCTGAAAGGGCACGATTTGTTATGCTTGGAATGGCGCGTGCGCAAGAACTGGAAACCACTTTTTCTAACCAACCTGTTTGAATAGGGCTTGTAATAGAGACAAGACACTGCTCTTTTCTAAAATATAGCCTGTTCTGATGAAGAAAATCGTAAAAATCCTTCGGCTTCATACAAAGAAAGATTAGATCAGACGTTTCAATTAACTCTTTGGGACTATTTGCGACGGTGATTCCCTTGTATTTATCTCTAAGGCTCTCAGCTTTTGCCTTTGTGCGGTTGATAATCATTAGGTTTGAAGGAGATATGGCCTTTCCTGTGAGAAGTGCTTCAAAAAGAATAGTACCCATATTTCCGATTCCGATAATTCCGACCTTCACGTTTCTCCCTCCTTCATCCATTACTCTTAACAAATGTATGCTGGTGCCCAAAAAATATTCATAAAGATGTGAGGTGGATAAAAAAATTGCCTGTTTGGTTTGAAAAATATAAACAATTGATTATGATTGTAGTGATTGCGATTATTATACTTTCTCTGCTTTTATTTAAGTTTCATCAGAAGGAAGAGGGAGCGTTAAATGATCCATTATGGACGGAACAGGAGTCAGATCAATTAGAAGTGGAAAAACAAGAGAAAGAGTTGGCACCTGAGAATATTTTTGTCGATTTGAAAGGAGCAGTTAAAAAACCGGGGTTATACAAAGTAGTGGCAGGAGAGCGAGTACATGATGTGCTAGAAAAGGCAGGCGGCTTACTAAAGACGGCTGATGAAAAACAAATTAACTTTGCGATGAAATTATATGATGAAATGGTGATTTATATTCCGGAAATCGGTGAAGTAGAAATGGAAATGGCCGATTTAAACAATATGAATTCTAGTAACGACGAGAAAGTGAATATTAATAAGGCAGATGCAGATGAATTAGAAACATTGCCAGGGATAGGTCCAAGTAAAGCAGCCGCTATTATACAATATCGCGAAGAAAACGGTTTGTTTAAAGAGATAGAAGAGCTTATGAATATATCTGGTATCGGCGAAAAGACATTTGAAAAATTTAAGGAACAAATTAAAGTTCAATAACATGGGAGAAATATACTGAATCAAACGTGATTTTTTGGTAATCTGTTATAATGAGAAAAAAGTAGAGGAGTAAAAACATGAAAAGAATATCCTGGAACCAATATTTTATGGCACAAAGTCAATTACTATCATCTCGCAGTACTTGTACAAGATTAGCGGTTGGCGCTACGATTGTAAGAGATAAGCGGATGATCGCAGGCGGTTATAACGGTTCCATTGCAGGTGGCACTCATTGTGCGGATGAGGGCTGTTATATTGTCGATAATCATTGTGTCCGAACGATTCATGCTGAAATGAATGCCATCCTCCAATGTGCGAAATTCGGAGTAGCAACAGAGGGAGCGGAAATTTATGTCACACATTTTCCGTGTTTACAATGCTGTAAAGCCCTTATTCAAGCGGGAATAAAAGCTGTTTACTATGCTGAAGATTATAAAAATCACCCATATGCCCTAGAACTTCTTGAACAAGCAAATGTGAAAACAGAGAAAGTTCCTCTTGATAAGGACGTCTTCCTATCATTTGCGGAGAGTGTCTAATAGGCTTTTTCTAGGAGCTGCCCAAAAGCTTAGGGTAACTGGATAGGGACTTTTCGGACAGCTCCTTCATTATGCAATGATATTGAATAAAGGAGATGCTATGTTTACAGGTAGATGGATTTTTTTAGCACTTGCTTCACTGACGGGCCTCTTAATCACGCTTGAATTCCATTTATTTTCTATTTTATTGACACTCTTGCTCATGATCAGAGTCATACTTGAAAAAAATATCAAGCTTTTGTTAACTTGTTGTGTATGTCTTTTGATTTTTTCGAGCATTGGCTTCCTCAAAGAAAAAAATAATCGCTCCATTTATAATCAAGGGGACATGACCACGACCATTACATTTCAACAATTCCCTCTCATTGATGGAGATCGGTTAAAGGCGATCGTCGTCACCGATCACGAGAAACTCCAGTTACAGTATCTTATCCAAACTGAGCAAGAAAAGGAATTCTTAAAAAGGTCGATTCAAGCTGGTACTGTTTGCAAAATCTCAGGTGAATTGCTCGAACCAATGCAAAATACGAATGAACATGCCTTTGATTATGCTAAGTATTTAAAAAGGCATAATATCCATTGGATTCTCCAGCCCTCGAAAAATACGCTTCAAAATTGTACCTCTAGCAAAAAATCACTTACCCATTACATCATCAATATTCGCGAACAAGGAATTCGTCTTGTTGAGGAAAACTTTCCCACCACACTTCTCCCTTATGTGAACGCCCTTATTTTTGGCGAACGAACCTTTTTTGATGAAGATCTATTGAATGCTTATCAGCGTTTGGGTATTATCCATTTATTGGCCATTTCTGGCCTTCATGTTGGGTTCATAATGGGCTTTCTTTATTACTTCTTTAAAAGAATCGGTTTAACCAAAGAAGTCACGTACTGGGTTTTTGTTGGTTTCTTGCCACTGTATGCAATGATAACGGGCGCCAATCCTCCGGTTATTAGGGCAGTGCTGATGATGCTGTTTCTTCTGTCATCAAAAAAGTGGCGTCTGCCGCTTACTACAATGGATACGGTTGCCATCAGTTTTATCCTCTTTATTTTGTTTCATCCTTATATTATTTATCAAGCGGGTTTTCAATTATCCTTTGCTGTATCAATGGGATTAGTTATGATGTCAAATGGCTTTTCGAAAGAAACTTCATTTCTTAAGACTTTGTTTGAAACATCTCTTACTTCAATGCTCGTTTCTCTCCCCATTTTAGTGTGGCACTTTTATGAATTCTCGATCGTGAGTCTTATTGCGAATATGTTTTTTGTTCCGTTTTATTCATTGATCGTGCTTCCTTCTGCGATTTTTACTTGGGTGTTACAATTTGTAGATGATAAGATCTTTATATTTTTTACCAATGTTTTATCAAAGATTTTGATCTTTTCCGAACATGTTGTGACGCATGTAAGCTCATGGAAATTTTCTTCTGTTATTACGGGAAAACCAAGCGGCATTGCCCTATTCTTCATCATCCTTGGAATTGGGGTCTATTTTCTTTTGCGGGAAAAGAAAAAGTTTCGGGTAGTTGCCGTTTTTCCCCTCCTAATCATTTTCA
This sequence comes from Bacillus subtilis, assembly GCF_008764245.1. GTDB lineage: Bacteria > Bacillota > Bacilli > Bacillales > Bacillaceae_C > Lederbergia > Lederbergia ruris. Next base: position 10,773 of record NZ_VTQV01000026.1, read on the forward strand.
TCATCTATTTTGGGGGATTACATTACTCGACAAAGGGAGAAGTGGTTTTTATTGATGTCGGGCAGGGGGATAGTATTTTTATTCAATTGCCCTATAATCGGGGGACTTATCTAATTGACACTGGAGGACAGATTGATTTTCCGAAAGATGAATGGAGAGTGCGGGAAAGTCCATTTGATACAGGGAAGGATATTTTGCTTCCTTTTTTAAAAAGCAAAGGTGTGCAGAAAATTGATAAATTAATTTTAACACATGCAGATATTGATCATATGGGAGCTGGTGAGGAGCTTTTAAATCAAATAAAGATAAAGGAAGTTCATATCCCTCCGAACTCTTGGGAAAAACCAATGATGAAAGCTTTTCTAACGAAGGCAGAGGAAAAAGATGTGAAGATCACGGTTAGTAAGGCAGGGGAGAAATGGGAAAATATATCGGGTTCATTTTCATTCATTTATCCTTTAGATGAAAAGTATCTAGATAATAATTCTTCACTTGTTTTGCTAGCAGATTTTGGTGGATTGAAGTGGTTGTTTACGGGTGACTTAGAGATAGAAGGAGAAATGGAATTATTACAGACTTTTGGAGAATTGCCAACGGATGTTTTAAAGGTTGGTCATCATGGGAGTAAGACATCAACAAGTATTGAATTATTAGAAAGAATCAAGCCTAAATATGCGATAATATCTGCCGGTAGGAATAATCGTTACGGACACCCACATCCCGATGTGTTAGAAAATCTGCAAAAATTCAATGTGAAGGTTTTTCGGATCGATGAACAGGGGGCATTACATTATAAATTTTCACATAAGGGTGGAACGTTTCAAACCATCCCTCAATAAGATATAGTAAAGCGACAAAAAATATAACATACCCGCGTAGCAATGGTTTGGCCTAAACAAAAAAAGTCTGCATGAGAGCAAACTTTCTTTAAAAAATTACTTTCCTACAATTTCAATAACCGTTCCTAATACAAAAATAGCAGCGAAGAAAACAAAAGAAACGACAAAACCAACACCTGAGTCTATCGCGTCATTTCGTTTCGATTGTACATTTTTTTCAAATTCGTTCACTTCTATCCCTCCTGTTTCCACTTATAGTATAGACGAAGACTTAAAAAAAATCCACTTTTTCCATTACCACTGTTGTCAAGAGTTTACACCCATACTTTTTAGTAACGAGGTCACAATATAGATACAAGAAGATACTTCTTATATTCTGCAGAATGATAACCAACAAGTAAGAAGCGCATGCGCTATGTTCCGCTACAGGAAAAGACTCCTAGGACTTTTCCTTGTAGCGTTCATCATAGATCTGAGACAAATCGACTTATGTTGATTTGTCTCTTTGCACTTGTCAAATGAGCCCAGCTTTCTTACGATATAATAAGAAGATGAATGAGAGAAGGGCTAGAACATGAAAATTTGGGATCAATTAGAAAAAAAACAATTTGCTTCTTTGTATTTATTATACGGAACAGAAAGTTATGTAATCAATGAAACAAAGCAAAAAATAGTGACAAATGTGTTAACAGATGAGGAAATGGACTTTAATTTATCTGTTTACGATATGGAGGAAACTCCAATAGAACAGGCATTAGAGGATGCAGAAACATTCCCCTTTTTTGGAGAAAAAAAATTGGTGATTTTACATAACCCGATCTTTCTTACCTCAGAAAAGTCAAAGGAGAAAGTGGAACATAATCTGAAAAAATTAGAGACCTATATACTAGAGCCAGCGCCTTATACGATTTTAGTGTTTGCGGGTGATTATGAAAAATTAGATGAAAGGAAAAAAATAACGAAATTATTAAAGAAACATGCAGAAGTGGTGGAAGGGAAAAAACTAAACGAGAAAGAGTTAGTTGTCTGGGTTCAACAACAAGCAGCAGATCGGCAAGTGAAAATGGACCAATCCGCCGTTGATTTATTAGTAAATTTAGTTGGTCCCGATTTAACTCGTCTTCATTCAGAACTTGAGAAAATATTTTTGTATGTTGAACCAGAGAAGGAAGTTCATATTGAAACAATAGAAAAATTGGCTTCCCGGTCATTAGAACAAAATATATTTGATTTAATTGATAAAGTTGTCCAACGGAAAATGGACCAAGCTTTCAGAATATATTATGACTTACGAAAGCAAAATGAGGAGCCTATCAAAATTTTAGCCTTAATTGCAAGTCAATTTCGTTTGATTTATCAAGTAAAAGAATTGGTTAAACGTGGCTATGGACAAACCCAGATTGCCAGTACATTAAAAGTCCATCCTTTTCGGATAAAGCTTGCCGCCGGACAAGCTCGGTCTTTTTCTGAAGCGGAATTAGCGGAAATTATCAAGCTTTTATCACAAACAGACCTAAAACTTAAAACTGGAGGAGCGGGGAGAGAGGTCGCTTTAGAATTGTTTTTACTTCAATTAGGAAACGTAAATGAAGATTAAAAAAACGTCCCAAACGGGGCGTTTTTTTGATTATGAATTTATAAATTCTAGCTTGTGGATAACTTGCATGATGTTGCGGTCGATCTAGCTCCAGGCGCCATCGGCTCGAGGTCAAATAACCTGGGACAAGGAAAGGCAAAGAACGCCTTTCTTTGTCCTAGAACATTTGCTTGTCGCCGATAGGCGGGTGCCTTACGCTTTTCCTGATTATGCCATATGGCTCAATTTTTTTGATAGACGAGCTTTTTGACGATTAGCAGTATTTTTGTGGATTAAACCTTTTGTTGCTGCTTTATCTAATTGTTTTACGGCAGTTTTAAATAATTCTTTTGCATCTTCTTGATTCGCTTCCGTAGCTGCTTCAAACTTTCTTATGGCAGTACGCATAGCAGATTTTGCTGCTGCATTTTGTGCGCTTTTTGCATCATTCACTTTTACGCGTTTAATAGCTGATTTAATGTTTGGCATTCCTTTCACCTCCTGTATAGCATCGAGATTCTATATCACTCGACCAATACCGTTATAAACGATAAGAACAAAGGATATTTTATCAAACAGACTGCCGGATTGCAATACTTCTGAATGAAATTTGGAAAGGAAGGAAATGATGTGAAAAAGAAAGGAATAGAACGGAGGAGCTTGTAATGACAGAAAAAGACATAGATTTAAATCAATATTCTGTGCGGACAGACCTCGCAACAGAAGCTTTTGAAATAGCTTTAGAGCAATTAACTGGAAAGAGAAAGAACAAGGTTGAGAACAAGGAAATTGAAGGTGTCATCATCCAAGAAAAAATGGAAAATGACATGAAGATTTCTATGGCAACAGTCACGGCTGAAGGAGAAAAGCGTGTTGGGAAAAAGCAAGGCCATTATCTTACCCTTGAAGTACAAGGAATTCGCTCACAAGATAGTCACACGCAACAAGAAGTTCAAAAGGTATTTACTCGTGAGTTTCACTCTTTTCTGCAAATGCTGAAAATTTCTAAAGATGCTAGTTGTTTAGTTGTCGGGTTAGGAAACTGGAATGTCACACCAGATGCCTTAGGGCCAAGTGTTTGTGAGAATTTAATCATAACCAGGCATTTATTTCAATTACAACCAGAAAATGTGGAGAAAGGCTATCGCGCTGTTAGTGCGATTGCTCCCGGCGTAATGGGGCTTACCGGAATCGAAACAAGTGACATTATTTTTGGGGTTATAGAGAAATCCAAACCGGATTTTGTCATTGCGATCGACGCACTTGCTTCAAGATCCATTGAAAGGGTGAATGCTACTATTCAAATTTCAGATACAGGTATCCATCCAGGATCTGGGGTAGGGAATAAACGAAAAGAATTAAGTAAAGAGACACTAGGGGTCCCGGTTATTTCAATTGGAGTTCCAACTGTCGTAGATGCTGTGACGATTACAAGTGATACGATTGATTTTATTTTAAAGCATTTTGGTAAGGAATTAAAAGAATCAGGGCGCCCCTCAAGATCCTTAGCCCCTGCTGGTATGACGTTTGGGGAAAAGAAGAAGCTAACCGAAGAAGATTTACCCGGAGAGAGTGAAAGGCAAACTTTTTTGGGAATGTTAGGTGTCCTGGATGAAGAGGAGAAGAGGGGATTGATTTCAGAGGTGCTGGCCCCATTAGGTCATAATTTAATGGTAACACCTAAAGAAGTAGATGTATTCATTGAGGATATGGCTAATTTATTAGCAACTGGCTTAAATGCGGCCTTACATGCGGCGGTTGACCAAACAGATACTGGATTTAAAACTAGATAATTTTGTTCTACTATTTTTTAAAACTGCATATGATTTAGTAGAGATAATGATAGTGAGGTGGAAGGAATGGGGAAATTTGTATTTAAATCATTACTCATGTTGATATTTTTATTTGTTGGTGTTCTAATTGGTATGAACAAAGCGAATCAAGGTATGAATGATATGAGAGGTTACAGCGATTCCTCATTCCAGACGCCTGTGAATATACAAACAACGGAAGAGGGTTCTCTCAATGCAGCTGTATTAGGAAACGAATTCTCCTCTTTTAATTTGGATGAGAAAAAGGAGAAGTTGGAAAAGGCAAAATCATTTAACTTTTTTTCGGAAATCGGCAAGTTAGTGGCTGATGTAGTTTCTAGTATTGCCCAAGCAGTTATTAATTTTTTTGCTAGTCTTTTTTAACTTACAAATGCGTGGTCTAACTCCACCGTCTTTAGACGGTATCAGCTTTTAGCCTTTCCCTTATATGTCCATACTTTAGATGAGGTGAAAGTATTGGACGGATATAGAAAAAGTAGCCATGCGGTATATGATATCAAGTACCATGTAATATGGGTGACCAAGTACAGATATAAAGTGCTCCGCGGACAGATTGCAATAAGGGCAAGGCAGTTGATAAGACAAGGTTGTGAAGCGAGAGGAATTACCATTTTGCAAGGCAGCGTTGGAAAAGATCATATTCATTTGTTATTATCCTGCCCTCCGAGTATGGCACCAAGTAAAATCTTACAATACTTGAAAGGGAGATCTTCAAGATTGTTGCAGGATGAATTTCCAGAGCTTAAAAAGAGATATTGGGGCCAGCACTTATGGGCTAGGGGCTATTTTTGTGCAACAGTGGGCACCGTGACGGAAGAAATAATAAGAAATTATATAGCAAATCAATTCAATGAAGGTAATGATGAAATCTTCAAGATTGATGAATGAGTTTAGTCTAAATTTAGAGTATGCTTTAGCTTTTGTACTTTGAGCAGGACTTCAGCCTGAGATACGACTTTCAGTCGTCGACATTTATGTCAAAATCCACCTGCTTCAAGCAGGTGGTCGTTTAAGTACCATAGTAAATGGGGACCTCTTTTCGAGTGGGTCAAACTAAGTAGAACATGAGTGAAGGTTGAAGGAAGGTTATCTTTTCAATCTACTGATGTTCTTTTTTATATTCATAAAGAAAAGAGGAAGAAGCGCTTTTCCATTTCACTTTTGCTAATACTGCTGTTATAATTTAGCCTAGCAATCATGTGTCGATTAACAGGAGTGAACGGAATGAATCGTGAAGAGAAGATAAAGAGACGGGAACGGATAAGGAATTTTTCTATCATTGCTCATATTGATCATGGAAAATCCACCTTAGCTGATAGAATATTGGAAAAAACAAAAGCTTTAACAGCTAGAGAGATGAAGGCACAGCTTCTTGATTCCATGGATTTGGAAAGAGAGCGGGGCATTACCATTAAATTAAATGCGGTTCAGTTACAGTACCAAGCTAAAGATGGTGAAGACTATATTTTTCATCTTATCGATACACCTGGACATGTCGACTTTACCTATGAAGTCTCACGCAGTTTAGCTGCTTGTGAAGGGGCTATACTGGTTGTGGATGCGGCTCAAGGAATCGAAGCACAAACATTGGCAAATGTCTATTTAGCATTAGATAATGACTTGGAAATCTTGCCTGTTATTAATAAAATTGATCTTCCTGCTGCTGATCCAGAAAGAGTTAGGCAAGAGGTGGAAGATGTTATCGGGCTTGATGCAAGTGAAGCTGTACTGGCATCTGCTAAAGCAGGAATAGGAATTGAGGATATTTTGGAACAAATTGTGGAGAAGGTACCAGCTCCAACAGGTGACCCTGATGCTTCTTTAAAAGCACTGATTTTCGATTCGGTGTATGATGCTTATCGTGGCGTTATTGCCTCTATACGAATTGTGGAAGGGACAGTCAAACCCGGAGACAAAATTAAGATGATGGCCACTGGGAAAGAATTTGAGGTATTAGAAGTCGGTGTCCACGCTCCAAAACCAATGCTAGTCGAAGAACTTACGGTTGGTGATGTCGGTTTTTTAACGGCTTCTATTAAAAATGTAACAGATACAAGAGTAGGGGATACGATCACGAAAGTAGACAATCCTGCAGAGGAACCACTACCAGGTTACAGGAAATTAAATTCCATGGTATTTTGCGGATTATACCCCATTGATTCCAATAAATTTAATGATCTCAGGGAAGCCCTAGAAAAATTAGAGCTAAATGATTCAGCGCTTAGTTATGAACCGGAAACTTCACAAGCACTCGGATTCGGTTTCCGTTGTGGATTCCTAGGTCTTCTTCATATGGAGATTATCCAAGAACGAATTGAAAGAGAATTTAAAATTGACCTGATTACGACTGCACCGAGCGTTGTATATAAAGTTTATTTAACAGATGGGTCGGAACTAAAGGTGGACAATCCTTCCAATATGCCTGACCCACAAAAAATTGATCATGTGGAAGAACCCTATGTAAAAGCCTCGATGATGGTGCCAAACGATTATGTAGGAGCTGTAATGGAACTTTCTCAAGCGAAGAGAGGGAACTTCGTCGATATGCAATACCTAGATGATATTCGAGTAAATGTCATCTATGAAATTCCACTTGCTGAAATTGTTTTTGATTTTTTTGATCAGCTAAAATCTCATACAAAAGGGTATGCTTCTTTTGACTACGAAATGATTGGGTATAAACCTTCGAATTTGGTAAAGATGGATATTCTATTAAATAGTGAACAAGTAGATGCTTTAAGCTTTATCGTTCACCGTGATTTTGCTTATGAGAGAGGGAAATCAATTGTTGAAAAATTAAAAGATTTAATTCCTCGTCAACAATTCGAAGTACCTGTTCAAGCAGCAATTGGTCAAAAAATTATTGCGCGTTCTACGATTAAGTCCATGGGAAAAAATGTATTAGCTAAATGTTACGGCGGGGACATTTCGAGAAAACGTAAATTACTCGAAAAGCAAAAAGAGGGTAAAAAACGAATGAAACAAGTGGGGTCAGTAGAAGTTCCACAAGAAGCGTTCATGGCGGTACTTAGACGAGATGAAGACGGAAAATAGGAGCTGCCAAGGGAGATAAGCCCATAAAGGGCTAACTCCTTTTTTTCGTAATTAGGAAGTGGCGAATTTTTGAGCGTAAAGCCCTCCATAGATAAGGTGTGATAAGATGAAAGCTGCATATATTCATATACCATTTTGCGAACATATATGTTACTACTGTGACTTCAATAAATTTTTCTTGAAGGGTCAACCTGTTGACGAATATTTACAATCACTTTTTCAAGAATTTAAGATGACGATCGATCAAACGTCAACGAAAGAATTAGAAACCATTTTCGTGGGAGGGGGTACTCCTACAGCGTTAGATGAACGACAACTTGAGAGCCTTTGTCAAGGTATTAGAGAAGGTCTTCCTTTTACAAAGGGTGAATTTACGTTTGAGGCTAATCCGGGTGATTTATCCAGAGAGAAATTAAAAATTTTGGCTGACTATGGAGTGAATCGCTTAAGCTTTGGTGTGCAATCCTTTAACAATCAATTACTTGAAAAAATAGGTCGTTCCCATCGAGTACAAGATGTATATCGCTCTATTGAAGAGGCACAAGAAGTGGGATTTGAAAACATCAGTATCGACTTGATTTATGCGCTACCGGGACAAACAATAGATGATTTCCAAGATACTCTTCAAAAAGCCCTTGCGTTAGATTTACCCCATTATTCTGGATACTCCTTGATTGTTGAGCCGAAGACGATATTTTATAATCTAATGAAAAAAGGTAAATTACCCCTCCCAAGTGAAGACGAAGAGGTTGATATGTATCGCTTATTAATAGAGGAAATGGAGAAGAAGGGGCTCCATCAATATGAGATTAGTAATTTTTCACGAAAGGGATACGAGAGTAAACATAACCTAATATACTGGAATAATGAAGAGTATTACGGTTTTGGAGCAGGAGCACATGGTTATATACAGGGTACAAGATATTCCAATGCTGGACCATTGAAAAAATATATGGAGCCTATTTCGGAAGGCAGGCGCCCTGTCTTTTCTGAAAATACCCCATCAATAAAAGAGAAATTGGAAGAAGAAATGTTTCTTGGTCTGCGAAAAACAAAGGGAGTCTCCGTTTCCCATTTCCAAAGGAAGTTTTCCTTGGATCCTTTCCAGACATTTCGGCCCGCTATTGAGGAAATGACGGAAAGAGACTTGCTTGAAATTCATAATGACCATATTCGCCTAACGGAAAAAGGACGTTTCTTAGGAAATGAAGTTTTCCAAGCATTTCTTCTCTAAGAAAAGCGGAAGGCGGTTGTTCAGGGGCGACAAGCAAATGTTCTGGAATCCTGGAAGGGCGTTCTTTCCCTTCCAGGATTCCAGGTTATTTGACCTCGAGCCCCTACCGCTTGCAGCTAGACATTATAAGGCGAACTGATGTTGACTTACGCAAGCAGGCACCGAAAGTTTGCTAGTCGCTGGGCGCTGAAGCTAGATCCAGTATTAGCCAAATTTTTTTTTCTTATCCTCTATAAAAATTCTTGTGTCCTTTGAGTATAAATCGTTGACATCATCTAGGCATTTTGATACTTTATTTATAGATTTAGCACTCATACTTATAGAGTGCTAATAGAGGTGATGAAAGTTGTTAACAGATCGTCAATTATTGATATTGCAGGTAATTATTGATGACTTTATTCGATCTGCCCAACCTGTCGGCTCAAGAAAATTATCACAGAATATTCCTTTTCCAATTAGCTCGGCAACGATTAGAAATGAGATGGCTGACTTAGAAGAGTGTGGGTTTATAGAAAAGACGCATACCTCTTCTGGTAGAGTACCTTCTGAAAAAGGATATCGTTATTATGTGGATCATTTATTATCACCACAAGAATTAAAGATGGAAGATATAAATAAAATTCATTCGATATTCAGTGAACGACTTTACGAGCTGGAAAATATTGCCCAAAAATCGGCGCAAATTTTATCAGAGCTAACAAATTATACGGCTATTTTATTAGGCCCTGCTGTACAAGAAAATCGATTGAAAAGTCTACAAATAGTCCCTTTGAATGACAATAGAGCTGTTGCTATTATCATTACAGACACAGGGCATGTTGAAAATCGACTATTCACCTTGCCTGATGATATTGCGGCTGGGGAAATTGAAAAGTTGGTCAATATTTTAAATGAGAAGCTTTCTGGGGTTCCTATTTCTGAATTAAGGCAAACAATCCATAAAGAAGTGGCAAGTCTCCTTAAGAAGCATATAGAGCGGTATGATTATTTCTTTAAAATTATTTTGGATACAGTCGATTCACCAGCTACGGAACGACTTTTCTTTGGCGGAAAATTAAACATGCTCAATCATTCTGAATTCAATGATATTGAAAAAATTCGTGCATTCATGGACATGATAGAAGAAGGAAAAGAAATATACGAACTTTTCAAGCACACTCCTAGAGGAATTAATGTTAAAATTGGCAAGGAAAATAATAACGTGATGATGGAAGACTGTAGCCTAATTACAGCAACCTACTCTATAGCGCATGAAAATGTCGGGACGATTGCGATTGTAGGTCCAACTAGGATGGAATATTCGCGGGTCATTAGTTTATTAGATTTCTTGAGTAAAGATATGACTTCAGCCATGACAAAATTATACCGCTAAGGAAAGTGCGCTCGATCATGCACAAACGATTGATTCAAGAAGGAAATCAGCTCGATTTCTGCTGATTTCCCATTTCTGTTTTATAAAAACGTAGAGATTATGAAAGTGGGTCAGTGTATTAAAACCTAGCTTCAGAGCTATGAACCATTCCCCTTGAGGGTTTTGTATGGTAGATATTATTTTAAGGAGGTGACTGTGATGGAACAACATACGAATAAGCAAGCTGATAAGAAAGAATTTGAAGATGAACTAGCGAATGAAACTAGCGAAAACACCCAATTTGTTGATGAAAATGCTGAGAGTACGGTTGAACAAACTGAAGAAAAGATAGAAGATGTTCAACAAGAAACTGCCGAAGAGGATAGTAAAATTAAGGAATTAGAAGCAAAGCTTGAAGAGGCTGAAAACCGTTATTTAAGATTATATGCTGATTTTGAAAACTTTCGCCGCCGTGCACGTCAGGAATTGGAAGCTAGTGAAAAATATAAATCGCAAACACTGATCACAGAGTTGTTGCCAGCTATCGATAACTTTGAACGAGCTCTAGCCATTGAACCTGAAAATGAGCAATCAAAAGCTTTATTAAATGGTGTTGAGATGGTTTATCGCTCGATTATAGATGCACTTAAAAAGGCTGGCGCTGAACAAATTGATGCGGTTGGAAAGCAATTTGACCCCAATTATCATCAAGCTGTCATGCAAACTTCTGAGGAACAGTTTGAACCTAACGAAATCGTGGAAGAATTTCAAAAGGGGTATATCTTAAAAGATCGCGTAATCCGACCATCTATGGTTAAAGTAAATCAATAAATCGCTAAATCCTACATAATCTAACAGGAGGTAATATTATGAGCAAAATTATCGGAATTGACCTCGGGACAACAAACTCTTGTGTGTCAGTCTTAGAGGGTGGAGAACCTAAAGTTATCCCAAACCCAGAAGGAAATAGAACAAGCCCATCTGTTATCGCATTTAAAAATGGAGAACGGCAAGTAGGTGAAGTCGCTAAACGTCAGGCGATTACGAACCCTAATACAGTAATGTCGATTAAACGTCATATGGGTTCCGACTTTAAGACGGAAATTGAAGGGAAAAATTATACACCACAAGAACTTTCCGCTGTGATTTTGCAATATCTTAAATCATATGCAGAAGATTATCTAGGTGAAAAAGTTGACAAGGCTGTTATTACAGTTCCTGCCTATTTTAATGATGCACAACGCCAAGCAACGAAGGATGCCGGTACGATTGCGGGTCTTGAAGTAGAAAGAATTATTAACGAGCCAACAGCTGCGGCTCTTGCTTATGGCCTTGATAAAACTGAGGATGATCAAACTATTTTGGTTTATGACTTAGGTGGAGGTACATTTGATGTATCAATCATGGAACTGGGAGATGGCGTGTTTGAAGTTCTAGCTACTGCTGGTGATAACAAACTTGGTGGCGATGATTTTGACCAAGTGATTATTGACTACCTTGTACAAGAATTTAAGAAAGAAAATGGTATTGATCTTTCTAATGATAAAATGGCTTTACAACGATTGAAAGATGCCGCTGAAAAAGCGAAAAAGGATCTTTCAGGAGTCACTTCAACGCAAATTTCTCTACCATTTATTACGGCAGGAAATGCTGGTCCTCTTCACTTAGAGATTAATTTAACTCGTGCAAAATTTGAAGAATTGTCATCATCCCTTGTAGAAAGAACAATGGGGCCTACTCGTCAATCTTTAAAAGATGCGGGTAAAACTGCTTCTGAAATTGATAAGGTCATTTTAGTAGGTGGCTCGACAAGAATTCCAGCCGTTCAAGAAGCGATCCGTAAAGAAATTGGTAAAGAACCACATAAAGGTGTGAACCCTGATGAAGTAGTTGCTATGGGTGCTGCGATTCAAGGTGGAGTCCTTACAGGAGATGTGAAAGATGTTGTCCTACTTGATGTGACACCATTATCCCTAGGTATTGAAACAATGGGTGGCGTATTTACAAAACTAATTGAACGTAATACAACGATCCCAACAGCAAAATCTCAAGTATTCTCTACTGCAGCAGACAATCAAACGGCTGTTGATATTCATGTACTACAAGGGGAAAGACCGATGGCTGCCGATAATAAGACATTAGGTCGTTTCCAATTAACGGATATCCCGCCAGCACCACGTGGTGTGCCACAAATTGAAGTGAAATTTGATATTGATAAAAACGGTATTGTGAATGTGAGTGCGAAAGATCTTGGCACTGGTAAAGAGCAGAATATCACAATCAAGTCTTCTTCCGGTCTATCAGATGAAGAAGTAGAAAGAATGGTCAAAGAAGCGGAAGAAAACTCTGAAGCGGATAAGAAGCGTAAAGAGGAAGTTGAACTTCGCAATGAAGCAGATCAACTCGTTTTTACAACGGAAAAAACATTAAAAGACCTTGAAGGAAAAGTGGATGAGGCAGAGGTCAAAAAAGCGGAAGAAGCAAAAGATGCATTGAAATCGGCAATTGAAAAAAATGACCTTGAAGAAATGCGTCAAAAGAAAGATGCATTACAAGAAATTGTCCAAAATCTCTCTATGAAGCTATATGAAGAAGCAGCTAAGCAAGCACAAGAGAACCAAGCAGGCGAAGCTGGACAAGAAAACAACGATGATAATATTGTAGATGCTGAATATGAAGAGGTTAAGGACGACGAAGAGAAAAAATAAAAGAATTGGTTTGAGAAAAGCCAAAGCCCATTATCGGCTTTGGCTTTTCTTATAAGGTTTGTTATGATGTATGCTTTTAATTCACAATTTAAATATGTTAGAATAAAGTTTATGTGAAAAGATCCGGGAGTGTGTTTAGATGAGCAAAAGGGATTATTACGAAGTATTAGGTGTATCAAAAGGTGCATCAAAAGATGAGATCAAAAAAGCATATCGACGTTTGTCTAAGAAATATCACCCTGATATTAACAAAGAACCAGGGGCAGATGAGAAATTCAAGGAAATAACAGAAGCATATGAAGTATTAAGCGATGACCAAAAAAAGGCTCAATATGATCAATTTGGGCATGCCGGACCACAAGGATTTGGCGGCGGTGGTGGCTTCAGTGGAGACGCCGACTTTGGCTTTGGTGGATTTGAAGATATTTTTAATACATTTTTTGGTGGTGGAACTCGCCGTGATCCTAATGCTCCGAGACAAGGGGCTGATCTTCAATATACGATGACTTTATCTTTTGAGGAGGCGGTTTTTGGGAAGGAAACAGTGATTGAAATCCCAAGAGAGGAAACTTGTGAAACTTGTCATGGTAGTGGTGCGAAACCAGGAACTTCTCCTGAAACGTGTTCCCATTGTAACGGGACTGGACAACTAAATGTAGAACAAAATACTCCTTTTGGCAGAATTGTGAATCGCCGAGTATGTCAATATTGTCAGGGAACAGGAAAAATTATTAAAGATAAATGTACAACTTGTGGTGGCGACGGAAAAGTTAAAAAGCGGAAAAAGATTAATGTCAAAATTCCTAAAGGAATCGATGAAGGCCAACAAATGCGTGTAGCTGGTGAAGGTGAACCAGGTACGAATGGTGGACCACCTGGAGATCTATACGTGGTATTCCATGTGCAAAACCATGAGTTTTTTGAACGTGAAGGCGATGATATTTATTGTGAAATGCCGATTACCTTCGCTCAAGCTGCTTTAGGCGATGAAATTGAAGTTCCTACACTTTATGGAAAAGTAAAACTAAAGATTCCGGTAGGAACACAAACAGGAACAACATTCCGTTTACGCGGAAAAGGAGTACCGAATGTTCGTGGTTATGGTACAGGGGATCAGCATGTTCAAGTAAAAGTAATCACACCGACTAAGTTAACTGAACAACAAAAGCAACTTCTCCGTGATTTTGCTGAACTTAGTGGAAATACACCTGATGAGCAGCACGAGAGTTTTTTCGATAAAGTGAAACGAGCTTTTAAAAGCTGATGAGAGGGAACGAGGCGGTTTTTAATGAAGTGGAATGAAATTTGTATTCATACAACCAATGAAGCGGTGGAGGCAATAAGTAATATTCTCCATGAAGCGGGAGCAAGTGGAGTCGTCATTGAGGATCCTCTAGAACTAACGAAAGAACGTGATAACTGGTTTGGGGAAATCATTGAATTGAACCCGGATGATTATCCCGAAGAAGGGGTAATCATTAAGGCGTATTTGCCCATTAATAACTTTATTGGTGAGACAATTGATTCCATCAAAAAAGAAATTTCTGACTTGGTTCAGTATGATATTGATATTGGAAAGAACCATGTTACCACAACAGAGGTAAAAGAAGAGGACTGGGAAACGGCTTGGAAACAATATTATCACCCTGCCAAGATCTCCAAGCGATTTACCATTGTTCCTACTTGGGAAAATTATCAAAAGGTGGAAAGTGATGAGCTCATTATTGAGTTAGATCCTGGGATGGCTTTTGGTACTGGTACACACCCAACTACTGTCATGAGCATTCAGGCCTTGGAAAAAACAGTAAAAACGGGTGATACAGTCGTTGATGTTGGCACAGGTTCCGGTGTTCTAAGTATTGCGGCGGCTTTGCTAGACGCAAAGAACATTATTGCTCTTGATTTAGATGAAGTCGCGGTAGAATCAGCCAAAGAAAATATTCAATTAAATCACCTGCAAGGAAAAGTAGAAGTCCGAAAAGGTGATTTATTGACAGGTTTAACGGTGAAAGATGTAGATGTCCTTGTAGCCAATATATTGGCTGACATCATTGTCCGTTTAACAAAGGACGCTTCATCTATTGTTCGTAAGGGTGGATATTTTATTACATCAGGTATTATCCAAGCTAAAAGACAAGAAGTTAAACAGGCATTGGATGAAGCCGGATTTGATATTGTTGAAACACTCGTAATGGAAGATTGGATCACTTTCATTGCAACAAAAAGATGATGGAGTAAAATTATGCAAAGATACTTTTTAAAGGAAACATATAATGGACAAAAATCGGTTATCCTTTCAGATGATGATTATCACCATATTATTCATGTTATGAGAATGAAAGTAGGAGCCACCTTTTGGGTTGTCTTCTCCGATTCAAAAACGGCATTAGTAGCACTTGAATCAATCAGTGATTCAACGATAGAGGCAAGGATTATAGACTGGGAAAGAGAGGACAAAGAGCTTCCTGTCCGTGTAACGATTGCGAGTGGCTTGCCGAAAGTTGATAAATTGGAATGGATCATTCAAAAAGGAACAGAGCTGGGTGCAGTAGAATTTACTCCTTTTATTGCTGAAAGGTCCGTAGTAAAATGGGAAGAGAAAAAGGCAAAAAAGAAATTGCAAAGATGGGAAAAGATTGCGAAAGAAGCTGCTGAGCAATCTCATCGACAATTTTTACCTTTAGTTCAATCTCCGGTAAAATTAAAGGAGATTGTTACATACAGTCAAAATTTTGATTGGAAGATCCTTGCTTTTGAAGAAGCGGCAAAAGAAGGGGAGAAAAGTCAATTTGCTCAGACCCTTTCGGAAATGAAACAAGGAGATCGGATTTTAATTGTTTTTGGTCCGGAAGGTGGCATAACAGATCAAGAGACGGAATTTCTTTTGGAAAATGACTTTAGAATTTGTGGACTTGGCCCGAGAATATTACGAACAGAAACAGCGCCGTTATACACTTTGGCGGCCATTTCTTATCATTTTGAATTATTGAGGTGAAGATATGTCTAGTGTTGCTTTCCATACTTTAGGTTGTAAAGTAAACCATTATGAAACAGAAGCTATTTGGCAATTGTTCCAAAAACAAGGGTATGAACGTGTCGATTTTGAAAGTAGGTCAGATGTATACGTCATTAATACTTGTACAGTAACAAATACTGGAGATAAAAAAAGTCGTCAAGTGATCAGGCGAGCGATTCGAAAAAATCCTGATGCTGTTATTTGTGTAACTGGATGCTATGCGCAAACATCTCCAGCTGAAATCATGGCGATTCCTGGGGTCGACGTTGTCGTCGGTACGCAGGATCGTGTCAAAATGCTTGAATATATTGAGCAATATAAACAAGAAAGACAACCGATCAATGGTGTCGGCAATATAATGAAAAACCGTGTTTATGAAGAATTGGATGTTCCCTCTTTCACAGATCGGACTCGAGCTTCTTTGAAAATCCAAGAAGGATGTAATAATTTTTGTACCTTCTGTATTATTCCGTGGGCCCGTGGCTTAATGCGTTCCCGTGATCCCAAAGAAGTCATACGTCAAGCTCAACAATTGGTGGATGCAGGTTACAAAGAAATTGTTTTAACAGGCATTCATACAGGTGGATATGGAGAAGATTTAAAGGACTATAATTTGGCAGCCTTATTACGCGACCTTGAATCACAGGTTAAGGGACTGAAAAGATTACGTATTTCCTCTATTGAAGCAAGCCAGTTAACAGACGAAGTGATTGAGGTACTGGAGAAATCAAAACTTGTTGTTCGCCATATGCATATTCCGCTTCAATCCGCTTCTGACACCGTATTAAAAAGAATGCGTAGAAAATATACAATGGCTTTTTATGCTGAACGACTTGAAAGATTGAAAAAGGCTTTACCAGGCCTAGCCGTTACTTCGGACGTGATTGTTGGATTCCCAGGAGAAACAGAAGAGGAATTTATGGAAACCTATCAGTTTATAAAAAAACATAAGTTCTCTGAGCTTCATGTCTTCCCTTATTCCATGAGGACAGGAACTCCCGCTGCAAGAATGACCGATCAAATTGATGAAGATGTGAAAAATGATCGCGTCCATCGATTGATTTCCTTATCAGACCAGCTCGCAAAAGAATATGCTTCACGTTTTGAGAATGAAGTTCTTGAAGTGATCCCTGAAGAGCCTTATAAGGAAGATCCTAAGAGTGGATTATATGAAGGATATACGGATAATTACATGAAAGTAGTATTCCCGGCAACAAAAGATATGATCGGGAAATTAATTCGCGTCAAAATTACGAAAGCGGGTTACCCATACAATGAGGGGAAATTCGTTAGAGAAATGGACGAAGTACAAGAAAAAGATTCTATGGCTATGTAAAGAAAAAGCTATCCCATTGCGGATAGCTTCTTCTTTGTCAAAATCTCTACGGGCTTTTCAGGTGACGGTGCAACGGTCGAAGATATAGAATTAATGAGTTCTGTCATAGGGGAAGAAGAAATGGGAATCAAGGCATCTGGTGGAATTAAGACGAAGGAAGATGCGTATAAAATGTTGCAAGCAGGGGCGACCCGTATTGGCACAAGTTCCGGAGTCGCCATCGTCCAAGGCTGATTGTTATTTACCATGAAGCCAGATAATATACTGTCCGAATTTTCGAGCAAATGGCAAGATAAGAAAAGAAACGATTGTATTATAAAGTACACTTGCATGAGCTAGTTGTGTAGCTGGTAGATCTGAAAGCATAGAACTTGCCTGGCCTAAAATGGAGATGAAAGGTAAAAAGATGACGGCACCTATTAAGTTTAGCCAGATATGAGCGTAGGCGGTAAGTCTTGCTTCGTTTCCGGCTCCGATACTGGCCAATAATGCGGTGGCACAGGTACCAATATTTGCGCCGATCATAATCGCAATGCCTGTATTTAAGTCAAAAGTACCAGAAGTTAAAAAAGTCATGGCAATTCCTGTCATAGCGGTGCTTGATTGAATGATCGCGGTTAAAAAAGTTCCGGTGAGAAATGAAATAGCGATATTATTCTTCATTAATTCAATGAGTTTTTCCATCATTGGAACATCTTCTATGGAGTTGGCTAATATTTCAAATCCGTTCATAGCGGCAAAAATGATGGCGATCCCTAGAAAAATATAACCACAGCTTTTCAGTTTCGTATTTTTAAAGAATTGTAAGAGGACTCCTCCAATAATGAAAGGGATAATCAAATGATTCAAATCAAAGGTAAGAAACTCTAAAGTGACGGTCGTCCCGATATTCGTACCAAGAATGATTCCGATTGTTTGAGGAAAGGTTAAGATTCTAGCTGAGACAAGCCCCACCGCAATGACAGTGACGGCGGAACTACTTTGAAGTATGGCCGTCATAACAATTCCTGCTAGCATTCCCATAAATGGAGAGTTTGTGAACTTTTTTAGCCAAATTTCCATTTTGCTACCTGACAAATTAAAAAGTCCCATTCTCATCCATGTTATACCTAATAGAAATGTACCCGCTAATAAAGCGAAAATCAATAAATGCAGCATGTCCATCCCCCTTAAGACTATGATATGGGCGAAATAGGGAAGACATGCCAACAAGAATGATGTACTGATAATTAAATGATTAAATGAAAGATTGTTGACCATATATTCACGTTATTATATAATTGCATGGTACATGGGTTTCCCGTGTATGGACATGTGATTGTAATGTTCGGAGGGAGGGAAAGAGAAATGTCAAAAACAGTTGTTCGTAAAAACGAATCGCTTGAAGATGCTCTTCGCCGCTTTAAACGTACAGTTTCTAAAACTGGTACTTTGCAAGAATATAGAAAGCGCGAATTTTATGAAAAACCAAGCGTAAGACGTAAGAAGAAGTCTGAAGCAGCAAGAAAACGTAAGTTCTAAAGAGGGTGCGATCATGAGTCTTCATGACAAATTAAATGAAGATATGAAACAAGCGATGAAAAGCAAAGAAAAAGACAGGTTATCTGTCATTCGAATGCTGAAAGCAGCTATTCAAAATGAAGCCATTAAGCTCGGAAAAAAACAATTAACCGAGGATGAAGAATTGACAGTTCTTTCTCGTGAAGTGAAACAACGCAAGGACTCCCTCCATGAATTTGAAAAAGCAGGTCGTGACGACCTTGTAGCAAAAATTCAAAGCGAACTTGTTTTTGTACAAGAATACATGCCTACTCAACTGAGTGAGGAGGAAGTGGAAGCGATTGTCTCTGCTGTTATTGCAGAAACAAATGCCTCTTCGAAAGCAGATATGGGTAAGGTCATGGGTGTACTAATGCCAAAGGTAAAAGGCAAAGCGGATGGCTCATTGGTTAGCAAACTTGTTCAAAAACATTTATCATAATGAAACCCAAAAGCGGGAATCGACGTTACGGATGAACGGCCAAATTCGTCACATATTCTGTAGCGAGATCGTTCAGATCCACATCTTGTGGGTCCCCTGAAAAAGCTGATAAGCGCTAGCTTGTCAGCTTTTTTTCACCTATTTTGCATCGAAGATCCTCGGTTATCATCACGTACAGCTTTTTGCATATAATACCTGCAAAAAAAAGTATTTTTGAATCCTTTTCTTAGTCTTAGTCGTATGAAAGATAGATATGCTTTGGAAAGGGGGAAAATGATGAGGAAAGTTGTGATTGCCATATGTCTCTCTTTAGCTGCCATTCTCACGTTTGTGCATGCATCTGCAGAGGGGGAAAACCCTAATGTTTATGTCATACCCATCAAGGAAGATGTGACAAAAGGTCTAGAGAAATATTTGCATCGTGCAATCAATGAAGCGAAGGAAGCCAATGCGGATGTCATTATTTTTGATATGAATACCCCGGGTGGTGCCGTAGATGCAGCAATGGACATTGGTAATCTTATATTAGATACTGATATAAAAACCGTCACATTTATCAATTCTCGAGCCTTATCGGCCGGTTCGTATATCGCCCTTCATACGGATGAAATTTATATGACATCCAATGCAACGATGGGGGCTTCAGCTATTATTAATCAAGATGGGAATACCGCCGGAGAAAAAGCAGAAAGTATGTGGATTGCCGCAATGGAAGGAGCCGCGAAACAAAAGGGGCGTGATCCTGAAATTGCGAAAGCGATGGCAATAGGGGATATCTCCCTTCCAGAGCTCAAAAAAGAAGGCGATTTATTGACTTTGGATGCAGAGAATGCCTTGAAAGTTGGTTATTCAAACGGTACGATTAAAAATATGGATGAGCTTTTAACGACATTAGGATATGAAGGAGCGGATACGCAGACAGTTCCAAGTACCTTTGCGGAGTCGTTAGCAAAGTTAGTGACAAATCCGGTTGTTGTACCCATACTATTATCAATTGCTAGCTTAGGTCTTGTATTAGAACTTTATACACCAGGATTTGGTGTCGCTGGTGGGATGGGATTAACAGCCCTCATCCTGTTCTTCTACGGTCATTATATCGCTGGTCTAGCGGGGTATGAAACCACGATCTTGTTTGTTCTCGGAATCATCTTAATTGTTGCAGAGTTTTTCCTTCCAGGAGGAATTGCCGGTCTCTTGGGAGCTGTAGCGATCATCGGCAGTATTATTATGGCGGGGCAGGATACTGTCTATATGGCGATTTCCGTAATCATTGCACTATTCCTTGCTGCGGTGGCCATCATTATTATGATAAAGGTGTTTGGTAAACGAATGAAATTTTTCAAAAAACTCATTTTAACAGATTCTACAAATACGGAGAGCGGCTATGTCTCAAATGTTAATCGACTTGATTTGATTGGTCGAGAAGGAATTACATTGACCGATCTAAGGCCATCCGGTACAGTTGTGGTGGACGATGAGCGGATCGATGTAGTCGCAGAAGGAAGTTATATTGAAGCCAAAACAAAGGTTAAAATTATCAAAGCAGAAGGTTCAAGAATTGTTGTTCGCGAAATCTAGCATAGAATAGATTGATTAGGGAGGAAAGCATATGTCGATAGATATGATACTTTTGCTGGGAGCCATTGTCGTAGGTATTATTGTTCTTTTAGTGTTATTTACCTTTGTACCGATTGGACTATGGGTTTCAGCTTTAGCAGCTGGAGTTAAAATTGGAATTGTAACATTAATTGGAATGAGATTGCGTCGCGTTATTCCGGGTAGAGTTGTGAACCCACTCATTAAAGCACATAAAGCAGGGATTCAAGTTACAACCAATCAATTAGAGAGTCATTATTTAGCAGGTGGTAACGTGGATCGAGTCGTCAACGCCCTGATTGCCGCACAACGTGCCAATATTGAGTTAACGTTTGAACGTGCTGCAGCGATCGATCTAGCTGGTCGAAATGTATTAGAAGCTGTCCAAATGAGTGTAAATCCGAAGGTCATTGAGACACCGTTTATCGCGGGTGTAGCGATGGACGGGATTGAGGTAAAGGCGAAAGCGCGTATCACCGTTCGTGCCAATATTGACCGACTTGTCGGTGGTGCAGGAGAAGATACAGTCATTGCCCGTGTAGGTGAAGGGGTTGTATCGACGATTGGTTCAAGCAATAACCATAAAAAAGTTCTGGAAAACCCGGACATGATTTCAAAAACGGTTTTAACAAAAGGGTTAGATTCAGGAACAGCTTTCGAAATTCTTTCCATTGATATTGCGGATGTGGATATTGGTAAAAATATTGGAGCGCAGTTGCAAACAGATCAAGCGGAAGCAGATAAGAAGATTGCTCAAGCGAAAGCAGAAGAAAGAAGAGCAATGGCTGTAGCCAATGAACAAGAAATGAAAGCCCGCGTTGAAGAGATGAGAGCGAAAGTTGTCGAGGCAGAGGCAGAGGTACCATTAGCAATGTCAGAGGCGCTTAAATCAGGGAAATTGGGTGTCATGGATTATTACTCACTGAAGAATATCGATGCTGATACAGATATGAGAGATTCCATTGGAAAAATGTCCAAACCAAAGAATGACCATAAGGACCAGCAATAACCCTAGTGAAAGGGGGAAATTCCTGTGGAACAATTTATCATTTTTATCATTGTTGCTGTCATCGGCTTACTTTTTAATCGCAGTAAATTAAATAATCAACGGCAGCAAACTGATCATCCACGACCTGTCCAAACGCCTCCACTGCAAATGGAGGAGGAAGAAGACTGGGAAGAGCCTTCTCCTATGGAAGAAGCTACAGAAGCAAGAACCTTAAAAAAAGCTGCAGATCACCTGAAAGATCAGCCTAATTTCTATAAACATCAAGAAGAGATGGAAGCAAAATTACGAGATCTCAATCGAGAAGAAAAGCTCCATCGTAAAAAGGTAGAGGCTATAAATACCGAAGGATACGATGAAGAGGCGCAGCTGGAATTTGATTTAAAACAAAAAGATATCCTAAACGGTATCATTATGTCAGAGGTCTTAGGTCCCCCAAGGGCAAGAAAACCTTACAGCAGCAGAAGAAGATAAAACGCATCTTTAGGTGGAAATGTAGCTACCTACCCTCATGAATTGTAAAAGAAAAGAGACTTCCTGAATGGGGAGTCTCTTTAGCTTACTTCATATTTCTTAACCTACCGATATTTGACTTCTCCATTGCTTCCACTGCAGCTTGGTATTGAGGTCTATTGAAGTTTTTACTGCTCTGCTTATCGATATGAATATCACGCTCATCAATTCCAAGGGGATGCATAATCTGGAGTCCTGCCAAAAATAACTGTATTCCTATTGCCATGACTGTAACCTTCTTCCGCAGCCACTGCATCTTGTTTTGTTACATGAATAGTACCAAACGGATGGTTAGGAGGAGCATATATTGAGTAAAGTTTAAGCGGAATATTACCTGTATTGATTACATTGTGCCAAGTTCCAGCAGGTACCATTATTGCAGTATCGTCATAGATCTTGCTTTTAAAATTTAATTTATCTTTTCTTTTGCCCATTTGAACAATACCCTGACCTTGTTCAATACGTAAGAATTGGTCAACGTTAGGGTGTATTTCCAAACCGATATCTTCGCCAACATTCAGACTCATTAAGGTAACTTGCAAATGGGTTCCTGTCCACAATGCGGTACGGTACGTATTGTTTTTCTTTGCAGCTTCATTGATATTAACGACAAACGGTTTTCCTCCATATTCTTTTAATGAAATTCTAGTATCACCATTGTGAAAAGAACTGTTTGCATGTCCCTCAACAGGATTATTCCAATAAACAGACTGTCTACCATAGTTATTCAATGGTACATTAGCATAATAAGGATATTGAAGTGGATACATATTTGGATAGTAATACATTTTTCTCAATCCCTTCACAGCTTATCAAATTATCCTATGCACTAGGTTAGGTTAATGTACCTAAATCCAAATTGCTCGGAACATGAAAAAAACAAGCAGATAAGCCACGGTCTTGAATCGTGGCTTATTTTCTACCGTTCTGCAATCGTTCTATGTGAAAAAAAGAGTGCCCCTACCTTCTCCATATTCCCTTTAAATTCTAAGATATACCCCAACGTTTTTTATCATAGTCGCTACTGTCATAGTCGTATTTCCACCTAAATATAATCTCACAAGGACAATTATATCAAGTGATTATACATATATCTTTAAAAAAATTCATACACATGAGTGGAAAGGGGGCTCTTTAATGTGAGTAAAAAGTGGTCAAAGAAAATAAAAAATTGGATGACATCGAGAATGGAACTTCCTGCAGATATTATGATGGATCTTCCAAGAGTTACGATGGTCGGAAATTTACATATTTACATTGAAAATCATAAAGGCCTTCTTGTATTTAAAGATAACGAATTGCGATTACTCCTTAAACAGGGGCAATTATTGATAAAAGGGAAATCTTTTGTACTAAAAACTATTCTACCAGAAGAAATCTTACTTGAAGGATATATAGAAGAAGTTCTTTATTTGAATGAATAGGGAGTGGCTTGGTTGAAAAATAAATGGATCACTTTTTTGACAGGTAGAGTATTAGTGAAGGCAACAGGACAAGGAATGGAACGTTTTATTAATCGACTTGCGCGTTCCGGACTCAGTATATGGAACGTGAGAAGAAACCATGAAGGGACAGTGTTCTTTTATATTACATGGCCTGATCTTCATAAATTACGCCATGCGGCAAGGAAAGCTGATTGCTCCTTTTATTTTATCCGTGGGGAGGGATTGCCCTTCCTATGGAAAAGAACGTTGAAAAATAGCGGATTTCCTATAGGAATTTTACTTTTCTTTGTGCTTATTTTATTTTTATCCAATATTACGTGGGGGATTCAAATCAACGGTGCTGATCCAGAAACAGAGCATAAAATAAGAAAAGAATTATCAAACCTTGGAATTGTCAAAGGATCTATGCATTTGTTTTCTGACAAACCAGATAAGATCCAAAAAAAACTTACAGAAAGAATCGAAAATATTACATGGGTTGGTGTCGAGTTAAGAGGGACAACTTATCATTTTCAAGTTGTGCAGAAAACAGAGCCTGAAAATATAGAGGAGGCAAGCCCTCGGCATTTAGTGGCCAATAAAAAAGCTGTAATTGCGAAAATGTTTGTTGAAAAAGGAAAAGCACTCGTGAAAAAAGACCAATTTGTTGAAAAAGGGCAAATTCTTGTCTCAGGTGAAATTGGCCAGGAAGAAAAGCCAATGCCGATTATTGCCGAGGGGGAAGTTTGGGGATATACATGGTATAATACTAAAGTTAGCTTCCCGCTTGATACGCCTCTTGAGGTTTTGAGTGGAAAGGAAATGAGAAAGTATTTTTTGAATTTGGGCAAGCTACAATTGCCAGTTTGGGGATTCGCTAAAATTCAATTTCCTAAATATGAAACGGAAATAGAAGATAATGATATCTTTTTCTTAGGAAAAAAACTTCCCATACAATATTCAAAAAAGACGATACGAGAAAAAGAAGCGATTCAAAGGAATTTAAATAAAAAAGAAGCATTAGAAGCAGCCAAAGAACTGGCTAGAAGGGATTTGAAAATGAAAATCCCCCCAGACGCTAGTATCGATAAAGAAATAATTTTGCAAGACAAAGTGGAGAATGGTAAAGTTACATTATCCATTAATTTTCAGGTTTTAGAGAATATAGCTATTGAAAAACCAATCATTCAAGGAGACTGACGAATGTCTGAAGAAAAAACAACAGCAAAGATTGCATTAGAAAATGCAGAAGAAGCCTATCTTTTATTAGGAAATGCGGACAGTCACATTCGATTACTTGAGGAAGAATGGAATGTATCGATTGTCACTCGTGGGGAAACGATAACGATTTCAGGAGAAACGACAAATATTGAATTAGTAGAGCATACACTTAGGCAATTATTAAAAGTTATTCGAAAAGGTATTCGAGTGAGCGAAAGGGATGTAACTTACGCTTCTAAAATGGCTAAGGCTGGAAAAGTTGAATATTTTGCTGATCTTTTCGACGAAGAGATTGCACGAAATACGAAGGGAAAAGCAATTCGCGTAAAGACTTTGGGACAACGCGAATATATAGACTCAATTCGTAAAAACGCCCTCGTATTCGGTATTGGGCCTGCTGGGACCGGAAAAACCTATTTGGCCGTCGTGATGGCTGTGAATGCGTTGAAAAAGAATCATGTGAATAAAATCATTTTAACACGTCCAGCAATCGAAGCAGGAGAAAGTCTCGGCTTTTTACCAGGTGATTTAAAGGAAAAGGTTGATCCCTATTTACGTCCTTTATATGATGCACTTAACGATGTTTTAGGGGCAGAGCATACCCAACGTTTGATTGACCGTGGAACGATCGAGATCGCTCCTCTTGCTTATATGCGAGGGCGAACATTGGATGATGCATTTGTGATTCTAGATGAGGCACAGAATACGACTCAAGCGCAAATGAAAATGTTCTTGACGCGTCTTGGTTTTGAGTCGAAAATGGTGATTACCGGGGATTCGAGTCAAGTGGATTTACCGAAAGGCGTAACATCTGGCTTGATGACGGCAGAAATTATTTTAAAAGATGTAAAAGGAATTTCTTTCATTCATTTGAATCAAAGTGATGTTGTTCGCCATCCTCTTGTTTCTCAAATTATCCAAGCCTATGAACGCAATGATCCATTACCGCGCTCTTAATCGAGTCATCTTACCGTTTTGCCCCAAAGGGTAAAACGTTTTTTTATAAGGAATCCTAAAAAAATAATGCTTTCATTTTAAAAAACTGCTATCATTTTAGTAAGCTGAATATCCATCAGCCATTAAGGGGTATGGAGGCCGTTATGAAATTTCACGCATACATCAGTAAAATTCGTTCTTTTCTAAGTTATAAAGTGTTCACAGCATTGATTTATTGTTTATTAGCTTTGGTGCTTTTGTTAATTCTGTACCAGAATATGAAGCCAGAGACGTATGATATGGAAAAATTCCAAGTTGCTGATAAAACGATTCGTTCGCCTAAGACGATAGAAGATGAAATGAAGACTGCGGAAGAGAGAGAAAAGGCAGCAGAAGCTGTCGATAAAGTATATGTGTTTAAAAAAGAGATGGCACAAAACCGCGTTTCTTTACTAACCTCTATTTTTGATTTTGTTTCGGAAACAAACCATGAATCAACTCAAGATGGAAAAGAGGAGGATAAAAAAGATAAGCCAAAAGAAGTTGCCATACAAGACAGATTGAAAGTATTAAAATCGAAATTAACGGGAAATGTGTCAGAAGATATTACAGATGCCATTTCTGATTCGATATTAATTTCACTTTTGCAGGCAAACGAGTCTGATTTGGAAACAACTAAAAATGTCGTGATCCAACATGTGGAATCAGCGATGACGGAAAAAATCCGTGATGATGGCCTAAATGATGCGAAAAAGCTTGTGCAGAAACAAATTAGATCGGCAGGTTTGCCTGAGCCATTGGAAAAGGCAGGAGAAGAGTTGGGACAATATGCCATTGTCCCAAATGATTTATATGATCCAGATTTAACAGAGGAACGGAAGAACCAAGCGATGGCAGAGGTTGAACCAGTCAAAATTTTGCAAGGTCAAATTGTGGTACAAGAAGGACATTTAATTGATCGGGATACATATCGCCAATTGGAACTTTTAGGATTATTAAAAAGTAATCCTACCATAAAGCCTTTAATTGGACTTGTTTTATTTGTTGCCCTTGTCATCGGCGCAATTTATATCTATTTTTCAAAAGTCGATTTACCTGAAGATAAGAAGCAAAATTACCTGTTACTATCAAGTTTCATTTTCATCTCCTCCTTAGTCGTGATGAAGATTGTAGGCCTTATCGACGTAGAACTAAATGATATAGCCTTTATTTTCCCAGCAGCGATGGCACCGATGTTAATCAAAATTTTGATGAATGAACGGTTTGCCCTGATCATGGCGATTTTGCTCGCAGTCTGTGGGAGTATTTTGTTTCATGATGGGATCGCAGGAACCATTAATGTTGAGGTCGCCGTCTATATACTCTTTAGTGGGTTAGCAGGTGTTTTGTTTTTATCAGGTCATAATGAAAGAAATCATATTTTACGTGCAGGGATTTTCGTATCCCTTATTAACTTGCTGTTAATTTTGTTTTTAATGCTCGGTGGAAATGGACAATATGCGCCAACAGAATATTTATATTACGCATTATATGCAGTCGTTTCTGGGCTACTTTCGGCCGTTTTTACTATTGGATTAATACCATTCTTTGAGGCTGGATTTGGCATTTTATCAACAATGAGATTAATTGAGCTATCAAGCCCAAACCATCCATTATTGAAAAAGTTATTAACGGAAACGCCAGGCACCTACCACCATAGTGTGATGGTCGCCAATTTAGCAGAATCTGCTTGTGAAGCGATTGGGGCAAATGGTCTTTTAGCAAGGGTTGGTTGTTATTATCATGATATTGGAAAGACAAAAAGACCGCCTTTTTTCATTGAAAATCAATTGAACATTGAAAATCCCCATGACCATCTTCCTCCTGAAACAAGCCGGGATATTATTTTGGCACATACAACAGATGGGGCGGAGGAATTAAGAAAACATAAACTACCGAAAGAAATTGTCGACATTGCTGAACAACATCATGGTACGAGCCTTTTAAAATTCTTTTACTATAAGGCGAAAAAAGAGAATGAAAAAGTGACTGAAAATGAGTTTAGATATCCAGGACCAAAGCCGCAAACAAAAGAAATCGCCATAATTAGCATGGCAGATAGTGTTGAAGCGGCTGTTCGTTCAAAAACAAATCCAACACCAGAAGAGATTCGTACACTTGTTCATCAAATTGCCCAAGATAAATTGCTCGACGGACAGTTTAATGAGTGTGATCTGACTTTAAAAGAAATTGAAAAGGTGAAAAAGGTGTTTTGCGAGACTTTAAATGGCATATTTCATTCACGGATTGAGTATCCTGACATAAAACAACAGAAGGTGATTGATGGTGGCACTCCTAATTGATGCTATAGATGAGACGGGGCAACTAACAGAAGAAAACTTAGGGATGATAGAGAAACTTTTAACGCATGCAGCTGAAGTGGAAGAAATTGATGAAGAAGCAGAAGTTTCTTTAATATTTGTTTCCAACCCAAAAATACAAGAAATAAATAAGGAATATCGCGGGAAAGATCAAGTGACAGATGTGATTTCTTTTGCACTTGAGGAAAGTTTAGAAGGAGAGGTTATGATTCAAGGCACACAACTACCACGTGTTCTTGGTGATATCATTATCTCTCTAGACCGAACAGAGGAGCAAGCCCGTGAATATGGACATTCCTTTAAACGAGAATTAGGCTTTCTAGCTGTTCATGGTTTTTTACATTTGCTTGGATATGATCATATGAACAAAGAGGATGAGGAGCTCATGTTCAATAAGCAGAATGAAATATTGGCAGGTTTTGGTCTTGAAAGATAGGGGGAGTTTTTCTCTAATCCGATTATTATCTGCCTTTAAGTATGCGATACAAGGGATTCAATATGCAGCTAAATCAGAAAAAAACTTTCAAATTCATCTTTTTGCTGGATCGGTTGTGATCATGCTATCTTTTTTTCTAAGACTTGATAAAATCGAGTGGATTTTTATGATGATCTCTATTTTCGGCGTAATGGCTTTAGAATTAGTAAATTCTGCGATGGAAAGGGCTGTTGATTTAGCGACGGACAAAATCCATCCCTTAGCAAAGCAGGCTAAAGACTTAGCGGCTGCTGCGGTGTTAATCTATACGCTCATGGCCGTTTTAATTGGCGTCCTTATCTTAGGTCCGAAAATGATCCAGCTCTTTTATTAGAACTCCTAAGTGTAGACAAAGTCAATTTTGACTTTGTCTACACTTTTTTAAAAGGAAAACCCTTTACGAATGAATTTCCCAGACTATATTCACGCTTTAACTGGTACATTCACACAATTTCCGTCTTCAGGATAAAAAAACCGATGCAAGAATTTGAATGTGTTAAGCAGGTGCGGTAAAATAATTTTACGGTCATTTCCGGCGATGAAATGGAAATGTTCAAAAAACTTTCTTGAAAATGATAACTTTTTGATCGATTTGTAGTAAAATAAGTTATGAAAGATGAGGAGAACTATTTGAATATGGAACAATTGGTAGAAGCAGCAAGTCAGGCAAGAGAACGAGCTTACGTTCCCTATTCTCGATTTGCGGTTGGAGCAGCTGTTTTAACCAGAGATGGAAAGGTCTTTGCAGGATGCAATATTGAAAATGCATCTTATGGGATGACGAACTGTGCAGAACGGACAGCGATTTTTAAAGCAATCTCTGAAGGTGAAACAGAATTTACTAAATTACTTGTGATTGCCGACACGGCCCGGCCTGTGCCTCCATGCGGAGCATGTCGTCAAGTTTTAGCGGAGTTCTGTCCAAGGGATATGATCGTTATTTTAACCAATCTCCAAGGAGATCAACAACAGACAACAGTCGAGGAACTATTGCCATTTGCATTTACAGCGGAGGATATGCACGATGAATCGTAATGAAGAAAATAAAGTTTTTAAATCTGGTTTTATTTCTATCATTGGTAGACCGAATGTAGGGAAATCGACTTTTTTAAACCGGGTCATCGGTCAAAAAATTGCCATTATGAGTGATAAACCACAAACGACAAGAAATAAAGTGCAAGGTGTTTTAACAACAGATGATGCGCAAATGATTTTTATAGACACCCCAGGTATTCATAAGCCAAAGCATAAATTAGGCGATTTCATGATGAAAATTGCAGTGAATTCCTTAAAAGAAGTAGATCTCATTTTATTTATGGTGAATGCCGAAGAAGGGTTTGGACGAGGAGAAGAGTTTATTTTAGAAAAACTAAGTGGAATCAAAACGCCAGTTTTTCTTGTGATCAATAAAATTGATCTGATTTCTCCAGATATGCTTTTAACCATTATAGACACATATAAAGAAAAATATGATTTCGCAGAAATTATTCCGATTTCCGCAATCGAAGGAAATAATGTTGAACGTCTGCTCGAACAAATTCAGATGCGACTTGACGAGGGTCCCCAATTTTATCCTGCAGACCAGGTTACTGATCATCCCGAAAGGTTCATTGTATCGGAATTGATCCGTGAGAAAGCGCTTCATTTAACAAGAGAAGAAGTGCCACATTCCCTTGCTGTTATGATTGATAAAATGGAAAGTCGTAAAGGAAAAGAAATGATTGATGTCATGGCGACAATTATTGTTGAAAGAGATTCGCAAAAAGGAATTATTATCGGAAAACAAGGGAATATGTTAAAGGAAATTGGTATGCGAGCCAGAGAGGATATCGAAAAATTACTTGGTTCAAAAGTTTATTTAGAATTGTGGGTAAAAGTTCAAAAGGATTGGCGAAATAAAGCGTTCCATTTACGTGATTATGGTTTTACAGAAGAGGAATATTGAGACACATTGATCATTTTGACAAATTTTATGCAGTATGGCTTTAAGAGATAATGAGAAAATAATCTTATTCGACTTTATCTTTAGAGAAGGCGAAAAATGATTGATCACTTGGAAAGGCGGGAATTTTAAAATGTATGAATTCACGTGGAAAGTTTTCAAAGAAACAGGTAATGTCAATACGTATCTGCTTCTAAAAGAACTTGAAAAAGAAGAGCATTTGAATATTCTGCCATGTGGGGAAAATCCGGACGAAGCAGACTGCACACAAGTGACTTAAGCGTGTGAATTATCCCAGAATGCTGTGAATACAGTGAAAGGGGATAAACAATTAATGGTCAATAAATTTGAAGGTATTGTCATTCGAACGACAGATTATGGGGAATCAAATAAAATTGTGACAATCTACACGAGAGAGGCTGGAAAAATCGCTGGAATGGCTAGGGGAGCTAAGAAACCGAGTAATCGGTTATCCAGCGTTTCCCAGCTCTTTACATACGGATATTTTGTTATTAGCGGAACAAGAGGTTTAGGAACGATTCAACAAGGAGAAATGATTTCATCCCTTCGCTATATAAGAGAAGATATTTTTAAAACAGCTTATGCCTCTTATATTGTCGATCTGCTTGATAAGGGTACCGAAGAAAAAGAGAGTAATCCATTTTTATTTGAGTTACTTTATCAAACATTGATCTACATTAATGAGGGGTATGATCCTGACATTGTCACGAATATATTCGAAATGAAAATGCTCAATGTATTTGGATTATACCCTGAGATGAATCACTGTGTTCTTTGTGGAAATACTGAATCTCAATTTGGTTTTTCTATTAAAGAAAATGGGTTAATTTGCCAAGACTGTTTTCAAAAGGATCCCCATTTTTTTCCTGTCTCACAAAATACGATAAAGTTGTTAAGATTATTTTATTTCTTTGATATCCATCGACTAGGATCCATTTCAGTAAAAGAGAGAACGAAAAAAGAACTTCGAGACGTTATTTCCACTTATTATGATGAATATTCTGGTCTAAACTTGAAAACAAAACGCTTTTTAGATCAATTGGGGAGTTGGAAGGATCAATTAAGTGACTAATTTTCTAATCTCAAAATGAGTAAATATTGACTTTTACGCAAATTTCAGCTATTTTCTTCTTATAAGAAAAATTATTCAGGCTGTGAAGAAGGAAAAAAGTAGCAGAAATGATTTCATTTTAGCGACCCCGGGATGGTGAAAGCCGGGTATGAAACTTCTGTGAACGGCATTCCCGAACAGCAATTGAAAAAGTTGGCTACTGATGTAGCAAATAGGGTGGAACCGCGGGTAAACTCTCGTCCCTATGCTTAAAAAGCATAGAGGATGGGAGTTTTTTGATATTTAGAGAAAGATGGTGTTTATCGCAGGCGCCTTATGCTTTACTAATTTAAATGGAGGCTGAAAAGTAGTGAATATTCAAGAAATGATTTTGACCTTGCAAAAACATTGGTCAGACTATGGATGCATTCTTATGCAGGCGTATGATGTAGAAAAGGGAGCGGGAACTATGAGTCCTTATACTTTTTTAAGGGCTATTGGTCCTGAGCCTTGGAATGTGGCCTATGTAGAGCCATCTAGAAGACCAGCAGACGGTCGCTATGGAGAAAATCCCAATCGATTATATCAACATCATCAATTTCAGGTCATTATGAAACCATCTCCAGACAATATCCAAGAAATGTACTTAGATTCTTTAAAAGCGCTTGGGATTGATCCACTAGAACATGATATTCGTTTTGTAGAGGATAATTGGGAGAATCCTTCTCTCGGTTGCGCTGGTCTTGGATGGGAAGTGTGGCTCGATGGGATGGAAGTCACGCAATTTACTTATTTTCAACAAGTGGGTGGATTGGCGTGTAAACCAGTCTCAGTGGAATTAACTTATGGCATCGAAAGGTTAGCTT
Organism: Bacillus subtilis; assembly: GCF_008764245.1. GTDB lineage: Bacteria > Bacillota > Bacilli > Bacillales > Bacillaceae_C > Lederbergia > Lederbergia ruris. The sequence goes on from NZ_VTQV01000026.1 coordinate 43,111, forward strand.
CTTACATTCAAGATAAAGAAAATGTATTTGATCTGGAATGGACGAATGGCTTTACAATCCGAGATATCTTTTATCAACCAGAATTTGAACATTCCAAGTATGCATTCGAAACATCGAATCAAAAAATGTTATTTGATCTGTTTAACACGTATGAAGCAGAAGCTAAAGAGCAAATGGAGCATGGTTTAGTACATCCTGCTTATGATTATATTCTAAAGTGTTCCCATGTTTTTAATTTACTGGATGCAAAAGGAGCTATCTCCGTAACAGAAAGAACAGGGTATATAGGGAGAATGAGAAATATGGCTAGACAAGTTGCCAAAACCTTTTATGAGGAACGGGAAAAACTTGGTTTTCCAATTCTAAAGCAAAAGGAGGAAGCCCGTCATGAGTAGTCGTGATTTATTGCTGGAAATTGGTCTTGAAGAAATTCCTGCCAGATTTGTATTAGATGCTATTGACCAATTACAGGGAAAAATAAAAGAATGGTTAACGGAAAGAAAAATAGAATTTGGCGAAGTTCGGGCATTCTCGACCCCAAGAAGATTAGCGGTTCTCGTATCCCATGTTGCTGAATCCCAACAAGATACGGAATTAGAAGTGAAGGGACCGACAAAGAAAATAGCTCTTGATCAGGAGGGGAATTGGTCAAAGGCAGCAGTAGGGTTTTCAAAATCTCAGGGAGCCCAAGTAGATGATATTTTCTTTAAAGAAATAAAAGGTGTGGAATATGCTTTCGTCCAGAAATTTGAAAAGGGGCAAGCAACAGAGAAAATCTTACCGGATCTGAAAGAAATTATTACTTCGCTTCATTTTCCAAACAATATGCACTGGGGTAATTTAAGCACGCGCTATATTCGCCCCATCCGCTGGATAGTGGCTTTATTTGGCCAAAATGTGATTCCTTTCAATATCGCAAATATAGATGCGGGTAACAAAACGTATGGGCATCGTTTCTTAGGGAATGAAATTCATTTAACATCACCAAAAGAATATGAGCAATTATTACTTAGCCAATATGTGATCGCAGACTATGAAAAAAGAAAAACAGCAATCGAAGAACAAATCGCCAAACTAGCGGAAGAACATCAATGGGTTATTCCAATTGACCAAGCATTATTAGAAGAGGTTACAAATCTTGTTGAGTATCCAACGGCATTTTATGGCTCTTTTCAAAAAAGTTTCCTTGAATTGCCGAAAGAAGTTTTAATTACGTCTATGAAGGAACACCAACGCTATTTTCCAGTAGAAGATCAAGATCATCATTTACTCCCTTATTTTATTGCTGTTCGAAATGGTGATCATCGAGAATTGGAAAAAGTGATGAAGGGGAACGAAAAAGTACTAAGGGCTCGTTTGCAAGATGCGGATTTCTTCTATCATGAAGATCAAAAACTGACGATTGAGCAAGCACTAAAGAAGTTAAATCATATTGTTTACCATGAAAAGCTTGGAACACTTTCAGAAAAAGTAAAAAGAGTAACATGGATTGCAAAAGAAATCGCTCATACACTAGATGTTACAGACGTGGAGCACGCTTTAATTAGCAGAGCAGCTGAAATTAGCAAATTTGATTTAGTGACGAATATGGTTGACGAATTTCCGGAATTACAGGGAATTATGGGTGAAAAATATGCTTTGCTTCAAGGTGAGAAACCCGAGGTCGCCCAAGCGATCAAGGAACACTACCAACCAATTCATCCAGAGGATCCAGTTCCTAGTTCGATGATTGGCTCAGTTATAAGCATAGCGGATAAATTGGATTCGATCGTTTCTTCCTTTTCAATCGGCTTAATTCCAACTGGTTCACAGGATCCTTATGCTCTTAGACGACAAGCGGCAGGGATTGTAAAAATATTACAGGTAAAAAACTGGAATGTGACCTTACCAGCCCTTTTAGAAATAGCCCTAAAAGGGAGTCAACAAGAAAATAATCAAGAAGTTTACCAACAACTTAAAAAGTTTTTCAGACTAAGATTGAACTATTTATTAGAAGAAAAAGGAATTCGCTATGACATTGTGGAAGCTATATTAGACAGCGAGTGGACTAGTATTCCACAAATCCTGCAAAGAGCTGAAGTGCTGGAGAGCAACAGCCAGCAACCAGATTTTAAAGCTGTTGTTGAGTCGTTATCAAGAGTATTAAATATTGCAAGTAAAGCAGAAGAAACCACATTCGTTGATCAAAAGCTTTTTGAAAACGAATATGAAAAGACATTGTATAAAGAATGGCAACAGGCAGAAGATCTTATAAAACATGCAGACTCTGTGGAAGCTCATTATCAAGCACTAGCTGCACTAGAACCGATGATTTCAAGCTATTTTAATCATACAATGGTCATGACAGAAAACGAATCAGTGAAAAGAAATCGCTTGGCCCAAATGAAAAACTTAGCTAAACTCATCTATCAATTCGCAGATATGAACAAAATAATCGTGAAGTAATGCCAAAAGCTAAATTAAAGGCTATCACCATGTGGTGATAGCCTTTCAAAGGGGATGTGTAATAGGTGACAGAACCTATCATTTATGTAGTATCGGATTCTGTAGGGGAAACAGCTGAACTTGTAACAATCGCTGCTTTAAGGCAGTTTAATGGTTCGGACGCCTTAATTAAACGTTATCCATATATCGAGAATACGGAGGATATTGATCAAATCATTTCAAGAGCTATAAAGGATCAAGGCATGATAGTTTATACACTAGTGAAACCTGAAATAAGAGAATATATGAAAAAGATGACCCACCTTCATCAGATTAATGGCATTGATATTATGGGTCCCCTAATGGATAAATTTGAAAAGAAGTTTGAAAGAGCTCCATTAAATGAACCCGGTTTAGTAAGAAAGTTAGATGAAGATTATTTTAAACGGATTGAAGCGATTGAATTTGCCGTTAAATATGATGATGGACGTGACCCTCGGGGATTATTAAGGGCTGATATTATTCTAATTGGCGTTTCAAGAACCTCAAAAACACCTTTATCCCAACACTTAGCTTTAAAAAGCATTAAAGTAGCCAATGTTCCAGTTCTTCCTGAAATAGATCCTCCAAAAGAGTTATTTACTGTTGATCCTAAAAGATGTATTGGTTTGAAAATTAGTCCAGAAAAATTGAATCATATCCGCCGAGAGAGATTAATCGCGTTAGGATTAAATGATAATGCAAGTTATGCGAACATCGAAAGAATAAAAAAAGAGTTGGAGTATTTTGATTTAATCTCCCGAAAAATCGGATGCACGATTATTGATGTTACGAATAAGGCGGTTGAGGAAACCGCTAATCTGATTATTAGTTATATGAATCACAAAAAAAGCTAGACTCTTCAGTTGTTAATCATGGCAAAACAACTAAATTTAAGCTATAATATAAATTTGTGTTTAATAAATACTTGGAAAAAGGTTTAGAGCTAAATTTTTAGGAATACACTAGGGACAATGGAAAATTACCTAGGACGGGAAAAAACGACATGTTTCCTTAAATACTTTTCATAATAAGAAGGAATCAACGGAGTGATGTAGAATTATAGAGAGTAAACGCATATTTGTTGATGCAGATGCATGTCCTGTTAAAACAGAAATAAAGAAAGCTGCAGATCAATACGGTTGGCATGTTTGCTTTGTTGCTTCCTATGATCATAAACCAACTGATTTAAATGATAGAGAAGATTGGGTGTTTGTAGATCCTGGAAGAGATTCCGCGGATCTCTATATTTTAAATCATATTCATCCGAACAATCTGTTGATTACACAGGATATAGGTTTAGCTAGCCTAGCGATCGTGAGAAATGTTCATGTGATCTCACCACGTGGGAAAACCTTTAAAGAAGACTCTATTCAAACTGCCCTTGATTTTCGCTACTTATCTGCCTTGGAGAGAAAAAAAGGGAACTACGGTAAGGGGCCTAAAATGTTTACTGATGATGATCGGAATAGGTTCATAAAAACTCTTTGTGAATTGTTGTCGAATTTTGAAGGAGAATCAGCATTTAAGTCGAATTAATATAAATGACGAAAACATTTATTTTGCTATTTTCATTGCACAAGGAGGATGTTTGAAGACTAGATAAAAATGAAAAAAATCATCATCCCTTTCATCCTTTTTTGAACATCCTCTTGAAGAGATAATAAGTTTAATTTTAATAGATGGAGATGGACTTTGTGGCAAGGATTCCTGAGGATAAGATTGCCGAGATAAAACAATCGGTTGACATCGTTGATGTGATTAGTGAATACGTTCAGCTAAGAAAACAAGGCCGTAATTATTTTGGACTATGTCCTTTTCATGGTGAAAATACTCCATCATTTTCTGTTTCACAGGACAAGCAAATCTTTCATTGCTTTGGTTGTGGAATGGGAGGAAATGCTTTTTCTTTTATTATGGAAATGGAGGGGATCTCTTTTCAAGAAGCGGCCGAAAAGGTTGCTGCTAAGGGAAATATAGAACTTCAAATAGATCCCAACACTTATAACCATAATCAAAGTTCTTTACCTCCCGATCAAGCTGAGATGATAAAGGCACATGAATTGCTGACTAAATTCTACCATCATCTGCTCTTGAACACCAATGAAGGAACCGATGCTCTTCATCATTTACTTGAAAGAGGTTTTACCAAGGAGAGTATCCAAAAATTTAATATTGGCTATTCTTTGCCTGAATGGAATTTCGCAGTGAATTATTTAGAAAAGCATGGATTTTCCTTGGAAACTATGGAAAAAGCCGGATTGCTAGCTCGGCGGAATAAAGATCAAGCTTTTGTTGACCGATTCCGTAATCGAATTATGTTTCCGCTGCTAAATGAAAAAGGGAAAATTGTTGCATTTTCAGCAAGGGCCCTTTCAGACGAAGATCATCCAAAGTATTTAAATACTCCAGAGACAGTACTTTTTCATAAAAGCTCACTTTTGTACAATTTCTATCAAGCAAGGAGTCATATCCGTAGGCTTGGATATACAGTATTATTTGAAGGTTTTGCGGATGTAATATCTGCCGATCGAGCGGGAGTTTCCAATGGGGTAGCCCTTATGGGTACAGCCTTAACGGAAAGACATATTCAGTTGTTGAAACGATTATCGAATACAATTGTCCTTTGTCTGGATTCGGATGATGCAGGGGTGGAGGCTGCTTTTAAATCAGGTTCTTTACTAGAAAAGTACGGCATGAATGTGACCGTAGCTCAATTGCCTGACAAATTGGATCCTGACGATTACATTCAGCAATATGGAGCGGAAAAGTTCCGTGAGGATGTAATAGGGAATGCCCAAACATGGATGGCTTTTAAGTTGTTTTATTTTCGGAGAGGAAAAAACCTTCAAAATGAGGGGGATTTACTTGATTTTATCGATAGGGCCATCATAGAAATAGCCAAGCTAGGGAACGCTGTAGAACGGGATATGTATATAAGACAGTTGTCTGAAGAATTTACTCTGTCTCTTGAAGCTTTAATGTCCCAACTAAATGAGCGGGTCCAACCCACTGCCATGAAAGAAATGGAGAAGCAACAGGCAGAGGAGCGACGATCGGAACCTCCAAAAGCAGATCTTCCTAGGCAACAACGATTGCCAGCAATCGCATTAGCTGAAAGGCAACTCATTGCCAAAATGATGCAACAAGAGGAATTAGTTTACCGAATCATGGAAATGATGGGGGATGGAGCTTTTCATTATGACGAGCATCAAGCGATTGTTACCTATCTGCTTGGCTATTATGAGGAAGGAAATAAACCTGACTCTAGTCTATTTATGAATTATCTTCCAGATTTAAAATTACAAAAAATTGTTTCTGAAATAGAGATGTTGGCTGTTGATCATGAATATAGTGAGAAAGAGTTAAATGATTACGTGAGCCATGTGTTGAAATATCCTAAATTGTTAATGATAAAAGAAAAGCAAGCAGAACAAAAAGCGGCTGAACGAAAGAAAGAATTTGGAAAAGCAATAGAATTGGCTAAGGAAATCCTAGAATTACGCCGATCTCTTTAACTTTATTTTGCTTAATACCTTACTTCAATGAGTAAACAATATATTTTACGCTGTAAGAGCAAACCTTTGTTAAAAAGAATTTTACAAAGCTAAAATGGCATTAATCTACGCATGAAGCACCATGTTAGCCTTAATGTTGGAAGGAGGAAAATGCATGGCTGAAAAATCAGCTCGTTCCACTGAAACTGAACTTACTGTAGATCAAGCGAAAGAGCAATTGATTGAACAAGGTAAAAAAGTTGGAACTTTAACATATGAAAAAATTGGAGAGAAGCTAGGTCATTTTGACTTAGATTCTGATCAACTGGATGAATTTTATGAGCATTTAACGGATCAAGGGGTAGAATTAGTCGAGGATTCCGCTGAAGATGAGGATCCAAATGTTAGTGATATTCAAAAAGAAAACGAGGAAGAATTTGATTTAAATGATTTAAGTGTTCCTCCTGGTGTGAAAATTAATGACCCTGTGAGAATGTATTTGAAAGAAATAGGTCGTGTAGACCTTCTGTCAGCAGAAGAAGAGGTTGAGTTGGCTAAGCGGATCGAACAAGGTGACGAGGAAGCTAAGAAACGGTTAGCTGAAGCGAATTTGCGACTTGTTGTAAGTATTGCAAAGCGTTACGTAGGCCGAGGCATGCTGTTTCTAGATTTGATCCAAGAAGGAAATATGGGTCTCATTAAGGCGGTTGAGAAATTTGATTATGATAAAGGTTTCAAATTTAGTACCTATGCAACATGGTGGATTCGTCAAGCTATTACGAGAGCTATTGCCGACCAAGCGAGAACGATTCGGATTCCTGTGCATATGGTTGAAACAATCAATAAACTGATCAGGGTGCAACGTCAGCTATTACAGGATTTAGGCCGTGAACCAACTCCAGAAGAAATTTCTGAAGAAATGGATATGACACCAGATAAAGTCCGTGAAATATTGAAAATAGCACAAGAGCCTGTTTCCTTAGAAACACCAATTGGAGAAGAGGATGATTCCCATTTAGGTGATTTTATTGAAGATCAAGAAGCAACATCACCATCAGAGCATGCTGCTTATGAACTTTTGAAAGAACAGCTAGAGGACGTATTAGACACATTGACAGACCGAGAAGAAAATGTGCTAAGACTTCGTTTTGGACTTGATGATGGTCGTACACGCACGCTTGAAGAAGTAGGGAAAGTTTTTGGTGTTACAAGGGAGCGTATAAGACAAATTGAGGCCAAAGCCCTTAGAAAATTAAGACATCCTAGCAGAAGCAAGCGACTAAAAGACTTTTTAGAATAATCCCGATCATTTGACAGGTTTACTTCTGGTTCGGAAGTAAACTTTTTCTTTGCTAAGGAGGATGGGCAGAACTAAGGAAAAAAAGAAATGGATTGTCATGCTCCAATCGAGACAGATATATCTAGTTAATTAAAAAACTTTTTTACCTTTAGACTTTTGCTCATTTCCCCTTTTCTAACAATAACATAAAAGGGGGGCAACTCCTTATGAAGGATGACAAAAAAACCGTCCTTTTAAATGAAATCCATTTCTGGAAGGAAAATAAAATTCTTCCAGAGCATTACTGTGATTATCTCATCGCGTTGTATACACAAGGAGATGAAAGTCAACAACCGAAAAAACGAAAAAGAAACAAGAAAATATTTCAGTGGGAAGCTATTTTGTCATTATTACTGTTGATCAGTATTGTAGGAATGGCTGTAATAACATATATTACAGCTATTTCATTTGGAATGCAAACGCTTTTCTTGTCTATTTTTGTCGTCATCCTTATTTTTAGTTGGTTTTATTTTCGTAAAAAAAATCTAAATCCTATGCTCGTCTATATTACAGCCGCTTTTTTATTACTTTTTTATACCGTTCAAATCAATGGAGCTTTTTTTGAAAATAAGACAATGAGCTTATATTGGCTTCTACTAGCAAATTGTATCATCTGGATGATCAGTGGGTTAGTCGGAAAAAAGCTATTCTTTACTTTATCAGGTTTTATTGCCATGGTATTTTTACTCCTATTAATTATCATTTAGGGTAGCCTTTTTGGGCTAAATATTGAATAATACATGAATTTTACTGCAAAAGCTTTTACTTTTTGCCTATTTCGAGTAAAATAGAGTTGTTTGAAGCATAATTTATATTATATACATAGTGATCTGACAAGGAGGGCTTAAGTAGTGAAACGTAATCCACTCGTTCCCTATTTTTTAATTTTCGCAATGGGATTTGTTATCATTTTTTTCCTCGGGATTAAAGGGATTGGGGATGCTAAAGAAATAGCTAATGAAGGAGAAGAGGGCGGCGAAGAAGAAGTCGCTTTTGAACCTGAAGAATTTGCAAATAAAACATGTATTAGTTGTCACGGAGAAAATCTAGAAGGTGCCAGCGGTCCTTCCCTTCATGGAACTGGACTTTCCAAAGAAGAAGTCGCCGATATTTTACAAAATGGTAAAGGCAGTGCAATGCCAGCCGGGTTGGTTCCTCCGGATAATATTGATGCAATGGCCGAATATGTCTCAAATCTAAAATAATGAATAAGAAGAGTTCTTTGCATTTTGCAAAGAACTCTTTTAACTTTAGACCTGCAGGACACAGGTCACAAAGGCGAAGCGATTGACATCGCGCATTTAGCCTTTGATCTTAGGCCTACAGGATGTAGGTCACAAAGGCGTTGCGACAGGACGTCGCGTATTTAGCCTTTGATCTTATATATAAGGTGATGGAATGAATATTGAAAAACTCTCCAAAAGATTGGAAACAGTTGTTTCTTTTATTAAACCGAATATGAAAATTGCCGATATTGGTTCAGATCATGCATACTTACCATGTTATGCTGTGAAAAAGGGCATTGTTCCTTATGCCATTGCTGGGGAAGTCGTTGAAGGACCATATCAATCTGCCCTTAAACAAGTAGAGGCGGCCAACCTCACGGATAAAATTTCAGTCCGAAAAGGAAATGGTTTAGAAGTTCTCCAATCCACTGATCAAGTAGATTGTATTGTCATTGCTGGTATGGGTGGCGCTTTAATTACAGAGATATTAGGGGCTGAGAAGCAAAAATTAGCTTCTGTAAGCCGTTTGATCCTTCAGCCTAACATAGCAGCCGAAAAGGTACGAAAGTGGCTCTATGAGCAAAATTGGCAGCTTGTAGACGAACGGTTAATTGAAGAAGAAGGAAAATATTATGAAATTCTTGTAGCGGAACCTGGTAACCCGACGCTTCCTTATACGAATTTAAGTAAGGAATTTTTATTGGGACCATACTTATTGAAAAAGAGAAACATTCATTTTAAGAAAAAATGGCAGGATGAGTTGCGAATCTGGGAAAAAGTATTACAAGAATTGAACAAGGCAGAAAAGAATGAAGAAACAGAAGCAAAAAAGGCAGCATTAATCCAAAAAATAAAAATGGTGAAGGAGGAGTTAATATGAAGGAAGTGAAAGTAGGGCAGGTTATTCAATTATTTGAACAGTTTTCTCCTCAGAAGTATGCGTTTGAAGGGGATCCAATCGGCTTACAAGTGGGTTCATTTCAAAAGCCTGTGAAAAATATTATGATCGCTTTAGATGTGTTAGAGAATGTTGTCGACGAGGCGATAGAAAAAGCGGTTGATTTGATTATTGCTCATCATCCGCTGATCTTTCGACCGATGAAAAAGATTCAAACGGATCAGTCACAAGGTAGAGTGGTGGAAAAGCTTCTAAAACATGATATTACAGTGTATGCCGCCCATACAAACTTAGATATAGCAAAGGGTGGCGTAAATGATATGTTAGCTCAAGCTCTACAACTTGAAAATACTTCTGTTCTTGTTCCAACCTATGAACAGCAATTAAGAAAGTTAGTTGTATATGTACCGCTTGAACATGAGGAGCAAGTACGTGTTGCCTTGGGAGAAGCCGGAGCTGGAGCAATTGGGGATTATAGTCATTGTTCCTTCTCAGCAGAAGGGACGGGGAGATTTTTACCAGGCGATCATACAAACCCACATATTGGTCAGCAAGGGAAGTTAGAGGCTGTTCAAGAAGTGAAAATAGAGACTGTCTATCCTGTTGAAACGGAGAAAAAAATTATCTCAGCCATGTTGAGAGCACACCCTTATGAGGAACCAGCCTATGATCTCTACAACCTTGCTTTAAAAGGGGAGGAGCTTGGATTGGGAAGAATCGGGGAGTTAAAAGAAGCAATGTCACTTCGAGATTTTGCCCTGTTTGCTAAAGAAGTTTTAGATTCACCTGGAGTGCGAGTAGTAGGTAATCTTGATGACAAAGTAAAAAAAGTGGCTGTATTGGGCGGAGATGGCAATAAATACTTCTCTAAAGCGAAATTTAAAGGGGCAGATGTGTATGTCACAGGCGATTTCTATTATCATACAGCTCATGATGCGATGAATATGGGCTTAAATATTGTCGATCCTGGTCACAACGTTGAAAAAATTATGAAGAAGGGTGTATCGGAGATCCTCAGGAAAGAATGTGAAAGTAGTCAACTTGATGTGAACATATTTCCATCTGAGGAAGACACAAACCCATTTGTTTTTTTATGAAAATTCCCGATCACAAAACAAAAACACAAAATTCATAACGAATTTTGTGTTTTTCTATCACCTGGTGGTAAGTGATGTTTTTGTAATTCTTGGTAAGATTTTATTTAAAGGTACTTTGTGTTCGCGCTCCCATGTAGTCTGATCAGAGGGATCAAATTGTTCTAGGAACTTCATGACTTCACGGACTATTGGTGTCGGAGTAGAGGCTCCAGCCGTAATCGCTACTGTTTCGGCATTTAAAATCCATTCAATTTGAATTTCTGAGACATCTGATATTCGGTAGGCAGGTGTGCCGGCGATTTCTTTCGATACTTGTGCCAAGCGGTTCGAATTATTACTCATTGGGTCACCGACTACAATCAGTACATCCGCTTCACCTGCTTGTTCTGCCACTGCCTCTTGTCTTACTTGGGTGGCAAGACAAATTTCTTTATGCTGTTCGACATGTGGATATTTTTCTCGCACTTTATTCATGATCGCTTGAACATCCCATTGACTCATTGTCGTTTGATTCGTTACAATAACTTTTTTATTTTGAATGTCTAATTTTTCTACATCCTCCAGTGTTTCAACTAGATGGACGATATGGGGAGCAACCCCAATAGCTCCTTCTGGCTCTGGATGTCCTTTTTTACCAATATAAATGACGTGATAGCCTTCTTTTTCTTTTTCTTTTATTAAATCATGGGTGACCGTTACATCAGGACAGGTTGCATCAATGGTTGTGAGTCCTTTTTGCTTCGCTAGTTCGCGCACTTCCGGGGAAACTCCGTGAGCAGTAAAAATAACAGTGCCATGATCCACTTTTTCTAAGATTTCTTTCCGATTAGGTCCATCTAATGTAATGATTCCATCTTCCTCAAATGCGTCAGTGACATGTTTATTATGAACAATCATCCCTAAAATGTAGATGGGACGCGGTAACGTCTTATCCAAAGAAGCATTACGAGCAATGACCATGGCATCAACAACACCATAACAATAACCTCGTGGGGTAATCTTAATAACTTTCATCCCAATCCTCCTGACTGAGGCTTTAGCCTGTAATCTATTAAACTTCATCCCTATTATAAAGGACATCTATAAAAAAGCCAAACTCAGGAGGCCAATAGGATGTTGGTTAGAATAGCGTTATACAGGATGTACGAGTGCAGACGAAGCGCCAGGCCGGCGCAGTTCATCCTTATTAATCCTTAAAACGCTATTACGATGGGATATATAATTTTGGTACCGATTCTCCCTTCTTCCGCTCTTTCTCACGGGGGACCGTTTCTGTTTTCTTACTTTTTTCCGTTTTTGATTCTTTACTTTTTTCTTTTTTCTGTTCATCTGTGCTTTCATTTGAGCTTTCATCTAGTAGTATATCATCTATTGATTGTTTTTCTGTAGTGGTTGATTCATCTTTAGCCTCATCATTCCCGGATGATGTTAACCCTTGATAAATCTTCCACATTGCGGGAAGATTTCTTACCATTGGTCCGTATTGTTGTATAATTGGTCCGATTTGTTGCGCTGTATTTAACACATTCTGAGTTTTCCCTAAGAAATTACCGATCGTTTGCGGATTCGTAAGCCCCTGAAGTAGGGATGGTTGAGCTCCTCCAGCCCTGGTAAACATGGATGCGGCTTCAGGTGCAGCCTGTCTGGAGAATAATCTTGCTAATAACCCTCTATTTGCTGATAAGCCTGGTTGCTGACCGAAAGACGGCATCCCTCTCATCATCCCTCTAGGACCTGGACCAAACATTCCTGATTGACCGATACCACGTGCAGGCCAACCCATTCTTGTTGGGGGCATCGGACCCGGATTACGTAATGCCAAATAAATGACCTCCTTCCTACAGCTAATTTATGCAACTATCCAAGAAAAGTTTGGATAATCGCCAGCATAAAGGCCAATATTTGTGAATCTCTTGTTAATCGTTTATAATTATTTCTTTGAGATGATCCTTATTAGGAAGTGAAAAAATGAACCATGACTTTAAGCAATTTCATTTGCAACCATTTATTATACGTGCCATTGAGAAAATCGGATTTCGCCAACCTACCGAAATCCAGCAAAAAATGATCCCTCTCATTTTACAGGGACATAGCGCCATTGGTCAGTCCCAAACAGGTACAGGGAAAACACATGCTTATCTCTTGCCTATTGTACATTCGATCAAACCGGAGCAAAAACATGTTCAAGCTGTTATTACGGTACCAACTAGAGAATTAGCTGATCAGATATATCAAGAGATTTTAAATATTTTGCAATATGATGAAACAGAGTCTATTACCGCCAAGCGTTTTATTGGTGGTACAGATAAACAAAGGGATGTAGGAAGATTAAAGGAGCAGCCGCATATTATTGTGGGGACGCCGGGGCGAATTCACGATTTGATTAGAGAAAATGCTCTTTATGTTCATAAAGCAAACATTCTCGTAGTGGATGAAGCTGATCTTATGCTTGATATGGGTTTCCTACACGATGTAGATCAAGTTGCAACCAGAATGCCGGAGGATTTGCAAATGCTTGTGTTCTCGGCCACCATTCCTGAAAAAATAAAACCTTTTTTAAAGAAATACATGGAAAATCCGAAATTTGAACAAGTGAATCCTGAAAATATAACGGCCGAAAACATTGAACATGTTTTAGTCCCACTTAAAAGTCGGGAAAAGGTAGAACTGATCCATGACATGTTGCAATCATATAATCCATATTTGGCCATTGTGTTTGTGAATACAAAACAAATGGCTGATATTGTAGCTGACCAACTTATCGAGAGAGGATTGAAGGTAGGCCGACTCCATGGTGATATTAGTCCCCGTGAACGTAAAAGGATGATGAAGCAGATCCGCCAGCTTGATTTTCAATACATTGTTGCAACAGATTTAGCAGCAAGGGGAATCGATATTCAAGGTGTCAGTCATATTATTAATTATGAGTTGCCGAAGGACCTCGATTTTTACATCCATCGGGCTGGAAGAACCGCAAGAGCAGGTAATAAAGGAATTGCGGTTACCCTTTATCAGCCAAGTGATGAAGATGCGTTAGTAAAATTAGAAAAAATGGGGATTTCATTTACTTATTTAGATTTTGAACAAGGTAGCTGGGTAGAAACTCCGGATCGAAATCGGAGGAAAAAACGTCTGAAGACAGCATCAGAGGAAGAGAAAAAAGCCACGCAACTTGTTAGAAAACCTAAACAAATAAAACCTGGTTATAAAAAGAAAATGCAGAAACAAAGAGAACAGATTATGAGACGAGAGAAAAAAGTGAAACAACGAAAGAAATAAGGGGAGTGGGTATGTTGAAAATTGGATCACATGTATCGATGAGTGGGAAGAAAATGTTACTTGCTTCAAGTGAAGAAGCCGTTTCTTATGGAGCCAACACCTTTATGATTTATACCGGGGCTCCACAAAATACAAGAAGAAAAAAGATTGAAGAATTAAACATCGAAGCGGGACAAGCCCATATGAAGGAGCATGGAATAGAAGAAATCATTGTTCACGCACCTTATATTATTAATATTGGTAATAGCATAAAACCGGAAACATTTGAATTAGGTGTCAATTTTCTCCGTTCTGAAATTGACAGAACTGAAGCGATTGGAGCCAAACAAATTGTTTTACACCCGGGCGCCCATGTGGGAGAAGGGGCAGAGAAAGGAATTCAGAAGATCATTGAAGGACTGAATGAAGTATTAACAGCTGATCAGAATGTCCAAATTGCGCTTGAAACAATGGCTGGAAAAGGTTCTGAGTGTGGTCGTTCTTTCGATGAATTGGCGAGAATTTTCGATGGCGTGCGCTTAAATGATAAACTTTCGGTTTGCTTTGATACTTGCCATACGCATGATGCGGGGTATGATATTGTCAATGATTTTGATGGAGTATTGGAAGAATTTGATCGCGTTATTGGAATTGACCGTATCAAAGTATTGCACATTAATGATAGCAAAAATGAACGTGGTGCACGAAAAGACCGACATGAAAATATTGGCTTCGGTCATATTGGTTTTGATGCCCTCCATTATGTTATTACGCATCCACAACTTAAGGAGATCCCTAAAATTTTAGAAACACCTTATGTAGGGACAGATAAGAAAAATAAAAAGGCGCCTTATAAACATGAAATTAGCATGATCAAAAGTGGAGAATTTAATGAGCGATTGTTAGAAGAAATCATGGCAGATTAAAAAAGAGGGTATGTCTCTGGAATCAGTAGGGACATACCTTATTTTTATGCTTTAGGAAACTATAAAATTCTAGCTTGTGTATACGTTGTTTATGTCGCGGTTGACATCCAGCTCCAGCGCCTAGCGACTAGCAAATTTACGCCTTCTTCCTACGATAAGTCAACATCGGCTCCTTCGTCGCCGTGTTTCCTTTATCTCGTCAGAAGTCTTTAAATTTGTACATCGCTGAACAGGCGCTTGCGCTTTTGTTCCTTACTTTGTAAATTGAATAAATAATTTATTTAATTCTTTTGCTGTTTTTGGGCCTGAAATTTTGGCAACCTCGCGAATAATTTGTGAGCGAGTTCGATCATCGAAAATATCTAAGTTTTTCCCCCTTAAATAAGTGGCAATCTTTTCTGCCTCATCTTTTGATACATCAAAATTAAATTGTTTTGCGTATTTTAGTAATTCTTCACTCGTAATCATATTCACCTTAAAATTAACCATATTTTTTATCATTTTCAAGTTCATCACTCCCCATAAATTATGTATGTTTTATCACGACGAATGTGCCTGTTTACCAAAACGTAAATCTGTTAAAAAATAATTTCGTATTTTTTTGTCTTGGAAGAATTCTAATATGTTAGCTTAGAAGAAACTTTGTTTACAAATAGAATAAAATTATGGTATACTTCGTATGGTAAATCGGAATGATTCTTATTGAGAGAAGGATGTAAAAGATGACTGAGTCAGTGATTGATATAAAAAACGTAAGCTTTCGTTATGAACGTGAATGGGTATTAGACCAAATTAATCTATCTGTTCAAAAAGGGGCTTTTCTAGGATTAGTGGGGCCAAATGGATCGGGAAAATCGACTTTATTAAAGTTAATCCTTGGGCTAATCAAGCCGCAAGCAGGAGAAATATCGCTTTTTCATGAGCCGGTAGAGAAATTTAAAGACTGGAATCGAATTGGCTTTGTTTCCCAAAAAGCCAATTCCTTTAATAGTGGATTTCCTGCCACTGTGTTTGAAGTTGTTGCAAGTGGATTAACAGGGAAACTCGGTTTATTTCGCGTTTTAAAAGATCGCCACAGAAAATTGATTCTAGAAACGATTGAAGCTGTTGGTATGGAGAAATTTATTCGACGAAATATAGGTGAGTTATCAGGTGGACAGCAACAACGCGTTTTTATTGCTAGAGCCTTAGTATCAAAACCGGATGTTCTTATACTGGATGAACCAACAGTCGGTGTTGACGAGAGAAATGTTCGTTCCTTCTATGATATGTTAGTTAAATTAAATCAAGAACAAGGGATCACCTTAATCTTAGTCACCCATGATATTGGGACGATGACGGATAAAGTAACCCATGTTGCTTGTTTAAATAAAACGTTGCATTTTCATGGGGATGTAGGAGAGTTTGAAAAGTTCAATTCGGATGATTTGTCCGCTATTTACAATCATGATGTGCATGTATTATTCCACGATCATTCTCATGAGCAAGAAGGTGCAAAAGTATGATCGAGGCGATCTTTCAATATGAGTTTTTGCGTAATACCTTTATAACGGGTTTGTTAATTGGTTTCATTGCCCCGTTATTAGGAACATTTATTGTGGTGAGAAGATTATCCTTAATCGCGGATGCATTAAGCCATGTGACACTAGCGGGAATTGCGACAAGCTTATTTTTCAGCAAAACATTCCCTCTTTTTGCTGGAATGAATCCTCTTTATTTTGGGATTGGTTTTTCCGTCATCGGCTCGCTTTTGATTGAGCGACTGCGCCTCGTTTATAAGCATTATCAGGAACTAGCCATTCCCATTATTATGTCTGGCGGAATCGGCGTTAGTGTGATTTTTATTTCACTAGCGGATGGATTTAATACCGATTTATTTAGTTATTTATTTGGGAGTGTTAGTGCTGTTTCAAGGATGGATTTATACCTTATTTTAGGGATTGCCATTTTCGTAGGAATAATCATTATACTTTTATATAAAGAATGGTTTTTATTATCCTTTGATGAGGAACATGCGAAAGTAGCGGGGATACCGGCGAAATTTCTCCATTTTCTCTTTATGCTGATGACAGCCCTGGTGATTGCGGCTTCGATGCGGATCGTGGGAATCTTACTTGTTTCGGCGCTAATGACCCTTCCGGTTGCGGCAAGCATGCGGATTGCGAGGGGATTTAAGCAAACGATTTGGCTATCCATTCTATTCGGAGAAATTTCTGTTATCGGCGGTTTAATCAGTGCCTATTATTTGGATCTGGCACCTGGTGGAACGATTGTTGTTTTATCTATTTTTATTTTACTTATCACCATCCTGTTAAAACGTCTGCGTACAAAAGGTGTATTATGGAATGTAAGAGGTGAGAGGGCATGAATGTGACCGAAGCGATTGACATGTTGAAAAATAAAGGCTATAAAATAACGGACAAACGGGAGCATATGCTGAACATTTTTGCGGATCATAATAAATATTTAACAGCAAGAGAGGTATTATCTGAGATGCAGGAAGATTTTCCGCAGCTCAGCTTTGATACGATCTATCGCAATCTGTCTTTGTTTCATCAACTAGGAATTCTCGAAGCGACAGAATTGAGTGGTGAAAAGCATTTTCGCTATACTTGTGCTACACATGATCACCATCATCATTTTATCTGTATGAAATGTGGTAGAACCAAAGCCATTGAAGCTTGCCCGATGGATTTTGTCACCGAAGATTTAAATGGATTTGAAGTCGCAGACCATAAATTTGAGATCTATGGCAAATGCCCGAAATGTGTGTGAAAAACATACAAAAAGGTTTAGCTCAAGTTTTTAACTGAAGCTAAACCTTTTTGTGATGTTAAGGCGATGGAATGATATTACTTTCATTGTTCAAAGCAAGCCATTGATCAACCCAGTTTTTCGCTTCTAGCCAATTCTGTACACGAATTACTTTTTCGGGTATGGGTTTGCGATTATACGGTGTGTCAAATAAGATAACAGGGATATCGAGCTCCTCCGAGATCGCGACTGCATTATCGTGCTTATCTTCGAAAAATAAGTCCACATGATATTTTTTCGCTGTGCTCACTTTATCATGAGAGCCAATCAATTCAATATGATGAAAATCAATTTCCTTCTCAAGAAACCATGACTTTGTTACATCCATCACTTGATGACGGCGAGCACTAATAAAATATAACTCATGTTCTTGAAACCAATCGGTTAAAACAGATTTTGCTCCATCCGCAAGGGGGGACTGAGCACATATATCTGCTTCTGTTTTTATATACCATTCATAAACAGCTTCTTTCGGTAATGGCAAACAATCTGTAAGTTCATATTCTGTAAGATCATCCAATGTAATATTTAATTGAAACGCCTTATTAATATGAGGAATGAGTGATGTTGGACATGTAACGGTTCCATCTATATCTATACCAAATCTTTTCTTCATGAAATCTCCTTCCATTTATCCAAGTGATATTCCTTGTGGTCTAGGAAATTATAAAATTCTCGACTAGTGGATAACTGTTTACGTTACGGTTTGACATCCAGCTCCAGCGCCCAGCGACTAGCAAACTTTCGGTGCCTTCCTACGATAAG
>NZ_VTQV01000027.1 GCF_008764245.1 Bacillus subtilis
TAGGACGTGGGGGAATTCCTGCAAAAAAAGATTTTAGGCTTTTAAAGGGGCGCGGAATATGGGTTGTAATGATTCTACCAGTGCCATATGGTTCACTCCTTTAATGGCATTTTACCTTATTAACTTCTCTAAATCCTGTCATTTTGCGCTCGATCCAGACAGTTGCCTTTACGTAATAAATCATACCAACATAAACCAAACGAATTAGTCAATTTTCATAACCTGTTAGCACAGCAAGTAGTCGATATTTTCTATATCTTTTTTTCAACTCATACCTTAACAATACATTGCCAGAATCAGAGGGAATACCCCGACCTCTCCGCTACTCAAATATGGGACTGGCTAAAGGAGCACGATCCGGAAATTGAAGTTGGGGAAAATACGGTAAGAAGCCGCATCCGGCCGCTGCGAAAGATGTACGGGAGCCCAAAGGAGGTGCAACAAAGGCAGTATGAAGCCGTTCCCAATCCCCCCCAATGGAACAAGAATCATGAATCCACTTTTCTAAAACTCATTTTTTGAAAGCATCGCAGTCAACAGATTCTTGATAGTTGATTCATTGCTTCATATTCTTTGTTTGATAACTCTAAAAGAATATCAGAAGCCTGATTTAGGAATAGTAATTCATGAGTCTCTCCAGCCTTATTAATAAGCTTAGATACCTCCTCCCACATAGGTGCGATTTTAGTAAATAGAATATATCCATTTTGTAAAGGAGTATAATCAACTATACTCAAACATTCTTTTAAGAAATCTCTATACATATTTCTAAATAGGGATTCTCCAGTTCCCCCTCGCTCCATTAGTGTGGCTGCTAAAACTAAATCATCCTCAATATTTTCACTTCTCTCAAACCACTTCTTAATCTCTACAATTGTTTTCTTAATACCTTTATAGCCCAAATTTTTGATAGGAGGATTCTTATAATCTAAAGCGTTATTTTTGATTGCTGTTATAATCACATCCTTTAAATTTGGCATATCCTCTTTTTTCTTAATGGTATAAGACAGATTTTTTGAGACATTGGACCTTTTTCGTTTCTTGCCAATGCCAAATTTTCAAGACTTGTTTTTACCATTCCCCCCTGTTGCTTTGTATCAATCAGGTAGGCAAAACTGTCGTCATATCCATACATTGCCACATAATGACCAGCAAATTGTACCTTATTAGTGAAATAATCCAAGTAATAACTGTCAAGCTTTAAGTCTACTACAACTCCTTGATCTATGTTTTGTCTAACATGTTCCCAAGCCTCCCTTTTTATGTTCTTACTATTTTATTTAGCTGGACCTTTCATGTTTAATTACGTTTAACAGATAAGAAATGACTTTAAAAAACTTTATTTTTGTATTATTCATTATTTTGTTCGATCAGTTTTTATGGAATTGTAATAAAATAGAGTTTGACATTTAAAGTATTTCTTCTTTTGGTCCTTTATATTAAATATTAAAAATGATTCTACCCAACTGTTAATATTCAGTTGTGTTATTGTTTTTTAAAAAATTTTTCTCTGATTTTTGGCATTTTACAAAAAAACTTGTTGAAGGTAATGAAAGGGGAAATCATCACCCATCTTTGCAGTTTCGAAGAGAGTTGAGTGTATGGTACCGAACGGCAGGTGCGTTGTGCATTTAACGCTTTTTGTAAGCGAGTACTGAAAAATGAAGCAATCAACATATACAAAGAAAGGCAGAAACGGAGATAACATTTTCAAATTTAACACCGCTAGAAGAAAAACAGCTCTATACCTTAGACAAACACTAAAAGGGAGAAGAAATAGAAGGACTTCAAGTAGCTGGTAAGAGAATTACTCCTACACTTCTTGCAAAAGCGATGCATAGCTTGCCAGTTGAGAAGCGTACTATCATCCTACTATACTACTTTTTTAATCTTTCTGATGTAAAAATTGATCAATTGTTCAACATTCCACGTTAGTACTGTACAGTATAGGCGAACGAGTTCTTTAAACCGTTAAGACGTTTTTTGGAGGAACATGCAGATGAATGGGATGATTAATACTAATACGGAAAGAAATGAGCGTGGCTTGTTGCCGTATCCAATCATTTTAGCTGCAAATAAGGGTGAGCTAGAAGCAATGAAAGTAGTTGTTCTACATTATAGAAGCTATATGACAAGTTTATCCATGTGTAAGCTCCGTGATGAACATCGAAACACTTTTTGGGGCATCGATGAGGATACAAGTGATCGCTTACAATCGAAGCTTATGCAGTCCGTTTTAGCTTTCAAGATTTAATGTAATAATGGTTAGGTTTTCCCTTTCATTCATCATATATTTGTTCTTTGACAAAGAAAGCACGGAAAATAACGCTGTGCAGTATAAACCAAAAATCAGATACATTTACTGATGATGAGCCACTTGATTCATACGCCATGACTTTCGTTAGAAACGAGCGATAATCTATGAATCTAATGTAATCGTGGTGAATTGCTGGCGATAACCCATCAGTTAGGATAATGATACTCCCCTATCGTCATGGTTCGAGCGTTTGAACCGTCGCAAGCTATGAGTAGGGCTGGAAGAAATACTTGCAGGGGTGAAATTCCCGTGGAGCTGCACCAGCAGCCGTCTGATTTTTGATATTCAATTTAGCAAGATAGGTTAAAGTAACTATCAAGTTATGACATTAAATCCTTTTAATTTTAGTGCAAGAGCCAAATTCACGCAACGTATTAGAATTAGTTTTATAGACGCGATATAATAATAGACAGATATCAAATAGCATATCCTAGTCTATGGAAAGGAGTTCATATGGTCACAGTCACTAAAAAAGACTTGATAGCACTAGGTTATGGTCCCTCTTTTTCAGCTGATATCATTAGAGAGTGTAAAAAACTAATGATTTCAAAAGGGCACACGTATTATCAATCTAAAAAGTTAGATCGTGTTCCTAAAGAAGCTGTAGAGGAAGTATTAGGGATAACTTTAGATGTGTGATTTGTACTTCTTGCACTAATTGCGTAAGGAGTGAAATCATGACTAAAGATATCGTCAAAAAGGCAAAGAACGGAACTTATTATTTTAGGGCAAATTTAGGATATCACCCCATCACTGGCAAGCAAATTCAGAAGTACCGCAGTGGTTTTAAGACAAAAAAAGAAGCAAGGGAAGAATATTCGAGGTTACTGCTTACAAAGTCAGACGCATTAGAAGAAAAGCAAGATGACGTTTTATTCCAACATTTTATTGAAGATATTTTCTTACCTTGGTATAAAACACAAGTAAAAGGAAGAACGTACGATAATCGATTACCAACTGTAAGAAAACATTTCACTTTTTTTAATAACTTAATCACAACAGAAATTACCCCGATTCATGTTCAAAAATGGCAATTAGCGTTATCTAAAAAGAAGTATCGTTCTTCTTATATTAGAAATGTTCAAGGGTTGTTTTCTATGGCAATGGATCGAGCTGTTGTTTTAGGGTTAGCTGAAAATAATCCATCAAAAATTGTAGGTAATGTGAAGAAAACAAAGACAAAAATAGACTTTTGGACAAAAGAGGAATTTGAAAAAGTCATCTCTCTTTTCTATAAAGAAGATTATTATCAACATTTTTTATTTATTTCATTGTGGTTTTTATTTATGACAGGCATGCGAATTGGAGAAGCCACTGCGGTTCAATGGGAAGATATTGACTTTGACAAAGGTCTGTTATATATCGATAAAACACTTTACTATAAGAATTTGGATAATTATTCTTTTGTAGAACCAAAAACAAAGGCTAGTGTTCGTCATATTGCATTAGATGGAGATACATTAACGTTACTCCGCGAATGGAAGGACGTGCAGCAATCTGTCGTTCAAACCAATTTTGTAATGAGCTATAATGGTATCCCCACACAAAAGCATACGTTAGCGAATGCCATTACACGTTTTTCAAAAAAAGCTGGGGTTCATCGAATTAGATTACATGCTTTAAGACATTCTCACGCTTCTTTGCTTATTAGTATGGGCGAAAACCCATTAATCATTAAAGACCGCCTAGGGCATGAAGATATTGAAACGACACTTGGCACCTACGGACATTTGTATCCAAACAGTAACTTTGAAGTAGCCTATAAATTAGAAGGTATTATGTCTTACCAAACAGCAACAGAAAATGAAGATACTTCACCCAAGAATCAATTCACTGCTCGTTACCTACGTAAAGGTTTAAAAACAAATAATGCAATAACAATGCAATGAAAATAGAGTAAAGAGCCGAAACCCTTGTAAACAAAGGGGTTTCAGCTCTCCTACAACTACTCCCACTCAACTGTAGATGGGCTACCTAGAACCCTTGCTATCACTGCTTCCAGACAGTTTGCTTTCCCTTATGGCAGGGTTTTGGTAGGGAACCAATTCCATCTAAATGTCTTGATTTCCCTTGAAATCCATATAAGTTTCCTTAGAAAAATTGAACTTAATATTCCCTGCCATTTTTTCAGCAAGTGGTTCATCATTTCTACTCCATAAGTGCGAATAATGTTTCAAAGTTATTTCCTTTGAACTATGTCCTAATCTTCGTGATACAACTAATACATCAGCATTAAACTCATTAATTAATTTACTGGACATAAAAAAAAATCAAAAAGAGATTAGCACATTTAGTAACGGCTGTGCACTTCAAAAAACACACGATTCCATTCTTACATTAACCGCACCTGTTTTGCAATAAAGTTTGAATCCACTTGACAATATTTTTGTTAACTGGTAAACTATAGTTGTTAACTGGTTAACGAAATTAAAAAGGTCAGGTGATAATATGAGTAATATGGTTAAAAAACTAGAAACATTAAATGCATTACAACAGTTGATTACGGAAAGAGAAGCCACTCAAAAAAGAAGAAGCTTTAGTAAGGGTGACAAAGATTCCTCATTAGTTATGGATTGGACGCTCACTCAATTACACATTGTTTCAGCCATTAAACAGAATGGGGCTGGGAATAACAAATCGCTTGCTGAAGCATTAAACGTTTCTAAACCAGCTATTACAAAGGCAATCAAAAAAATGTTAGAGAAGAATGTTATTATCGAAACCAGACAGGAAGATAATCAAAAAGAAGTACATTATCTTCTTACTGATTTTGGTGAACAACTCGCATACATCCATGAACGCTTGCATGAACAAGCACAAAAACGTTACCTGCGTCTATTAGATAACTTTAATTCAAACGAGTTAGATACCATTATCACCTTTTTAAAAATGCTAACTGAAAATCTCAAGCACGACGACGTTACTATAGGAGAATAGATATGACTGGAAGTATTGGACGAGATAAATCATTGATCTTGTATACCTTAAGCATTAGTTCATTTTTCGCTTCTTTAGGTCAAAACATTTATACGCCAATCATTCCAGTTATCAGGGACTCTTTTCATGTATCAGTCAATTGGGTAAACTTCACAGTCAGTAGTTTTATTTTTATTATTGCAGTGATACAAATTCTTATGGGAACAGTCATTGAGCAAAAGGACAAAAAGAGATTATTACTGATAAGTTTGATTCTGATGGCTATATCAACTGCCATTTGTGCTTATACAAATAACTTTACATTATTTGTATTGTTTAGAATGATTCAAGCTGTTGGAGCTGGAATTATCCCTTTGGTAGCAATCAGTATGATTCCACAGTTGGTGAAAGGTGAGGCAAGGGGCAATGCCATGGGAACATATCAAATCCTGCTCACTCTTGCTCCTGCCATTTCACCAGTACTCGGAGGTTTTATTGGAGAAATTCTTGGTTATAAGGGCGTTTTCCTTTTTCTATTCATCATGGCGCTTGCTTTACTCGTGTTCATTGTTTATTTGTTACCAAGTGAAAAAAGTGAAAGGAACCATCAAAAAAAGTCTCAGGGATTTATTCAGACATACAAGAAAGTCTTTTCCCATCACATTGGGACAAGTATCATGATAGTCAGTTTTTTAGTGTTTTTCACTTATTTTGCTATCCTTATCTATCTGCCCGTCTTGCTCCATGATTATTATCATGTATCTTTAAAATTCGTGGGTTTATTATATCTACCATTAACAGTTAGCATGATTTTAGGTAGTATGTTGTTCAAAAAATTGCAGATGAAAATATCTTTAAGTCATTTACTTTTCTCAATCCTAATAGCTATGCCATTTCAAATCATTTTATTTGGCATATTCCATATCCAATCACTCATTTGGTTAAGCATTATCTTATTTGGTTATGGCATAATGGTAGGATTTTCCGCCCCTCTTTTCTCGACTCTTATCAGCAATGAATACAACGAGAATAGAGGAACAGCCTTAGGCGTTTTTAACTTTGTCCGTTATTTAAGTATGGCGCTTGGAGGAATGTTTGCTGGATTGTATCATGTATTTCCTAGCTCTGTTTTCTTTGTACTTTTTGGTGTCTTACTACTTTTAGTCTCCATACTGCCTTATAAGAGTTTTCAAAGCAAGAATTCTTTATAGAGTAACAAAAAAGGCAATATTACTACCTATGAAAACTCTGTTGTTTTGTCACTTCGGATACCTAAAAATGTTCCCTACCAAAATTCAATGAAAAAACAAAATTCCCTACCAAATTTTTTCTTGGCAGGGTTTTGGGTAGGGAACTATATTATTTTCAACTTATTTTATCCATTTTACCTCAGAGCAAATGCTGTTAAATAGGCATTTCCACTTCAAGTTAGTTGTACTCTTACTAGCTGGGCTACCTAGAACCCTTGCTATCACTGCTTTCAGACAGTTTACTTTCCCTTATGGCAGGGTTTTGGTAGGGAACCAATTCCATCCTAATGTCTTGATTTCCATTGAAATCCATATAAGTTTCCTTAGAAAAATTGAACTTAATATTCCCTGCCATTTTTTCAGCAAGTGGTTCATCATTTCTACTCCACAAGTGTGCATAATGTTTCAAAGTTATTTCTGGTGAGCTATGTCCTAATCTTCGTGATACAACTAATACATCAGCATTAAACTCATTAATTAAATAGCTTACATGAGAATGTCTTAACCCCTTCGCTTGTATTTCAGTTACTTTTGCTATTTTCGCATATCGTTTTACAATTCTGTGGATTGTAGACCTATGAACAGGTAGTCCTGTATAGCTTAATATAAAATTTTCTATTCCATGCTCTGATTGTACTTGTTTCCAGTTTCGCAAGATTGCTAAGGTATCGTCATCTAACGATATTGTGCGAATACCATCTTCTGTTTTAGTATATGGCTTTCTTTTAAAATCTTTTTTAGACTTCATTTGTAAAGTATGATGAACCCTTAACTTCTTTTTATCGAAATCAACATCATTCCAATAGAGTGCCAATCCTTCGCTGACTCTTACTCCCGTCATATAATATAACCAAATTGCAACAAAGCACATGTGCTCATAAAAGTTATGAGTATAAATCTTCGAGATAACCTTTTCAAATTCCTCTTTCGTCCAAAACCCAACAACACTTTTCGCTTTTGGAATTGCTTTTGTTTTCTTTGAAATATTTTTCTCTAAGAATTCCAAACTCACAGCATACTCCATAGCCTGTCTAAATCCTCCATAAATCATGGCAGAATAATTTTGTGAAAAGTCAGGTTTGTTCAAGAGCCAAGTCCTAAATGCTTCACAATCTCTTACATCAATCTCTCTTAACCTTTTATCAGAGAATCTTTTTTTTATTAATTCAAAACCACTCTTTCTTGCTATCCATGTATCCTCTTCTACGCTTGACTCATAGTGTGGTAAAAAAAATAAATCCATAAACTCACCAAAAGTAAGGCGATAATTAGCATAACCATTTTGACTAAGGTATTCATTTCTTATTCTAGTTGCTTCCTTATTAGCTTCTCTTGCAGATTTAAATTTTTCACCATTAGCGTTTTTCCTAGATTTCTTCTGAATCCTTTCTCCCGTAATCTTATCTACGCCAAGTTCAATATTATAAAAGAAATTACCTTTGTTATCCGTATAAACTCCTTTATATTTAGTCCTTGCCATTCGTATTACCTTCCTCAAGAAATACGTCCACACCTATGATATTTTCAACAGCATGACAAGGCACCCGTCCTAATCTTTTGTTATTATAATAGGGATAGCCTTGTTCCACCATGTAATATTTTGCTTGTCTAATAATATCTACTGCTTGATATGGCAAGAAACCCATTTCTTGCAATTCTTTTTTTGAAATGGTTTTATTCATTAGCAAAACAATTCCTCCTTATTTTTTCAATAAAAAAAAGAACAGATAATTTATCTGCTCTTTTAACAAATCAAATATTTAATTTATAACATTGCTTTTCATTGCAATTATCATTTTGCATTTTTAAGAATTTTTACTTCTGCTTGAGTGTCTAGTAATCCCTCTGATAATACAGTTACTTTAGCATCTAACTTGTCAATTTTATCAGCATTTTTCTTTACCTCTTGTTTTACATCTCTTATTTCTTGTTTTATATCTATTACTTCTTTTGATAAATCAGTAATAGCTTGCAAAATCTGCTCATTCGTCACTTCTTTACTCATCTATTATCCTCCTTATTTGAATGTCTATTTCACTTCTGTATAGCCATAAGCTTCGTACATCTTAATTACTGATTCTAACGAATACGTATCATCTTTTGTTTCTTTAATATTCTTCATTTCAGCTAAATTTACTTTATTATCTTCATCCAAAATTATGTCAGAATACCCTATGATTGCTGTAAAGCTATCATTTAATTTTGTTTCAGAACCTCCAGAAAATTTCTTTACAGAGAAAATCTTGATGAGGTTTCCATTGTTACCTGAATCAAAAGAATCCGATTTGTCACTTTCATTATTGAATTGACGATACATCAATTTTTCTTCTTTTATTTCATATTTATATCCCCAACTTTTATTAGGGTCAAAATCTTGATAATCTCTTTTAACTTCTTCATCTATCATTCTTTTAATATCATCCAGATTAGAAATATCGGTTGCTTTTTCAGCAACAATACTTAATCCCTTTACTTCAAAAGTTGGAGCAAAATCTTTTTCTAGCAAATAACCTTCTTGTAATAATTGTTCTTCTTCATCTTTCGATAAAGTTACTTTTACTTTATCACCGTTTTTCAATTCACCATCATTTTCAACAGTAAATTTGACTTTATCCAACGGACTATCTAAAACATTATCTATTTGAACTTCTCCTCTTCCACTTACCCCATTAAAGTTCACAACTAATTTTTTTTCAACTTCTTCATTAGTTAACCATTTTGGTTCATCTAGATTTTTTACTTCGATTGTTTTTTTACCCGATTTAACTTTTTTAGTTTTTTCCCCATCAACGTTTGCAATGATTTCAATTTTATCACCATTCGATAAGTTTTCAGTCTTATCTAGTTTAATTTCCATTGCTTCATCCATTTTATTTATTTCTTCAGTTATTTTTTCGTCAGGTTCAATATTACCCTTAACATCAAAGTCCAAAGTATCTTTTATTAATTTCTCTATATCAACACGATAATCAGCAGTACCTTTCGAATCAATACCGTTAAAATCTACCTCTACATATTCAGATAAATCTTTCGCTGAATTACATCCAGTAAGAATAATTACCAAGCTAAAAACCAGCCCCCCAAAAAACATTTTCCCTGTTGTTTTACCCATCTTCCTCGCTCCTCTTAATTTAATTATAAAAGAACACAAATTCAATGAACGTTTAAATTAAATAATCTGGACAAAATCCTACCACATAAAGAATGGAATTATTATCAAACTCATTTTCAACAAATACTTTGATACCAAAAAAACTACGTTGCATTGATTATCATATTCCATATAATAACACTAATATTGAAAAAAGTTAAAGTCAACAATACGCCAAACATCATCTTTATTTTCCATATCTAGTTCAATGAATGAATCAACTGAACTGACCACATCATCCATTTCAATTTCATTTATAAAGACACCTAAAACTTTTTGCCTGCCTTCTTTAGATTTCCCTAAATAAACATCCAAATTGTTCACAGTAGATTTCACTTCTGCTAATTTTTCGTCATATTCTTCATTCCCATCAAAATTTAATTCTTTTATTTTTTTCTCTGATACGTACATTTCTACATCTTCCCTTACTGGTTTTCCTTGATAATTAAAGTAACTCATAATAAATTTTTCTGCTGTCTCACCAGCCTCCAAATAAATGACTTCTTCCGAACTCTCTAATTGACTTATTTCATTCTTTGCTTGCTTTAACTCATTTCTATAATTTTCATTCTTCACGAATAAGAAAATAATGATTAAAACACCAACAATGATTAATGGTAAATACTTTTTCATCCTATCACCTCTCTAAAATCCAAATATCATTTAATCACTCTAATCCCAATGTTTTTCGAGGGTCAATTTTATCTTGATGTGCTTGACCTAGTTCAGTTAAATGTTCCAAATGTAAATGATTTCCTGTACTAGCACCTGTCGTTCCGCACTTACCAACAGCTTGACCTTGACTAACCTTATCACCAAGAGAAACATTTAATAATGACATATGAGCATATCGACTAAATTCATTATTTGCATGTTGCAAAGTAACATAATTTCCATAGCCAGTATTTCCATGCCTGGCTTCTACAACTTTTCCATCCTTAACCGCCATGATATTATCTCTAGGCGTACACCCAAAATCTACCCCGCCATGAAAACTCTCTACCTCTCCAGTGATAGGATGTGTACGTGGTCCAAAACCACTTGTAATAATTATTTCTTTTAATGGTAACGCCCAACTACCCTTAACATTTATAGGAGAATTATCTTCTTCAAGATAACGCATAACATTGTCTACATAGTTTACATCTCCATAGCGAGACCACCCATATTTTTTAGCCATCATATTACTAAAATCAATAGCAACCTTCTTAGAATAACCCCCTCTTTTGTTCGCATAGGGTATAAATCCCGAACCAAAATTATAAGATTGCAAGGAAAGCTTCACTTCTCCATCTGCCTCTTTCATGACTTGTGAAAAATATCTTGTTCCAACATCAATAGAAACTTCTGGGTCTGTAATGGAATTGGGAGGGAGTCCAATCGATTCTGAACTTTGCATGACATCTAAAAGCCTACCTCCACTTTCTTGCATAGTCATAGCCATCAATACATCTACATGTTGTGATATGAAGTATTTTTTTGCATATTTTTCAAAATAAGCTTTATACCTCAACACTTCGGGCGCAATACCATTACCAGTATAAATATCCGTAAATTCTTCATTTTCTTCTTCTCTTAAATGAGGCATTCCATCATCACTCATATTTACTGAATTAACCACAAAAAGAACTACTATACCAACGATAAAAAAGAAGAAAAATAATAAAATCATTACATAGATTTTTATTTTCATCTTTGCCATTTTTACCACTGGTATTTTATCTGTATTCAATTCAAAAAACACCTCCACAAAAAACAAAAAGAGAATTGCCTATTATAGCAATCCTCAATTCTCATCTCTTTCTCTTTTCCTTTCTTCTACAGATGATAGTTCTCTATTTCTATGTGCATTCAAACCTGTATCATGATGAATCTCTGTATGACTACGATTTTCTTTCTTCACACTGTCTACATCTCTTTCATTTATGCTTTCTGGTTGTTTCGTTCGTTCTACAGCACGCTCTTTATCATGGTGAGATTCTGTATGACCACGATTTTCTCCATTCACACCATCTACATCTCTTTCATTTGTGCTTTCTGACTGTTTCGTTCGCTCTACATCTTGTTCTCTATTTTCATGAAAATCTGTATGAGAACGATTTTCTCCATTCACACCATCTATATCTTTTTCTTTTGTGTTTTCTGGCTGTTTCGTTCGTTCTACATCTTGTTCTTTATTTTCATGAGAATCTGTATGAGAACGATTTTCTCCATTCACACCATCTATATCCTTTTCTTTTGTGTTTTCTGGCTGTTTCGTTCTTTCTTTTGACGGGTCATCTGTTTTCAATGGTACAGGTACTCCTTTACCCTTATCATCCTTTCTCTTTTTCTGTGGAGTTCGTTTAGTATCCACACCCTTGCCATTTTCAATGCCTTTTCTTTCCTCCTTCATACTCGTTCGATTCGTTTTTGCACTCTGTTTCGAATTACTTTTTTCTTCTCCATAATTCATTGGAGATTCCCTCTTTTGAGAACGTCTTTCTTGTAATCTCTTTTTCGCATTAGAAAATTGTTTACTATAATACTGGTTCATATTTGGCATAATGTTTCCATCAACTGTTTGAACACGTCCTGCTGTAACAAAACTAATAATTTTATTTCTTTTAATTATGATTAAGAAAAATATCACAATCAAAAGCACAACATGTAACAAATACATTCCTGTATCGTCTGGCTTTACAAATACGTACATGGAATATGTTAATAGATAAACAACAAATAAAAGTATTCCTAACAAGCCTTTTGTAAGGAAAATTGTTACTATATTTCCTAACGCCTTAAAACCTGTCATTGCAAAATGAGGAATAAAACTTAAAACAAACGCAAAAGGTAAAACTAAAGCTATGAATACTGCTAATAATTGTAATGCAAAATTGATTAAACCTAATAATAAAAAGGGAATAGACAAACCAATCACAATGAAAAACGTCAAAAATACTATACCTGATTGTTTAAAAGCTGAACCCGAAGCTACATTCGTATTTCCATTTTTACTAACTTCAAGGTAGGCATGACCGATTCTATACGCTGAACCTTCCGAGTTTAATTTAAAAGCAAGCATTCTTTCCGAACGTGGATATCTTTGAAATCCAAAACCTAAATCTTTAATCTTATCATCATTATTAATTTCTTCTTCATTTGTTGTACCATAGTTAATTAAAAGGTATGGTCGTTTTAATGCTAAATCAAAATAAATATTACGAACGACAGCAATCGTACCTTCTATCTTCTCATTTTCATCAATATCATTAATCCCTTCATAAACACCCTCTCTCTTATCATCAAAAATTCCTAAAATACCATCACCTGCACTTACTAAAGTAGATTGTATCTCTCCTGATAGTGCATTCATACTTTTTAATAAATAACTGGCATTCGATACCCAATAACCGGCAACAATTAAAACAACCACAAACAACATAAATTTTCTAAAAGATTCCCTGGCATTTCCTTTGGTAAAAAATATAAAAACAAGATAGCCGCATAAAAAAGCAAACAATATTTCTGCAAAATGCTCCTTTAAAACTTTATATATACTACCCGAAACACTTTCTATATCATCCGCAAATTCATCCAATTTATTTAACGTAAATAATTGTAAAGCACTATCCGTAACCTGCACGACATTTTGAATAATGCCCATAAAAAAGTTATTGATAGAATACAAATTAAAACCAAATATCCCACTTGTATCTTCATTATTCACCATATAGCGCTCGAGTGGATATTTTTCTATTTCTAATTGAACACCACCATGATATTTTTCTTCTGCCTCATCCATATACTTATATGGTTCATATTCTAGATCAAATATTTTCCCAAAAAGGTTGAGAATAAATTCTCCAACTGGAAAATCCTCATCAATCAAATCAGAGAGATTTCCACTTGTATCAACTTCTTCATCATCTTCCGCTAAAACAGATGATGACGTTATGAAACATAAAAATAATGCAGTAAGTAGAATTAACAACCATTTTTTATTTTTCATTAGCATTCAAATCCTTTACAAAATCCAATATCTTTTCACAAGCATTAATGCCACCTCTACAGTAGGCTAAAAATTCTGTGTCCACTTCTCCTTTTTTCTTACCTTCTTCTAGCTTTATTAACATCTGAAAATTTGATTCAACCCCACTAACATAAGACCTTAAAAAAGTATCATTATCCATATCCTCACCGCCTTTTAAAAATAAAAAGTGGCTATCTTTTAATAGCCACCCTAAAAAATTACTACTTAAACCTCAATACAAGTTTCATAATAAAGGTATCTGTCACGCTGTTCCTCCACCAAAAATAATTCAAAAACAAAATTGTAACTTATATCTTTATGCGAATGACGTTTTGTAATTGTAAAATTTACATTTCCATCTTCCCTCAAATTATCGTTCGAATAATCAATAGCCTCTCTAATTATTTCCTCTAACTTTTCAGACATATCTAATTCCAATAGTTTTTCTTCCAACTCCACATAGTTTTCTAATTCAGAAATATACATCATACCTAAAACATTCTCATTCATTAAACCATCTCCTTTTTTTATATAAAAAAATGGCTACCAATTATGGATAGCCATTACATCTACAATTTTCTATAAATCACTTAGCATTTTTTCAAGATTACGTTTAATTTGTCCATAACAGTTCATATGGTTTATTTTTTCCATTTTTTCTTCCAGTTTTTTAACAAACTTGTACTCGTTTATTATTAAAGAATCATCATTTTCCAAGATAAAAGAAGGAAAATTGTGTATGGAATCCATAACATCACTAATAAAAGCATTAGTTTTCAATAATTGTTCTTTGTTAAAGTGCTCTCTTCGTCGCATTATTTCCCAAGTAATTGTTCTAGTCATTAAAATTAATTCTCGTGTTACATGAAGTGCATTTTCAGAGCATGCCATAAAGTCAAATCAACTCCTTTTTTTATATATAAAAATGGCTACCAATTATGGATAGCCATTCCATCTATAAATATTTTTCCTCTGCATATGCTACAGCCGATTTATTGATTGTTTCCAATGCACCTTCCCATTCTTCAAAAAGACATTCGACAGTAATTTTTGAAGTTCTGCCGAACATATCTTTCATCAAACATTGCCCTTGAAGCATGTTATCCAACATTTCTATATTTTCCTCACTGGATTCCATGTTCATCCATTTTAAAATATCGGGACGTTCGTTTTCTTCATCAAAAGCAAAAGCCACACCAAAATTCCCTGTTTCATTCTCTTTTTCTCGTAAAGCGTCTTTGGTAGATTGAGAGATAAAATACAAAGCATTATTATAACTTCTTCCTACACGCTTCATTTGTTTTTCGACTTTTTTTCCTTGTTGAGAAGCAATGATAACCCATGCTTCATCAATAAATTCTACGGTTTGTTCTTCTTTATTCCGACCAAACAGTTCACAATATTTCCCTAAAGCCAGCATAATCGAATTTGATTTGCGCTGGCTATTGGTATAGGTTTCAACACTTGCAGTAGCTTCTGGCAAATCAATGTTTTCAATTTCAATAATGCTAATTCTATCGGTTAATGATAATGCAGAATTAGAACCATCATGAACACATAGCTTTAATATAGAATCAGCAACTACTTCATATAAAAAATCGCCTGCTTTTTTTACAGATGGTTCATTGCTATTTTGCATAATTTCAATTATATGCATGGAGCCTACTTGTTCACCTTTTTGTTTTCTTTCGAGTACTTCTGATATAGCCTTTAAGAAAGCTGTATGAATTTCATCTTTCCCTTTAAAATCATAAACTTCCGAAAAAATATCTTGAATCAATTCTTTGGCTTGAGAAGATGGTAAAAAAGCTACTGGGTCTAATGCTCCCCAGTTTTCTTTATCTTCAAAATCCAAAGTTACAAATTTAAACTTTTCCAAGTGCTCAACAAATAATGGATAATCACGTCTAATTATGCTATCATTTATAACTTTATTTATCCATTTCCTTATTTCTTTTTTAGGGTCAATGTATAAGGATTTTATATTTAAGAGTGTTACGTAAATAAATAACAACTTTGCAAGATATGATTTTCCAGAACCTGTATCTCCTGTAATTAGTACATGCGGACTTCGATATTTACTTCCTTTAATATTTTGGTTTGCAAGCATTGGATGAAAAAATACAGGGTCACGACTTGATAATTTGGCACTTTCTAAATCCTTATGTTTATGAAACCTGTCAACCCAGCCAATGAAAAAACCAATCTTATTTCCAATTTCAGAGTTTACGCCAAACAAACTTTCTCCCAAGCCGTCTTGAGTAGTCGATTGCAACCAATTTCTATTCGTTGCTTCTAACTTTTCCCCAGGCAACGTTCTGTAGAATAAACTCAATTGGTCAGCCGTTGGAATACGGCAAATAATATTTAATTGTTTGAAATAACGTACAACCTGTTTAGCACGTAATAAACATTCTTTTTTCGTCTTTCCTGTCACAGCAATTGTCGCAAGCCAATTCATTACAGATACATCATGACTTTTTATTTCTTGTTGCAAATTTCTCATTAGATAATGACTATCTACGACAGAATCATCCACAAAATCACCTGTTTGGGCTTGCTCATTCGCTGATTCTTTCAACTCTTTCCCCTTTAAATTTACCTTCATTTTTGATTTCCCTTTACCTTCTGACTGGATTTTAAAATCTACGCAAACCTCAAAAGGTAAAGACTGGGCTTCATAAAAAATATCGCACTCTGCCATATTATCTGGAAACTCATCAATCACGACAAAACTTAAATAACCTTCATCTTGCTCACTACTTATTTTCAAAGTAGATGATTCGGTAGGGTCAATAATCGTATTTGTAATTGCCTTTATATTTCCATGTTCTTCCTCTTCACTCACATCATGTTTCAAACCAGCAATATAATCATAACGATTAATATAAATCATTTCATTTTCTTTCAATCTTGAACCATTGACACCAGCAACCATTTTATAAATAGTATCTTCCAATTCCTCAAACTGATTGAAAAAAGAGGCGGGAACATTTTGTTCCCAACCTAAATAGCTTACAAACATATCTGTTACATTCGAAAAAATGGAGTAAACATTATCTTTTAGTCGTCCATCCACATTTACAAATGCATTTTTTAACTTAATGCCAATAATAAAATCATTTTTTGTCATATTTCCTAAACGTGAACTTAAAATATTTTCTGTTTCGCCTAAATAATATCGTCCAACATCTTCACTATCCTTCGACAAACCCAAACTTAAATCCTCAAAACGTTCTTTCAAACGAAACTCTTGAGGATACATTCTCAAATGAAAATCTTCATAAGCTGTGATTTCTTCAAAAAACATTTTCCAATTTCTTTTATAATTGGCTACCACTTTTTGATTTTGAATGGGAATCGATTCACTTTTTATACGATAATATGCGAACACGTCTCCCGTTCTCGTTAACAGCATATTGTTCCTTATCGTTTTCAATGCTGGTTTCAGTTTGACCATTCTTTTTATCCACCACCCATACACATTCTTTAAAAGTTATTTTTTTCTCATTCATCCATTCTACTTCTTTCCCATTACAAAACTTTTTTTTAGGGATTTTTACCCCGAATAAATATTTAACATAATCATAAATGAACATATAAATGTTTTTGCCTTCCGGCTTTATTTTCGTTACCAGCCACGTAAATAATAACGGAACACAAACTAAAAATATAAACCACGTATTTGAAAATGCATACGGATAAAATTTCCTTATTATCCAACCTACTAAAAATGTCATGATTAGAAAGAGCACAAAATTTAATGCAGGAATCAATTCGATTGTAAAAGGCAGATAATAAGTCTTTGTTAACTGCCTAATCTTTTTTGGTTCCCTTAAAGCCCTTCTATAATTAAATACTACTCTACTTTCTTTTTTTTCTGACATACTATCACTCTCTTATAGTTCATTCATAAAGGCTTCAATCCAACCAGCAACTACATCCCAATTTCGAACTGTAAAGTAAACTATTCCACCAACAACACAACATACAATGATGGCACCAAATTTAAATTTGGCTAAATGCTTTGTAATAAGAAAAATAATAATTATTACAATAGCTTGTTGAACAATCTGCAATGCCCAATTCTCAATTCCTCCTAAAGTAGGCAAACCAGCCTGCAATACTAAGTGATTAAAAAATCCCATTTCTCATTCCTCCTAATTATAAATAAAATCTTCTACATAAAAATTTCTTCCATTTTTGGAAATTGTCACTTCTACCGGATTAACTTGCTGTAT
Organism: Bacillus subtilis; assembly: GCF_008764245.1. Classification (GTDB taxonomy): domain Bacteria; phylum Bacillota; class Bacilli; order Bacillales; family Bacillaceae_C; genus Lederbergia; species Lederbergia ruris. The sequence goes on from NZ_VTQV01000027.1 coordinate 17,888, forward strand.
ATTTGTCAATTCGTCTCTAAACACCACCTCCATCAATGCTTTATAATGTTCACCATCTACATAGATTTTTAAGTTCCTTATTTCCTCAAATAAAAAAGAACCATTCAAGGTTTGTGGCTCATCCATCAAATACGCCATTTCCTCAATTGGTTCTGTAGCATACTTTTCAAAAAAAGTATTTAGAAATTCATTGATATTTTCTTTTTCATTCCCGGTATATTCTTCTAAGTCAACCTCTTTCGTTTCATATTCTATGTTCCCAGCTAAGGAGGGAACTTCCGTAAAATATGGTACAGATTGAACGCTAAACAAACCATCTTCATAAACAATAGGAATATTTAACAACAAGGTGTTTTTTTCTTCTTCTGTTTCAATTTCAATTTCAACTTCCTTCTTTTTATTTTTTCCCTTTCCTTTGACCACTTCCTTTTCTACTTCTTTTTGCAATTCATTTTTAAATGTAACCTTATATGAAAAAAGACTTCTTTCTCCTTCATCTTCAATATGAAAAAGGTTCAAAGATTCTAACTGTCTTGTACCATTTACTTTGTCTAAGTTATATAAAGGATTTTTTTCATTATTAAACGTGTCATTAAAAACCATATATTCTTTTAAACGATTCGCTCTTTCCTGTAAAGCTTCACTTTCATTAGGGACATTAATATATTCTTTAATAAAATTGGATAAAAATTCATGCGCTGATTCAACAGGAATTTCTTCTATCACTTCCTTATCTTCATTTGCCTGTACCAATCTATTTGTTTCATTCAAAGTGGAGCGAGTGTTTAAAGACAATAACAACGAAATGGTTGCTAAAAATAACATTCCTAAAATTAATGACCAAATAAAAAAAGCTGTTCGCTTAGATGTATCTTTACGCACAGGGCTTTTCTCTTTTTTTGGTCGTTCAATTTGTTCAATTTTATCAACGACTTTATTCTTTTTTAATTTTTCTTTTATACTCATTATGAACTCCTCTCAATGTAATTTACGAAAGACGTTACTCTCTGCAATACCTGCAATGGTGAAGCATTTTCCAAATACACTTTTTCACGTACTTTTTTACCACCATCAATATAAGTGGATTTATAAAAATCAAAACGATACGTTGAATATCCTTTCATCCTATAGCCTTCAATAATCAAAGACGTATTTCTAGACAAATCTTTCACAAAGACAAGATTAAAATAATGCCTTTCATCTTCTCTACGTTTAAAAACATCTGAAATAAAACCCAAGTCTTTAAAAGAGTTTGCCAAGGACTTCATTACTCATAAACCTCCAATGCAATAAATTCTACTGTTATAATTGCATTTTTAGGATTTCCTGTTACTTTGTTCTGTCTATGAGGAACATTCGCAAATATAAAATGATATGTTTTATCTTCTTTTTGTTCATTTTTATGATAAAAATACACGTCCATTTCAATATAAAGGGAATTATCAATAAACTGCATTTCTTCTCTCAACTTTTCTAAAATGACATATTTATGATTAATCAATTTTTCCCTTTCCAAGGCTTCTATCAATACAGCTTGATTCAAAACAAGTGGAATCATTTTTTCACCTTCTTTCCATTAACTCAAAACATTTTCTAGTTTTGTTCTTTTTTCATCATAATAATAAAGTTCAAGAATATTGATAGCACGTACATATGCCTTTATTTCACCTTTATAAACATCTTCTGGCTGGCCAAGGTCTCTATGCAAATCCAGCGTTGCACTCATATAAGATTTCAAATTTTGAATTGCGTGATCCACATTTTCACCACCTAACATAGTAACTAATCTACAAGCAAGGTTCGGGTAGTATTTTTTTTGAGAAACCCACTCAAAAAAAATCTCCACCACTTTCCCCCTTGCTTTCCGATTTTTTGTCGGTGCTTGATGGTCACCAAGTCAACTATACTCAAAAGGAATTTAAATAAACTTGACTTGTTTCTTACTATTGTACCGACAAAACCGTTTGCTCTGTCGTTCGTTAATATCTGCCCCTTTCCATAAAAAAATGACGTTAAGTTCGTGGGGTTCCGCCCCCACACGGCGTCCCAATATCACTGCCTCAAAAGGGGAAAAACATTAAACAATCATTTCTTCCGGCTGTGCAAGATAAACTAACATCATATGCTCTTGCTTTTCATTTAGTTCTAATTCTTCCTCAAAATCTTCTAAATCAGAAATTCCTTTTGTATCTTCTACCAGCTTTATCATTTTTCTTGTTCTAGCCGCTTGATTCATATACCAATTTCGGGACTTTTGGTAAAAATCTTCTTGAGGTTTTGTAAAAATTTTTAACCTTTCTACATCACCTAAAAAAACTTCCCAAAAATGAGAAGTTTTCCAAACACTACGATTAGATTTTACGGATTCATCTTTTTCAACAAACCTCAAATAATTTTTAATAACTCCCTTAGCAACAGGCAACATACTTTCACTACTTATAAGTTCCATTACAACAGCATTCGCCCTATCGTTTTTAAATCTTAATTCATATCTATTCCAATCACCAAATTCTTCAACAGGTTTATTATATTTTTGAGCCTGTTCATAGTTTTTTTGGTAAAAACAGAAGTAAACTTCCGAATGTTTTTTTGAACCGAAATATAATGTTGTACCACCTTGTTCACCAGTTTCAACTGATAACGAACCATTATAGTCTATTTTTTTAAATCGGGAAATAGCTTCGCCATTTCTTATCTTGTCAAAAAGCATGGGTATTTCAAAATAAGTCTTCTTATCATCAATCGAAATATCTAACCTTGGAAATTTACCACCATTTTCTTTGCAGTCTTCCAAAAAATCAAACCAAGTTATTTTTCTAGCTTTTAAAAAAGTTTCAAATTGACGGCAACCTGTTCCACTTAATTCAATAAGTGTTCCTCTCACATCAAATTCGTGAGAATAAAAAACTTTAATATTATCCAATTGGTATGTGCCAATATAACCATAAAATCCACTTTCTTTATGCTCCATATATTCTTTTTTCAGATGAAGCACTTTTTCTAATATCAAATCGACATTATGAGTTTTAAAGGATACCCTCAAATAGTCAATCATTGACACTAAAGGTTTTTCACACTCTTCATTAGATTGTACCCCCCTGTTAGAGTAGGGGGGGTTTAAGGTCGTCATCCGCTACGCTCCTTCCTCCCACGCCTACAATTCCGGTTGCTTTTCGCTGTCGCTAGCGACTGTCGTCGCTGGCGCAACCTCCATTTTCGGCGTTACTTTTCCTATCTCTTTTAAAAAGTCATATCCTCTAGGCACTAATGGCGTATAAAATTCTGTGATAATTGAAGCACCATAATCAGCATAACCACGCCCTTTAATACGCTTATTTACAAATGTATTATCAACATCTCCAAACATCATGCCGTACCCAGTTTCACTATTTCTACCTAATGCTACACGGAAATTAAACTGGTCTCTTATTCCATCTGCCAAATATTTTGCGTCCGGACGTTGGTTTGCCAGTATAAGAAAAACGCCCGCCTGCCGTCCAAGCATAGTTAATTGCTTCATATCTTCCAATACTTCTTGTTTTTCTCTATGGTCTAACATTTCCATGAACGCTACGTATTCATCAAAAATAACAAAAAGTGGCTTCATGCCCACACTTGCGTAATTTCCACCTGTTTTATAATTCGGCATGTTTTTCATTCTTTCCGAACGTTCATGCATTTCTTCTCTTGCTTTCTTCAAAGTCATTTTAATTCCATTCTTCCTACTAAAAACAGTTTTTTCTGGCATAACTTCTTCCAAGTCCGCCAAATCTGCATTTTTTGGGTCTAATATCCGCAATTCGGCACCCGATTTTAATAAAGCTTCAATCATGGTCAAAATGAAATACGTCTTCCCTCCACCAGTACCACCAGCAATCAACATATGTGGCAATTCATCAAACTTCCATTCAATATGTTCCATAAGCTTCATAGAGCCATTTTTAACAGTTACATCATGAATAGAAATACGGTTTCGTTGTACATCATACATTAATTTATAGCAAACGAAGTTTTCTTCCAATTCCCTGTCAACTAAAGTACAATATAAACCATTTTCTAGTTCATCCCCTAACTTTAAAAACTTGTCTTGAAATCGGCTCATATCCATAGCTACTCTAAATTCAATATATCCTTTATTTATTTTGTAGTATGCTTTTGGGAAGTAGGTTAATTTTGATTTCGTAACAGTCTTATCACTTAAACTCCATTTTGATTCCGTAGAATAGCTTTCTTTTTCGATAAAACGATTTGAAATAAACATTCTGGCTATTTTTTGCCTATGCCAAATACGCCTATATTTTTCAAAGAAAATAAAATAAGCTAATAAAACAGCCATTGCTCCAACTATAAAAGATATAACAAATCCTTTTCCAATGTACGCCCAATTCCAATCCCTAATATTTTTCAAATAATCCCATGTAAACCATTCAGCTACATTATTCATTCCATTTTTATAACAAAGAAAAATACTCAATAAAAAAACAGGAATAAATATACTTAATCCTGCTATTAGTACTCCATGTTCCATCTTAGGCGTTATTCGTATGCCACGATATTTCCAAAGGCGTTTCTTTAAAAATTCAATCTTTATCACCTACTTTTATAGCAATAATTCAGTTACTTCTAAATCATTGAACAAAAAAAGCGTGCCAATTAATTTATAACTAGCACGCTATTACTCTATTATTTTTTATCCGTTCCTGCCCCTACCCCTACAGGCTCTTTATTCGGTTCATTTTTCTTCATACCACCAGAACTACCAACCTCTACAATATCCTCGGCTTCAACAGTCCATACAACATTAGCAAAATTTCCATTCGCTTGTGCTCTTGCTTTAATGACTGGATTTTTTAGAGTCACTTGTTTGTTAAAATCAATCTCTTTTAAATCAACATATTCCGGTAAAGTCACCTCAATTTGCTCTTTTTGAGTAGATGAAGCAAGATTATAAACCCTCGATTCCAGTTTATCCGTTCTTTCATTCTTATCTCGGTCAAAAAACATTTTTTCTCTTTTCAATCCCATAAAAAATAAATCTCCAAAAGTTAGTTCATTCGGTATAATTCCTGTTTTAAATTCCATTCAAAATCTCTCCCTTATTTTTTTAATTTCTGTTTTGTTAATTGTTGTATTCAAATACACCATGAGAAGTAACAAGAAAATTTCCTTCCAATTCCATATCACGACCAAACGCATAATAATCAATATAAGATTGTAAATTAGTTGGAACTTCCCCAAGCAGCCCTGTTTCTTCCACAAAATAACGAGCAACATCCTCCATAGAATGACAATCAGAATAACAGACAATGTCATCTACATTTTCCAATAATTCTTCTAAATCTCTAAACCAATAACCTATCATTGCTTTTAATTCATAATAAATAGGTGTACCTTCAATTTCTTCAATCATTGCACACAAACGATTAATTTCATTGATAGATGTATATTCATCAATCTCAAATGGCAATTCGTAATCGTGGATAGCAATTTCCTCATAATCACCATTTAAGCCAATGCGCTCTTTTACTTCTTCCATATTGATTGGAGGAGTAAACCAATCACCCACAAGTTCACCTTCATTATATTTTCCGAGATTGGATATATACACACGCATTTCCAATATTTATCACCTCGTATAATTCATTCAATCATCTCTAACATAATCGGATATTCGGCAATTTGAATACGTTCCTTTAACTCTTTTCCCATCAAATCACCATCTTTTTCACTATCAAAGCCTTTTATAGTCACAGCTATATACGAATCACATTCTGCTATTAAATGATGTGGTAATGTACCATAAACATGTTTTCCTTTAATATCATCTGCTTCAACACGTTCGAATACTGGTGCATTCTGCAAAAATGGAAATTCACTTTTTAATATTTCAACAGTTCCCCTATGGCGACTTGCAATGATAAAGTTATTTTTCATTTCCCATGGATAAATTTCTAAAGCTGTTAAACGATATTTGGATACATTTATATCTGCTTTAATAATATCTAGTCCAGTTTCAAATACTTTATCTCTTGGCAAATCCAATCCATAATATTCATTTATTCCATGCCCTACTAAAAGGGAAGGTGCAAGTGTAGAAATAATAATAGTGGTATCTGATTCTTTATTATCGTATCGCACTAAATCTCTCACCGCCGGAAAACCAAATGCCACTATTTTATTTTCTTTCAAAAGGTCATTTAGTTTCATGATTTCATTTATTCACCCGCCTTCATATCTGACTAAATGCAGAAGGTCTATTTTCATATATTTTTTCATGAAGTAATTTTTTATATAGAAGTAATCTTTCATGCCGATAAGGATTCCTACGCTTACTAGGATGAATAGAGCCAAAATCAGCAACTTTTTTCGTGTAATAAGCAATTCTTTTATCCAGCACAAAATCACCTCATTCATTTTTAATAAAAAATTAAAGATAATTCGCTAGGCTCTATAAGAACCATTACGGCGCTTATCAGTTGCTCGCAATTAAGGTCATGGCAACATATAGTAGGTTATGTTTATAACCATTAGCACCCTCACAATGGACTGCTATAGCTTGTTTAAAAGTGTTAGCTATCATCACTTAGATTACGTTTAATGACAAATCAGACAAAACACGTTACAATAAAAGTGTCTAGGTTTTATTGGCGTGTATGGTAAGTTATGATTTATCATATGCGCTCTCTTTCTATATGAAGTTTTCAAAGAACATCATTACCTTTCATACATTCTCGAACATTTCTTTGAGTGGTATAAACTCACACTCGTTACATGTTCTCAAATGCTGAAATTGCTTTTCTTGACATATCATAATTCTTACAAATTCTACGATATGAAACATTATGCAATAAAAGCTTTTGAATAATTTCCTTTGAAATCGGCTGTTGCATATAATATTCTGCTTTTACAGTTCGGAAAGCTAACTTCATCCTTGCCTGCCAGTCACCTTCCATATCTTTTGCCAATGGAACTGCCTTTTTCATTAAATTCTGCATTTCATTAAAGTCCATTTGAATTTCACCTCCCTCTAAAAAATAATTGAACTAAACAATTTTTGTTCTCGTTTTGTGAACTTTTTCATCAAAAAAAATATTTATATCGACATTAAAAATCCTAGCAAGCTTTACTAACTTTTCTGTACTAATACTCTTTTTGCCCGACTCTATTTCACTAACTATTGATGAATGTTTATACCCTAACTCTTTCGCTACAAAAGATTGAGTTAAACCTCTTTCTCTCCTCAATTCTTTAATGCGGGAGCCTAAATTATTTTTCATTTAAACACCTCCGAAGTTCTCTATATGTGAATTTAAATCAATTATATATTCTCATAATGAGAATGTCAATGCTTTTTTAAAACTTTTTTCTCTTTTCGTGAATAAATGTTCTCGTTTAGCGAAATAATGTTAGAATAAATATATATAATAAGGAAGTGGGAATCATTAATATGAAATATGGTGATAGATTAAAAAAATTAAGGGAAAACAAAGGACTAAAACAAAAAGATGTTGCTCAAAAAATTGGCGTAAAAAACAATACTTTATCTAGTTACGAATCATCTAAAAGACAGCCAGACTTCAACACATTAAAAGAATTAGCTGACTTATATGAAACATCAATTGATTATATAATCACAGGAAATGAACATAAAAATTCACCTGATGAAATGTGGAAAGAATTTTTAGACCCTAAAACACAAATCTTTTTTAAGGATTTACAAAACGCACCCGAGGAAAAAATCGAAGAACTAATACGTTTTTGGGAATTTATTAAAGAACGAGACAAAAAGAAATAGAGCTCTAATATTAGGGCTTTTATTTATAACAAAAATAGAACTTACATTCCCCAAAGGAGGACAAGCCATGAAATATCACACAACATTACTAGAAGATGCAATAAAGCATTTTTATGTTGACCTAGGTATTTATTACCCACATCAACTAGATATTCTGGAAATAGCTGACTACCTGGGAATTAAAGTCTATTTTTGGGATATATCAAGTCGTGTTTATAAAAAAGAAATTATAATTGATTCTAGGTTATCCCCCGAAGAACAATGGGAGGATTTTGGACATGAACTTTGTCATTTATTATTACAGTACGGAAATCAAATATTGCACTTGAATAATCTTTTTCTGGCATACCAAGAATGGAAAGCAAATAACTTTGCACTTCATTTCTGTGTACCAACATTTATATTAATTAAATATGAAATCGCCAACATACCCGAAGGCATACCTTTTATAACAAAGACATTCAACGTAACACAGAAATTTGCACAAAAAAGACTTATTCATTTTAGAAATCAACTACAAATATCAAGATTGCAACAACAACTTAATGCATAATTCAAATTTTGGATATTTTCCAAAAAATGTTATAGGAAAATAGTCTGGAAAGAAGTTAAGAGTTCAATCCCTAAATTTTAAATAAAAACAAATAAAAGAGGATAGCACATAACTAGTATGTGTATCCTTTTTTGTCCCACAATCGCGCCCTTTTGCAGAACTATGAGAGTTACTCAGAAAACAAGTCACATCCATGAATTATTTCATCAGTGGAAGCCAAAGTTGCTTCATATATTGTCTTATTATACTTTTTCATATAGGACTGAACAGCCTTATATCCTACTGCATAACCGGCACAGAAAGGAAGCCCAACAGGTTGATACCCTTCTTGTGCCGCAATTTCATCACCAAACATATAGCTGCTCACTTCGGCAAACCCTTTTACGTTAAGAGCTTCACTAATAACATCGGTTGAATACTCTAATTCTTCTTTATCCATGCTAGTAACCCAAGGTCCTAATTGTTCTGTTCCGTATAATTCTTTTGCAAATGACTCGGCTAAACCTTCTATAACAAGATAATCTCCTACTGTTACGTTACCATGGTCCCAATCAAAATAAGAAAAACGAATATTGTGATGAAATTCATGAGCAATCACTGCGGGAAGTTTCGGTAAATTATATTCATTTGGATAGATATTCACAGTAATAAACCCGGGAATACCTCCGAACCCCGTATATCCTTTCTGTAGCTTCAATTTATCAGGATTTGCAACATACAATCCAAACTTTATTTCATCAGCGTTTACTTTCAAACCCGACTTATTAGCGTTTTCTATACAGTTTTTGATGGTATTATCCGCTACTGTATAAGCGTTATTTTCTTTTAGGATTGATAACCCCTGTTGGATTTGTTTATCGTTGGAAATATCTGCATAACCAAGCATTTTTGTAGCCATTATAACATCATAGCCATTTTCTTGTTTTGCTTTTATAGGAACATTGATTAAATTCCACATCTCCTTAAATGGCTCCATCATTGTATAACGAAAGTAATTTTTTCTTTCTTCCAAATCCGTAATCGCAAGTAATTCTTCGTATTGTTCCACTGTATCGATTACCTTATAATTTATACCCATTTTAATCACCTTTTTAGCAAATATTTAACATTATAATTTTGGAGCAACTTTATATTTTCAATAAGATTTTCCTCTGAGTCAGTTAGGTCTAAATGAAATAATATATTTTCTAAGTCAGCAATTATTTGTGTTAAGTCCTTTTTAATTAATCCTAATGAAGGTTGTCGGTCTTTTAAATCTTTAAGTTTATAACCTGTAATCTTCGCAGCGAGTATTTGTATAATTTTTTCTAAATCTAATTTGGATAAAACTAACTGGCCGTTGGCATTCTTCCTTGCTTTTAATAAATCCAAATTAGAATAGTATCGTATAGAGCGTTCAGTAAGTCCAGTTCTTTTGCAAACGTCCCCGGTTGTAAACAGTGTAATTCACCTCCATATTTCAAGACTAAGGTATTACGCTACGTTAGAGTCAAGTAAAATTATAAGCATCGACTGCAACTACAAATAAAAACCGATGTCAATTAGATAATTAATTAATCATGTCTAACTCTTACCTAATTTAGTTCAAAAGTTTCCCTGCCAAAATTCAGTGTAAAAACAATAGTTTCCCTCCTTTATCCATTCAACATAATGACTTAATTTATAAATCGGTCATTAAAATTGTATAATTGTTGGTTTTATGTTACCTTTTAAATGACCAAATAAAAAAAACAGTCATTAAAGGAGAAGTTATGCCAAAGAAATTCAGTGATTCAGATAGAGAAAAAATTAGAAAAACAATACTAGACGAGTACAAAAATCACTTAATTAATGATGAAGAAACTTCTAAAGTTAGTGTTGATAACTTAGTAAAGAAAGCTAATATTGCGAAAGGTACGTTTTACTTTTTCTTCGATAATAAGGAGGAACTATTTCTTGAAGTAGTTATGGAAATTCTCATAGTAATAGAAAAACAAATCGAGCGAATTAAACTATCAAGCCCTTCTAGCTCCGTGTTTCTTTTTGACCTATTGCTTTATTTGAAGAATGTAGTAAAAGAATATCCATGGATTATTAAAATCACTGGAAAAGAGTTTAATTCCATGCTAAATAAGCTTTCACTGGAAGGCAAAAATCAAATTTATTCTCAAAAACAACTGATATGGGAAAAAGTTTATCAGTCCATTACAGATGATTTAATTGTTAGTAAATCTGTTTTTCAAGGGCTTGTTTCGATACTATTGCATTCCATATCTGATAGCCATGAAATTATTAACTTTGATGAAGCATACAGAGAACTTGCTTCAATAATTACGAATAGAAGTATTAGAAAGGATTAACTATATGAATAAATTACTTCGTGTTATGTTTATCATTTTAATTGTTGCCATGACTGGAGCCGCCATAATGCAATTGTTTTTTCCAGAAATCACGGGTGCTAATTCAGAATATGGTATCGCAACGGGATGGCAAAGAGAAATTGGGTTTTGGAACTTAGCAATCCTGCCCATTCTAATAGGAGTAAATTTGAAATACGACTATTACTTTTTAAGGATTGTCGTAATATCACTGATAGTTGGAGGATTAGGTTTTGGCACCAATCACCTTCTAGGATTTATTGAGGATGGAAGTAAGACTATCAGTTTGATTGGAGCCATAGAAAACTATCTATTGGTGTTATTTTGGGTAATAGGCTTAAGGATAGAAAGCTCTAAAAACAGGCTAGGTAAGAAGGCTCTTCAATAGCTTCTTAATAATTGCATGTAAATCCAAATATTAGAGAATTGTTGGCAAAAAACATCCCTACCAAAATTCAATGAAAAAACAAAATTCCCTACCAAAATTTTTTCTTGGTAGGGTTTTTGGTAGGGAACAATATTATTTTTAATACATTTTCTTCATTTTTGAGTAGGACAAATGCTGTTAAATAGGAATTCTCTCTTCAAAATTGTTGAAGTATTTTGTTTAAGATAAGCCATCGTAACTAGTATATGGCAAGGGGATTTTTATTTCCCTGTTTCACCAAATTGCTTAATCCGTTCACGAATTTCGTCACGCACACGCTGAAATTCAGACCACTCTTTTCCGGCTGGATCATCAAATCCCCAGTGTTCGCGTTTAACATGTGGTGGTGTGATTGGGCATTTATCAGCAGCATCTCCACATAATGTAACCACCAAATCTGCATTATGTAAGATTTCAGGATTAATCATATCTGATGTTTGACTGGAAATATCAACATCAGCTTCCTGCATGGCCTTTACAGCATTCGGGTTTAATCCATGTGTTTCAATTCCAGCACTGTAAACGTTCCACTCATCACCTAAATATTTCTTTGCCCAACCCTCTGCCATTTGGCTTCTGCAAGAGTTTCCGGTGCATAAGAAGTAGATTGACTTTTTAGACATGACATATTTCTCCTTCTAGTAAAGTAATAAGGTAACATATAGACCTAATAATGTGATGAATAGAATAGGAATAGTTAAAACAATCCCAGTTTTAAAATAAGTACCCCATGAAATTTTAACACCTTTTTGGGATAATACATGTAGCCAAACTAATGTTGCTAATGAACCAATTGGTGTGATTTTTGGACCTAAATCCGACCCGACCACATTAGCATATACAAGAGCTTCCCTTAGCACACCAGAAGTATTTGTTTCAGCAATTGCTAAAGCATCAATCATTACCGTTGGCATATTATTCATAATTGACGATAAGAAGGCAGCAATGAATCCCATTACAATCGTAGTTACAAATAACCCTTGTTCTGCCAACGTTTGAATAACACTAGCTAGTACAGATGTGAGTCCTGCATTTCCTAATCCATAGACAATTACATACATTCCAATTGAAAAAATTACTATATTCCACGGAGCACTCTTTATAACTACTTTCGTATCAACAACAGAACTGCCTCTTGCCATTGCAATAAAAAATATAGCGATTGCTCCCGCAATAATGGAAACTGGGATATTAATAAATTCACTTGTAAAATAACCAATTAATAATAAAGCAAGGACATACCATGATAAATTAAACATTTTCAAATCCTTGATTGCTTCTTTTGGATTCTTTAATTTGGACAAATCGTATTTTCTCGGAATACTTTTTCTAAAATAAATTAATAACACTGAAATAGTTGCAATTAATGAAAATAAATTTGGAATTATCATTCGTGAAGCATATTCGACAAATCCAATATTAAAAAAGTCTGCGGAAACTATATTTACTAGGTTACTTACAATGAACGGCAATGATGTCGTATCAGCGATAAATCCACTTGCCATAATAAAGGGAAATATCATTTGTTCTTTAAATTTTAAGTTCCTAACCATTGCAAGCACAATTGGTGTAAGTATAAGAGCTGCCCCATCATTAGCAAATAAAGCAGCAACAATAGCACCTAAAATACTCATATAGATAAACATTTTTATTCCATTTCCTTTTGCTATCCGTGCCATATGTAATGCTGCCCATTCAAATAGTCCAATCTCATCTAATATTAATGAAATAAGGATAATGGCTACAAAAGATAACGTCGCATTCCATGTAATGTCTATGACCTTTAAGACATCACTGAATCCGACAACGCCGACCAAAAGGGCAAGGAGTGCTCCACCACATGCGGACCACCCGATGTTCAAGCCCTTAGGCTGCCAGATAACTAAGATGAGTGTTGCTAAAAAAATTACTGATGCCAATATTACGGTCGTCACTGTCTAACCTCCATTATTCAAAAAGAATTAATCACCTCTTAGCAGCAAGAATTTGTTTTCTCTTCCTTAGAAGTTGTGCAACAAGCTGTATTTTCAATTTTATGGACCTCGCTGTCTGCTTTTGTATAAAAGAATTCCCACTCGTTTCCATCTGGGTCCGTTACCCAAAATTTATCTTGTACCGCATAGCAACAAGTTGTATTCATTTCATCACGGGCAAAAAATCCTTCTTTTTCTAACCGTTCCTTTTGAGCTGTAATTTCTTCTGCTGTTTCTACTTGAAATCCAAAATGATTCACCTGATTTCCACTCACTTCATCGCGTACATTAAGAGTAAAGTTGAGTCCAGGGCTTTCCAACAAGAATTTTGCATAATCATCTTTTACCTTCACAGGCGATACACCAAATACTTTTTGGTAAAACTCAATGGATTTCTCTAAATTTGTTACATTAATTCCCACGTGAACGTATTTCATTGTAATTCCTCCTTAATTTTTTAGTAAATCAAAAAAAATTGATGTATGTTACAAAAAAATTAGCAGCAACTTCCTTTTCCTGTTTTCCTAAAAATGCAGCATAATTCTTCTGATAATATTTTGTTTACTTCCGTATCATTTAAATCGTAATAACTCCACGTACCTTTTGTTTCTTTAATAATTAATCCTGCATCCAACAAAATCTTTAAGTGATAGGAAAGCTTTGATTGGGGCATTTCAAATACCTCTGTTAAATCACATACACATGTTTTTCCTCTTTGACAAAGCTCATACATTAGTTCTAAACGCTTCTGGTCAGCTAAAGCTTTAAATTTTTTTTCATATTCTTGAAACTGAGCTTTCATTGCAGTCATTCTCATTTTCCCTTTCATCAATTTTTTTTGATATATAAAGTATACTCGATAAAATTATGTTTATGCAATCAATAAATCAATTTTTTTTGATTTATTATGGAAAAAGTCACTTTTAAGAGGACTTTTAAATTATATGTTCTTTAATGTGTCTTACCACATATTTTGCATCTCTTCCTACCCCCCGAATGGTAGCTGAAGAAAATGAACGCTGCCCAGAAATACCTACAAAGTATAATCCAGGTGTTGTGATGCTTATTCCTCCTTTGTGTAACGGGACGCCATTTGATTCTACCGCTCTCTTTAGGGATGTTAAATAACTCACATTATGAAGGTAACCTGTTGCATAGATAACAGAATCCACTTTCTCATTTGACCCATCTTTCCATGTAATCCCCTCTTCTGTAAAACGGATAAACATATCTTTCCTTTCTGGCATATTATTTAAAATCGCCTCCTTATAAATCCCTGTATCTAATACAGAGCTACTCGAGGCAAACTTCTTTCCTAAAGGAAAGTTGTCAATTCCTGTTACTTTAAGCCAGAAATGAAGGTCTTTACCTAATATTCTTTGGGGAACATAGTTAATTGGTTTCCTGGTTGCGAGTGTAACGTTTGAAAAATTTGCTAATTCGTAGGCAATTTGTATAGCAGAATTCCCTGCTCCGACAACTATCACCCTTTGATTTTTAAATTCTTCTACATTTTTGTATTGACTGGAGTGCAATATTTTACCTTTGAACAATTCGCTTCCTTCTATTTGAGGAATACTCGGGGTATTAAAAGCCCCAGTAGCTGAAATAACCGCCTTTGAATAATAAATGTTCCCATCAGCTGTGTTAATTTTAAATAAATCACTTTTTTTCTGAATATCCAATACCCTCTGTTTTGTCCTAATGTTCAATCTAAATCGCTCTGCATATTGATTCAAGTAGTAAATAACCTCATCTTTAGTTGGATAACGATTCAAATCTCCAGAAATCTGTAAATCAGGAAGTGATGAATAACGTGCTGGCGAGAATAAGGTTAAACTATCATAGTATTTTGGCCATGAACCAACTGCTTGTTCTTCCGCTTCTAAAATCAAATATGTTATGCCTTCTTTTTGCAAGTGGTAACCAGAAGCTAATCCCGCCTGCCCTCCACCAATAACAATACAATCAAATTGATTTTTCATTTTATACTCTCCCTCTTCATATCGTTGTTTAACGATATGTAATCGAATAAATTATGAACATATAGGATTCCTACATGTTCACTTACAACAATCCGTCAGTATTTGATTTAAGTGCTGTAATAACTCCATGATTTTATTTCTATCTGTCGAGTAAAAAACTTCTTTCCCTTCCTTCCGAGAAGAAAGGAGCCCTGCCTTTTTTAAAATTGCTAATTGCTCAGAAGCCGTTGATTGACCAATACCAACTAATTCAGACACTTGATTCACGGTTACTTCATTTCTGTTTAAAAATAAAAATATGATTTCCTGTCTCTTTTCACTAGCCAACGCTTTTAAGAAGCGCATGATTTCTTCATTAATCAAAAGTCGAACTCCTTTTGTTCATTTACACATCGTATTTTTACGATACGTTATTGTCTATAATAAGCCATCCCATTTCTTGTGTCAATCCCCAAAAAAAATATAATATTTATTACCTATCTAATGCTTGAAATAAATTATAAGTTAACCCAATGTTGAGGAAAATTTTGTGGATGTGAATTTATATTACAAAAACTGTATTGTTTTTACTTCGTAAGATACCTAAAAATATTCCCTGCCAAAATTCAGTGTAAAAACAAAATTCCCTGCCAAAATTTTTTCTTGGCAGGGTTTTTGGCAGGGAACCATATTATTTTTAATCAATTTGTCCGTTTTAGATTAGGTCAAATGCTGTTAAATCAGCGTTCTCTCACCAAATCAAGTTAGCCTCTTATTCCCACTCAATCGTCGCAGGCGGCTTACTCGTAACATCATAGACGACCCGGTTTACATGCTCTACTTCATTCACAATTCGAGTAGAGATCACTTCTAAAACGTCCCAGGGAATTCTTGCCCAATCTGATGTCATTCCGTCAATAGAAGTGACTGCACGTATACCGATTGTATAATCATACGTTCTACCGTCTCCCATGACCCCGACGCTTCGAATTCCAGGAAGGACCGTAAAGTATTGCCAAATGTCTCGATCCAAACCAGCTTTACGTATCTCTTCACGTAAAATATAATCGGATTCGCGGACAATTTCTAGTTTTTCATCTGTTACTTCTCCTAAAACACGTATACCGAGTCCTGGTCCTGGGAAAGGTTGTCTCCAGACAATTTCGTCTGGGATTCCCAATTCAGTTCCTAGTTTTCTTACTTCATCTTTAAATAAAGTATTCAGTGGTTCGATTAACTTAAATTGCATATCTTCTGGTAATCCACCTACATTATGGTGGGATTTAATGGTTTGCGCTGTAGCTGTACCACTTTCGATGATATCTGTATAAAGTGTTCCTTGCGCTAGATACTCAATGCCTTCAAGTTTTGTTGCTTCATCATCGAATACATAAATAAATTCATTGCCAATGATTTTCCGCTTCTTCTCAGGGTCAGTCACACCTTCTAACTTGCCGAGGAAACGATCTTTCGCATCTACCTTGATGACATTCATATGAAAACCATCACTGAATGTTTTCATGACACTTTCCGCTTCCCCTTTGCGTAAAAGTCCATGATCGACAAAGATGCACGTTAATTGGTCCCCAATCGCTTTATGAATTAAAACTGCGACAACAGAGGAATCTACCCCGCCGCTTAGCGCACAAAGCACCTTTTTATCGCCAACGACCTCGCGAATTTTCTCCATTTCCACCTCAATGAAGTTTTCCATCGACCAGTCGCCTTTACAGTGGCAAATTTCAAATACGAAGTTCTTAAGAAGCTCATTACCGTATACCGAATGACGAACTTCTGGATGGAATTGTACCCCGTAAAATTGCTTGTCTTCTCGACTGATCGCCGCAATCGGGCAAGATGGGTTTGTCCCAACAATTGAAAAACCATTAGGCACGTCTTTCACTAAATCTCCGTGACTCATCCAAACACTCTGTTCTTTTGGTAGACCTTTAAATAATGGCGTTTCTTCTTTTATTTCTAGAGTGGCTTTTCCATACTCTCTTCCTTTTGCTCTTTCCACGGAACCGCCAAATTGAACAGTCATTAACTGCATTCCATAACAGATGCCCAGAACTGGGATACCTAGTTCAAATAACCGCTCATCGCATCCAAAGGCATTTTCATCATAAACACTATTCGGTCCACCCGACAAGATAATCCCCTTCGGATTCATTGCTGAGATTTCCTCCGCTGTAATCGTATGGGGATGCAATTCACTATAAACCCCAAATTCCCGGATTCGTCTTGTGATTAATTGATTGTATTGACTGCCAAAATCAAGAACGACGATCATTTCCTGATTATGTAATTCAGATTTTCCTGTCATGCCAAATCCCTCCAATTCTTTCTTTATAATACAATTTAATATGTTTTTCGAGCTTTGCTACTAGCGACGAAGGAGTTCCCTATCTTTTCATATAAAGACCATGCAACTTTCAATGGAAAATGAAGAGCCTTCATTATGATGATCATAGTATTCCCTGTTATCCTTTTACAAGACGATTGAAATGCTCCCTCGAATTTTCGAAGGAGCATTGTGTTTATAGACACTACACAAAGCAAAAGTTTCGACTAGTAGATGCACTGATTTATCTCATTTTATACTTGCCAACGCCTCATGGTCAACCTGTTGCTTTTTTTATTAAATTTTCCCATAATTCCATGGTCGCTTTCAGATCAATTCGCTTGTTAGCAGGGGATTGATAAATGAACCTTTCATAGTTCTCTGTTAATCTCCCCATATCTTCCGTTTCATAATATGCATCTACTTGTGAGGCAAAATCTCGTAGTGTTTGTCCTTTTTCACGTTTTAATCCAACTCTCGCTAACTGCTTGAGGAGTTTTCCATAAGCCTCAATCAATCGATCATGATCAGAGACCTCTTTATATTTGCTCAACAAATAATAAGGAATCCACTTTTTTCTCGTCCCATATAATAAAATTCCTATAAAGATGAAACTGACCAATATAAAGATAAAATACTTCAGGTAAACTTTTAAATGAATCGTTTCTTTCTTTGCAGGGGTGGGATTTACTTGCTCATTTTCCTTTGTTTCTTCTTTCTTTTCTTCTTTAGGCTCTTCCTTTTGTTGTTTCTTGGGCTCGGAGGAGTGATCCTCTGAAGAGGCTGGGATGGATGTGTCGTTGTTTTCATCATAGGAAAACCCGACAGTATTTTGAAAACCAATCGTTGGTTCAAATGGAACCCATCCTTGTGTTGGGAAAAAGACCTCTACCCAAGAGTGAGCATCATTATTTGTGATTACATATTTTCCATCCTGCCCCAAGTACTGCCCAGGTGCATATCCTTTTGCCCAACGCGCAGGAATCCCTTCTGATCGTAATAATGTCACCATCGAAGTTGAAAAGTTATCACAATATCCCTTCTTTGTATCAAAGAGAAATTGATCCACATAATCTTGATTCTTTTCTGGGACCGCAACATCTTGTTGAGTGTAAATAAACTCACCGTTTTTAAAATATTGCTCGATCGCCTTCGCTTTATCAAACCAATTATCATGATCCTTCGTAATTTCATGGGCCAGTTCTTTCACACGCTCCGGCAGTGAGTCAGGTAATTGTAAATAGGGCTCCATTTGTGTATCAACGGAATGTTGCGTGGTTGCCCGCATCTCCTTCACACTAAAATCCGTTTCCTGATATTCGACTGTGTATTGATCAAGATTGATTGCTTTATTTTGCTCATTATATGATCGTAACTTGTTTAGATCAACATCATACGTAAAAGAACCTTCTTCATTTCCAATGACTGTCTGAAATCCATATGGAATAAGAATATGTGGATAAGGTATTTTCATCCTGATATGAGCCTGTTGTATTTCTTTATCATCATTTGCCATGATTGAGTCCATCAGGATATGCTCGCCTGATTGAATATTTCCTTGGGGACTCTGGCCTTTCGATGCTCTCCATCCCTTCCCTGTGTACATATCCTTCGTTTCAACTCGCCAATACTGTCGCGATGGAGCTTGCGCGATAAACACAATTCGATCATCCGGAAGAAAAGGACCTCCTAAGTTTGAATCATCTTCTCCATATCCAATGCGTGATGGTTGATTATTTCTTGGTAAAACATTATCTGCCTGTGATTGGATAAAGGGAACGGGATCAGGCCAAATCGGACCTGCTTTGGGTGAAATATATCCGACACACACACTAATACCAATCATCATGACGAGTGGAACGGTCCATTTCCATTTTGCTTTGGCTGGAATCTTCATATTTTCTTTTTCTACCAACCTCTGGAAAAATAATAGCCCCAGTAAAACGAAACCGATGGAAATAATTCGAATAATGGCCCACTTTGCATCATACTTCGTAAAGGTATCCAGAACACTTATATAGAAAATCGTCATCATCAAGAAGACAAAAATGGTTCTTTTTACTTCTAACCAGTATTGAAATAGATAGGCGACAATCCATATTAGAAGATAGAGAAGTGCTGTGCGAAATGAATCCGATAAAGCTTCAAATTGTCCAGTTAACAGCAATTTGATATTATCTACACTATCTTGAAGAAGAAGATAGCTCCATCCACCTAATCCACTGTTCCCTTTTCCAAAAACGAGAAATAGAAAAAGATAAATTAAGAGAATTTTCAATAGGAAACCGATCCATGGACGAATTCGGATAAAATAAAGAGAAAGGGCGATCAGAAGAAAATAAACAAAATAATGGACATGCCCCGTATTTGTAATTTGTTCAAGCGGCCGTAGCCATTCCCATAATAAGAAGAACCCTAAGCCATAGAGGAGAAAAAGATTGCTTCTTTGCTTAAGCGTCATGCTTGCAACACCTCCAGAAAGGCTGTCCGAAACTGACCTTCATAGAGGGTCTTTACGACAATCCCTCTTTGCTTTGCAAGTGAACTATACTTGGCCTCATCCTTATTGACGGGGGTGCCCCGTTTTTTAATGTTATAGATCATGATCCCGCCATTTCCTCTTAGCCCTGCGCTTAATCCATCTATTAACTGTTTATCGATCGACGAAGTAATCACAGCAATATTTGCTGTTTGATGATAAGGTGCTAGTTCTTTTTTCATTACATGAACGAACGGTGTTGTGCCATTTGGAAGGACTCTAGCAAGATGTTGGAAGACTTCATTCTCTTGCACACTCTCTCCACGAATGGGGATATATGTCACTTTTTCGCCAACAGAGAAAAAGCCAAGCTTCCCACCATGTTGAATCATTGTTTTTACAAGTGATGCTGCAAATTGAACCATAGCCTCAAAATGCGGAGAATCCACTCGATCTAATACGATCATAAGGTCGTTTGTTTGTCTTACCTCGAATTCTTTCGACATCATTGTATTTGTACGTGCCGTCGCTTTCCAGTCAACCCAAGAGACTCTGTCACCTGGTTGATATTGCCTCACACCTGATACGAGGGAAGTATCCTTTTGAAATTGCATGGGGTTCACAGCACTCCCATGTTCAAAGCGGCTTTCCAATGGTTTATAGATTAATTCTTCGTATTGAGGATACACAAGGACGATTTGCTGATAGTCAAACCATCTTTCCTTTTTTAAAATGCCGAGAACATCTCCTGTAGTCAGGCGAATTCCCTCCCAAACATGCTCTCCTCTGGAGACCTTACAAGGATACTGTAGTGTCATCTTTCTTTTAAAACCAGGGAAAATCAATTGCTTATGTTGCTCTGAGTGAATGTCAGCAGGTAGAATATCCTCCACTACCAAAAACAGAATAGGAAAGGGGATTCTTCTTTTAAGCATGAGTTCAATTGTGATCCTATCCCCCGCTTTTAAATGGCGTTTAGGCATCATTCTTTCAACTTTAAATCCTTGCAAAGGATAAAATAATAAAAGAAATGAGTATAAGGCAAACGGTAGAAAACTATAGAAGATAAACCAACTGACAAATCCACCTTGAAACATCGCATACACATAAGAGATTCCTAATAAAAAAAGCAATAACACAAACCTGAATAAGGACTCAAATCGATGAAGACGTTTCAATTGAGCTTTTATCATTGTCCTACAGTCCTTTTTATGGGAACATCGGTATTTTGAATAATTTGGTCTAATACATCTTCTGAACGGGCTCCTTGATATTTAGCTTCTGCTTTTAAGATCACACGATGGGAAAAAACGTAGGGTGTAAGGTATTGGATATCATCGGGGATCACGTAATCTCTACCTGCAATGAAGGCATAAGCTTGGGCAGCTTTCATTAACGCAATAGAGGCACGCGGACTAGCCCCTAAATATACATCCTTATGTTCCCTCGTCTGTCTAGCTAATTCTACAATATAATATTTTAAGCCTTCTTCTACATAGACTTCTTTCACACATTTTTGCATTTCGACTAAAGTTTCAAGGGAAACAACAGGCTCTAACGTTTCAATTGGGGTATGATTTTGTGATCTGGTCAATACTTCAACCTCTTCTGAATGATCCGGATAACCCATCCTCATTTTTAATAAAAAACGGTCAAGTTGCGCTTCCGGAAGTGGATAAGTTCCCTCATATTCAATTGGATTTTGTGTGGCCATAACAAAAAAAGGACTATTCAATTGCAAGGTCGTTCCATCCACAGTGACACTCTTTTCCTCCATTCCTTCTAAAAGAGAAGATTGTGTTTTCGGGGAGGTACGATTAATTTCATCAGCCAGAATAATATTGCCCATAATCGGGCCGGGTCTGAAGATAAATTCCATATCTTTTTGATTATAGACGGATACCCCTAGAACATCTGAAGGCAATAAATCGGGGGTAAATTGGATACGCTTAAACGTAGCGTTCACTGATTTGGCCAAAGCACGAACCATCATAGTCTTTCCAACCCCGGGTACATCCTCTAGTAAAACATGCCCCTCTGCTAATAAAGCCACAAGACTTAGGCGGGTAATATTCGTTTTCCCTATCATAACTTCCTCAATATTTCCAATGATTTTCTGGACTTGTTTTTGCATCATCTCTCGATTCATCAGCAGCACACCATCTCTCTTTTTTTATATCAGGCCAAGAGGATCTTGGTCAGAACGGCGTTGCGACGTACAAGGATGTACTAGTGCAGACGAAGCGACAGGACGTCGCGATTTGAGTCTGCCGCCGGGACGGCGCGCCTTTAGCCGTTCATCCGTACGCCCCAAAGTTTGTACGCAGCTGGTCAGTCGCCTGCGCTTTTCTTTTCATTTGTCCAGCTACAACGCCTAGCGACTAGCAAATTTACGCCTTCTTCCTACGATAAGTCAACATCGGCTCATTCTTCGCCGTGTTTCCTTTATCTCGTCAGAAGTCTTTAAATTTGTACGTCGCTAAACAGGCGTTTCCGCTTTTCTTTTCCATTATAACAAAAAAGACAGGTAAAAGGTTTCGAATTTTCCACCACTTTTTACCTGTCCAGCTATTCATTTTCTATTCATGTTTATTTCCAGAAGTCATCAAATATGTTAATCGGCAGGTGCCGTTTATGAGCTGATTTGCGATAGAGTGCTTCGATTGTATTCTTGGCTGTTTCTGATACTTTCTTCCCTTCGAGGTAATCATCAATCTCTTCATAAGAAACGCCTAATGCGACTTCATCAGGGAGCAAAGGACGATCATCCTCAAGATCCGCCGTAGGGATTTTTAGATATAAGTGCTCTGGGCATCCGAGTTCTTGCAACATTTTACGTCCTTGGCGCTTATTTAACCGATAGATCGGTACCAAATCTGAGCCGCCATCTCCATATTTCGTGTAAAAACCTGTCAACGCTTCGGCTGCATGATCGGTTCCCAACACAATGGCATTAAAATGAGCCGCCACACTATATTGTGCTTTCATCCGCTCACGCGCCTTTTCATTTCCTTTTGTAAAATCGCTTATAGAAATTCCTGCTTCCTGAATCGCTTTTACACTTGCATCAACAGCGGATTGAATATTCACTTCATAAACCTGACTTGGTTGAATAAAATCTAATGCATCTTCCACGTCCTGCATATCCACTTGTGTCCCATAGGGTAATTTCAGCGCAATAAATTGATATTTATCATCTTGACGTTCCTGATTCAATTCATCCACTGCCATTTGCGCCAGTTTTCCAACAAGCGTAGAATCTTGGCCGCCAGAAATGCCCAATACAAAACCATTAAAGAAGCCATATTGATTCATATAAGCTTTCATAAAATCAATGCTTTTGCGAATTTCTTCATTGGCGTCAATTTCAGGGCTCACCTTTAACTCTTCAATGATTTTTTGCTGAAGTGGGTCCATGAAATAACCTCCTTACTGATTATTTTTCAGAATGCTTAATCCGATTTACTTCCTCTTTTACTTTTTGTATATTCTCCATTTTGTTATCCCAACATTTTTGGCTGAGATCAACAGGGTATTCCTCAGGATTTAAAGATCTTTTATATTCATCCCATAATAACTGCAGGGCCTGTTTCGCATAAGCTTGTATCTCCGTCAATTCCGGCAACTCATATATACGTTTTCCATTTTCAAAAATAAGATGATGTAAATCAATCGCATCAAAATCAGTTACAAACTTGCTGATATAGGTATGGGTCGGATGAAACATTTTCAACCGCTCTTCCTCTGCGGGTTTTTCATCCCAAAGTGTAATATAATCTCCCTCAGATTTATGGTTTAACCGATTTACAATCCGATAAACCTTTTTTCTACCCGGTGTTGAAACCTTTTCCGCATTACTAGAAATTTTTATCGTATCTTCCATTTCTCCCTGTTCATTTTCAAAAGAAACTAATTTATAAACAGCACCGAGCGCAGGCTGGTCATACGCTGTAATCAGCTTTGTCCCTACTCCCCAAGAGTCAATCTTGGCTCCTTGTGCTTTCAAATGCAAAATTGTATATTCATCAAGGTCACTGGAAGCAAAGATTTTCGCATCTTTAAAGCCTGCCTCATCTAACATTTTTCTAGCTTCTTTTGATAGAAAGGCCATATCGCCACTATCCAGGCGAATTCCATTGAAATTAATTTTGTCACCGAATTCTTTTGCTACTTTAATCGCCGCTGGTACACCTGAGCGTAAAGTATCATACGTATCAACAAGAAAAACGCAATCTTGATGGGCCTCTGCATATTTTTTAAACGCGGTATAATCATCCTGATAGGCTTGCACCATCGCGTGAGCATGAGTGCCCGCAACAGGCAACCCAAAGATTTTTCCTGCTCTCACATTACTTGTGCCATTAAATCCGCCAATGTACGCAGCTCTCGTTCCCCATATCGCCGCCTCCGTCTCCTGCGCCCTTCTTGTTCCAAATTCCAAAGCCAATTCATCATTGACAACCTGGCGAATTCTTGAGGCTTTCGTAGCAATCAATGTTTGGTAATTCACAATGTTAAGTAGGGCTGTCTCCACCAATTGTGCTTCCACAAACGGTGCTTCTACTTGTAAAATCGGTTCATTATGAAAGACCACTTCCCCTTCCTTCATGGAACGGATTGTACCTGTGAACCTTAGCTCTTGTAAAAACTGGATAAAATCTTCCCCATAGTTTAATTCATCGCGTAAATAGGCAATATCTGTTTCACTAAATCTGAAATTTTCAATATATTGAACAATCTTCTCCAAACCGGCAAAAATCGCGTATCCATTCGAAAACGGCAATTTGCGAAAATAGAGATCAAATACCGCTTTTCGATTATGAATGCCATCCCGGAAATACGCTTCTGCCATGTTAATTTGATATAAATCAGTATGTAATGTTAAACTATCATCTTGGTAATGATTATTCATCTTCATTATCTCCCTTTATTTAGGGTTGTAGTTACTTTGGCCCCAAGTGTATTCGTAAAATGGGTCAAAGCCCACTCATGTCCTGCTTCGTTAAAACTTGCCACAGCATCAGAGTAAAGGACAATCTCGAACCCTTTATTATAAGCATCGATCGCAGTGTGCAAAACACAAATATCTGTGCACACTCCGACAATATGTACTTCTTCTACTCCACGTTCCCGTAACTTTATTTCTAAATCTGTACCTGCAAAAGCACTATATCTTGTTTTATCCATATAGTAAACATTTGCAGCTTGTTTATTCCGCTCATACCAATCTCGCAAAGAGCCATAAAGTTCCCTTCCCGCCGTTCCGGCCACATTATGTTCTGGGAAAAGCTTGGCTTCAGGATGATACGCGTCTCCTTGCACATGTTTATCAATCGCTAAGACGATATAATCATCTGCTTCGAAAAAATTTTCCGTCACCGCGACAATCGCCGCTTCAATGTCTTGTCCCGGTTTCCCACAAGTAAGCTTCCCATCTGGTGCAACAAAATCATACGTATAATCCACGTTCAGTAAAGCGCGTTTTTTCATGTCAATGGCCCCCTTAAAAGATCCACAACGGAATCCGTATATTCTTCAATATTAAGATCTGCTTCAAGATCAGGATTTTGAAAAGCGCAAGTTCTCAAGCCTACCTGCTTCGCGGGAATTAAATCAAGGGCGCGATCTCCAATCGCCCAATCTAATTGATATTTGTCATGTATGTATTGATAAGCATCGACCTCAGGTTTGCGAGGGAATCCATCATCATCTGGACTCACAATCTCAGCAAAGTACTTTGCAAGTCCCCATTTCTCAAGTAATTCCTTTGTGGACTCGCGCGTTCGATGTGTCACAATCACATTCACCTCTGCTGCTGCGAGTACTTTCTCAACACCAGGAAAAGGCTCGCTTCCTGTCTCTGCACGTGCATGATCCAATTCTTTAAATCGATCGCGATATTGTTCCGGAATACCAAAATGGGCAAAAGCTTCTTTTGAAGTACGTTTGAGCCAGCGAAGTGCCTCCACCTCATCCACTTGCTTCCCATGAAATTCTTTGTGTACCGTACAAAAACTCTCTAGGATCGCCGGGTATGTATTAAAAATTGTTCCATCAAGATCCCATAATATTCTCATCTGTCCCCCACCTATTCCCAGTTTATAATCTTAGATTACCATATTTTTAATCATAAATGAGCGGTGAAACTGAAAAATCAAACTTACCATTCACAATCCGATCATTTCACACAAAAAATGGAATAGAGAAAAAATACGGACCCACAAATAGTAAGTTCAATACGATACCAAGAATCGCAAATAATTTTCTGTCTTTATATTTTACTAAACTTGTAATCCCTAAGCCAATCCCAGCTAAAGAAAACAAAAGATTGCCAAATAAAACAAGCGCAAGAAAAATAAAAAGTAGTACAGTTCCAAACGACGTGGGGATGATGGAGGTATTGATAATCAGTAAACTAATTACGACTAGAATAGAAAGCAGGGACCACACTACTATAGATAGCCAAAAGGAAAATAAATCAAATCTTTTATACCATCTCCCTTCAACCACCTTTTTCTCGGTATTGTTTGGGCCTTTCTTTTTGTGGTAAATAAAAGTTGCTTGCACACCCTTTAATAATAAATAGCCAAAAACAATCGCAATCGGAAGCGTAATAACTGTTCCCATGTCTATAAATAATATGATTTGATTTAAAACAAACAAAATAAACAATAATACAGCACATATGCGGCTTTTTTTATAAATACCGTAGGCTAATCCTAGAAGCAAGATCACATCCATTAACGACCACCAAGATATGGATAGAAGCCCCCAGATTTTCGATATAATAACAGAAATTATCGTAAGTATGGACATGGTAATGGCGATCAGAGCGGCCATTTTGACATCTTGCTCTATTTTTCCATGTGCCATGTCATCTCTCCTTTCTATTTCAATACTTTTCAGCAGTCATACCTTAATCTACTTTTCTATCTTTTTTAAATAAAGTAAAGCGATGCTTTTTCTTATTGACAATCCACTTTCCCCTGACAAATTCATCTGCTTGTAAACGAATAAAGTCTTCAGGAATTTGTTGGAGTTTCCGAATGTACCCCTTAGGAGTAATGAGCGTTTGACCATGAGTATGAAAAACAATTTGTTGATACTCAATTTCAGTACTTATTTGCTTTATGATCCCCGTTGTCCATTCTCTTTCGTCATCATTCAAATACTTCACCATCATCGTGTCCTTTAATAAAGATCGGACAATCCTTAGTTTATTTTGGTGTTGCATTAATAGTACTCCCCGTTGCCTTGCATATGTTTTAAATTTGTTTGTTGCCTCCAATAATTGGGAAAACATTTTTTCCGGAACCTTCCCAACTTCTTCGACTTCCGATTTAACGGTTTGAATTTTAAGCGCATATTCGTACATTTTTTCTTCTAAACTTTTTTGTTGGTCCATATAAGCCAAGATGTCATTCATATCCTGAAAAAGTTTATGTTGTTTTCCAAATTCTTGCTTATAACCTTTAACCATCGCTATTCTAATCCTATCCAAACTTTCTCGAACACTGCTAAGGGAGGCCCCACCTGCTTTCAGAGTGTGATCGATATCATCTTGACTAATCATTATGGTATAAAAGGTTAAATAAACCTTCATACAATATGCCGCAATTTCCTCACTTCTGACTATTTTTCTTTCAGAATCAAAAATATGAAACTTATAAAAATGATCTGCGGCGATTTTATCCGAACGACCACTATAAATGGCTAATATTTTGTAAATCCCCTTACCCATTTCTATATTTGGACTGATATACGCTACTTCCCACATGCCAACAAAGGGAGCCGCCATAATTTGGTCTTTCCCGCTTACAGGACTCATGATTTCCGGGGGTCTTACCTTAATTCCCATCACTATTCTCTCCATTCCAGTCTCCTCTATTTTGAAAAAAGACCGAATCCTCATTAAGATGATCGGTCTATCAAACAATCTTTTATACAGTTGTCGTTCACACTTACAGGCGAGTAAGGGCAAAGAAAGCAAAGGCAATCCCGATAATAAAAATCGTCACAAAAAGCGTTTTGATACTTTCCACCTCTACTCTTTTTCTCACTTCTGAATAGACAATAAATATTATTCCCACTATAAGGAGGAAGGCTAACAAATATTTAACCCATGCATGTTCGGTAATAAATGTTAATTGGCCTTTTCCGCTAAAATATACATATGATAACCCACCAACAACGATCATAGCGGTCACAATGAATGAGCTAACTCCCCATGTTTTATCGCTCAATTTATCAACACTCCCTTTTTCAAGGTTTAAGGTATGTGTATCTTAAATAATTTCCACATCCAATTTTTATAGCCTGATGTAAATTCAAATTTCACATTATTAATAAAATCTGTCCAGGAATTTAAATAATTTCTCAAGCCATTATCTGGATGAGTCTTGGGATCATTCCAATAGATAATGTCTTTATAAAAATTGGTAATGAATTTAGTAGCAAACTTTTCCATAAAGTCAGGTATGGAGGTTTTCTGAAATGCCTGACTCAAACCAGCCATCCAATATTTTGCTGGAATAAGAGTCCCAAATACTAGCGCCCCAATACCGACCTCTGCCCAATTTATTCCATCCCCGATAATCCATTGACGAACAACTTCCAAACCCGATCCGATTGTCCCGCTATAAATAACCAAGCCAAAACGCTTAAAGAAACCTGATAAACTACGAATTTTCGTCCAAACGCCAGCTCCAAAGATTCCACCAAAAAACGCAATTGTAGCATTTACAAACACTTTTTTAATATCTGTTTCACCTGTAAGGAGGTCAAAACCTATCGAAACACCTGAACTAACAAAGCCAATCTTTAGTAAACCAGCCCAGCCCCCATTCGCAGCAAGAAAACTACCAAAGGCTGTTTTAATACTTTGTAAGAATGGCAAAATTCGTGTTGCCCATGTTGTTTGAATAGCGGTGCGAATCGCTTGGAATGCCGGGACAATCCCTCGAGTCCAGGCGGCTTGGATACCGGTACGAATCGCCTGAAAAGCTGGAACAATTCCACGCGCCCATGCAAACTGAATTCCTGCACGGATGGCTTGAAAAGCTGGAACTAATCCTCTCGTCCAGATAAACTGAAAGGCCGTCCGTAAGCCGAGTCCTGCATAGCCAAGTCCCGTTCTTAAACCTTGGAGTAAGAGTCCAATCGCCCCTGCTTCGACGGCAAATGCGACCAGTCCTCCCGCTAACGCACCACCGACAATCCAGATCGCCGCGTGTAAGGGGTTGAAAGCGTCTGTCCCCCCATACATGGCAAAATAGACAATCCCAGCGATAATCGCCACAACGGCCGCCACAACGGCAATTGCGACAGATATGATTCCACCTACAACAAGTAAAACAATACCCGCTACAACGGCAACGATGATCCCAATCGTAATGATTAAATCTTTTGCCCAATCTGGTAAAGAGTCCCACAGATCGACGAACATCTGTCCTACTTCACCTAAAAAATCTAAAAATCCATCCCAAAGATCAATGGCACCGTCAATCACACCATCCACAAAATCACCAATAGCGCCTCCGATACTACCCCAATCCCAATCAAGTGGATTTAAATTGATTCCGCCGCCACTACTTCCAGCCTGCTGTTCAGTTGGAGTCAAGCTATTATCATCATATTCTATCTCCCCAACTGTTGTAGAGGCCTTCGCTGAAAATGGAAATAACAAAATGATGAGCAGCATGATGTATGGAATGATTTGGCTAACCCATTGACCGAGCCTATTTTTTCCCATGCTGAAATCCTCCTTGATAAAGAGACTTAACGAATTAAAGTCAACAATTAATTCGCACTTTTATACTTTTCGTTAATCTCTCTCTCCATTTTTTTATAGTCTTCCTTTGCCATGTTTAGAAGATCCTTGTATACATCATTCTCGGTTTTATTAGCCAAATCATAGCGGGCTTGGCGTTCCTTTTTCATCAGTTGATATTGCTCGCTTGATAATTTATGAGTTTTATATAAATAGAGAAGTGCCTTATCAATATTCCGAATTTCAAGGGAACTTTTATCTCCCCACTCATATTTATAATCAAAGATCGAATTTTCTCTTTCCAAAATTTGATCAATATTGGCTGATTCGGCGCCAATTTTCCAATTTAGCCACTTACTTGCCATCTCTTGTGAACGATCAAATTCGCTTTGGAGTTGCTCCATATTTCTTACTGTTGCATAGGTTCCGTCTGCAGCTTCTGCCACTTTTTTTAATTGCTGTTGCCCCTCACTATCCACATTAAACCCAATCACATTGATTAATGGTGTGATATTAGATTCGGATAATTGCTTAGCTGCCGCTACTGGGTCTCCATCACATGTCTCTACACCATCACTGACTAAGTAAATAATATTGGTATTCTTTTCACCATCATACTCGGCAAAGTCTTCTTTCGCCTTCAATAGAGATTCTGCAACGGGCGTCCAACCACTCGGTTCAAATTGTCCCAAAGCTTCACCAAACTTTTTTGAATCATAGGGTTCCATCTCATAAAATAGCTTATTACTACTGCAAGATAATTCCTTATCTGCGTCAGAACCTGTTCCTTCATAGCCATATACTCTTAAAGCAACATTTGCTTCATCAGGAAGTGAATCCGCAAATTTTTCTATCGACTCTTTTGCTAGTTGCATCATGGATGTACCATCAATTTCAGCGGCCATACTTCCACTAGCATCTAAAATAATTTCTACATTATAATTTTCTTTAAATTGCAAACGTGGATCTTCTAATTCTGGATTCCCAAAGTCATTTTCTTTCCATTCTGCAACAAGTTTATCCGGATGTGGGTAATCTTCTGCAAATAAAGCTAAAACATTCCCAAAATATTTCTTTACTTCTTCCTCTCCATCCTCCTTTGCCAATTCAGGCCACTTTGATAATTCCTCCTCAATGGCTTCTTGATTTTCATCATAATTCACTGTTGAGAATTTACCTGATGGATATTGAAGAAAAGATTTTGTATCAACGGGCGGGGAAGGAGAGGTAAGGAAGGCTTGTAAATCATTTTCGCCCTTATTAGTGTCTTCCTTTTGCTCTGTTTCTTCTGCTTGTACCGAATCCCCTTGATCTTGCGGAGCCACTTCTTTTTCGCTCGATGAACAAGCACTCAGGAATATACCGCATATAAGAATAAGGACGTATGGAACAAATGAAGTATGCTTGTTTTTCATCAAAAAATATAACCTCCTGGATCAGGTCTGGTGGACAAAGAACGATCAGTTAGGATTTACCAACACTTGATATCAATATCTTTAGGCGTTTTAATACTGGCTTCTGCTTCAGCATATACCGAGCGTTCATCTTCACTGAAGGCATCATCTCCCACCGTTATAAAGGATGCCGCTCGCTTGACCTTTGCCATTACTTTAAACTCATCTCCTTTAAAGATCAGTTCCATATCCTCATCAGCCCCATTCTTTGTGGCATAATACTGAGCTGCTTCTTGCCATTGCGGTTCCGCATCGATTATGGCCTCACATGCGACGTCATTAATTTCTTTAATCTCATTACTAAACCACTCTTTATACCAAACATTCTTGAAAAAATATTTTAATGCGGCATTAGCGTCGACTTCTTCATATTCATAGCGAACAGCCGATCTAAGCTCTTTGGGAACTTCCATTTTATCTAATACTTCTTTCCAAACTTTATCTAGTTCTGTATCCGTGAGTTCTGGTGGTTGTTCATCTTTTTTATCTTCTTTCTTCTTTTTGCTATCTTTTTTGTCTTTTTTATCTTTTTTATTTTTTTCTTCGGCCTTTTTTTCTTGGACTTCGCCTGTTTTTTCTTCGACGAACTCATTCGCTGCTTCCCTTAGATGGTCCATCCGGGATTCAATTTCGGTTTTCAATTTATCATCATAGACCTCTTTAATTTCATTTGCAGCGGCTAATGCAGCGGCATCTGCGCTCGTTTGACTAACACGTTTTGTTGCATACGTTGTAAAAAAATCGAAAAAGATAAAACTAATGAAGATCGCACCGATTAATAATCCTAAAATAACGAGAAGGGTATTCCCTTTTTCGTTTTTTATATAACGACTCCACATTAGTCTTCTTCCTCCTCCTCTTTTGGCATCGAGGCATTGGCCTTTAACTCGTGCTCAAATCGACCGATCAATGGTATTTTAATAGATGGAACAGTTGCATTCACTGTAACGGTTACTTCTTTTCCGTAACTTGTTGTTCCTTCTGACAGCGAGCTACTTACTTCTAAACCATGAGCTGAACGATCAACAGCCGCACTATAGTCGCCACCAACTGAAGCAACCCTTGCACCATCTCGGGCAGCAGACTCTGCTACAACGACGGTGTAAGCGACCAAAGCAACCTGCCAAATAAACAATAAGGCCATAACAACCATCGGGAACACAGCTAAGAATTCAATTAGCTGTGAACCCTTTTCGTTTTTTATATACTTTTTTACGTTTTCCAAAATCATTTCACACCTTTACGGATGGATGGTAACAACCCCCAGGACCTAAAGGAACGAATCAATCTCCACCTAAACTATTAATCATTTTCGCTAATTGACTTTTCACGGCTTGACCCATGGAAGTA
This sequence comes from Bacillus subtilis, assembly GCF_008764245.1. GTDB lineage: Bacteria > Bacillota > Bacilli > Bacillales > Bacillaceae_C > Lederbergia > Lederbergia ruris. The sequence goes on from NZ_VTQV01000027.1 coordinate 50,353, forward strand.
TCGCCTTCCATCGTAGCGGCAATCGCCCCCATAATCGCTAATACAAGCATTCCCAAGGCAATCCATTCTAGTGCTTGTGCTCCTCTTTCATTTTTAATATATCGATCCCATTTTGCCTTTACGGAAACATAACATTTTGTCAACATCATAATTCCTCCTTAAGATTTTGTTTTTGTATATATAAATCCGTTCACCTTGGTTTTAAAACCAAACATCTAAACCAAAAGCTTGGGGATTATATAACATGTTCAAAAATAGTAAACCAATAATCAATAAAAATACTGCCGGTGCGACGAGAAAAGTCGTTACAAGTGTTACCTGTGGACTAGCCTTTGCCGCTTTTTCCTTTGCACGATATCCGCGCATCGCTCGCAAATCTTCAGCCTGAACTCTGAATGTCGTTGACACTGGTACACCTAAATCCACACCTTGCACAAGGGAGTTCACGAGCATTTCTAACTCTTTTGCCGAATTTCTTTCTAGGATATGTTCAAAGGCTTGTTTTCTTGGAACACCTAGGTCTATCTCACGATTAAAACGCTGAATTTCTTCAATAAGAGGCCCGTCCATCTGATTGGTTACTTGTCTGAGGGCGGCATCTAGTGATACACCCGCTTGTAAAGTAATGCTTACCGTATCGAGAAAATCAGGCATCATCATACTAATAATTTCCTGTCTTTCTTTTGCACAATATAAAATCCAAATCGACGGAAACATAAAACCGGAAACAGGTAAAATAACTAATAATAGCAACGCAAATGGCAGACCTAAAAATGAATAGATGATAGCAATGAACAAAGTAGTTAAGCCTAAAACAAAACGAAGTCCGTGTAAGCTTTCAACCTTTAAACCTAGTGGATTTCCAGCTTTCACCAGTGTTTTTTCATCTTTTTCAAAATCAAACATAAACCTATATTTTTTAGCAGTAGGTGCAACATATTCCGCTGCTCTTATCAATGGATTCCAAATGATCTCTTGAACTTTTCTCTTTCTTTTCACTAGCTGGATAGGCATTAAATGCTTCATTAATTTTTCTTTTTTGGCTACATATAACCAGATATAAATAAAACCAATTAAAATGAATAGTATGATTGCGGTTATTAGCAGTTGGACAATCACATCAAAATAAGGACTCATCCTTTTATTACACCCTTATCGTCGTAATTTTTTTGATCACCAAGTAGGCAAGAAACTGCATGGATAGGAAGATAGCAAATAATACAAGTCCCCACTTTGTAAACAAAGGATTTAAAAATCCTTCAATAAACAAATTCATCATGAGTGCCATCATTAAGGGCATTATGGGCAGAATTAAGGCAATGAATTTTGCTTCCGCTGTTACTGTGTCCACTTCTTTATTCACTCGTGACCGCTCCTCAAGTGTTTCCGCCATAATACTTAACACTTCAGCTAAATTTCCACCAACACGGTGCTGGATTAATACTGTACTAACAAAAATATTTAACTCTTTACTAACAAATCGTTCTCGAAAATTCCCCATTACCTCTTCAAAATTCGTTCCTAATCGGAGCTGCTGAACCATGGATTGAAATTCAGGACCTGCTGGGGCTTTTAGTTCCTTCCCGACCATTTCTATCCCTTGGGGAATTGTCAAACCTGCCTTCATTGTATTGCTCATCATTCTACAAATTTCGGGCAACTGTTGATTTAACCTTTCAGTCAATTTATTTTGTCTAGATTTTAAAAACATTTTTGAGCCAAGCCAGACAATAAAATAAGCCAAAGTAAGGTTAATAACAAAAATCAATTTAAATAAAAAGTGACCTGAGAAGAGAATAGCGAAAAAGAGGAAAAAGCAAATCCCCATATATTCAGAAGGTTTTAAGCTAATATCTGCTTGAATTAATTTCTTTTGTAACTCTTCGGCCATCTCGGAACGATCATATTTATCCCCGATTAGCAGAATGGCACTTTTCCTTTCTTTATCTGCCTCTCCTGCAAACCATTCTTCTACTCTTTTTTTCGTTTTTTGGGTGTTTTTATAATAGAGAAAGTAATAAATTGATAAGCAAAGAGAAAAGATGGTGGCTCCACTACTAATCCAAATGGCATTCACATTAATACACCCTCTTGAAAGATTGTTTGTGGTAAATCAATACCTGCCGTTTTCATTCGCTCGTAAATGCTTGGTACATATCCAGTGGAAACAAATGAACCATATACATTCCCTTTTTCATCCACACCTTCTCTTTTAAATTTAAAGATATCGATGATGTCAATCCTGTTCCCTCGATCCACAACCTCCGCAACATTGACTAATTTCCGTTTCCCATCTGGTAGTCGTTCACTTTGGACAATGAGATCTAATGCACCGACAAAGTATTGGCGAATCACCTCAACACTTAAAGATAAACCAGACATAATCACCATTGCTTCCAAACGCCCGAGCGCATCTTTCGGAGTATTCGCGTGAACCGTCGTTAAGGAGCCTTCATGACCTGTATTCATCGCTTGTAGCATATCAATCGCTTCAGAACCACGAACTTCACCGACGATTATGCGATCAGGCCTCATACGAAGAGAGTTTCGAACCAACATTCGAATATTAATTTCTCCTTTTCCTTCCATATTCTTAGGTCGTGCTTCCATACGCACTAAATGATCATGCTCAAATTTTAACTCTGCCATATCCTCGATAATGACAACACGTTCACTATTAGGAATCGAGCTGGATAAGACATTTAATAGTGTCGTTTTACCACTTCCCGTTCCTCCAGATACGAGAATATTACTTTTCGCTTTTACCGCAGCTTGCAGAAACTCACTAATCTCTGGCGTATACGTACCAAAACCAATCAAATCGGCATGCGTAAATGGCTTCTTATTAAACTTACGGATGGAAAGAATAGGACCATTCATACTTATAGGTGGGATTACTGCGTTCACACGACTTCCATCATGTAACCGTGCATCCACCATTGGTGAACTTTCGTCAATTCTTCTGCCAATAGGAGCAATAATTCGATCAATAATATGGCGAATATGTTGTTCATCTTTAAAACGCACATCTGTTTTAAAAAGTTTTCCATTTTTCTCGATATAAATTTCCTTCGGTCCATTCACCATGATTTCTGTAATGCTATCTTCCTTTAGCAAGGCTTCCAGCGGACCAAAACCAACAGATTCATTGATAATTTGTTTCACAAGAGCTTCCATTTCCTGTTTTGGAATAATCGCTCTCTCTTCTTCAATCATTCGGTAAACCAAACGCTCGATTGTTTGTCTCATTTCGTTTGGTGGCAGGGTTGTAATGGTCTCTAAATCGACTTCTTTCAGTAAACGGGATCGATAGTGACGAGCACGTTTTTCTAATTGTGCATCTTTTACATTCCACTGATTCTCGGAGTGTAAAGAAGGTTGTTCTTTCACTTTCTCAAGCCACTTCATTCCGACTAGCCTCCCTTCACAATCGACTTTCTCACCATCTTTTTAACATCCTGAGCTGTTTTTGAAATGCCTTTATCGTTTTTCTTTAGATAAAAAGGTTTTCCCATATTTAAATGGGGCTGCAAACCATAAAAGTCCGAACGAATAATTCCGCTAATAGGTAAATCAATAAATTGAGCAATATTTCGTTCACTTAATTCACTTTTTGAGTTATAACGATTAATAATCAAACTGACATTATCCCTATTGCCGATTTGATAACGTCTGAAATGCTCTATACTATGTTTTAAAGTTCGAACAGATAAACTATCTGGATTCATCACGTAATAAATATGTGTGGCTTCATGTAATGCAATGAAGGTTGCCGTGTTAAACGCTGCTGGCAAATCAACAATGACTTGATCAAAATGGTTACGACACGTTCGAATAATCCTTGTGACTAACTCCTCTGAAATTAATTCAATTTGTTCAGGATTGGCAGGACTTAATAATACATGGATCCCCGTATTTTCTTCTTTCACCGTCACATTTTGGATATGATTTATTGATAACTCATTAATAACAGGTAATAAATCGAGATAAGACCTTTCAGGGTCTAGGCCAAATAGCACTTCCACACCGCCGAACTGTACATTGAAGTCAATTAAGATTACTCTCTGGTCATACTGAATTTGTAAGTTCTGCGCAACCATGGAAGCAATCAACGTTTTCCCTGTACCCCCTTTTGCACTGTAGAAAACCCGAACAGCGCCGGCCCCTTCTAAGTCCACATATTCATCATTAAAATGATCTCGGTCTTGTCTTTTCATCCGATCCTTTTTCTGTAAAACAGCTTCTAGATTATCAATTTCATCAGGAATGATGATTAATTCACTTGCGCCCATCGCCATCCATTTCCGTGCATTTTCAAATGAACGGTCTCGCATAAGAACGATTAAAACACTCGTTGTCGGAAGCGACTGGGTATTGACCGATTCAATCATCCATTCATCTAGTAATATAAAAGAATATTGTTCTTTTAAAAACTCGTCGACATGGGGAGTGTTGGCGCTCCGGATATCATCGGTAGACAAGCTACTATTTATCTCCTCTAAAAGTGTCTCATCATCTGTTACGACTAATACACTTGCATTTCTCATTTCGATTAACCTCATTTCACGAACAGAAATTTAACGCCTCTTTATGTATGAATCTGTTATTTCTTCTCTTTCTCTCCTTTATCTTCTTTCTTTTTATTTTCCTCTTGTTTCTTCTTTTCTTCCTGCTTCTTAGCTTCCTCTTGTTTCTTTTCTTCCGCTTGTTTTTCTTCCTCAGCTATAGCCTCTTTCTTTTCTTGTTCTTCTACATTTTGCTCAGCTTTTTCTTCTGTATTTTGTTGAATATTCGCATTGTTTTGTTCGTTATCTTCTTGATTATTTGTTTCGATTTGATTCACACGCAGTACCCGTATCTGCTTAGCTGTATTTTGAAGGTGGATCAACTGTTCTGCTTGTTCAACTGTAATGGAAACTTTTATAGCAGAAACATCCTTTTGCTGGCTATCTCCCACTACAGTGGAGTCTGTTTGAATCACATCAATATCATTCATAATCCTTTTTGTGATAACACCTTCGTTTTTCTGTTCGTAAGACGCAATAATATCAACTTTATCCCCAACATAAATCTGCTGGTCCATTAAAACATTCTCTGTCGGATTTAACCATACAACTCGATGACCATCAGGGATATCCACTTGTGAACGAATCAAGTTTTTAGTGATTAAATCGCCCTTTTTCAAATCAACAATAGATAAGTGCTCTTTCAAATCCTGCTCAGTTGTAATAAAAGATGAAACAGCATTTGATTTTGGTATCTCCATCCACTCCACCATATTTTCTGATATTTCCGAGTAAGCCACGATATCCTTTTTAGCCACTGCTACTTTCACAGATTGTCCCATTACTTCTTTAGCATGGGAAATCTGAGTATTGATAAACCAGCCTGTCATAATCGCTAAGATAAAGGCGATTATCAAAAAAATAAATGCTTTTCGCTTAGCACTAATCATTATCGTTCCTCCATTGACTAAACTTTGCCATATATACCATTATTTTACAGCTACTATATAAACATACGGTATACCGATGGGAAAAGTTTCATTATTAAGTGCAATTTGTTGTGTCATTCCAGGTAAAGGTTGATCCAACCCCTTCGTCACTACCCAAATTTTCCCCTTTGGAATTTCTTTTTGAAATGCTTGCCATATATTTTCCAAGCTACCACTTTGGAGAGTATTTACTTTTTTTTCCGAACGAACTTTTGTTAACTTCCAAACTAAACTTTTATTTTGCTTATAAATCGCATTATATGATTGGGTCCGTAGAACCTTTAGTGGGGCAGGGGAAATAATCCATTTTTGCATTTTAGCTTGTAACTGATTGACTCGGTCTTTTACACTTGAATATGTAGCCTGTTGATCATGATATAAAGGCAATAACTCTTCTTTTAATAATTGGTATTCAGCTATATTCCCTTGAATCGCTATGGGCCATAGAACTTTATCGGGTAAAAACCAATTGCGCAGACGATCTAGCATTTCTCCTGAACGGTAACGAGAATCATAGAAGAAAATAATACGATCATCTTCCGCAAATTGCTTAGCAAAGTAGTCAATTTCCTGATCTATTTGTGGAGGAAGCAAAGGTAGTCTCCGGCTCTTGATCTTAGGTTGGTAAAATCGAAGCGCATCTTCAAGTTGGCTATACTTTCCTTTTAGCTTTACTTTTTTTACGATTTCTCCCTCACTATCCAGTCTTAACAGTTCATCTACAATTAGCAATATCGTTACTCCTAACTTCATTTTCTAGTCTAGCCTGTTTCATAGCCTTCAAACCTAATATTATGGACGGGGATTTTTTGATCCCTTCTTTGCGAAAAAAATCCATACCGATCGTATGAATTATGTAATAACATCAAATAGCATTTTCTATTAAGTAAAATTAATATCACTAGTTCACATTTCCGTCAATATTGCCCAATACTTCACTTAGTTCAGACCGTTATAAATTTCCTAGAAGTAAATCTGAATCTTTAGGTAAAAAAAGGACCTAAATCTTAGTTTTTTTCGTTCATTTTTGGGTATGAAGCGGCATTTTTTCGACAAATTCCGTCTCTTTCCAACCTTGACTGGGAGAATATAATCATTTTTTAAAATTATTCGGTTTTCTATTTCTGGAGCTGGACGATTACATTCTATATTTAATCTTAATCACAGGTATCTATTTTATAATTTCCTGGTTAACCACAAAAAAAGACTGGCCTAATGCATCAACCAGTCTTACCATAAATATTCTATTATTTCGGCTTTGAATAAGTTCGTATCTATATGACATTCTTTCGCATCGATCCCATATTGCCAGCCTAATAAAAGACTATTCTTTGGGGCGATTGGCTCATACTTTGGGGCATTGTCTTTCGTAGTAATTTCTAGTTGGGGATGGGCTGACCAGATGATCATTTCTTTCCCTAGTTCTTCATTATCTTTTAAAACCTGGTTATAGATTTCGAATAATGCCTGGTCCTCGGCGAAAACACCGTAAATTCCTGGTTGGTAAGCTGTGTCCTTCAACCCATCATACCATCCTTGAATAAATGGGGCATCTACGGGATAATCCGGCTCAATATCAGCAAAAATAGCTTTATTCTCGGGCAGCCCAATTTCCTGAGCAAGAGATACAGCATGTTGAGCTAACTCCACACCACGATCATATCCTTTTGCATTGGTAAAATGATTATAAATTGGAAGGATTTTAATTTCCTGGTCATGCAAATATTGAACCTCTTTTCTCGTGATCCCGCGTGATACCCCCTCTTTACTACCAAGGTATCTTCCCCATATCTCAGGTTTTCCGAATTGGTCATTGACACAAACATACATTTCTTCGGTTGTCACACTTGCAGAATCCACGCCCCAGACGACTTCCCTTTTCTTCTTATTTTCATCAGCTTTACCATTCTCTTTATCTTTCTCTTCGTCTACGTCTTTATCCTTATCTTTCTTGTCCCCTGAATCCTTTCCATCATCTTTGTTTTCCTCTCTTTTATCATCATCCTGGTCTGCTCCCTGTTCTTGTTTCTTATTCTGATCAGGGTCTTCAGGTCCCCCAGTTGTCCAATCAATATTGTGAATCATAAAAAAGAATAATGGGATCATCAATATGAGAAGTATGACAGCAATGGAAAAATCACTTTTTTCCCCCATAAAAATCCCCTCCTACTCTCTTTCATATGCTGAAAGAAGGAGAAGGGGGACGGTTAATGTAAGAAACATCCATGATTTTATACTCAAAAACTCTGAGCGGAAAATGAAAATAGCTAGTCTATTTCATTTCTAAGGCTTTTTTCGCATTTTGTAGGTCATGATTTAACAATGCTTCCAGATCATACGCTGGATAAAGGCCTTTTTTGTGCATGTAGTTAAAAATTCTTTCATGGCAGTGGATTGACCTTAACAGCTGATTAATCAGTGTTTTTCTTAAGACTGGTGTAGCTGTTTCTGTAATAGCTCCCGCATATGTCCGAACCAAAGTCTTGCTGAACATAAGAAGTTCACCTGCATAAAACCCGGTATCTTCTCGCTCTGATTCCTCTCTTTCTGAAACAGAAGGAGCAGAGGGATAAAATCGAATTAATTCATTCAAATTTAATTCAGTATCGCCAATTGCTTGTTTGTAAATTCTCCGTAATTCCGCATCATTCATTTTTCCGATTGATTTTTTTAGCTTTATTAATCCAGTTGACTGCGCAGCAACCAATTCATGTATTTCAAGTGTCTCATGCCAAGCAAGTGTTTTCCTTTCTTCTAAAGACATCCTGGATACCTCCATTATATAGGCTCTGCCATCAACATATTCAAATTCACTAAAATTGTTATTCAAACGAATGATTTTTTTAGCGGAATAATAGGACAGTGAGGAACCATTCCCTATGATTCAAGCAATCTAGCCATCTAACATTCCTTTATAAGCTCCATCATTGGAGTCCGGGATTTCGATAGCACCTACTGTCTTCTGATAGAAAGAAACAGGGCCAGCTCCGCCAATAATGGCATAAGCATATCCCATATGTTTCATTTCAAGTAAGCTTAACAATAGAAGTTCCCGCCCGATTCCTTTTCCTCGTGCCTCGACATCGACTCCAGTCGGACCGAAAAAATTCAGATAGGTGACATTGAAGCAGGCAAACCCCAAGATTTTATTCCCTTCAAAAGCAATCAGGCAAGATGCTGGAGTTTGTGAACAAGCTACTTCACACTCACTTGCCCATTTTTCTGAAAAGTGTTTTCTCACCCAATCCACCACAATATGCTTTTCTGGCGGAATCGGTCTTCGAATCGTATAATTCTTCTGATCATCCGTTTTTACATCTGCTGATAATCGATAAAGTGGTACTAAAAGATCGCCCATGATTTTCCTCCTTACGAAAAAGTTATCATCCATTTAAACCATTTAAATAACTCAAAAGCAGAATTCAGCAAAATGAGTGTTTGATTTTTCTTGCTTTCTCACAATCTAATATAACATGAAAGGGTTTTATTTTCTTACTTTTTATCATTAGTGTTGCATAAACAAAAAATAAATTTGTCAAGTGTTTCCGACTAAAATTTAGTCGG
>NZ_VTQV01000028.1:0-55225 GCF_008764245.1 Bacillus subtilis
GCAAATTTTTTATTGCTTGGAACCTTTTTATTTACTATTTTTGGCTAGTTATGTCCCAGCCTCGTCTGATTAATGGTGTTTATTAGTTGTATATTCTATATAAAATTTCAACTTTCCGCACATTCCCGCATTTTTATTTTAGAGGTATTTTTCTTCATATATTCTTAACAATCACAGTGCATAGTTTAAATGATCGATAGAAAGAAGGTGTTCTTTTGCATTTTTTGCAATTTGGTTCTCTTACTATTCCTTATCATTGGCTTATAGCGTTATTGTCACTTTTGATTGGTTGGATCGAAATAAAAATTTTCTCGAAAAGAAATTCACTTTCTACTACAGCAATCGAAATACTTATGAACACATTATTTTTATGGGGAGTAGTTTGGAAATTAAGCATGATCCTCTTTGACTTCCCAACCGTAAAAGGGCATCTCTTCGCGATTCTATATTTTTCTGGAGGCTCAAAAGGTTTTTATCTAGGCATGATTGTAAGCATACTTTATTTGTTTTGGAAAGTTAAAAAAGAAGAGCTATGGGCGCCATTAAGTATGATTATTTTACATTTTGGTACGGTGGGCTACGGATTCTACTTTTTACTTACTAGCTACCTACAAGAAGAAAGCTTCCTATCCCTTGCCTCCACTCTATTCATTATCATTCTTTTAACTATTTGGCTTTGGTTACAAGATAAAGAGCAAATACAAAAACGCCAAAGTAAAGCAGGAATTGTATTCTTAATCTATGTCTTTATCTGGCCATTTTCTAGAGAGACTTCATGGATGGATTTATCTATTCCTCTCCTATTCCCATTTCTAACTATATCTTTACAAGCTATTGCGATAAAGAAGGAGAAACTATGAAAGAAAAAACGCTGTTCATTTTACTAACATTGTCTATTGGAATTTTTTTGTATGATCAATTAACTCATGATAGTGATCAGAAAACAGAAGAATTTAACGCGAAGACAGATTTTGGAATTCAGGCTGGGGATCAAGCTATCGACTTTCAGTTACAAACTAAAGAAGGGAAAGCGATCGCTCTATCTGATTTAAAAGGCAAAAACGTATTTATTAATTTTTGGGCCAGTTGGTGCCCACCATGTCGGGCGGAAATGCCTCATATACAAGCTTTTTATGAAAAAAATAAGGAAAATGACTTTGTTGTCTTATCAGTGAATTTGACTCATCTCGAGAAGAATATGGAGCATGCTGCTAAATTTGTTGAAGATAATCAGCTCACCTTTCCGGTTATTTATGACTTAGAAGGTACAGTCGATGCCATCTATAAGGCACAAACTGTACCTACAAGTTTAGTAATTAATAAGAAAGGTCAAATTCGCCATAGAATTGTTGGACCGGTTAGTAAGGAGAGACTTCAACAGCTTTATCCTGATTTATAATAATCTCGCTGATTTGGACTCCATTAACAAACTCATCTATTTAAACAATAGATGTTTCTAGCAAAAGAAATGGCAACTACATTCTTAATTTCTTACAGTTTTTGCTGATTGAAGCAGAAGATCTCGTAGGAGGATTGAGGCCCAAAAAGCAATCCTCCGTTTTTTAACGCTAGGCTTATTCGGCGATGCTTTGTCGCTTCCCCCGTACGATTACATCCTGTATTGCAACACTTACACCAAAATATTCCGTTACTTTGTAGCCTATTAGTCGTGAAGGGAAAAGGGTGGTATTTCATTTGCGTGGTTCAAAGATGTGACGATTATGCTTTTTGAGATTAACTATTTTTGACAAAGCTGTGCCATTTACAGGTTTTGATTTTTTCTTCATATATCCTTAACAAACCAAGCCCACAATAGAATGAGAGTTTACAGCTAGGAGTGATATTTATGGAAATTTCATTATGGATTGCTTTAGGAGCAGGCTTACTATCTTTTTTCTCTCCCTGTATTTTCCCAGTCTTACCTGCTTATTTATCGCATTTAACCGGGGGAAATGTACAAGACCAAAAGTTTCAAGTCAAATCCAGTTTATTGATCCAGCGTTCCATCGCTTTTGTTATCGGCTTTAGTTTGGTGTTTATGATGATGGGAGCTTCAGCTACCTTTCTTGGTCAACTATTTCAGGCAAATAAAAAGATCATTGAACATGTGAGTGGGATTTTTATTGTCGTTTTTGGCTTGCAAATGCTTGGTGTATTTAATTTCTCCTTTTTAATGAAGGATAAAAAATGGGATTACAAGCTACAAAAACCAAAAAGTTGGTTCTCCTCTATTTTTATTGGAATTGCCTTTGGTAGTGGTTGGACACCTTGTGTGGGATTAACCTTGTCTTCAATATTATTATTAGCCAGTGCCACTACGACTTTTAACCAAGGTATTGTCCTATTGGGCTTTTATTCCTTAGGAATGGCTATTCCATTTTTGCTAATATCGTTTCTAATGACAAAATCACTAAAAATTATTCGTACGATTAATCGATATTTGGGGAAATTTAATACCATAAATGGTTCAGTTATGATCTTACTTGGACTAATGATTTTCACAGGACAAATGACAAAAATTACAGCCTTTTTTTCCCAATTCACATTGTTTGACTTATAGGAGGATGCTATAAATGAAATGGAAAATCATCTTACTAATCGGGATTGTAGCTTTTATTGGTATTTTCCTGTATAAAGAATATAACAAAGAAGAGGCATATCCTTTACCTGATGAGGACCAAATGCAGACACTGTTAAACAACGAAGTAAACGCCGACAAAAGTGTGTTGGGTGATCAAATCGGCCTTTCAGCAGGCCAAACGCCACCTGACTTTGAATTAAACACGCTAACCGAAGGTAATTTTCAACTAAGAGATTATAAAGGAAAAAAAGTGGTGTTAAATTTTTGGGCCAGTTGGTGTCCCCCATGTCGTGCGGAAATGCCAGATATGCAAAAATTCCATGAAGATTATCAAAAAGATGGTGTAGAAATCATTGCCGTGAATCTCACGTCCGCAGAAAGAAATGAAGAAAACATTCAAAAATTCATTGACGAATTTAATATTGATTTTACAATCCCGCTTGATATATCTGGAGAAGTAGGTGGAACGTATGGAGCCTTCTCCATTCCAACAAGCTATTTATTGAATCGTGATGGGACCATTCACCAAAAGATTATTGGTCCAATGACCTATCAATGGCTAGAACAAGAAATAGAAAAAATGCACTAATAGGTGGTCAGATGTCAAAAACAATCTTAATAGTAGAAGATGATCTAATGCTCTTAAACTTGATGACCATTTATTTTAAAAAAGCTGGTTTTCAAGTAGTCACAGCTGTCTCAGGAACAGAGGCGATTGATATGTTTCACCAAGCTGCCCCTTGTTTTATTATTTTAGACTTAATGATTCCAGATCGATCTGGTGAAGAAGTCTGTCAATATATACGTGAAACTCATCAAAGCGAAGTACCTATTATTATCGTGACAGCAAAAATCCATGAGCAAGAAAGAATCAAGGGGCTAAACATGGGAGCTGATGATTACGTAACAAAGCCATTTAGTCCCGATGAATTAGTTGCAAGAGTTGAGACTGTTTTAAGACGAGCAGGACATTTTTGTCAAAAAGTCCAATTTGGTGACCTTGTCTTAAAACCAAGAAAGCATGAAATTTGGAAAGGGACGCGAAAACTTCAGCTAACTCCTTCAGAATTTGCTATTTTAAAAGAACTGATGTTGCATCCCAATCAAGTATTATCTAGAGAACAACTTGTTCAAACGCTTTATCCTCTTCATGAAAAAGAAGTCTTCGAAAGAACAATTGATGTCCATGTGAAAAATATTCGTGAAAAAATAAGCCTTGGAGACGATTCTTTGTTTGGGCTCCAAACGGTCAGAGGGGTGGGATATAAGTTTGTCCACAAGGAAAAGCCCTTCTAAAAAAGTGTGGCAAACTAAATTATTTTGGGAATTAACGACCATTAATTTAGTTGTCATCATAACCGTCATTGTCATTGCCGGATTTTCCGTAAAAGAGTTTGCTTGCTTTTTAGCTGATGAAATGAATATTACAGGCCAATTTAAACAGAAATCATTTGATCAAACGATGGACTATTATTTAATTCGTGCTAGTTTAATTGCTTTTATTCTAGCAGTCACTATTCATTATTTCTGGATTAGACGGATTATCCTTCCTGTCCAAACCCTTTCAGATGTGACAAATCGAATTAGTGAAGGGGAAGCTATGCAATTCGTTTCAGTAGGGGCAAACAATGAAATTGGTCAACTAACAGAAAACTTTAATAAGTTAATTCGAAAATTGAAACGCAGTGAAGAGTTACGAAATCAAATGACTGCCGATTTAGCTCATGAAGTACGAACTCCACTCTCTAATATTACTGGTTATTTGGAAGCCATGAAAAACGGGGTTATCGAACCTGAACAACAGCTATTAGCTTCTTTACATAAGGAGTCTAAAAGATTAAACAAACTGATTGATCAACTATACAATCTCGCTGAACAAAAATGGACAATGGAATCCTTTACCCCACAAAATAAGCAGTCTATTGACATTAAGAATATCGTTGAAGGCATTATTCCCTTATATAAAATGGAATTCGAAAAACACTCTATTCCCTATAATATTTCTATGGAAGCAGCGGAATTAAATCTTGAAGTAGGTTCAATCAATCAAATATTGGGGAATCTGCTAGATAATACGATCCATTATGCTGTAAAGGATACGAGACTATTTATAAGTGGGGAAACATATAATCAGCATTATCGTGTAACCTTAGCAGCTAAGGGGCAATCCATTCCTAAAAAAGCACAGAAACAATTATTTGAACGCTTATATCGTGTGGACCAATCAAGAAATAGAAACACTGGTGGCAATGGTCTTGGACTTGCCATTGCCAAAGAACTAGTTGAACGTCAAGGCGGTAGTATTTGGCTTGAATCGGATGGAAGTTATCATCAATTCATTATTGAATTTCCTCTCACGGAAAATAAATAAGAGTCTGGACATAATTAAAATGTTCAGGCTCAAAGGCGAACGGCACTTACCATAGCATAGGAAATATACGTAGACTTCTGTGGAAGGGCTAGTGACGATCACGTCCTGTGACCAACTCCGACATTGGAACATCATGTTCGTTAAAAGGCATTGGTGAGATTCCAGGGTGCGACTTAAGGATGGAAGGCTAAAACCGTGGCATCCTTATCGGCAGACTCAAAGCGCAACTTCCTGCTGCTTCACCTGCACTAGTACATCCTTCTACGTCGCAACGCCTTCATGATCAACTTCTTGTTGGCCTGCATCTCACCAGCCGCCTGCAAAAACAAAGTATATTTCTGGAGCAGGTTATATGCACCTAAATTTCTTTAGTGAAAAGACTTCCCCTTTAATAATTCAATATTAAAAATGCACTTAATTCATCAGACCAATATTTTTTATCGGTATTTAATCATTCATTAAAAGATCCCATCCAGAAAATCTTTTAAGCGTTTTTCATACTCTTCGGTCACATTGTCAAATGCTTTCGTATGACCAGCGTCTGGCACAATCCACAATTCTTTTTCTCCACCTGCTGCATCATATAGTTCGTGTCCCATTGAGGTTGGAACAAGGTCATCGGCATCTCCATGAATAATGAGTAATGGCCGAGTATTCTTTTTCACTTGTTTCACAGTTGAAGCCTCTTCAAAGGTATACCCTGCCTTTATGTTTGTAATGACACTCGTCACATTTAGCAATGGAAAAGACGGAAGATGATAAATATTTTTCAATTGATGTTGAAGCTCAGCCTTGACTGAACTATAACCACTATCAGCAATAATCCCTTTAACTGCGTCAGGTAAATTTTCACCGCTTGTCATAAGAACAGTTGCAGCCCCCATAGAATTTCCATGTAGAATAATATCTGTCGCCCCATGTTCCTTAATTAAAAGTTGAATCCAATCAAGATAGTCAAGTCTCTCATGCCAACCATAGCCAATGTAATTTCCTTCGCTCTCCCCATGTCCCCGAGCATCCGGCAACAAAATATCAAAGCCTTCCTGATAATAAAACTTCGCTAATTTGCCCATATCATCTCCAGTATTCCGAAACCCATGCGCTAATATTACTGCTTTTCCTGTCTTTTGCTCATTTTGAATGTATTTTGCTTTTAGCCTCAGACTATCAAAT
The DNA here is from genome assembly GCF_008764245.1 of Bacillus subtilis. Classification (GTDB taxonomy): domain Bacteria; phylum Bacillota; class Bacilli; order Bacillales; family Bacillaceae_C; genus Lederbergia; species Lederbergia ruris. Next base: position 6,126 of record NZ_VTQV01000028.1, read on the forward strand.
GAGATCATTTCCAGTATTTCAGGACTCTGGTCATCATACCATGCTTTTGCTTCGGCTAAGAGAATTTGATCCCCTTCACTCGCCATTGCATTGACCGTTGTTGCCTCTTTATGGATTTCAATTTCAGTCCCTCTTTTTACGCCTTGCCCATAAAAATAATTCCCTGCGATCACTAGAGCGATAAGCAAGATTCCAATGATACTCCCTAACGTAATCCATATTCTTTTTTTCAACTTCCTACCCCCTATACACCCTCTTCAATTGTTCCCTTGTGCTGAAAATATGTCATTAGTAAATTAATATGCTCGATTTCTTCCATCCCCCTCATTATATCATGTCAAAAGAGGACGGGATGCACCAAAAGCGTAAGCGCTAAAAATTGAAATCGATATTTTTTGTCTATTTTCACCCTCTATTCCTCTTGAAAGGTGTATAATGCAATCAAGATTAAAATCTCAGGAGTGATACATATTGAAACAACGAGCTTATAATTTTAACGCGGGGCCTTCTGCGCTTCCGCTCGCTGTATTGGAAAAAGCCCAAAAGGAATTTGTTGATTTCCAAGGGACTGGGATGTCTGTAATGGAACTAAGTCATCGTAGTGCCGCTTATGAAGAGGTACATAATCAAGCGATTGCACGCTTAAGATCTTTGCTCTCTATTCCTGACCAATATGAAGTACTTTTTTTACAAGGTGGGGCTAGTTTACAATTTTCGATGATTCCAATGAACTTCTTAAGCTCTGGGCAAAAAGCCGGCTATATCACGACCGGATCATGGTCTGAAAAAGCCTTCAAAGAAGCAGAATTATTTGGTGAACCTTATCATATTGCAAGCTCAAAAGAGAATCATTATCGAGATATCCCAGCCCTCAGTGAATTAACCTTCAATGAACAGGATGCCTATGTCCATTTGACATCCAATAATACGATTTATGGTACGCAATGGAAGGAGTTTCCAAGCACAGGGAATATTCCTTTAATGGCGGATATGTCGAGTGATATTCTTTCTAGACCGATTGATATCAGCCAATTTGGACTGATTTATGCTGGTGCGCAAAAAAACCTTGGCCCAGCTGGTGTGACGGTTGTGATTATTCATAAGGATCTATTGGAAAAAGCGAACTCTGAAGTTCCAACCATGTTGAAATACAGCACCCATGCAAAAACGAACTCCCTTTTCCATACCCCTCCTACATTTGGAATTTATATGCTTGGAGAAGTGTTAAGATGGGTTGAAGAACAAGGTGGACTTGAGGTCATTACACAAAAAAATGAAGGAAAAGCCAAAATTATTTATGATACAATTGATCAAAGTAATGGTTTTTATTACGGCCATGCTGAAAAAGATAGCCGTTCTCTCATGAATATTACATTCCGCTTGCACAACGAAGATTTAGAAAAGAAATTTTTAGCAGAAGCCAAAGAAGCCGGATTTGTCGGTCTAAATGGCCATCGTTCTGTCGGTGGCTGTCGCGCATCCGCCTATAATGCTGTACCAAGAGAAGCTTGTGAAGCACTAAGTGAGTTTATGATGGAGTTTCAAGAAAAGAATAGGTAAGTAGTAAGGGAGAAGTGTTTTTTTACTTCTCTCTTTTTCAGAAATAATTTTCCATACCGCCACAACCTTTTATACAAAAGATGGACGTGTGGACGGGGGATTCAATGGCTAATTTACTTCAAAAATACTCCAGAATAAATCGAATAAAGTGAAGGGGCTATGAAAAAATGGACTCATTTAAAATTATTGTTGCTGGCTGTGGGGGCATGTCGAATACATGGTTGGACTACGCAACTCAAAGAGAAGATGTGGAAATAGTTGGACTTGTTGATGTACATATCGAAGCGGCACAGGAAATGGCGGAGCGTAGAAATTTAAAGGTGCCTGTATTTTCCGATCTTTCCGAAGCAATCAATGAAACAAAGGCGAATCTTGTATTTGATGTGACGATTCCTGCTGCTCATAAGCGAATTGTTACTACTGCGTTAAAAGCTGGTTGCCAAGTTTTCGGTGAGAAACCAATGGCTGAATCATTAGAAGATGCGAAAGCTGTTTTACAAGTGGCAGATCAAACCGGTAAACGCTATGCTGTCATGCAAAATCGGAGATACTTGAAGCAAATCCGAGCCTTTAGGGATCTATTATCTAGTGGCAGGATTGGCACAATTGGTTCTCTTCATGCAGACTTTTTCATCGGTGCCCATTTCGGTGGATTTCGTGACCTAATGGATCATCCACTTATTTTAGATATGGCCATTCATACTTTTGATCAGGCACGTTTTATTAGTGGGGCCAATCCTGTATCTGTTTATTGTCATGAGTATAACCCACCAGGATCTTGGTATAAAGGCAATGCTTCTGCCATCTGTATCTTCGAAATGAGTGATGGCTCCGTATTTTCCTATAATGGTTCGTGGTGTGCAGAAGGAATGAATACCTCATGGGAAGCAGATTGGCGTGTCACAGGAAGCAAAGGGACTGCATGCTGGGACGGGAAGAGTAATCCCACCTATGAAGCGATCGATTCCACCCAACAACCCGGTTTTATAAATCCGATGAAAAAAGGCGAAGTGAATAGTGATTGGACTGGTCAAGAAGGACATTGGGGCTGCCTAGATGAAATGTTTGCCTCATTAATAGAAGATCGTCGAGCCGAAACAGATTGCCACGATAATATCGAAAGCATGAAAATGGTCTTTGGTGCGATTAAAAGTGCGAAAACCAAACAGAAGATTAGATTTTAGATTTTTGATCATAAGAGTCAGTGGGGGTTCTTCCCATCCCCACTGATTAGCAAGGAGGACAAAGTCTAATAGCAACATGCTGTCGGCAAATCATCATTCGTATTCCAAATCATAATCTTGACACCATCGTATGGCAATTTCTTTATAGGCGTTATCGCGAAAGGCATACCATTCTTCTTCAAGGTTCAATTGAGAAACAAGATCTTTAAACCTTCTGAAGGCCCCTCTTCCCCTTATTGCATTCAATAATTTATTCTTTTTATTTCCGTCGGAAAAGGCGTAGCAAAAGTCTTCCATCATTTGGTATTCATTAATATCATATTTTGTCGGAAGTTCTACGTAATTCTCAAAGTTTTCAATTACATCAATTGCTATTTTCATTTCTTCTTGTTGCCAATCAGGCAAATGATCTAAAGGTTCATCTTCTTCAGCAGCCCGCAGAGCATCTTGTGAAACCGAAATAACTTCTCCAGTGTTTCTATTTAGGTATGTATTCCATTCATCAAATTGCATTTCCATCCCATCGATAATATCACGCAAATTTACTTTTGCTTTCATACACGGCATCTCCTCTCTGCAAGAATAAACTATGCCTACTTTTATAATAATTCCCCAATCATTACTTTCAATAACCTAAATAAAAGGTTTTGGGGAAATATCACCCTTATTATAACTAATAATTTCCTGAGTATGAAATTAAAAAACAACTGGCGATCACCAGTTGTTTTTTCACTCTAAATTATTTTTAATTTTTTACCTTAATATTTTCAATCGGTTTTGCATTGCCATAAATAGGTCTGTTTCGTTTGACGGGCGCGGCCCATTTCACCGCATTAATAATAACCGTTTGAATTTCTTTATTGTGATAAGTTGGATATGTTTCGTGGCCTGGTCTAAAATAGAATATTTTTCCATTGCCACGGGTGTATGTGCATCCACTGCGGAAGACTTCCCCACCTTCAAACCAGCTTGTAAAAATCAAATCATCTGGAGCTGGAATATCAAAATGTTCACCATACATTTCTTCTTTCTCTAACTGAATGTTTTCGCCAATACCTTCTACAATTGGATGCTGGGGTGCAACGACCCAAAGGATCTCTTTATCATCTGCTTCACGCCATTTTAAATCACAGCTTGTCCCCATAAGTGATTTGAAAATTTTAGAGAAGTGACCAGAATGGAGAATAATTAATCCCATACCATCGAGTACTCTTTGATGAACTTTTTGGACAATCTCCTCTTTCACTTCATGATGTGCTAGATGACCCCACCAAAGTAATACGTCTGTACGATTTAATACTTCGTCCGTCAATCCATGCTCAGGTTCATCCAATGTCGCTGTTCCCACACTAAAGCCTGCTTCATTTAAAAAGGCTGATATTGCACCATGAATTCCATTTGGGTAAATCTCCCCCACAACAGGATTCTTTTGTTCATGCCTATTTTCATTCCATACTGTTACCTTAATCATTTTCCTTCCTCCCTATTTGAATTAATTTTTATGAACTGGCCTGTTTCCGCAGCTTGAATGACATGCTCAACGACCTTTTGATTAATATATCCATCATCAAAGGTTGGAACATTCGAACACTTCTCATTCTTAATTAGCTTCGCAAAATCATCTAATAACGACTTGTTTTTATGGTCTTCAGGTACCGCTTCTGTTTTCCAAACTGGATCTTCATCTGAATTCTTTATGCACAATCTTATTTCATTTGGATGTTCAATATCCATATTTAACGTGCCTAGATTTCCATAAATCGTTACTTCAAGCTGATTCGCAGATCCTACTGCATTTCTTGTTGTCACAAAACTTCCTACTACATTCTTTTCAAGTTCAGCCTGAAAACTAGTAAAGTCATCGACCATAACCTCTTTTTCCTCATTCGTACGAGGATCGATCCTTTTATTGACAAGGGTTTTCATCAACGCCGAAACGGATTCAAATTCACCTACAAAAAAGCGAGCTGCATCAATCATATGGGCACCTAAATCTCCTAAAGCCCCAGTTCCGGCAACATGTTTGTCATAACGCCATAAGTAAGGCGTGTCATAAAAAGGGGCTCCAAATGATTGCTGGTATTTTACGTCAATATGGTGAATGTCACCAATCGCACCCTTTTCGATCAATTCCTTTGCATATTGAAAAGATGGTGTATAACGATGGATAAAGCCAATGACAAAAGGCACCTGATTTGCTTGATATAATGTATTTAAATGCTCAGCTTCTTCCATATTTAGCGTAAACGGTTTCTCAGACATGACAGGTTTCTTATTTAAAATACATACCTCTACAATTTTGGCGTGTATGTTATTTGGTGCAACAGCAATAATCGCATCAACATTCGGAGAAGCAATGATCTCTTCTATTTGGAAAAAGCGATTTTCTTCTTTAATCCCTTCTTCTTCTCCTACCCTCGCGACAGCCTCTGGATTTACATCACAAATGGCCGACAATTGAATGGCATCCACTCTAGACAATAAGTTTCGATAATAATTGGACATGCCGCCAAGGCCAATTAAACCGATATACAATTTATGATTTGTAACCATACAATACCCCTTTCCAGGAACTTCAATGACTAGCCTCATATTTACTAAAAATCTTCATAAATAGATGAGCATTCATATAAGCGAGAAATGCACACCCACCGAACGTTCCAATATACACCCCTGTTAAAAGTCCAACTTTGGATGAAAAGACAAAAAGAATAAAAAAGCCATTCAATAACAACAACACGATTAGATATGGGATGTTTTGAATTCCCATGAGCAATGCATTTTTCAATGATTGCTTGATTGAATCTGCATATCTTGCGATATAAGGAAAAATAAACATTAATATACTTCCGTATAAAAAACCAAAAATGAAAATCATTCCCGTAAAAAAGAACTTCACAAGTCCTGAAAGGCTTCCAAGCATAAAGTAGTTTACCAATATAACAAACCCTGAGACAATCATCACCATCCATATGACCGTGCTTTGGAAAAAATTCCTCTTAAACGCACCGAAAAAACCCTTTACAATCTGTTTTTCTTCCTTTTTCATCATTTTCATCAATACCGAATAAAGCGCAGTTACAGACGCTCCTATCGTGAATATTGGTAGACAAAAAAGGATAAATAATAGGTTTAATAAAACGATATCCACGATTCTTGTCAATAAATGAAAAAAGGGACTTTCTATATTAAAAAGGTGATCCATAGGCGATTCCCCTTTATGAAGAAGGAGACAGTCGGTTATACATTCTTATCTCCCACCAACTGTCTTTCTTCTATTATTTAAGTGATTCTTGATATCTTTCAAAAGCTGTCATCTGAATTTCCATAAATTCGTCATATCCCATTTGTTTTAACTGAGAGATATAGGAATCCCACTCTTTTGATGCTCCACCATCTACTACCCATTTCGACTGCATCGTTCCTATATATGAATCTATATCAGTAGTCAAGGCACTTAAACGGTTCATTTCATCTTCTGTATATACAACATTCGGAAATTGATCTTTTACATGCATATTAATTTCTTTGTCCATTTCGAGTTTTAAGCCATCCCCACCGCTTTTTGGCAAAGTTACTTTATCGTTAAAGCCTTCCCCAATATATTTCGGTCCAAAATCTCGGAATGAATTCACCCAAGCGAAAATATCGGCAGACTCACCCTCTGGCGCTTCTAGGACAGTATAGGTTCCATCATCATTTTTCTCAACAGCTACTCCGAATGAACCATAGAATGTTTGAATACTTGCATCTTCTGTATAGAACTGGTCAACCCATTGCAATAATTTTTCTGGTTCTTTTGCTTTTGTCGTTATCATAAATTCGCGTCTTTCATAAACAACAGAGTCTGACATGACATAACGCTCTCCATCCGGACCTTCTAGTGCGGGTAAAGGAGCATATTCATTCGCAACCGGTCCAAATGTAGCATCTGGTGTCCACCCAGATGAAACCCCAACTAAAGCTACATCGGGATTTTTTCTTTTTGCTTCAGCCATTGAGGTATCTTGTGTAAATAACTCCTGATCAATCAATCCCTCTGTATATGCTTTGTGCATCTGTTCAATTCCTTCACGATACTCATCCGAAGTTGGCATGAATACGGGTTCACCATCTTTGACAGTCATGGATTCTGAGTATGCGCCAATTGGTAAACCAAATGGTAAAATATATTGCATGACTCCGGCTTGGAATGGAATTTCGTCATTAAGATCACCATTGCCATTGGCATCTTGCTCTTTGAATGCTTTTAACACATCGTAAAACTGTTCATATGTTTGAGGCATCTCTAAATTTAGATTATCTAGCCATTCTTGGTTAATAAATAAAGCATTTCCCGCTACCGGTCGCATCGGTAATTTTTTCGGCAAGCTATAAATATGTCCATCTGGAGATGTAACCATTGCTTTCATTGCTGGATCCTCTTCAAAAGCTTTTTTCAAATTTGGCATATGTTCCTCGATTAAATCTTCTAATGGAATAAACACACCTGAGTTTTTTGCCACATCCGAGTCACTTAAGGCTAGTGAACCAAAGAATGCATCAGGTAATTCTCCACCAGCTAAGAGGATCGACTTTTTATCTCCCCATTCAGAATTCAAATATACATCCCAATCAATATTGATATTTGCGTTTTTCTCTGTTTCTTCAACAAAACCTTTAAGAAAATCTTCTCCCCAATCAGACCAACGAACCGTTGCAATTGTATAAGCCCCATCATCTTTTGAAGACTTTGAACTGGATGGGTCATTACTACAACCAACCATTAATCCTGCAGCCAACGCGACAGTTGCGAATATCTTCATTCTCTTTTTCGACATCCTAAATCCCCCCTATTCTTTTATAGAACCAATCATGACACCTTGATTAAAGTATTTCTGTAAAAAAGGATACAATAACATAATGGGAAGTGTTGAAACGACGATTGCTCCATATTTCATCATATCTGATAATTGCCTTAACTCAGAGGCAAGGTCACCAGATGCCATTTCAAACAGTGACTCATTCACAATTAAAATTCTTCGCAGGATGAGTTGAAGCGGCTGCAAATTTTCATTGGAAATATAAATCATCGCCTCAAACCACGAGTTCCAAATCCCAACGGCCGTCCATAGACCAATCACAGCAAGTATTGCTTTTGATAAAGGCAAGACCATCGTGAAAAAATAACGAATCGTGCCACATCCGTCCATTTGTGCTGCTTCCCATAGACCTTCAGGAATACTATTCTTAAAGAAGGTTCGAGCAATAATAATATTAAAAGCAGACACAGAAAATGGTACAACTAATACCCAAAAAGTATCAAGGAGTCCAAAGTTTTTCACGACTAAATAAGTTGGAATCAACCCTCCAGTGAAAAACATAGGAAGGATATAAAAAGTGGTAATCCAATTTTTCCCTATTAACTCAGATCTTGATAAAGCAAAACCAGCCGGAATATTGACACATAGACCAATGAAAGTCCCTACTAATGTATAAATAATCGTATTTAAATAGCCCCTCCAAATTTGTTCGTACTTTAATAACTCGATATATCCGTCTAACTTCCATTCTTGTGGCCAAAACCAAATATTTCCGTTTGCCACATCTCCAGAATTACTGAAAGAAGCGATAATGATAAACCAAAGTGGATAAATAATCATGATGATCATCATAATGGCAATGCTGTATACGGAGAAATCAAAGAGTCTGTCTGTCCATTTCATTCGAATTCTTGATTTTCTTTGACTCTTATTTTTCATTGCAATGTGCAATTTTCTTCCCCCCTTTTTATAACAGACTTGTCTTTGTCATTCTCTTAGATAACCAATTCACAAACAATAAGACAATGACATTCACGACTGTGTTAAACAATCCTATTGCAGTTGATAAGCTGTATTGGAAATTTTGCAGACCCATTTTATATACATACGTGGAAATGACTTCACTTCCTGTTAGGTTTAATGGATTTTGTAATAAGAGAACTTTTTCAAAACCTACACTTAATATTCCGCCTGCTCGCAAGATTAATAAAATCATTGCTGTTGGTAATAGTAATGGAATATCGATATGAAGGATCTTTTGCATCCTAGTTGCACCATCCATCGTAGCGGCTTCATAATAAGTCGGATTAATCGCAGATAAAGCAGCTAAGTAAATAATGCTATCCCAGCCAACATGTTGCCATACATCACTCCAGACATAGATGCTGCTGAAAAACAAAGGCTTCGCTAGTACATTCGGCATTTCAATGCCGACTAATGATAATAGATTTGCCATTAATCCACTGCTAGGAGATAAAAAGAGCAAAATCATCCCACACATAACCATTGTTGAAATAAAATGAGGTAAATAGGTTGTGACTTGGAAGACCTTTTTAAACATACCAGCGCGCATTTGATTACAGAGAATCGCTAATGCAATGGGCAATGGAAACCCTACCAATATACTGTAAATACTAATACTCAACGTGTTTTTAATCGTTAACTCAAATTGATAGGAATTAAAAAATTGAATAAAATGCTTAAAACCTACCCAAGGACTTCCCCACATTCCTAAAACTGGCGAATAGTCTTTAAAAGAAATAATAATGCCATACATTGGTATATAGGTGAAACAGATCAATAAAACAATCGATGGCAGTAATAATACATACAGCGGAATGCTTTTTTTGAATTGTTTCATCGTGGATTTTTTATTTCTTTTGCTTGAGATCACAGAAGGTTTTAAAGCTATTTGTGAATCCACTCTATTTGCCAATCTTCCTCCCCCTTTAAATGATGGATAAGAGACTATCACTCTCTGCATCTCTTTCATGTTGTGACTCCCATTCTATTAACATAGCAAAAATGGGACTATCATCATTATATGACAGCGCATTCACAGATTATATAAGTAAACCGTCTTTGTATTATTATAATTCCGACTTTATGAGAGATACGGACTTCACAAACTTTCGAAAATAACACTATTCAGTCATAAAACAGGACATTTTACTCATTTTCTACAATTTTGTGCTATTAAAGGAAAATCATAAATTTTATAATAGATAACAAGGGGCAATAGAAGGGAGGAATAGCATTGAAACTGCATTTGGGAAAACACCCTTCACGATCTGTCAATTATTATTCCAAAGTACTGATCATCATATTAATTTCCATTTTAGTCATCAATATGATCGTTACTTTATTTACGATATCTATAACGAGACAACAGAGCATGGATTATATTACCAACACAGTGGACATTTATTTAAATGACACACTGCTTAAGCTAGATGCTGTAGAACACTTTATGATTTGGACGGTCAAAAATGAGCCGTTAATAGAAAATATTGAAAAAGCAAAAGATATGTCTGAACTACCAACAGACATTCAAAACTTCAGAACAAGAGTGATTGATTTTCAAAATTCGACTGGAAAAGAATATCAGTTCTTTCTGTCTTTAGAAAATGAGGATTATTTTTTTAATAGTTCCCCCATTCAAATGAGTTATTCTAAATACTTAAAGATAAAACATTATTTCCAATCTAAAAAAAGACAACCAAATAAATATGAAGATATTTATACATGGCAGTCTTTAAAAATTGACGGAAATTACTATCTATACCATTTACTTCAATATGAAAATCGTACGTTTATTTCCTTGATTGCATTTGAAGATATCCTTTTACCTTTACAAGACATTAATTTAGGGAATAACGGAAACTTGGCAATTGTAAACGATAACAACAGCTTCTTAACTTTGCCAAAAGAACACACAAATCAGCGACTCTTGAAATCTATTTTTTCTAGTGACCTTGTATTTCCGCAAAGAGATACAGGACTCCCATTTTCTCTTTACGTAACAGTTGATCATTTTAGTGCCTTTAAACGAGTGGTTATCGCTCATGCCGTACTTGTAGTCGCAACTGTAATTATTAGCTTGATCCTTTTTCTTTTCGTACGTTACTTACGATACAAGGTATTATCACCAATTCAAACGTTCTCTGAAAATCTCTCTGATATGAATAATAATAATGAGAAAATAGACTTTAGTAGCAGCATTATTGAGCTTGAGCAAGCGAATGAACAATTCAAAGGTTTAATGAATGAAATTAAAAAGTTGAAAATTGATTACTATGAACAAGAATTTGAGAAGAAACAAATACAGATGGATTTTATGAGATTGCAAATCAAACCGCATTTCTTTCTCAACTGCCTAACAACGATTCACAGTATGGCGGAGATGGAAATGTATAAAGAAATTAAACAAATGGTGTCATCTATCTCTAATTATTTTAGGTACCTATTTCAAACAAACCAAAACTATGTAAGGCTAGAAAAAGAATTAAACCATATCCAAGATTATCTGGCCATTCAAAAATTATTGCATGCCCATTCTTTTCATTTTGATATTGAGGTAGAGCCGGTAACAGAACAGGCGTTGGTTCCACCGCTGATGATTCAAACGTTTATTGAAAATACAATAAAACATGCCGTATCATTGGATGAACAAATTAACATCATGTTGAACATTCAATCATACAAAGTGGGGGACAAAAATTGGGTTAAAATAAGTTTGTCTGATGACGGACCTGGCTTTCGGGCGGATATTTTAGAAAAACTTCAAAACCAGATTTTACTCACGACAGAAAGTGGACATCACATTGGCATTAACAATGTTATTCAGAGGCTACGTCTATTGTTCGAAGAAGAATTCCAAATTCATTTTTCAAATAATCCGGATGGGGGTGCGATGATAGATATCATCATCCCTTATCTTAAAAACGAGGAGAGGGGATAAAAATGAATGTATTAATTGCAGATGATGATCGTTTTGTCGTTTCTGCCCTTCAACAGAAAGTCGATTGGCATGCCTTGGGGATTCAACAAGTTTACAGCGCTTATAATATACGACAAGCGAAGAAAATATTTGAAGAGCATTCTATCGATATTCTCATCTCTGATATTGAAATGCCACAAGGAAGTGGACTTGAATTATTAGCCTGGGTCAGGGCTGAAGGATATCAAGTGCAAACGATCTATTTAACCAATTTTGCTGATTTTCACTATGCACAAAAAGCGATTGAACTGCAAAGCTTTGAATACTATTTAAAACCCATCGAATTTGACAAACTTGAATTAATCATCAAAAAAGCGATCCAAAAAGTAAAGGTCAGCCGGCAAAATGAGGAAATATTAAAAGTTGGTCAATATTGGAAAGAAAACGAAGAAGAACTATTAGAGCATTTTTGGAATTCCTACATAAAAAGAAATGATGCTCCTCTTTCAGTTGAAAGATTACAAGAACAGTTAAATATTCAACATATTGACTATTCTACTGAAGATCGTTTTTTGCCCTTGATCATAGACTTTTTTCCTTATCAAATTGCCGATCGTGAAAAGATTATATCTGTGTTCAAATCTGAAAACAATCTGATAAAAAAATTAAAATCAATCATTCAAACAGTTTTTCAAAGAAACTCAAATCAACTTAATGGATTTCTCTCTTTAGGATCCGATCATGAACAATGCTTGGCGATTTTCAAAGTGACGGATTCTCCAGACGAAGAAGACTATGCATGGTGGAAAAAAACGTGTGATGAATTCATTCAAATCATTCACAAGGAACTAGAATGTGATCTTCAATGTTATGTTGGCACCATTGATACGTTAACCCATATAAAATTAGGTATACAAAAACTACAAACGTATAGAAATGAAAACGTTCATTATAGAAACCAATCCTTTTTATTAAAAATCGAACAAAAAATAAAAGCAAAATATATTGAGCCCAACTTACAAATATTAGAGGACTATCTTATAATAGAAAATCGTGATGGTATTATTCACAGATGTCAACAATACTTACATCAATTGGTAGAAAAAAATGAAGCAAGCCAGTCTGTCATTAGCAGCTTTAAAATGGATATCACTCAATTAATCTATACACATTTGAAAAGGAAAGAAATTTTGGCACATCACTTGTTTCAAGGAAAAATATATAATTTCTTACAAGAGCAATCATTGAGATCCATTGAAGATTTAATGAACTATCTCACTTATTTGGTCGATGTTTCATTAGATTATATGAAATTCACAAATTCCCAACAGTCCGTTGTTCATAAAATTTGTGAATATATCGATCAACATTATCACGAGAATATTACAAGAACGAACCTAGCAAGCAATCTATATTTAAGCCCGGATTATATCGCAAGAATTTTTAAAAAGGAAATGGGCATCTCGCTGATCAATTACTTAATCAAGAAAAGGATTGAAGTAGCTAAAAAACTACTAACCCACACAGATCATCCCGTCCATCTCATTTCAGATAAAGTCGGTTACGGAAATTACTCGTATTTCACAAAAATATTTAAAAAAGAAACAAATTTCACTCCTATGGATTATAGAAAAATAACGCGAAAAAGCGTAAATAGTTAGTTCAAACCTTCAAACCTAAAGCGGAAGCATCTTAGGTAGGGTAAGTATATCCATGTGGCAACGGCTGCACTGTACTTTCTATACGTTTAAAAGGCCCACCAAGCATAAGTCATATTACTGCATGCTAACACGCAGTTATATGACTTATATTTTTGAGGGTCAGATCAGAAATAAGCCAATATTGAAAGGTGGAACACTAGGGAACTAGCTCAAGTAGGAGGTTATTGGAATTCAGAATTAGAGAAATTGTAATTACACCTTCATACAAAAACACCAGCTCACAAACTGGTGATAGGCTTTCTTATTCATCATCCGATTTTTCCTGTACGTCATTGTAATACTGGACACTTGTCATCGCGCCTTCATCTACCATTTTAGCATCTTCTGCTTCGGATGGTTTTGCCAGACCTTTCAAATAGGATTCGTTAAATTTAGTGAATTGCTGTTTTATCTTTTCACGATTATCACTATTAGCCAGATATACGACTCCAGCTACCGCGCCAGCGACCCCAATGATTTTCCCGATTTTCCCCATCAGTATCCGCTCTCCTTCAGATATTTTTAAAAAAAGAACCATCATTCCCTAAATAAGATATGCTTAAATTGGGCAAATGACATTAAGCTTTTAAAAAACTTTATATTTATCTTTATCAACAGGTTCACATAGGAATTCATCCTTTGGAAACAATAGGGAGTAATCATGGAAAATGAGGTGAAATCAATGACGAGAGAAAAAAACGTCCCACGAAAAGAGCTTCACACGAAAAATAAAGGGAGAAATGCGACAAGTGTCACTCCCCAAGGGTACGCAGATACCGAGTTTGCCGAGGAACCCAAAACCAAGCTAGAGAATGCAGCTAAGAAAAAGAACACGAAATAAATAATGAGGCTGGGACATAAGTAAAACAATCAATTTTAAAAACAATAATGTACCGAATTAGCGGAGGAAATATACGTAGACTCCTGCGTCCTGCGGGAGCAAAGGCCTCGATGAGACCCCGCAGGACGGAGCTCGGGAGGCTCATTAGCCGCCGCGGAAAGGAAGTATATTTCCGAAGCGGATTATTACACCTTAATAGTTCGGTCTTTTTATGTGATTAATCCAATAAAGAAAATCTTTACTAGTGAAAAATCCGCATGAAAGATGAGAAAGTCGATCAAAACAATCGCTGCTGCACAGAGCCGGTAAAGACGGCATAAACCGTGCCTGCTGGAAGCTTTTCACATGCTTTAATATTGAACGCTCCCGCCACTTAATAACCCTTGTGGATTATTTGAAGTGGGGGATTCCGACAAAAAATCGGACCATACAAATCTTATGACCATATCCCGTTCAACTAGGATATGGGTTTTCTACTTTTCAATTTTGACAAACTGTTTTGTTCCATGCCTGTCAAAGCGCCTGCAACAAAGCATTCACCTGTTTGGTCAAACCTATCTACATCGAAAAGTTCTGAAAGATAGAATGCGTGTGTGCGAATCTCTCTCAGGTGTTTGGAAACATACTTCCACTGCGACCAGTGGTGCGCACCTATCATCTTCTCCGGTAATAGTGCACGCAACACTGGTGGAAGTTTTTCTTTGAATCCCATAGCTCTTCTGGCAATGACAAAGCTTGCTGCCTCATGAATGGATATGCCGAAGCGTTTCATATATTTCATTTTGCCAATTTGACTGGTAAAAGCGGGGTTGACTTCAAATACGGCTACCCCCATCTTTTGTGCTCTGGACTTTATAGCTTGAGTCATTTTACGGTAGGCAAACATGGATATTTTGCGGTTTGCCTTTTTGTTGCCATATGGATTGATCACTTTGGATGGGGTGATAGCCAATTTTTCAATTGCAATTGGTTTCTTTTCTTTACAGGCAATATCTACCACTTGAATAGCTGCTGCTTCTATGATTTTAACAGCTTGTCCGGTTGTTTTTTTCTTCAGGTCGAAGGGAATTGTACAAGATTTGATCAGTTGTCCTTTTTCGTTGATGTTGGAAAGGGCATAATGATCCACATTTAAGTTCACTCCAATGATACCGGACGATTTGGCATAGTTGGTATGCGGATTTGGTGCCACATCGACTATGCACTTGACGATATAGTACACGCCATGATCTTCCAATGACCAGGTGATTGGTTTGCCGTGTTTCTTTTTGTCCTTACAAGCACGCTGCGTTTGGATGGCCTCGTCTATGATTTCCTGACCATAGGCAAACACGACATTTTCCAGGCGCACTTGTCCTTTTGGTGTTTTCATATGCAAGAGATGGTTGTCCGGATTATATTGAAACACGAAATTGCCATGAGCCGCATCTTTTCTCCCGGAAAGTGTCATTTTACTGTAGCGGAACTTGCGCCACGCTTCTAGCCATGCATCGTGATTATCTGTATAACATGCCTTGGTGTGTTGGGCTTTAAAATATTTCTTGGTGCTTAAATACAGCACTCGGAATGCGGGACTTTAACTGTCTTAATGCTTCTTCTTTGCGTTTGAGTTTAGATGTCAGAAGGCCTAATTTATGTTGGATTCCCTTTATTTTCGGGTCCAGATACAAATGTTCAAATGCATACGCATGTGGATAGATGTCTGTGTGATCTTTGTAGCTTACCGTATAGTAATGGCCTTGCCTTTGTTCTCTAGCATTCTTTGGGAATTTTGGCTGGTCTTGGATGAAGGATTTTTTGATCTTTTTTAGTGAGGTTAATTTGCTACGTTCCTTTTTTATTTTTTTCTTGATTGTACGGATTTGTTCCTTTTTATCGGATATGTAGAGCACCTTCAGTTCTTCAAGACTTTTTATTTGGGCTTTTGCAGCCTGGATGGCACTATTGGCGTAATAGTCATCAAGTTGAAATTGCTGTTTGATGAGCACATGAAGCGACTTATTTCTGCGCTGCTTGCCCGAACGCTTTTCTTTCACCATTTTATCAAAGGCAAATTGCTTGGCGCGATTGAATTGACGCAATGTATCCCCTATGGCAAGTACCATTGAAGATAGCAATTTGTTTTTATAGATACGATTGGAAAAGAACGCTCTCATTGCCATCGTGTAGGCCCCTTTCCTTCTTTATGTTATACCTCATTGTACAGGAACATTTGTTTCTAGTCAATGGTTTTGCGAACAAACGATTGCATTTTTTTAAGATTTAATTCAGAGTCGGACGATTGGGATGGCTAAGTCCCCCTTTATCCCAAAGCGAGAAGACTCCACCCTGCTTCACGGAGGATGGAGTTTTCTCGCCTGGTAATAATAAAATAAAAACTAATGACAATCGCAATTCCCGTACCAATCCATTCAAGTGCATTGCTTGAATGCTTTAAACCAATCACCCAAAATACTTCGACATTTGCCGCAAAAAGTACATAGATCCACGCCATAACTAATCCTCCTCTTATCTTGGCATTTTATCACATCGCCCTCCTTTTCTTCTTGAAAAGTTCCTCTATTTTAGTTATGATCGTACAAATCGCTGGCAATATTTTCAAAAATGTATAACCATATCTATTTTATTCAGTCTAATTATGTAAAGGAAGGTGGTCTACATGATAAGAAAGATACTCGTTCCGATGGTAGTTGCGACTTTAGTTTTTTCCCTTTCTGGATGCGGGACAAAATCAAATAACGATGGTTTAGTCGTTACTAAAGATGTAGATTACGGAAAAGAAGATTATCAAAAAGTGAATACAGCCAATAATGAGCTAGGATTCCAATTATTATCTAAGGTTAAGCCTGACCAGAATGGAAATGTTTTTATTTCTCCTACTAGTTTATTGATGGCTCTTTCTATGGTCTATAATGGGGCAGATGGTGAAACAAAAGAGGAGATAGCAAAGGCATTACAAGCGGAAGGGATCGATGTCGGGGATTTAAATAAAGCCAATGCCTCCCTTATGTCCATGCTTCATGATCGTTCTGAAGATATTGAGTTAAATGTGGCCAATTCTATTTGGTTGAATAAACATTTCCATTTTCAAGATCCTTTTAAAGCCAATACTGAGGATTATTTTAACGCGATGATCGAAGAAGTCGATATACGTGACAGCAAAACGCCCGATGCAATCAATAACTGGGTAAAAAAATCAACCAATGGAAAAATCGAAGATATCGTTGATTCCCCATTAGATCAAAATATTGTTTCGATTCTCATCAATGCGATTTATTTTAATGGAAATTGGACTCATCCATTTAAAGAGGAGTTGACTGAAGATCGTCCCTTTTATTTGGAGGACGGATCAACGAAGGATGTACCTGTCATGACGCTCAATGAGAAACTAGCCTATATGGAAAATGAGTATATTCAGGCGGTTACCCTTCCTTATGGAGAGAAGGAGGATATGAGCATGAACGTGATTTTACCGAAAGAAAACACAAGTATCGAAGAAATGAGCACATTACTGACCAATGAAAGCTGGCAAGCATGGAAGGAAAAATTGACGCCACAAGAAGGAACTGTTATGTTACCTAAATTTCAGCTCGAGTACGAAACGATCCTCAATCAAAGTTTGGAAAAACTAGGGATGAAGACAGCCTTTGATAAGGATAAGGCAAATTTCCAAAAGATGATTCAAGAAGATGAGCAGATTTGGATTAGCGAAGTGAAACAAAAAACCTTCATTGACGTGAATGAAAAAGGAACAGAAGCAGCGGCTGCCACTTCCGTAGAAATGAAAATGACCTCAGCCCCAATTGACGCTCCTTTTATCATGGAAATCAATCGCCCATTCCTTATTATGATCACAGATCATTCAACAGATACGATCTTGTTTATGGGCTCCATTTACAATCCCTAACATGCAAAAAGGCGAACTGCGTCATAAGTTCGCCTTTTTTGCATATTTGTGAGTAAATACTCGTTTTTATATGATACTACTCTTTTGGGAATTCGTGTCATTTACATCCATGTCATTAACAACACTAAGTGGTACATTCATGATGGAAAAGTCGCCATTCTCCTCCCCTAACCCATAGTTTTGTTTCACAGCCTGAAAATTGTCTATACGCTGCGATGGGGCAAAGTTTAGTGATGAGTTTCGATCCATTGCATTCACCTTAAATGCTAACAAGTTTACGACCATAGGTCCAAATACCAAATTATCATCCCTCTCTTTTCCTAGGTAGTGCATTAAAGGAGGATGGAGAATCCACTTGATCTCGGTCATCAACAAAACTCTGTGGGCTTAAAAAGGCACTTTCATCTCCAAAGTTTTGTCCGAATCCTTGTGTTTTCTTATCCGAGTTATTCCAGTCAGCCAATAAGTTTTGGCCTACATTAACGGCAGAAGCGTTTTCGAAGGAATTAATCTTCAACATAAATATATTAATATTGATTGAAGCTCCTTTCATGTTTTGCCCCTCCCTCCTTTTAGTGAATATATTACTGGACCCCAAGATTTATGAAACAAAAAGCGAAAAGGTCCCGCGTGTTCCCCATTAGGAATCAATGTAATGAATGGTTCACTGTGCTAATACATATATATAAGAAGTTTCATCTTTCAGTTTGCTAATCCGGCTGACAGAGAAAATTGGTATCCAACTCTTGGTTCAAAAAGTCCCCTTTATAAACGTAGGAACTTACCCTATTCCTGTCTAGACAAAAGGACGTATAGTTAGGAGGTAAGGATCATGGATATGGAGAAGCTAAAACAGTGGATGGAAATGGCGCAAAAATACCAGAGTGGGAATTTTTGGGATGTCATTTTTGACCAAGATTCAAATACAGACGAGCAAAATAATCAAACCTATAGAAGGGAATCACAGGCAAATCCTCCCTTAAATCGATTCCCTTTAACAGATATTTATTTAACAGATACCCAGGTAATTGTCATCATTGAATTACCTGGATTTCAAAAAGAGGATGTTCAAGTATCACTTTCAGGAAATAAATTACTTATCAAAGGGGTCAGTAAAATACCCATCATGACCGGAACTCCCTTTTTGAACGAACGGAAGTATGGTGAATTTGAAAGGCTAATTGAACTACCAGAACCTACAGAACGAAAAGATATTCAAGCAAAATTTGAGAATGGACTCTTATTTGTCACATATACGAGGCGATATACCCAACATGAACATATTCCCATTCTGTAGGAATTTACCTTCTCATAAGATCACTATCTATGAAATCCGAATCCTCTACAATGGCCACAGAATGGTTTTGTATGACTCCATCGGCATTTTGTTCACCAAAACCTTGATTTCGATGATTGACGACATGATTGCCTCTCGAAGTTGTTCTACCAATCGAAATAGAAGAGCTTCTGTCCAACGTACGAATCTGTATTCCGTACATTTGTACGATAGTCGGAGCTTTCATTTGTAACATCTCCTTCCATTATTTACTTTTTAAAACAAAAAAGGGTGAAACGATTATGCCTATAAAAGGATTATTCAACAGGGATGAAAATAATGTTGATGAAATACAAAAATTATCAAACAGGGTGCAAGCACTTGAACAACAAGTACGAAAAGTCAATACCTTAGATGTACATATGAAAAGGCTTCTTCAGCTTGAGAATGAACGTAAAAAGGAAGATTTTTCTACTAAACATGCTGCTATAAAGGAGCGGAAAGAAGTATCCCGAGAATCGAACAGGAAAGAAACTTTGCAAAGAGAAACACTCATTGCGATGGAAAAGCGCCTTGTTTTGGAACTATCCAAGTATATTTCACAGAAATTAGCCCCGATCCAAAAGGAACTAAACCGTCTAGAAGATCGCATCGCCATTATGGAAAGTCATTTTTCGTTGATGAAGGAAAGCGTGAAGGAAAATAATCAGCAAATAAGTGATCTAAAGGATGAATTAGAAAGAGTGAAAATCGATCCTAGTTTAAAAAAAGAGGAACAACCCCTTGTCATTCGAGAAATAAAGGTAGATAAAATTTTATTAGATAAATATGAACAAAACAACAATTTCGGTTCCGTAGGTATTAAAGATTTAAGCGGGGAATTAAATATCGGGGCAACGTACGGAAAAACCGCCCTTCCTGCCGAAATTGCTGAAGATCTAAAAGCTGATTTCGAAAGCTTTAAGAACGATATAGTGGATACAGCTGAGGAATCTAGCGATGAATCCAGTAGTGAACAAAACGTAGAGAGCGAAAATCAGTCTTTAGATGATGATGATGATGATTTTACAGAAATCCCGATTAATTAAATAGGACGGGCCTGGACTGTGCCTTATATGCTGTGTATGATCGCTTTTCGAGTGGACTTTTTTGGGGCCAGTCCCCCAGTGCTTTATAGCATTGGGGGACTGGCCCAAAAATTTACTTTTTTATTCCACTATGTTAATATATCCAATGTACCAATCATCCTACAAATTTCTGGAGTGTGAGTGATGTTAAAGAAAACAAGTCGATTGTCTTTGGTGGAGCAGGTTGTAATGCAAATTGAGAGTTTGATTGAAAAGGGACATTGGGCGATTGGCGATAAGCTGCCGCCAGAAATAGAGCTTATGGAGGAGTTTGATGTCAGTCGGAATACTTTGAGAGAGGCGATTCGCGCGCTTGTTCATGCAGGTTTATTGGAAACAAAGCAAGGTAGTGGAACGATTGTCCGCTCTTCCAGCTCGCTAGGTGCCGCAATGGAACGTCATCTTGAAAAATCCAATCTGATTGAAACATTGGAAGTAAGATTAGCTCTAGAAAGGGAGGCAGCACAGCTAGCCGCCATCCATCGAAATAATGATGATCTTCAACAGCTTGGGACATGTATGGACCAATGCCGAGACGCAGTCCAAAGAGATGCGGTTGAGGATTTTATTACAGCGGATATGGCTTTCCATAAAGCAATGGTGAAGGCCTCGCATAATCAATTGCTTCAGGAGCTATATGAATATATGACAGAGCCTTTATACGCCTCCATTCGCAAATTAATGATTACAGACACACCATTTGCCTATGAAAATTTGATTCATAGCGAACTATTAGAGGCCATTCGAGAGCAAAATCTCGAAGGGGCTACAAAATATGTCAATGAATATATTTTGGCCTTTAAAAAGAGATTGGCTTTAGAAACTAAGGAGGAAAATTCTTGAGTAAGAACCCAACAACATTAGAAAATCCATCAAGTCATCAAACTCAGTGGCTCCTATTACTAGGAATTATATTAGTAGGAGCAAACTTAAGAGCTCCCTTAACATCTGTTGGCTCTCTTATTTCGTTTATACGTGATGATTTAGATTTGAGCCATGCTGTGGCTGGAAGTATTACAACGCTACCTTTACTCGCTTTCGCCTTTCTTTCTCCCTTTGCACCAAAACTAGCCAATCGCTTCGGAATGGAAAAAACAATCTTTTTCTCCTTACTGCTTTTAACGATTGGATTGATGGTACGCTCCCTTTTTGGAACGAGCTTTTTATTTATAGGTACGATTATGATTGGAATGGCCATTTCTATTGGGAATGTTCTTTTACCTGGATTTATAAAAATAAATTTCCCTTTAAAGATCGGGTTTGTTACAGGGATTTACGCTGTTTTCATGAACCTGTTTGGTGCCTTTGGTTCTGGTTTAAGTGTACCGATTGCTTCCATTAAAGGAATGGGGTGGAAAGGCTCACTCGCATTTTGGACACTTTTTTCGATTATTGCGCTACTCGTTTGGCTTCCGCAATTAAGAAAAGCCACTGAATCCGCCAAGGTAGTAAAGGCCCCTGTAGAAAAAGGCAAAAGCATTTGGCGTTCTCCTTTAGCTTGGCATATTACCGTTTTTATGGGATTACAATCATTAATTTTCTATACATTAATCACATGGTTACCTGAAATTCTGCAAACACATGGGTATAGTACAAGTGCAGCTGGTTGGATGCTCTTCCTTATGCAATTTGCGCTTATCCCGATTACATTTATCATCCCAGTTACAGCTGAAAAATTGAAAGACCAAAGATTATTAGCTGGAGTCACTGCGATTTTCTTTATGGCTGGAGTCGTGGGTTTATTCCTAGGTAGCAAGCTGCTCATCCCCCTCTCGGTTATCCTGATTGGGATTGCAGCCGGAAGTGCCTTTAGCCTATCGATGATATTTTTTAACTTACGGACTTCAAATGGACAAGAAGCTTCAGAGATGTCAGGCATGGCTCAGTCTTTCGGTTATCTTCTAGCCGCTATAGGCCCGATGTTATTTGGTGGTTTACATGATTTATTTCATAGCTGGAAAGTTCCCTTACTTCTGCTATTTTTAATCGCAGTGATCATCTTTATAGCCGGAGTAAATGCCGGGAAAAATACAGTCATTTCAGATTCTACTAGAACAAAGAAATCAGCATGATAAGAAAAGCGCAAGCGCCCGTTTAGCGACGTACAAACTTTGGAGGATGAAAAAGGATAAACGGCTAAGGGCGCCATGTCCGCATGTCTTCGCCGTTTTGACCAACATCCTGTTGGCCTCCGTCCTGGCGCAACGCTAGGTGACTCCATTTTGGAAAATAGATTGATCAAAATGGAGTCTTTCTTTACGATGTATTTGTTCCATTTTCATAAAAAAGTTTGATCATTTTCTACTGTTGGTTTTATAGTGATAGGTAAAATCGGATCGACCAAGCCTAATCCCATAAAAGCAATAATACTCGCAAAAAAGACAGCCCATACTGATTTCGGCTGCTTCAAAATACTTCCTTCTTCTTGAATCGATTGATTCACTACTTTCGCTGTTGTAACATCCTTTGACATAAATCTTCTCCTTTTCATTTCGTACATTATAATTAAGTTTAAGGTGCGGGTTCAAAAAGGAGGATAAAATCCTCTTAAAGAAAATGCTTAAATGTATGACGAATCACGTCTCCACGGCTGATCACACCGACCAGTTTCCCATCTTTTTCGACAGGTACCTTCTTTATTTTTCTTTTTCCTAATAAAGTCGCGACTTCTTCTACTTCCTTATCCCATGGGACTTTGATCACTCTCTTCTTCGCAATGTTCAGCACCCGTAAATCGAGTACACGCTGAACTCTTTCAGAAAAATCCTCATGATTCCCCTCGACGACATTCACCATATAGAGGGAATCGACCACAATATCTTTATGTTTCCCGATATAACGCATAATGTCGCCATCACTTATATAGGCAATCAGCTCTTTATCTTCATTGATTACTGGGAGTCCACTAATCCCATGAGCAATAAATTTTTGAATCACAGCACGGATCTGATCTGTTTCATTCACATAGTAAACATCACGAATCATAATATCATTGGCTTTCATTTTCATCCTCCTTTTCCAGTGAAATTTAAAATTTCTTAGTAAGTTTCCCTTTAGCTTACAAATTATTCTATAGTTGATTGTACCATACAACTATATGATTGTCTAAATCACTTTTACGCAATCGACTTGCGCATAGCTATGTTTGCCGTTAGGATAAGAGTGAGGTGTCGTAAATGGATAAAGATGCGATCAAACTGATTGAAAATGAAATCAGTCTATTTATTCGCCGCATTGTCATATCAGAAAAACAAAACCGAATGCTTGAGCGATCTGCCTATGTCTTACTAAGGCAATTATCTGTCGAAGGTCCTGCAGGTGTAAAATCCCTGTCGGAACAACTTGATTTAGATATTTCCACTGTGAGCAGACAGGCAGCCGCCCTTGAGCAAAAAAAATATATCGATAAATTCCCGAATCCGAAAGATGGCCGTTCTTATTTTTACCGAATTACCGACTCTGGTATAAAGGAATTAGACGATAATAGACAACGACGCTATGAGCGATTATCTGATCTATTGACCGAATGGACGGAGGATGAAAAACAAACTTTTGGCCATTTGTTGAAAAAGTATAACCAGACGGTTTTTGAGAAAACAAAACCCTAGCTATAACAACTGGCTATACACTAAAATCGCCACTTTCAACATGTGGCGATTTTTTCCCTTTCATCCCCACAACAGGTTAATCGATCCATCCACTTAAAGTAAAAGTATTGGCTCGTTAGAAGGCATTTAAGCTATGAAAGGAGAGAGCCAAACCCTCTCCCTTTCTTATTCTTGTGTTTTAGCCTCAAGTATTTTGGCTTCGGATTCCTCTGTCACAATACGGAGAAACTCATTAGAATCCATGCCGGATTCATAGAATTTTTGTAAATCGATATCTACATATTTATCCCAAAGGCTAATTCGTCCAGGTGGCGGGGCTGTTTCATTTTTAAAGATTGCTTCAATATTTTTCCCATGGGTACTTTCATAATCTGAATAAAAGTCTTTCTGTAATTCCTTATTTTTAGACACAATCCCAATACCGTTTTTAGCCATCCATTGTTGGTATTCATCAGATGCAAAGTAGGCAAAGATTTTTAAAACATCCTCTTTATGTTTACTTTCTGGATTTAAGGTCAATGTATGCAGAAATCCTCTTGGAGCTACACCTGGATGATCCGGCCATGTCGGAATGGCTGCAACATCATAATTCAGTCCATCATCTTTCCGCCAATTTAAAGCTTGAGCATTTGTGACCACCATTGCTGTTCTTTGTTCTATAAATCTATGATCCGTGAATAACCCCTCTTCTTCTTCAACATTAGGGAGTGTATCAAAATAGCGCTTATACAGATTCAAAAAATCGGAGAATTCATCTTGGTTGATAATCTGTACTTCCCCTGTTTCAGGATCCGTCTTATTGACAGAAAGTTGGGAGAGGACAACCTCATCTTGAAAATCAAGACCTCGATAGGAAGTACCGTCTCGTTCTTGCGTTAACCGGCCGGCTAATTCAATTAATTCATACCAAGTCAGATCATCACTCGGGTAATCTTCTCCAAACAGATCAAATATATCCTTATTATACATAATCACATAATACGTATCTTCATATGGCCATGCTAAAAGGCGTCCCTCTTTATCTCTTGCCCGAATTGTATCAAGCAGAGCTTGGTTTAAATGACTTGTGTCGATCTGATTGGCTTCCAGCAATTCGGTTAAATCTTGATCAAGCTCGAAATATTCCATATCTTCTTGCGATAAGGTAAAAAAGAAATCGGGATTCTCCCCACTGCTAAACATTTCCTCAAGAGACTGCCGATCGAAGTTATTGCCAGGAGTTTGTTCAACTGTAATATAAGGGAATTTGTTTTCAATTGGCTCCTTAAAGCGCTCATTAAACATCGTCTCATCCCAAAGGGCAACTGCTTTTAACGTAATCGGTTCATGCTCTTCTCCTTCGCTAGAATCAGGTGTTTTAGGTTCTGTTTCGGATTTTTGACTTGAACACGAAATAAGCAATAACACTAGCAAAACAGCAAATCCACAAAATAAACGCTTACATCCCTTCATTCCTTTCTCCCCCTCGCATTATAAATAATTAGGTGATAAACTCCTAAACCATTTTCACTCCATTTTTGCGAATAAGGCATACATTTCAACCATCGGGGCTTGATCTAATAACCATTGATGTTTTTTATCCATTCCGGTTTTTCCAGACCAATCCGGGCTGAAAAGACCATGAACATCACGAGCATGTGCCCATGCATAATCTATATTGTTCCGCATTGTATCAATAAAAGTACGATCTTTATCAGGGTCAACCTCATACAAGGCTAAATACCCTTTAAATAATATCGCATTAAACCACGGAGTTGGTGGTAATAAGTGAATAGAGATATCCGGATGCTTGGTTGTAAAATGGGTCAAACTGTTTTGAGCAAGCATTCGGGCTTCCTCTAAATAAATTGAATCATTGGTCGCCTTAAACAAAAGGGCATTCGCATGTATAACCGTTCCTGTATTATACGTATAGGTAGTTCGATCAATGGAACCATCTATTTTTACATGATCACCATATACACCACTTTCGGGATTCCATAAAATCTTTGTCCATTCCAAGATTTTCTTCGCCCAAATCATATATTCGTCCTGACCCGTTTCTTCGAATAACTTCATGGCTAATACAGCAGCGGGGCCATTTGAACACGTGTTTTTTGAGGTCTTATGATCCTCTTGCCAATAGATCCCGCCGCCAAGTTCTTCTGACCAACCACTAATAGAAAAATCAAACATCTCCTTTGCCACATCAAGATAATGGCGGTCTCCTAAAGTCTTATAAGCTTCCACAAAATCCAATCCCAGCCATTGATTATCATCGTAAAATTTCGAACCTCCACCTTGTTCGATTACATAGGAATCATAAGCAGCGGGATCAGCATCCATGTCACGATATTTTTCAAGACTATTTAGTACGTGGATTAGCTCTTTTTTATATTTTTCTCCCTCCCCCTTCATGTTTGCAAGCGCATTGACCGCAGACAGAACACCAGAAAATGGCCAAAGATAAGAAAAATCACGATCATCCAATCTTTTCTCATAGTTTTCTAGAAAAAGCCGTTGTTCCTTCACAAAATAATATTTTACTAATGTCTCGTACGTTCGCTCTGCCATTTCCATATAAGGTTGCTCCAATTTTACATCCAAACCTTCATCCCTCCTAATCTTAGATTCTAAAGATTTGTTTTCCCAACATACGCCCCTTTACCTTTAGCCCTTGAGACATTTTAAACTGGTCTCTTCTACCAAACACGGGTATTAAACCGCTTTCATATATAGTAATAGTATACCAATACCAATGTCAATATGTATTGGTATACTATATTCGTCAAAAATAATCATTTTTTTACATGAGTTGTGGATTCCCCAATGACTAATTCTGCATCTAACAACTGTTTTGGGGAGACAGATGAGTGTGTCTTCATTTTTAAAATATTTTCAACTGCTTTTCTACCAATTTCTTTTTCTTGTTGTTTTAAATGAGTAAATAAATAGGCATCCTGTAACGGAAACTCAGGGCTGTCAAAACTAATGATTGAAATGTCTTCAGGGATTTTCAACTTTAATTCTTCAATCGCCTTTTTAGCGATTAAAGCAAGATTGTATTCGACTGCAAACAAAGCTGTGATTTCCGGATTTTTCTTTAAATGCTCCTTTACCTTTTCGATATCTCGTCGAATATTTTCCTGAGAAAATGCATTCGGTAAAGTGCTTGTAAGATCTGTTGCCCAAAGTGCTTTATTGACAGCTAACCCCTTCTCATCATACACCTCGATAAATCCGTCCATTCTTTCTTCGATCGCAGTCGTATCAATAGGCAGAGGAGAGATGAGACCAATATGTCGATGACCGACTTCAAATAAATAACGGATCGCCTTTTTAGTGGCTTGAACATTATCCGTACTAATAGAGGTGGCAGCAATACCTTTGAAATATCGATCGATTAAAACAAGCGGAAATTTATTAATCACTAACTTTAAAATTTCCTCATTAAAATACTTTCCTTGGGCTGGAAATACGATTAAACCATCAACCCCGAGCTGGAGCAATTCTTTAATCGCCTTCACCTCATTTTCAACCAACCCCATCGTCCGGCGAATAATCGGAAAGCATTCATGTTCCCTTGCAGCTTCTTCAACACCATGGACAATATGAGTCCCATAGCTATAATCAAAATCTGTCATCACAAGTCCGATCAACAAACGATTCATATCCTTTTGAGCGGTGGACTTGGTGGCCGGCTGTTTTTCTTGGTCCGTCTCTTTCCTCACAAACGACCCTCTGCCGGGTAATCTCACAATCAAGCCATCATTGGCCAATAACTCCAATGCCTTTTTGCTCGTAATTCGACTCACATTATAGGAATCAGCCAATTCCTTCTCAGAAGGCACACGGTCCCCTTCTCGATAATGTTGTTTGGCAATTCTCTCACATAAATCATTATAAATTTGTTCATACATCGGCTTATTTGTTTTTTCGACTTCCATTCTTTATCCTCCTCAACACACCATATATATTAATATATCATTTTACCTAAACAAAAGAAACGGTGATTCATAAATGATTTAACATGCTGGAGGACGAAAATATATTGATGGGATGTAGGTTAATGGCACAAGCATATAATCTTGGGCCAGATAACCTAATCCATTTTCTCTTACAAAAAATGTTAATAAAGAACGGAGAAATGAACAGTGGAATTTATTGAAGATTTATTTACAGCAGAGTCTGGCACCACCCGAAGAACGCAAAGCTTTGTCCAAAGGCATCATTTGACATAACCCGTCAAAAACCGGGTGGTGCACCTTTTAGATCACAAAATAATATACGGAGAAAAAGTGACATAAGCTTCCCGCAAGGATAAATAAATGGAAGATTTCATGAAATCCCAAGTGCTTAAATTCCAAAAACTTTGGTTTTAGACCATAGATAACCCCACCAATGGTATATAAAAGTCCTCCGAAAATGAGCAGGAATAATCCACTTGCTCCTAAATTTGAACTTAATGGAACAATAGCCATGACGATGATCCAACCTAATCCTATATAAAGCGCTGTAGAAAGCCATCTTGGACAGCGAAACCAGATCATTTTAAATAAAATTCCACTTACGGCCACAACCGTCACAACCGAAAAGACAGTCCATCCGATTTTTCCATTTAACGCAATTAAACAAAAAGGCGCATAGGAACCAGCGATCAGAGCGAAAATCATTGCATGATCGAATTTTCTTAATAACGCAATCACTCGATCTTTCGCGACAGCCATATGATAAGCCGTAGAGGCGGAATACAATAAAATTAAACATAGACCAAACATCATAACAGCACCTAATTGTAAACCAGATCCCCCATTCATCGCTACCTTCAGCACCATCGCAAACAAACCAATGACTGATAAAATAGCTCCAACCAAATGGGATAAAGCATTAAACGGTTCTCGAATATACTGTGTCATAATAAATACCCTCATTCCTATACGTAGTTTTAATAACTACATACAATAATACTCCTATTCACTCAAGTAGTCAATAGTTTACCATTTATCAACAATAGGATAAAATAAAGAAAAATGGATAATATGGTGGAGATGACGATGAAAAATATAGATGAACTCATAAGCAGTCTTGCCCTTACGAACCACATTTCTCTTCAGGATATTCCAAAAATGGACCTGTATATTGATCAAGTGATTGAATTATTTGAGGAGAGTTTTAAAGAATCAAAACGAGAACAAAAAGAAAAAATATTGACCAAAACAATGGTCAATAATTACGCAAAAGGAAAACTCTTTTTCCCCGTCCAAAATAAAAAGTACTCAAAAGAACATATCATGCTGATGAGTTTAATTTATCAGCTGAAGGGTGCCTTATCGATTAAAGATATTAAAGATTGTTTACAAATTCTTAATAAAGAAATTGTGGATGATAATTTTAATCTAGAGGAATTTTACGAGAGCTACTTACAACTCTCTTTTAAAAACATCGCTGTCTTCCAAGATGACCTTAGACAAAAAGCGGAAGAAGTAAAAGAAGAAATCGATACAATCGATGGAAAAAACAAAACGGAGATGGAACGGACATTACTAATCGCTTCCCTTGTAAGTGCTAGTAATCTCTATAGGAGAGCGGCTGAAAAATTGGTTGATGGGATTATTGAGGAAGAGGAAAAATCGTAAAAGTCACGTAATATGACAAAATGTTGGTGAAAATAGTAATAACAAAAAGGCAAGTCATAAATTAAAAGTGACTTGCCCCTTCATTTGATACCAATCTGCTGTAACATTTTAGATAGGTGATTAACAATTTCTTTAAATCGTTATGATTTATAGATATCACCACGATTGCCTATCGCTTGTATGTATATATCATTTGTTCGTCATGATTTATTTCAAATAGAACTCGAAAGGTCCCAATCCTAAGTCAAACCAATTTGTGAATGTCAAAAGATAAGTTTTGATGCCCGTTAATATTAATTTAAAGTCAAAATAGCACGTCCGTAAATATAAGTCAACGAAAGAGAAGGCACTTCCAATACCGTTGAATGAATTTAATGAAAGTACGATAAGTGAGATTAAAAACGGGTTTCTAATCTGACCTTTATCTTTTACATCTTCATAAGCTTAAGATTTATATTTTTAAAAAACCACAACCCCAATAACCCCCGCGCATACAATAACGAGAGTGGGATGAATTTTGAAATAGGATAAGGCGATCAGTGAACCCAGAAAAATTAAGAATAGGCTGACCATTTCCCATGAAAGTTGCAGGGATACTACACCATTTGCAATAGCAAAATGGATGGCTGCATAAATGATTAGGCTTGTCACAATCGGACGCAGACCATAGAAAGCAGATTGGACCCATTTATTTTGGTTTAGTTTATAGAAAAAGATCGCAACGATGAGAACAATGAGAACAGAGGGGAGAGTAATCGCAATCGATGAGACAATTGCTCCCGATACACCCGAGACTTGATAACCAACGGCCGTTGCGCTATTGGAGGCAATGGACCCCGGCGTCATTCCGGCTAAGGCGACGATATCCGTAAATTCAGATGTTGTGAGCCATCCTCGGTTTGTTACTTCCGTTCCGATCACCGGAATCATCGCATATCCTCCGCCAAATGAAACTGCACCTATTACGAAAAAGACAAAAAATAATTCCAATAAAAGCATGTTGTCCCCCCTATGAACTCATTTTTTCTTTAGGTTCTTCTATATGTGATTCTATTTTCTTTGGTTGTTTGAAGTTAAAGGGAACTGACATATGAAGTAATTCCTTCACCTTTACAAGCATAATCCCTAGCAATGCGCCACTCACTATAACAACAATGGGGTGCCAGTGGAATACAGCCATCATCACGACCATAGCAACCATTAAAACAAAAGTTGACTTATCTAAAATCGAGGTCTTCGCAATTTTAATCGCCGCATAAGCGATTAACGCCACAACCGCCGCACGAATTCCTTGAAAAGCAGCTGCAACATGCGGATTTCCCTTTAATGTAATAAAAATTAAATTCAACAGCAAGACTAGTAAAAAGGTTGGAAGAAGAACACCAATCATCGCAATAATGGCACCACGTACACCCGCAACTTTATGTCCAATAAAAGTTGCCGCATTGACCGCGATCGCTCCGGGAGCTGTACCTGCAAGGGCAAACATATCAGATACTTCCTCCATTTTTGCCCATTTCCTTTTGGTTATGACCTCCCTTTCAATCAAAGGAATCATCGCATAGCCGCCCCCAAAGGTAATCGGGCCTATTTTAAAAAAAGTCCAAAATAATTGTAAGTATAAAAACCAATCTTTTTTCAAACTACACCCAACTTTCTGTTTTTCTTGTATGTTATTTCTATTATAACACGCTTTATACCAAAATGGATGAAAGTAACAAAAAAATAAAAGGTAAAACTAAAGTGGTCTCACCTTTTAAAAAAAGTGGTTGTAACATCCAGTTTAGGGCGGCAATGGCTTATTCAAAAAAATGGTCAAACACTTGGATGGCAGCGCCAATACTTGTGGCCTTTTCCCCGAGCATTCCTTTCCGGATCGTGATCGGATGATTACGAGCACAACTATGCTTGTTCACGGATCGAACAATTTCTTTATAGTACTCTGAATCATGGTAAATTAATTTTCCATGTAATATTACGGTGTCAGGATGCAAAATATTGACCATATTGGCAATCCCTATGCCGTAATAATGGGCTGATTCCATGATGATTTCTCTAACTGGCGATTCCTTGCTGTTTAATAAATCATCGATTGACGAAGGGATTCCAAGAGAAGCTAAGCGATTTAACATCGCCCCGAAAGAAACATACGTTTTTAAACACCCTTTGCTCCCACAGGTGCAGTCCCTGCCATCTGCCTCAACAACAATATGTTCATAGGAAGTGGCATCTCCTTGTTTTTGATTAAATAAACGTCCTTCTTGTATAAAGCCACAACGAATCCCATATCCGCTAATACAGTATAAAATATTTTCTTCATGATCATTTCGAGCATAATATTCTGCTACAGCGGCTGTATTTGCTCCATTATTTAAAATAACGGGGACAGAGAACCTTTTATGTAAAATCTCCCCAATGGGAACATCTCTCCATCCTTCAGCTGGAAAAGATTCAGGATTTAAGATCACAGCATTTTCTCGGTCAATGGGACCAACAGCCCCAATACCAATTCCTAACAGAGAGGAAATTTGGTAACGTTCCATAAGAGTTCCGATCATATCATGGATCTTTACAATCGTTACCTGTGGGGTATGTTGCTTCATTAATGAAAATCGGTCGTTCCCGATAACTTCATAATGCAGATTTAAAAGCATTACCCGTACGTCAGTCCGAGCAATTTCAATTCCAATCATGTAGGCAGCGTCTGAAACAATTTCATATAAAACCGGTGGCCTTCCCCCAGTTGGGTGACCAAATCCTGCTTGACGAATTAACCCCCTATCCGTCAATTCAGCTAACATCCGCGTCATGGTTGTATTCGGCACATGAAATTCCTTTAGGAACTCGGCTTTTGAGATCCTTCTTTTTCGATGAATATACTTGTATAGTGCCTTTTTTAATTGGTTCTTTTCACTTTTATCGCTTAAAAAATCCCTCACTTTCTCCATCTCCTCCCACTCTTGTTCCCCATTTTAAAACCATGTAATCCTATCTACTTTATGTATTATTAATATGATAGTACCCATTATATTTTAACCATGTCAAGACATATCTCTACTGAATAATGATTGTATTAGCTTGTATGTCTCCTCAACGTGATTAACCCTCAGAAATGGTGTTCTATTCATAAACACTTTCTGAAGGTTATCTTTCAAAATATTTATTCCCTTAACATAAGAAGTTAATTTACATCTCCTACGCAACGGAATCCGATATTTCCTGTAGAACTGTCAGGGGTGTTGGAACTTCTTGCAGCCACTCTATAACGATTGCAATAGGATTTATGACAAAGATAAGAACCGCCTCGCATCGATTTATTGCTACCTGTTTCAGGTCCTTTGGGATTATTTGTACGATTGTTTAAATGATAGGTGGGACTAAACCAATCATCACACCATTCCCATACATTCCCAACCATATTATATAATTCATAACCATTTGGAGAAAAACTATCAACAGGACAAGTACCCAAATATCCATCTGCCTTCGTGTTTTTCACAGGAAACTTCCCTTGCCAGATATTACATTGATGCTTGCCATTAGGAATTAGGTCATCGCCCCAAGGATACTTTTTTTGAATTAACCCACCACGGGCCGCATATTCCCATTCTGCTTCTGTTGGGAGCCTTTTTCCACTCCATTTGCAGTAAGCCTTTGCATCATTCCATGAAATATGGATCACTGGATGATTCATTCGATCTTGAATGGTTGAATCTGGTCCCTCAGGATGCCGCCAATAGGACCATTCTACGGGCACCCACCATGGAACCCCTACAGGCCGTTGAGATATTTTATTTAATGTTTCTTTTGATAAAAACAAATGAAATACGAATGACCAGCCAAACTGCTCTGCCTCTGTCACATAACCCGTTTCATTTACAAATTGTGCAAACTGCTCATTTGTCACAGCATATTGATCTATATAAAATGGATCAAGTTTTACTTTTCTAATTGGCCCTTCCCCATCAGCAGGAAAACCTTCTGTATCTTCAGTCCCCATTAAAAATTCTCCACCTTCAATAAGGACCATATTTTCCTTGGAAAAGTCTACTTTTTCTTTTAGATCCGTATTGGTCAAATTTACTTTTTTCCCATCACGGTGTTGGACTTGACAACACGATTTCATTCCTCCACCTCCATACCAATAGATTTACTTTTATAGCATTACATTCTAAAATGATCGTCTTTTCCATTATAACATGTTTTACTTTTACAATAGAATATTAGATTTTCTCTTACATTACGAAAGTAAGTCTATCGAAGCCCCATGTAGATATCCGGCCTTTTTATAATTAAGACGGTTTTTGAGCTTTTTTGTTGCAGAGGACTGATTAAAACCATTCTCTCTCATTTTAAAACTTTGCTGTTCATTTGTGGATCATATACAATGGAACAGCACGCATATGCGAAAGTTTATTCCATCCGATCAGTCTCCCCTTTAAATGAGGACGCATTGATCTACAATATAACCCGAATTATGAATGGGAGGTGATAACCGTGTCGATAAAGATAAAGGTGTATTCAGATTATGTATGTCCTTTTTGTTTTTTAGCAGAACAACCTCTTAAAGAAGCTATAAAAGGAAAAGATGTAGAAGTGGAGTGGATGCCGTATGAGCTGCGTCCATCTCCAAATGAAACCTTAAAGCCGGAAGGGCATTATTTACAAAGTACGTGGAAACAGTCCGTTTATCCAATGGCTGAACAGATGGGGATTGACATAGTCCTTCCGAGAGTGTCACCCCAGCCATACAGCCATTTAGCATTTGAAGGTTATCAATATGCCAAGGAAAAAGGCAAAGGTAATCAATACAATGACCGGATGCTGCGAGCTTTTTTCCAGGAAGAACAAGATATTGGCAACATTGATGTACTAACAAAATTAGCTGGTGAATTGGGGTTGGACGAAGAGGATTATCGGGATGCCTTAACTACAAGAAAATACAAAGAAGCACATAAAAAGGCACTGAAACATGCTTATGAGGAGGCAAATGTTACCGCCGTCCCGACATTTGTCATTGGAGATACAACGATCGCGGGGATACGTTCAAAGGAAACCTTGGAACAAATCATTAACGATGAATTAAATAGACAAAAGTCGGTTATTTTAACGGAAGGTATGGCCTGTGATATAGATGGTTGTTAATTTATTTCATAAAAGTAAATACTGTATATGGTATTGAATACGAAGGGGGTTTACATGATGACAAACGAAGATTTGCTATTTAAAACATTGACATTGGGAAATATGAAACTAGATAACCGGGTAGGAGTTGCTCCAATGACACGGACAAGCGCTACATCGGAGGGGCTTGCGACTGACCAAATGGTTTCCTATTACACATCATTTGCAAATGGCGGTTTTGGGCTGATTATAACGGAGGGAATTTATCCGGATGATAAGTATAGTCAAGGTTATTTGAATCAGCCAGGTATTGTTTATAAGGAACAAATACAGGCTTGGAGGAAAGTGGTAGATTCTGTTCATCAAGCCGGGTCGAAAATTTTTGCACAGCTTATGCATGCAGGGGCCCTTTCACAGGGAAACCGCTTTGTGAATGAAGCAATTGCTCCTTCTGCTGTTCCGCCGAAAGGAGAGCAAATGGAGATCTACGGGGGAAAGGGGCTTTTCCGACTCCCAAAGAAGCGACTAAAGATGAAATCACAGAGGTCATTAATGGTTTTGCGAATGCGGCCAAAAATGCCCAATCTGCTGGTTTCGATGGAGTAGAGATTCATGGAGCAAATGGCTATATACTGGATCAGTTCTTGACCGATTATACGAACGAGCGTACGGATGAATACGGGGGATCTACGGAAAATCGCGTCCGTTTATTAGTTGAGGTTTCTAAGGCCGTCCGGAAGGCCGTTGGGCAGGACTTTACTGTAGGAATCCGCATTTCACAAGGAAAAATAAATGATAACGAACATAAATGGGCGAGAAAAGAAAAAGATGCTGAAATCATCTTTGGTCAATTAGCGCAGGCTGGTCTTGACTTTATCCATGTGACGGAATATAAAGCATGGGAGCCTGCATTCGATTCTACCGGGGCATCACTTGCCTCCCTGGCAAAAAAATATGGAGGGGTTCCCGTAATAGCCAACGGTCACTTAGAGAATCCAACAAAGGCAAGGGAAATGATCGAGAATGAGGAAGCTGATTTGGTTACTTTAGGTAAAGGGGCCTTATCTAACCATGATTGGGTCAACAAAGTCCAAAATGGAGATCCGCTAGCAGAGTTTAAGCCAGAAGAAGTGTTAAACCCGGATGCTAAAATTAAGGAATTTGAAGTGTAAAGTAACTAAATTAAAAAGTCATTCCCGAAATATTAGCGCTACTCCTTAAGGAATGACTTGCGGCATCGATGTAGGTTGATCCTGAGGTATTTTTATAAATTTTTACCGGACTTTCTAGAAATCATAAACTAAGGCTTTCCCCATTGTAATGAGGTAAAGCCTTAGTTTTTCTTTTATCCATCGTAATTGACTACATAATGATGTTCCCCGGTTTTATAATACCCTTCACTGTATTCAATCAGATTTCCCTGGTCATTAAAGGAAAAACGCATTCGTTTTAATAATGGAGTTCCTTTTTCTACGCCTAAATGCTTTTCTACATGTTCAGGCGCCTGAGCGACAGCAAATTGATCTTGAAATTTACTTAAATAAATCCCATGCTCTGAAATAAATTGATACAGAGAACGATCATGAACACCGGATAATTCTAGCAAGAGAATAACCTAAATCGAGAAATTTAGATTATACATTAGCCATACTAAAAACAGGGCCATTGATCCGATTTCCGCGATAAATATCGGTACTAATCGTATGGAGACCGATATGATGTCGCTTCACAGCTTCTGCCACTTTAAAGGAAAAACTAGCTGTTCCATGTCCGACATCGAGATGGACACCGTGTTGGATAGCATCAAGGAATTCAGGAAGTGGCTCCCCATTTTTATTAAAGAGATTATTCGACTTCCCATTTTAATAATGGGTAATCACATCCCCTTTTTTCAAAAGGGCGAGTATTGATTCGATTTTCGGTGGAGCAGATCCAATATGAACCATCAATGGCAGAGAAGTTTCGCTTGATAGCTGCCTAGCAATATGTAAGGGTTCAATCCCGCTCTCGCCCACAACACTACGGCTGATCCATGCTTTTAAACCAACCATCTTATTCGAATACTGTTGGAGGGCTTGAATCACTAGCTCACGATCAATCCAATCAAGAAGAGATAACTCGTCCACCCGCTCTCTTATAAAAGGGATTTTTTGCTGGGATGGTGAATGGAATATATGGAGATGATCAATCTTTACAAGCAGGTGTCTAATACGATCAGTAGACGATTCTTGCAGAAATGTCTTGATTTACAATGCTCCGTCAATTAATTACTATGGACAAGAAAGGTGATTTTATTGAGACTAAATGTACCTCTTATTAGTCAACTTCCAGAGTTACCTACAGGTTGTGAAATTACGGCTGTCACGATGATATTGCAGTTCAGTGGGATTGAAGTAGACAAAATGACATTAGCAAAGGAAATGCCTTTGCATCCATCAGATCCTACGCAAGGTTATGTGGGTAATCCCTATGAAACATCAGGCTGGACCATTTATCCGCAAGCTCTTTCAGAACTGATTGTAAAATACACAGGAAATGTTCGAGATCTAACAGGTCTTGATCTTCTGGCGTTAGAACAACAATTAAATGAGAAAAAGCCCATTGTTGTTTGGGTCTCACCTTTGCATGGCTTTACCGTGCACGCCCTAGTCCTAACAGGATTTGACCAAACGTATTACTATTACAACGACTGTTGGTCTAACCAAAGGGAAAAAATGAAAAAAGAAGATTTCCTCCAGATTTGGGGAAATCAAGAAAGAAGAGCAATATCTTATTGAAATGAAAGCTTTGATAATTAAGCTGTGGTGCAAGGGAGCTTAGCAAGCTCTCCATGTAGTTAGTTTAGCTTCTCACAAATTATACGTAGAGCCCGCTCTTCACTCATCTAATTTTTCATAAATGCATCTCTACCTATATTTCAAAATATATGAACAGCTAGTTAAGTCCACCTACGATTTAAAAAGTCCTAAAAAGTTAACTAATTCTTTAGGACCGAAAACCATTATAGCAGCTGGCTTTTTTCTAATTAAAGCTAGCTTTAATTTTTACTCATAATTAGGCAGAGTAGTAAAATTTCCTTTTTACTTTCGGCTAAAAAGCTCCTACGATAACTTTTCCAAACTACATGAAAATCTCTTGATCTTTCACTTTACGCTGGCCACTTCCTCTTATGGGCGCTTGTTCAATCATCGGGCGTTCATTTTCTACTTCTTCAATCTTGCGCAATAAACGTTCTCTCAATTTATTTGCAACTGCTTGATGTGATTTGAGTCCAATGAGGTTCGTTAATTCATAGGGATCCGCTTCTAAATCATAAAGAAACTCTTCCACATAATGATCCGATTTAGCATCATAAATAGGATCTTTCATTGGGTCAGAGACGCTATATTTCCATTTTTTCGTTCGGATCGCTCTTCCTACCTGTGCCTCACTAATTTGGATAAAGACTTCCTCCTGCCATTCTTCGTCTTGCCCTCGAACAAGGGGCAAAATCGAATGTCCCATCATCTCCTCAGGAACTTTCAATCCGGCTGCATCGATTAAGGTTGGAGGAAAATCGATTAAGCTGACTAATTCCTTCTTTTGTCCTCCCTGTCGAAATCCGGGACCTGTAATCGCCGTTGGGATCCGAATGGAACTTTCATGACAAGAACGTTTATATTCCTTATTTCTTGTTTTAAAATGACAGCCATGATCTGAAGTAAATAAGATAATCGTATTTTCATATAAATGAAGGCTTTTTAATGCATCCATCAGTCTTCCAAGCGCCTCATCTAATCGTTTCACCATTCCGTAATACCCAGCTAAATGTTGAGGAGCCGTACCGCCAAGTGCAGCAAGATCGGGCGGTGTCCACTTCGATGTATACCTTTCTCGATATCCATCAGGGGCAGGGTAATCGTCAATGCTATTTTGATGATGGGGTTCAAGATAGGAAATAAAAAGAAAAAAAGGATCGTCCTGATGTTGATCAATATAGCGAATAGCTGCATCTGTAAGAGCATCGACTCGATAGCCCGGTAAGTCTACTGGTTCACAATCATTATTATATAGGGTTGTTTGATAAGCTTCGGATGTGTGTTCTAAAGCATTGGAAGCTAACCAATATTCATATCCCCCTCTTTTTTCTTCAGTTACCGGTTCCTCGGCTGCAAGATGCCATTTACCGATATAGCCTGTCTGATAGCCACCCTCTTTAAATTGCTGAGCTAGTGTTGTTGTATCAGGGGGCAAAGGAACCCCGTTATGAAAACATCCAGTTTGGGTTGGATAACGCCCAGACTGAAAGGCGGATCGGGCCGGGCCACAAACAGGCTGGCAAGTAAAGCTATTATAAAGATGGGTTCCTTCCTGAGCCATCTGATCAAAGTTAGGTGTTAAATCTAAAGGATTCCCATGTACCCCTGTCGTATCCCAACGTTGTTGGTCCGTGAAAAAGACAATGACATTGGGCTTTTTACTTTTGCTCAATCGATTCCCGTCCTTTCCTGTAAAAATTTTCTCTCTCCATTTTGCGTACATCTTTTAAAGTATGTGAGTCATCATCAAAATATTTCCCCTCTAAAAGTCCGATTAATGTATTCGTCACTTTCACTTCAACGATATTTTCCCCTTCTGACAAAATGCTTGTTTTTCCCTCCCATTTATATGGAGACCATGCTTTAACACCAAGAGAATAGCCATTCACCATGACCTCAGCACATTCATGAAAATACTCAAACTCAGAAAATCGCAATGTAAAATTGGCTGTCTCTGGTAATCTATCAATTTGAACCTTCCTCTGGAAGCGAACAGTTCCCGCATAATATGGCAATCCTTTGTAAGACCCAACAATCGTTGGGGCATTTTTAGGCAGATCCGTTAAAATGGGTTGTAGATCGTTAGAAAAATCAACACCAAAGTCTCCCATTAAATACAGTGGATCGACGACACCTTCCCAGTCATGAAGAATCTTCCCTTTTATCTCGACAGTATTTTCTCCTTGCTTTATCAGTGATTGAATATCACCAACAACATTGTTATGATCGTAGACAAATTTCTGGTGGAAACGATCCTGACCCACAATCGATCCATTAATAGAAATTTCCAGCTCACCTTGAACTGCGTGACAATCCATGACTAGTAAACAATGTGATGGAAGTCTCTCAACCTTAAATGCCGTTTGATAACAAACATCGATCGGATAAGCCATTTTCACCTTCATTGGCGTTCCAAATGTTTGTCTAAATTGTACTGGCAATGTATATTTATTGGCTAAATCCTCACATTGATCAATAAAAGTCTTTGCCTGCACAGTACAGCTGGCTTCTCCGTGTGCCGGTAACTGTAGATCAAATTCAGCCAATCTCAACATATTCTCTTGCAATGGCTGCAAGTCCCAATTGTCCGCAGGATTTATATCCAAAACTGCGGGCACATCCGCAGTGAAAGAGTCTACCGTTTCTACCTGATTTTCTTTGATCTGAATCAGATGGGATTGATAAGGGGCAAATTCTAACCCAAGTTTCCAACCATCTTCAGACCAAGTAGCATGCAATAGTTCTTCAAGTCCTGTTTCCAAATTCAATTTTGAAATCTCTATATCATTTCGTTTTATAAACAATTCGGCTTGGTGTGTATCCCCCTCTTGATTGCTTATGAAGACGACCCCTGATCCATCATCAAAGGAGCGTTGTTGCAGTAAAAAGGATTTAGCATCATCATCCACCTTAAACTGGATATCTTTCGGCAAATATTGATCAACAATTTTAAACAAGGCCTGCATTCTATCTTGTAAAGGTTGATCCGCTGTACAAGGGATGAAGAAGGCATTTTCCTTACCTTTTGTATAATAAGTGAGTAAATCCTGTGGCTCACCTTCCCAGAAATCAATGTTTACTTCAGATCCTAAGCCAAAGGTGTGTCTAATTTCTGCAAAAATTCCTTCCTCCTCATCGATTTTTTCATAAGGGAGAAGACCATTAGCAATAACCGTTCCACCTGCCTCAATGAACTGCTTGATTTTCTGCCAAGCATCCGTTTCCAAATTTGTGATTGGCGGGATTATTAGAATAGAATACTTAGCTTTCCCTATCGTCATTTGCCCATCAGAAATCTCCGCTCTCTCTAATAGTTCTGGATCAAGATGATCATAATCTTTGTAATGAGTCGTTAATTGAAAACATAGATCTGCCCAATGCTGCTTCAATTGTTCTAATTTCTCTTTCTCTGCTTCATCTTTACCTGTGTAGGCAAAGGAAGAGAATGGATTCCCCATATGTGTCCACAGGCTTGTCGTTGGATCAAGCACAGCGATTGGACGTACAGGTGTCCCTTCACTCATTAAATAACTCATTCTTCTTGTGTAATCCCCGAGCATTCGGTAATGTTCCCAGTACGGATTTTGCAAGAATTGAGATGGTGGGGCATCATGCTTGACCATCGCATCCAAAGTATAAAAGAAAGCATGAAAATTAAAAAAGTTAACCCCAAATGCTGCTAAACGATCAATCATCCATTTCGCATCCTGTAAAGTCATCGACCAGCCGACGCTATGGAAACTTTCAATTAATGCCCGGTCCCTTCCAAGCTGTTGGCTCAGAGAGCTAATCATTTTGGGATTCGCTCGTAAACTATAAAAATAGCGCTTTAAAATCCAATCTAATGGTCGACCTAATTTTTCATGAGCACTATCTCCACCAGGAACATGACTATATGTTTGCGCCGCCATTCTTACAGATGGAACTTCAGCGACATATTCTAACCCATACTGTTCACACCAATCATGCACTTGCTTATGATACGCTTCCCTGAAAAGAAGGTGATTCGCTTGAAAATAATGATAGCGGATTTTCGGAGCTAAATCTCCATCTTGATAAAGAAGCAAAT
Source organism: Bacillus subtilis (assembly GCF_008764245.1). Classification (GTDB taxonomy): domain Bacteria; phylum Bacillota; class Bacilli; order Bacillales; family Bacillaceae_C; genus Lederbergia; species Lederbergia ruris. The sequence continues at coordinate 47,677 of NZ_VTQV01000028.1, forward strand.
ATAAATACTCACGAATATCATAGCCATATTTTTCTTGTATAAAGGATACAAATCGTGGTGACCAAGGATAACGTCCTAATAAATGAATTTCATCTGTAAACATTCCTTTGATCGTTTTCCCAAAATGCTTCTTCAGTTTCTGTGCATAGCGCTCATGGGTCGTTTGTATAAAAGTCGTCATTGCTTCCGTGTGGCAAGGATCTACAAAAGTTCCATAATATTTAAAATCGTTGATTTCCCCTTCAAGAAAACAATGGATTTCCCACTCCCCATCAGGAGCCGTCCAATTCAGCATTTTCTTCGGATTATAAGTGAAAAAACGCTTTTGATTATAAGCTGTCAACCCGGTCTTTTGATATACTGGCTCCACTTGGATATTTCCAATCGATTCCTTCACATCGATCGCTTCATTCCATATAAGCTCTCCAGTTTGGGAATCTACTGGAACTGCCTTCGCATACAATACCTTCCCCCATGGCAGTTCTACTTCCGCCTTCATTCCCCCAGCGACTTTTTCGACTTTATGATGGAGAACTGATTGTTTGGCATCTGGATGCTCTAATGTCACTTCGCCCCCGGCCATTCCACTTGGATAGGGATATTCATCATATAACCAAACATCCATATTGTGTTTTTCTGCAATTTCAACTGCATACTCTACCTTTTGAAACCATTCATCAGACAAATAAGGAACACTCATCCCTTGCCGGGCACATAAGAAAAAGCCTGTCACTCGTTTATCTGCCATCTCTTTAATTTGCCGCTCTATTTCCTTTTCCGACATCTCGCCATTCCAAAACCAGAATGGGTGAATCCCGTATTTGACATCTGGATTTTGAAAAGTTTTCATATCTAACATTTTGTCACCTCATAGATTAAAATTATATTTTTTAATATCTACACTAATGCTAAAATCAGGAAAATGCCCCCTCACATCATTCATTATGAGCGTTCATTTTTATCTAGTCCTTACCTAATCATCTTTTAATCCACCTTTCTTCAATTGCAAGTTCCTTCATGGATAACGCTTTCAAAGTCCTTATTAGAGCAAGGTATTATTAATATCCCCCTTAACTACTCACCTTGCAAAACTTTTTTCTTCCTCTTTTTAATCTTTTGTATACTCTTACTATACAAAATTAACTTCAGTTTAACAACGTTGTTATTTTTACAATGAAAAATAGATAAGCTTTTCACTAAACAAGACGGTATATGAATTTCTATGATTACACAAAAAGATCAAAGTGATAGATACCAGGAAAGACGAGCGGCCTTAGCTTTATAGAAAATAAAGCTAAGGCCGCCTAAATCATTTTTATTATTTCCGCTGTCTACTTGTCATGGGCAGTTTAATCTTTTAAATCCTCAATAGAATTTACATCTTCCATATAAGTCGGAACTGCTAAACCTTGGCGTACACCCTCCATGTTTACACCAAGATCGTCCAAATCACCCTCATATTTTTCGATGTAATTTTTATGTGTGATCGGAAGCCAAGCAGCCATTGTGGCATCTGCACTGCCATCCGCGACACCCGCAAACATTGGTCCAGGTTCTACTGAGGATATGGTGACGTCGTATCCCATACTTTCTAATACCTGCTTCATCATATAATGGCTAGCAATTTCACTATCCCAAGGAGCATATGCGAGTTTAATTTTATCCCCCTTCACTTTAGGTACATTTTTTGTCCATTCTGCAACCTTGTCCTTATTATCATCTACCCAAGCCTGTGCTGCCATTTCTGGGTCCTCCCCATCTTCAATGGCGACCATAATTTCTCCCATGTCCTCTGTATCCCAATGAAAACGTTCCAATATGGTGTAGGCTTCAGGCTTGTCCTCTTTTAATCCCTTTCTAGCGAGTGTGTGGATTTCTTCTGCATCTCCATATAATAAATTAGGATCATCTAAGAATTTAAGGTCATATTTTATAAACTTCCAATGTGGACTCCATGCCGTAAATACAATCGGCTCCTCTTTATCATAAGCCTTTTTCAAAGCAGCCGTCATAGATGCCCCAGATCCCGAAACCAACTCCCAATCAGAAAGATCATACTCCTCAAGCGCTTTTTCTGTTGCTTGCATAAGCCCAGAGCCAGGATCGGTTCCAACGATTGTATAGTCTACTTGGTCACCAACATTTTGATCTTCTTGTGCATCATTTTCTTTTGCGGCACTGCTCCCACAGGCAGCCAGTCCAACTGCTAAAAGAGTGGCTAAACTCAGTCCAGTTATTTCCTTGAAAATTTTCATAGTTGTTAGTCCTCCTTGTAAGTTTGTCTAATCATGAAGGCATTGTATAGAGGAGAAAGTAATCTAGCAGGTATGACCGGATTTTTTCTATTTGCTCTCGCAAAAGGGAATACCTATAAAACTATAGTATGAATCTCTCTTTGGGACAACGACCATATAGATAGCTTAGCGACGGTGAATCGGCGTAAGCGCGTATTTAATGAACAATTAAGATCGTTAACGTATATATGCTAGGGTATCCTTTCACTCATGTCCAATTACAAATAGGAGAAAGTTGGGGGAATCCCTCTGAAATTATGAGAAACTCTAGTTCATAGTGTATTTCAGTTTTTTAAATACGAGTGGTCATTGCCTGTTGTTCATATTCAATTTTCTTAAACGATCGATAACCAAACCACATAAGATTTAGACTAAATAAGCTCACACAAAGCAATGGAATGAGCCCGGAAAAATACCAATATAAACAGAAAATCACGACACAACCGAGGATCATCATAAGTGTTGATGAAAGTTGGGAAATTCCAATCAGCAAAGCATATTTAAAATACTCAAAAAAGGAAATTTCAAAGTGAACATACACAGGGAAAAAGTTTAATAAAGTAATAAAATATAATACCCCTAAACAAAACATGACAATAAGAAGGGCTTGAAATAAGAAATGAGAAGAAGTTTTAAAATAAATAATATCAATTCTCAATATATAGCCGACTACTAAAAATAACAAACCAAATAGATTGGCTTTAAAGAATTCATGTCGAAAACTATTCCAATAGATTTGCAAGGCTGATTCTGTTTCATTCCCCATAATCCACTGCCGCAAAAGGGTAAATAAACCAACCGTTGCTGGCATAATCCCAAAAATTCCTAGCCCTAATAGGGTGAAAATCAACCATAGTACATTAGCATAGACAAGTTTGATCACCCATTCTCCCGCTTGGTAGACCACCTTCATGAGTCCATTTAATTGCATGAATCGATCACTCTTCCTTTTGGGGGACTTGACAGCAATTTGTGTCAAATCCCCTTATTTTCTTTAGATCAGCCCTTTACTGCTCCAATCGCGACACTACCGATAATTCGCTTAGAAAATAGAGCAAAAACAATAATAATCGGTAGAACAGACAAAGCGACACCTAAATACTGAACACCGTAATTTGTTCCATAGTAACCTTGAAGAAGTTGAACTAACAAAGGCAGTGGATATTTTTGATTGGAAAACAGTAAGACCAATGGTCCGATAAAGTTATTCCAGGAACCGATAAAAGCAAAAATGCCTAATGCGGCCAATGCCGGTAAAAGCATAGGCAAAATAATCCGATTAAATGTTTTAAATTCTCCTGCTCCATCTACCCTTGCCGACTCCATAATTTCATCTGGGATGGTCCCATCAATAAATTGTTTGACAAAGAAAACGGCAAAGGCATTGGCGGCCGCAGGTAATATCAATGCTGCATAGGTATCCAATAAATTCAAAATATACATAATCCGGAAAGTGCCCACAAGTCCGAGCTGCTGGGGAACCATCATCGTCGCTAATACAAACCAGAATAACACTTTATTCCCTTTGAATTTATATTTAGCAAACCCATATGCATTTAAAGCTCCAAAATAAAGCGTTAGCGCGGTTGAACAAGTAGAGATAATCAAGCTATTCAAAAAGCCACGCCATATATTAATATTCTCATTCATCGATTGGTAATTTTCGATTAAGGCATGTCCAGGTAGAAAGATGAACTTAGAAGCAATATCAGCATTAGTATGTGTCCCATAAATAATCATAATATAGAAGGGAACGATACAAATAATGGATAAACATATGAGTAAAACATGAATGATTATATGACTTGGTTTCATCTTTTTAGAATTCCGAAGTGGTCGGCCAATTTTTGTTTGCACTGCCTTTTGCGCCATCTTTTATGACCTCCCTTGGATATTTTCAGTATTTGATCTTCGATTTGTAACAGCAAAGGACAAAATTGAAAAGATCACAATCACGATAAACAACCCGAATGCGATCGCCGAACCGTAACCATATTGATATCTTGTAAAGGCGGTCTCATATAAATACATCACACTTGTTAATGTGGCTTTGTCTGGTTCCCCTGAACCATCTGTCAAGGTATATGGTTGATCAAATATTTGCATACCACCAATAATGGAAGTTATGACCTGGAAGAGAATGATGGGTCTTAAAAGTGGTAATGTAATATGGAAAAAGACTTTCACTTTGGAAGCGCCATCAATTTCGGCAGCTTCTAATAAATCTTTTGAAATTCCCTGAAGACCTGCAATATAGATAATCATGGAATAGCCAAAATACTGCCAAAAGAGAATGGATGAAACTAATATCCTCATAAATATTGGCTTATCAGCCCAATGAATAGGATCCTGAATAAAGCCAAGACTCATTAATAATTGGTTGAAACTCCCCGTTTGCCAACTAAAAATTAATCCAACTAAAAGCCCCAATGAGGCAGCTGTCACAATGTTTGGAAAGAAAAATACAGCCCGAAAAATACTTTTTCCTTTAACAAACTTTTCATGAAGAATTACAGCGAGTACAAGACTAACGGTTAATTGTGGAATAACCGAGACTCCCCATATAAGTAGTGTATTAAACAATGATTTGTAAAAGAAAAAATCGCCAAAAAGTCGTTGATAATTCTCAAAGCCAACTAAGACTGGGGTACCAAAACCATCCCAATCGGTAAAACTTAAATAGAAAGAGTATACAATCGGATACAATCCGAAAATCAGGAAAATAATAAAAAATGGTGCGATAAACACATACCCATAATGATCCTTTCGTAAAAGCTTTGAAAACATACTCATTCCTCCTTTACCGAAATATACAACTTTAATCCTTGCTTAATCCACATTAATTTCAGGGAAGTTATGACCGACTTCCGTTTTGAATGACTCAAGCATTTCTTCTTTCGTTTTGTATCTTCCATTCAAGTAATTATTCAATTTGTCACTCCACAATCCATTGATATCATTGTCATATTTTGTTTGTGGTGCTGAAGGTACTTGCTCCCCTGCCTCTACGAAAAACTCAAAGTATTTTTGCCCACCTAAGAATTCGGACGTTAATTTGGGAGCCAATTCAGAATCAATATCTTTATTACTTAGAAAATACTGTTGGCTTTTAGCTAGTTCCTTTGAAAATTCCGGGTCAGACGTATAAAACTTCATAAATTCCCAAGCTAGGTCTTTATTTTTACTGTTGTTATACATAGCTAAAAATGTGCCCCCACCACTAAATGTTTTCGGTCCATGAGCTAATCCCCATTTTCCTGAAGTCTCGGGGGCATTTTTTTCAAAAATATGTGGCAATCCCCATGTTGGCTCTGCATAAAACATAACAGACCCTTTTTGCATCGAAGCTGTCCATGCCGGTCCCCATGACTCATATTTTGCCTCCACATTTTTTTCCCTTGCTTCCTTTACTAAATCCAATTCATTAAGGCGGACAGAATCAATCACTAGGTTTCCATCCACGACCCAGGGTTCTTTAACATTCGAGCTTTCTACAATGTTAATATCACTCCAACTTGATAGGGCGTGAACCTCTCCATTACTCTCTTCATAAACCCTTTCGCCAATTTCCATGATTTTATCCCAGCTATTAATCATTTCGCTTACTTCATCAGGATCATCCGTACCTAAGTATTCTTTTGTAAGGTCTCTCCGATAATAGAAAGCTCCCGGTGTTCCCTGGTACCCTAACCCTCTAATAATCCCGTCTTCATCCTTTTCCATATCCTGAATATATTGGAACTGTTGCTTCAGAATTTCCTCAGCGTTATAGGGTGCCTGTGATAAATTTTCTAGGCGCGGTATTTCCTTAATTTGCGGCCAATACGTATTTTCTACAAAGAAAATATCTGGTACATTTTTCTCTACCTGTAAAACAGAAATCAGTTTTTGTACGTAATTATCATTTGTAATAAATAGAAGATTGACATGTATATCAGGATTTTTTTCTTCAAATTTTTCTACGGCGTATTTAGCTTCATCTGTAAAAGTCCAGATGGTCAGTTCCTGCTTCTTTTCATTAGATGCCGACAATGAACATCCAGAAAGAATAAGAGACAAACTTAGAAGAACAATGATACATACAAATAAAAACTTTTTTCGCATTTCTACACCACCCTTTCATTGATTGGAGAAACAAAAGAAATAGTTCTATATGTATACCACCCCCTAAAAAAAATTTACGTTTCTTTAAGGATGCTTTAGACGATCTAAGGACAAAGTTTATCGGTATATGTATGGAAGTGAGATACGGAAATACACTTTGGATTCTTAGAAATTCAATTCTATCGATCAAACAGTACAGTAAGATTGTTTTAGTGGTGATCTTTGCTGGAAGGAATGTAGAGTTTTTACTGAGATTAATATGAATACGCTATCATTTTAAATGTGTATCACTTGTTAAAAAGGTCTTAATAAAAGTCCGTATATACACCTGACAGCCCGCATTGTTTGAAAAATTGCGTTACACTAAATTATTTAGTTCTAATCTAAAAGAATAGAAATCTACTGTGTAATCATCTATATGGTTTAAATATTTAATCACTAAACTTTGGGATTTATTATAACAACGATTTATTAGTTTGTCCATCGAATATACAAAGTCTTCGGACCTATGTTTATATTCCATCTATTTTTACTAATTAACGTAGATTGTATGTAATTAATAAAGGGCAAACGCAAATAGTAGGGTCTTAATCATTACTTTTTCCTACTACATTATGAAGGGAATCATGATAAAATGATCCCCTTCTTACACTTTACTCAAAGTTGCATATATTTGCGAAACCGAGCAAAATCAAAGTGACTTCCTTGTAAAAATTTTAAATGACTTGAACTTTTATCTACTTTTTATTTTCACCAGCAAATAATATAGCTAAAATAATGATGTTCCTTTGATCTTTTTTGACCACTCCTCCGTCTAGAGAACCTAGATTCTTCTTCGCAAACATTTCACTCGGATCTACGTTTTCGATGTTCTCTCGACTTTTTGCACATCCAACCCCACTTTGGATCTACGTTTTCGATGTTCTCTCAACTTTTCGTACATCCAACCCCACTTTGGATCTATGTTTTCGATGTTCCCTCAACTTTTCGTACATCCAACTCCACTTTGGATCTACGTTTTCGATGTTCTATCGACTTTTCGTACATCCAACTCCACTTTGGATCTACGTTTTCGATGATTCCTCGACTTTTCGTACATCCAACTCCACTTTGGATCTACGTTTTCGATGTTCTATCGACTTTTCGTACAG